>CAYPFW010000001.1:0-600453 GCA_964410585.1 uncultured archaeon | reverse complement strand
AGAAAAATGGATGGGTTGAAATCAAAGAAGGAAAGCTCATTCCTGTCAAACAACCTGATGCCTCGCTGCAAAATGCGCTGAAGGATGTTGAAAGTGGAAAAGTTTCCGAAGACTTATTAAAAGTCCTAATTTTTAGAAAGCTTTTGAAAGAAGACAGAGAAGATGATTTGAAAAAAGCAGAAGCTTTTATTGGAAAGGAAATTGACAAGCTGACTCCAGAGCTTGTTAAAACTGGTTTGTGGGCTAAAACAAAAATAAGACCATATAATGTTGAGTTTGTCGGCAAGAAAATTTACCCAGGAAAAAGGCAGCCATACAACCAGTTTTTGGAAAGGGTTAGAACAAAATTAATTGAACTAGGTTTTGATGAAATACGAGGTCAGTCTATAATACAAGAATTTTGGAATTTTGATGCTTTGTATCAACCACAAAATCATCCATCAAGAGACTGGACAGAAACATATTCTTTGAAAGAACCCAAGTATGGGAATCTACCAGATCCGAAACTTGTTGATAGAGTGAAAGAAGCTCATGAAAATGGAGGTAAAACTGGGTCTACTGGGTGGGGATATACATGGAATCCTAAAACAGCTTCTAAACTTATGCCAGTTGCACATGATACAGCAATTTCTCCAAAAACTTTATCCATGAAAAACTTAAAAGTTCCAGGAAAGTATTTTCAGGTTGTCAGGTGTTTTAGGCCAGATGTTTTAGATGCTACTCATTTAATAGAATTTAATCAAACTGGGGGTTTTGTTGTTGGAGAAAATTTAAGCTTTAGGAATTTATTGGGTGTGCTTGAAATGTTTGCAAAAGAAGTTGCAGGCGCGACGCAAGTTAAGTTCTTACCCGATTATTATCCGTTTACTGAGATGTCGGTGCAGATGTCAGCCAAGCATCCTGAATTAGGATGGGTTGAATTTGGTGGGGCAGGGATGTTTAGAGAGGAGATGACAAAACCGCTAGGCGTTGATGCACCCTGCATTGCATGGGGAATAGGTATAGACAGGTTAGCAATGTTCAAGCTTGGAATAAAAGATATTAGATATTTATTTTCAACTGATTTGAAATGGTTGAGAGAATCTGAGATGGTTTTTTAATTCGATATATATAACTCTCAAGTAGCAACCTACCAAAACCTTTATAAATCCTTCTGTGCAAAATAAGTTATTGATTTGTTATGACAACAGAAACAGCTTCAATAATACAAGTTCCTAGAGTGCAGGCATATGGATTAGGAGACTTAAACAGGTTAAGGCCTTTTGTTTTTGAAGGGCAAGCAGGAACAGAAATAAATCATTTAGGGACATCAAAGCCATTATCTGAACTGCACAAATATTCTGGTGCTTTGAGAGACCAAAGATTTCTTTATGAATTAGGATTAAGACAAAAGGCAGATAAACCAGTAGGTGATTCAGAATCCCAAAAAGCTGGAATTGTTGTCTATGACCTATTCCAAGAAAGAGGAAGGGGAACAGCAACAGACGACGCCTGCGATTATAATAACGGAGATCCATCACTAAGAAAAGAAGGCCACGCTTCTGTACGATGGGTTGTTCATCCAGCTAGCATAGCAGGTGGAACAGTTGAATTAGGAGAGCAGTCAGAAGTCTATCATATTCTTTTACCAATTGCAGAAAATGATGATTCAAGATGGGTTTTAATGACAGTTGACGGTTTGTACAGGACAGATACAGGGACACCGTTTGCATTAGGAAAAAGAAAACAAGCTGTGCAAAGTTTAATGAAATCGGGTTTCTCAGAAGAGCTTGCAGAAAACGAGGCATCAAGATTCTATGGAAGAAGTGAAGGTCAAGGCATCGCGGCTGTTGTTCGTTGGTCTTACGTTCATGGCGGTCCTTTCTACGTTTACGCTAGCGGCGTTCCTAGGGGCGGGCTCCCTTTTCTTGGTTCCTTCCTTGCCAGTAGGTCGGCGAGCGGAGCGAGCCAAGCTTCTGAAAACGGTGTAGTTGTAGTTACAGAAAAAGATTACAGGATTTTTGTGGCTGACAGAAAAAGACTAGCAGAAATAGATGCTGCCAATAAAGAACTCAAAAGAACATTAAGAGAACTTGGTCAGGAATAAACATAAATTATTACATCACTAATTCTATATTACCTTTACATTTTGTAGAGGTAGCTGTCCCAGATAGCTAAAAAAGGTTGACACTGATCTCTAATAAACTATACACGATCAGTGTCAAACTGAACGCCAGTGTAGGTATCTCCAAGTGAGATAGTGCCGATGACAATCATACCACGAGATGTGATCGAATGGCACATCCCTAGTGTGCGTGTGAACTACATGCCCGGTTATAGTGCGCATGCATAAATGCTAAAAGGTTTGACGCAGATCCTTTATAATTGCCTCAAGATCTGCGTCGGTCTGTTTAAAATCAATTGCTTGTGCCATGAAATTCAACAGTGATAGTGGAGCATTTTAAGGTGAAGCTAAAGCTGTGGTGTGCAGTTTTGCAAAAAACTGTATTTGGTAACTGGGCTACAAGATCGCTGCTGTTAATCGTTGGTCTAACGATCATAACGGTCCTTTCAACGTTAACGCTAACAACGATCCTAGGAACAGGAAATTATATGAGTTTTACAAACTCTATGACTTGATCCCTAATCTTGGTTCCTTCCTTGCCAATAGATCAAAGTTGTCTGGGCAGTTTCTTATTAAATTGGTTGAGTCTTGTGTCATGGGTCTTGAGTGTTGTATATGTCCTATAAAATTTTGTTCCAGAAAATGTATGATTTAGAGAAATGGGTTTATCCAACTTTATCAAAATTTCCAAAAAGCCAGAAAACTCTTTCGCAAAGGATAGAAGTGACTTCTATACGTATTCTTGAGATGATAATTGATTTGAGCGAAAAAGATACAAGAGACTACAGAAAGAAAATCCTGAACGAAATACAGAAACTGCAAATCCTTTTTAGGCTTTGCAAGGATTTGTCTTATTTAAATTTTAGGCAATATGAGTTTGTAAGCTCTTTGTTAAATGATGTTTCAAACTTGCTAGTCTCAGAACCCAAAACACAAGACGTTGGTGAATTGGCTAATCGGGGGGGGGGGTTCGCTCAAGAAGTGGTTCTGAGTCTTCAGTCTACAGTGTTGAGTTCACAAAGCTATGTTTTACACAAATCTTTACAAAGAGATTTACTCATTCAAGAATTTGGAACTCGCCTTCAAGAAAGCAAGGAAAGGCAAAAGAGACAAAAAATCAGTCCAAGATTTTGAGTTTGATTTGGAAAGAAATTTATTACAGCTCAAACATGAATTGGAAACAGGAACATACAAACCAAGACAGCTCAAACAGTTTGTTATCCGAGACCCAAAAACAAGATTAATATCTGCTTCTGATTTTAGGGATAGAGTTGTATACCATGCTCTTTGCAATATTATCCAAACAATTTTTGAGAAAAGTTTCATCTATGACTCACATGCAAACCAAATAAATAAAGGCTCAAGCAAAGCAGTTGAAAGATTTGATGTTTTCAAAAAGAAAGTTTCAGAAAATGGAAGGTTGTTAAATAAACCGCTAGATAACAACATGGTTATTGGCTATGTCCTGAAAGCAGACATCGAACACTTCTTTGATACAGTTGATCATCAGGTTTTGATGTATTGTATAAAAAGGAAAATAAAGGACGAGAAAGTTTTAGACTTAATACAGAAAATATTGGACAATCACAAAATACAGGAAACAGGCAAAGGCATGCCTATTGGAAACTTAACAAGCCAATTTTTCGCCAATTTGTATTTGAATGAATTGGATTATTTTGTAAAACAAAAACTGGAAGTCAAATTCTATATTAGATATGTTGATGATTTTGTTTTGTTGGACAAATCAAAAGAAAAATTAGAAAGAGTTAAGATTCAGATAAACGAATTTCTAAAAACAATAAATCTGCAATTACACCTGGAAAAATCCAAGATTTATCCTTTGCATAAAGGGGTCAAATTTCTTGGTTTTAGGATTTTCTACAACTACAAGCTTCTGAATAAAAGAAATATAAGAAAAATGGAATGTAGAATAGAACAGTTTGAACAGAAATATAGAGAGGGCAAAATAACTAAAGAAGATATTCAAAGAAGTTGTGTTAGTTGGTTTGGATATGCGCAGCAAGCGGATACCTATGCACTTAGACAAAAAATCATGAGTAAGATAAACTCCTTCGGGAGCTCAAAACCATAAAAGCCGCTTCGCTCTCGCTCAGCTAGGCATTTAATGGTTTTGGGTTTCGCTTTTTCTTTTTGTTGTCTCAACCTCCGCTTCCAATTAAGAAGGGGTCTCGAGAGTTTCCACTTCTTCTACCCCTCTCTGCCCCATGAAAATGGTAAATGAATAAAGGGCTGAAGTCTCTTAAGGGATTGTTAGCCAAAGGAGGAAGTTTTATGGAAATTCAAAAGCCAAGTTTTTCAGAAATTAAAAGAGTTCAAAAATTGATTGAACTAGACGAAGATCTTACAGATAGAGAAATTTGGATTTATAGGGAATATTTTTAGCTTTCTGGAAAACTGGAAAGCCCCTTCGGTTAGGTTTATAATCGCATAAAGGAGAGAGTATAATATGGAGTTGAACAAAAATCAAATATCAAAAGAGCTGTTAGAAGACCTTTATTGGAATCGAGGATTGTCACTTTCTCAAATAGGAAAAGTATTTGGAATGAAATCAAAGAATGCCGTTATTCATCATATGGATAAATTTGCAATAAAGAGAAGACCCTCTGATAGGAGAAATTACATAAGAATTGAATTTTCTGGAAATTTAGAAGAAAAGGCTTATTTGCTAGGTTTAAGAACTGGAGATTTGCATGCACGCAAGGATTGTAAACTGATACAAGTAGAAACAACATCTACACACGAAGCTCAGCTAAAGATGTTTAGAGAGGCATTTGAAAAGTATGCGCCAACTAAATGCTATGAAAAGAAAGGAGGTTTAACTGAGAGGACTAATAGAATTTATGTTTATCTTGATGGATCTTTTAATTTTATTATTGAAAAGCCGCCATCTATACCACAATGGATTTTGGATGACGAGAAATGTTTCTTTTATTTTTTGTCGGGATATTCAGATTCTGAGGGTAGTTGGATAATGACTCAGCATAAAAAATACAAAGGAAATTGGAAAGATCTAGTTTTTAGTTTGGGTACATGCGACAAAAATGTTTTAGAACAAATACACAAAAATTTAAAAGAATTTGGTTTCAATTCGCACCTCTATCAAGTAGAAAAGGCAAATACAAAAAGAGAATCTGGTCTATTACACAATTTTGATATGTATAGAGTCATGATAATGTCGCACAAACACGTTGTTCGTCTAGCAGAAACCCTATTACCGCTTTCAAAACACGATGAAAAAATCGAGGCAATGAATAAAATTATAAATTACTATAAACAAAATCAGAAAAACAAGCTCCTTAAAAGGCAAACTTTAGGAACAATTGACTTATCTTGTGTAAAATGTGGCAATAAGAGTGTATGGAAAAATGGCTATTCAAAATATAAGGATAAAAGATATAACAGATATAAATGTCCTATGTGCAAAGCTGAATTTGAAAGATAATTTATGAAATCAAAAAATTTTAAAAATGACGATCCTGACTATGAAATAAAATTTTGGAAGGATTGGTTGGAGGGAGATCATTTGGAAAGATTGAAGATGGTTAACAAACTACCAATTATAAAAGAAATCCCTAGATTGTCAAAGCTGCCTAAAAAGTTCAGAGATCATACGCTTTCTTCTACTATTAATGGATTCTTTGAAGATTTGCAGGCAGCAGTCTATACAAAAATAAGTCTAGAACAGAGACAACAAAAGAAAAAATGTATGTAAACTAAAGTTGACACATATAAACTAAAATTTACAGTGGTGAAGTATGCCAAAATTCGACATAAGCAAACAGGATCTAGAGAAGTTGGTTAGGAAGAAGTTTACAATAAAAGAGTTAGAAGATGCTCTCTTGTTTGCGAAGACAGAGTTAGATGGTGAAGATGGAGATACTCTAAAAGTCGATGTAAAAGATACAAACCGTCCTGACTTATGGTCTGTTGAAGGAATTGCGCGCGAGCTTAAAGGACACCTGAAAATAGAAGAAGGCTTGCCAAAATATTCTGTGAAAAAAGCAAGCTGGAAAGCTGTAGTCGAATCACCTGATGATTTTCATCCTTTAGTCACAGCTGCTGTTGTGAGAAATGTGAAAATAGACCAATATGTTTTGTCTCAAATGATTCAGCTACAGGAAAAAGTTGGCGGAACATTTGGAAGAAACAGAAAGGCAATGTCAATGGGTGCATATGATTTGAGTAAAATAAAATTTCCAGTAAAATATGTCGGAAAAAAACCTGAAGAGATAAAATTCAAGCCTTTGGGCTTTGATAAAGAAATGACTGCAAAAGAAATTCTTCAAAACCACGACAAGGGAAAACAATACGGTTATTTGTTAGATGGGTTAAAAGAATTCAATTGTTGGGTAGACGCAGATGGAAAAATTCTAGCATTAGAACCGATAACAAATTCAAATGAAGCCGGAAATGTCACAACAGAAACAAAAGATATTTTCTTGGAGTGCACAGGTGATGATTTGAAAAGCCTCCACACAGTAATCAATGTTTTGGCTTCTGCTCTAGTTGAAAGAGGAGGACAAATAGAAGAGGTTGAGATTGTATATAAAGATAAGAAACTTTCCACACCAAACCTTACTCCAAAAAAAGCGCATTTAGATCCTGAATACTGCAGGAAAATTCTTGGTTTAGAAATCTCAGACACAGAAATGATAAAACTCTTGAAAGAAGGAAGATACTCAGCAAAACTAGATCAGAAAAAAATCCATGTTGAATATCCAGCATATAGGCAGGATATTATGCATCAAAGAGATCTTGTTGAAGATGTAGCTATTGGTTTTGGATACAATGATATTGAGCCTCAAATACCAACTTTGCCGACAGTTGGTTCTAGGGATAGACTGGAGGATTTTACAAATGTTTTGAGGGAAGTTTGTGTTGGTTTGGGCTTGCAGGAAGTTTTAACATTTGTTTTGACAAACAAAGAAGCAATGTTCAAAAAAATGAATTTGCCTGAAGGTAAAATCATTGAAATAGAAAATCCAGTGAGCGCAAATTGGTCTGTTTTCAGAGACAAACTTTTACCAAACCTTTTGGAATTTTTGGTTTTCAACAAGAATCAAGAATACCCACAGAAAATATTTGAGGTTGGAGATGTTGTTTTATTTGATCAGCTGAACAAGGAAACAGGTGTCTCAAACAAGAGAAGGCTTGCTGTTGTTTTGACAGACACACAAATAGGATATGAAGATGCCTCTTCAATTTTATCTGCTTTCTTTTCGAATTTGGGACAAAAACTAATTTTGAAAAAAACAAATCATCCTACTTTTATCCCAGGAAGATCTGCAGAAATTGTTGTTGTGGGAAAAACAATTGGTTTAATAGGTGAAATTAATCCACAAGTTCTCAACAATTGGAATTTGGAAAAAGCTGTTGTTGGATTCGAGCTAGACATTGAAGAGCTAAGTAAATAATAAATACGATTATACAAATATAGAATATTGTGAAGATGGTTTTTATGAAAAAGGTAAGTATATGAAAATCAAATCCTTTTTGAAACCAAATAAATGGAAGATTTTGATATTTGTAGTTCTGATTTTAATTTTCTCTTTTATACCTTCCTTGCCTTGTAAGATCACCTACTTCTCTTTTGGAAATCCGGAAGGATCTAGTTCAGAAAGTTGGAGACTTTGTTCTCTGTTATTAAACGATGATATTTCGGAAAGCACCACAGAAATATTTGGATTTGACACATCTTTTCCAATAGAAATTCTAATAGTTGTTATTATTAGCTATCTTCTAGCATGTTGTTTTGGTAGTATAAAACATAGAAAGCAATAGCATATATGAACAGAATTGCTTCAGTTGACGTCTTCAGAGGCATAGCTTTGTTGCAAATGATATTTTGGCAGATATTGGATTTCTTCCTAATTGGAAATATTTACACAGATGTGCCTTACTACTTTCAGCCATTCAACATGCCTATAAATGGTGTAGGTGTTGGTCTGTTTGCTTTTATAGCAGGATTTGGTGTTTATTTTTCTGCAACTCGAAGAGACTCAAATAAATTAGCTTCGCTAAAATATGGGTTAAAAAGATACGGTGGCTATGTTTTAATTAGTTTTTTGTTTACAACATTTGTTTTTGGTTTTCCCATATTTTTTGGTTGGGAAGAAGTTGTTCAAGGAATAGGTTTGAGTGGAATAGTTGCTTTTAGTTTGCTATTATTAACAAAATCAAAGGTGGTTTTAGGCTTAATTTCAGGAGTTCTTATAGTGTTTCAACAAACAATAATAAATTTTACTTATCAATTCCCAGTTGATGGGTTTCTAGGATTTATAACAAATTTTCTATTTAGGGGATATTTTTCTATAATAAGTATTCTTCCTTTTATTTTGGTGGGAATAATAGCTTGTACATTCTTTCTAAACAAAAAAATAAAAATATTGGCAGGTTTTGGTGTTTTCATTTTTATTTTAAGTCTACTTCTGCATTTTCTGGGTTTTGGTATAAATTACTACAGTAGGTCTCTAACTTATATGATTTTTTATATCAGCATTTCATTTATAATTTTAGCTGTTGTAGATTTTATTATAAGAAAAGACAAAAACTTTATTCTGTTTAAGCCTCTCAAAACTTTGGGCAAAGGAGCGTTTTTAGGGTATCTTCTCCATTTTTTATTCATCTATAAGCCTTCTGTTGTGTTGGGTTTTAACAGCATCTTTGGTTTTTATATGAGTCTTGCGCTATCGATTATAAGTATAGTAATTATTTATTTTTTGGTTAGGGGTTGGCTAAACTTAAAAGAAAAAAGAAGTTGGAAAGTTTTGTGGTTTTGAAATTGATGTTGAAAGCTTATTTTAGAAATTTCTTCAATTCATCTACTTTGTCTAGTTTTTCCCAACTAAAACCGTTGACTCCAAAGTGGCCGAATTTTGCTGTTTCCAAATATTTTGGTTTTTGCGGACCAACTAAGTGCAAACTTTCTATGATTCTTCCGGGCCTCCAAGGAAAAACTTGCTTTACAATTTCAGCTAACTTCTCATCTGGAAGCTTGCCTGTTCCATGTGTATCTACTTTCAAAGAAACAGGTTCTGGTTTTCCAATAACATAAGCAACTTGTATTTCACATCTTTTTGCAAGTCCTGCTGCTACGACGTTTTTAGCTGCCCAGCGTGCTGCATATGATGCTGATCTATCAACCTTTGATGGATCTTTACCTGAAAATGCACCACCACCATGCCTACCCATTCCACCATATGTATCTACAATAATTTTTCTTCCTGTAACACCACTATCGCCCACTGGGCCACCGATAACAAATCGTCCTGTACCATTTATGTGGTAAACTGTTTTTTGTAGATATTGAGGAGGGATAACCTTCCTGATAACCTCTTCCATTATTCCCTTCTTTATTTCATCGTCTGAAACAGAATCCAAATGCTGGGCTGCAATCACAACATGAGTGACTTCTTTTGGGACCCCATTTTCATATAGAACAGTGACTTGTGATTTTGCATCAGGCCTTAGCCATGATAGAATATTTTTCTCCCTCACTTCAGCCAACCTTCTTATTATTTTGTTTGCCAAAGAAATTGGAAGAGGCATGAATTCAGGTGTTTCGTCTGTTGCATAACCAAACATCAAACCTTGATCACCCGCCCCCTGCGAATCAATATCATTTTTATTTACACCCTGTGCAATGTCAGGTGATTGTCTGCCAATTAAAGGAAGCACAAAACATTTTGAGTCAAAGCCGTCACCTTCTCTATATCCTATTTCTTTCACAACATTTTTTGCAATTTTTATTGGATCAAATTTAGCATTTGTTGTGAGTTCGCCTAACAAAACAATAGTGCCATGATCCTTTATTTGCTCAGCAGCAGACCCGCCAAAATTGGCAACTAAAGGAGCATATGTTGAATCATCATGTATGCCTGCTTTTACGCCTGTTTCAACAGCTACACGGGAATTCGGATCCTGTTCTAAAGCAGCATCTACAATAGCATCTGACACCTGGTCGCACACTTTGTCAGGGTGTCCAGGGGAAACTGATTCTGAAGTAAACAAATAAGTTGTCATAACAACCTCCGATCGAAGAAATTGTTTTGATAGTTTTAAAACTAAATTGAAAAAAATATTCCAAAAAGAATAAATTCCATTCTATTTTTGATAAATTGTCAAAATTGCTTCGGCTGTTTGTCTAAGTCTCCTTACTGCTTCTTGTCCTGTTTGAGGTGTTGCAAAATAAAAATAAGTTCCATCTGTTCGCCCGGAGCAGCTAGTAACTCTATTGCCTGTTCTTGTATCTACGCCTTCTCCAACATATACTTGAAGTCTGTTTGTTTCTACCATCGACTATTTTGGTGTATAAAGCTTTTAAATTTATCGCTTAGAGATGTATATTTTTCTGAAGACAACTGTGTGTTTTCGAAAAATAGTTTGTAAACCGTTTCTTTTGGGGTGAGCCTTAGTCTTTTTCTTTTTGAAAGAAAAAGGATCATGTGCTACTTTAACCAACTAAACACTCTTCCGAAAGGTGCTTTCTTGTATTCAACACCTGCAATTTTAGAAGCTAGTTGTTTGATGCTTTGGGATGCTTTTGCGTGAGGTTTAAATGTAACTACTGGCTCCTTCTTTTTCAATGCCCTTCTGACTGTTTTGTCTTCTGGTATTTTTCCGATTATAGGAGAATTCAAAAATTCTTCAATTTCTTTTAATTTTACATCGCTTGTTTTATCATAACCAACCCTATTCACAACAATTCCTAGATGCTCTGTTTGATTGTTTTTTGCTATTCTAACAAGTTTCAATGCATCTATAAGCGATTGGAGCTCTGGGTTTACAACAGTTATCAATTCATCAGAAGCCTCTATTGCAATCCTTGCTTCTTTTCCCAAACCAGCTGCCGAATCAATTAAGACAAAATCAAACTCGTCTGCAAGCTCATAGAAAATGCTCATGAAGTCTTCTCTTTTTGCTTTTGACATGTTTGTGAAAGAGATATCTGCAGGGACGATTTTAAATCCTGCTTTGTGTCTGTATGTTGCATCCTTCAATCGCACGTCGCCGTTTATCACATTTTGGATTGTGACAGGATATAGTGGAATGCCAAGTTGGATCCCTAAATTAGGAGTAGTTAAATTTGCATCAACTGCAACAACATTATAGTTAAGGCCAGTTAATACAGTTGATAGATTTGAAACAAGGGTTGTTTTTCCAACTCCTCCTTTACCAGAAGAAACCACAATAATTCTACCCATATTGAAATAGTTTAATATCGTCTATCAAACAGCCGGCTTTGAAACAACGATAAACTGCAATCTAAATTATTCTTTGTGCAAGCTTATAAGCCTTTTTGAGAAAAGGCTTAAGCCAAAAAGGAGGCTAAAATTTTTCTCATTGCGTTTCGAAAAATTTTTACGCCTTCCACGAAACTAAATTTATCTAATTTTGCTCCGCAAAATAGTGGTTCTCCAAAGACTGAGGAGACCTACAATTCAAGTTAAGCGGACCCGGGAAGATTTGAACTCCCGGCCTGCAGTATTCCCCATATTCCTTATTTTGTAAACCGTTTTTGGGTTATAAGGCTTCTTTCTTTTTGAAAGAAAGAAGGGTATACGTTTAGGAAACTGCCGCTCTGTCCAGCTGAGCTACGGGTCCAAGAAGCAGAATAGCTAAACTTATTAATCAAGTAATTAAAAGCTATTCTATGAATAGATTGGCTCTAGTTGTACTTATTGTTGCTATAGGATATGTTGCATATACAGCTTTACCTAGCCTAACAGGAAATGTTGTTGCAAATTCAAATATAGATTCCGAAAGAGAGACAATTGATCCTGAAATGGAAGAGCAAGCAGAAGTGGGGTTAACTGAAAATAATCAGGAAAGTCCCAAACTAAAAAATCCGTGCGAGGATGTAAAGTGTAAAAACTCAGAGAAAACTTGTCCAGATGGAGTTGTTTCCTCTTGTACAAATTCCTGCTCAAATGGTGTATGCTCAAGGTGTGAACCAAGTTGTAAAGGCCACGAAAACTTAACAATAGAAAAATGTGCTGAAAACTGGTCTTGTTCAGATTGGTCTGTTTGTGAAAGTGGAGAGCAAAGAAGAGCATGCTCAGATGAAAACAATTGCGAAACATATTCCAATAAACCAATAGAAACCCAAACATGTGTCGAACAACAGGCACAATTAACTGTTATTGTTTCAACTCAAAATCAAGCAATATTTAGGGGAAGCGAGGTTGAAATAAATGTCAAAGTTTTAGAAAATTCAAATCCAGTAGAAGGCGCTGCAGTTTCCATTGATTTAACATACGCAAGCGGTACAGTTGTTTCAAACTCTTCTACCACAAATTCAACAGGCGATTATTTGTGGGTGAAAAAAATAGGCGGAAATTCAAAAACAGGAACTTTCCAAATATCTGCAGAAGCATTGAAAGAAGGATATTTAGATGGTTTAGGACAAACTAGTTTTGAAGTTGTTTCGAAAAGCTAATTATCTAAAATAAGATGTTCCCGTTTGAATAGGATCTGTTCTAGGCGGCCTTTGTTGAGGGCTTTCTAAGAAATACATTATTCCTTGATCAGCATCAGTTGGTACAACTCTTATTTGTAGTCCCTTCTGAGAAGACCTTGGAAAATCAGGTCTTTTATTGCTTGTATATTCTCCGCTCATAGACAAAATAGATTTTTGGATTTAAATATTTTTTGAAAATTCAAACAAACTTTTTTGTTTCTGTCCTTCTTTGTGTTCGAAGTTTGAAACACGTATACCGCAGCGCCTTAGGACATCTTTTTGAGTTTCTAAAAATTCTTTCATTAGTTCTTTTGACTCCTTTTTGACAGCTTCGATGTCTGCTGAAAATGCTGCAAGCGTTTTGCTCCTTGTGTATGTTTGTAGATTTGTTGCAATTGCTATTACACCAATTGTTTTGAATTTAATACCTTCCTTTTCAATTTTCTTTTTCAGGTCTTCTGAAAGCTCGTCTATTTTCTCAGATATTTTGTCCAAATCTCTTGTATTTTCTTTTAGTGTCCCTAGTTTGGAAATTTGCTGCCTTTCAACTTCCTCTACTGAAGACTCGTCTATTCCATTCGCCTTTTCCCGAAGTTCCTTTCCTTTGTTTTCTCCAAATTCTTTAATGAGAATATTTACATCAAACTTGGCGAGGTCACCAATTGTGTTAATGTTGTATTTTTCCAAAATTTCCAAAGTTTTTGGTCCAATTCCAAAAAGTTTTTTGACAGGTTGGTTTTCCAAAAAACCTTTGACTTCTTCTGGTTTTATTATTGTCAAGCCGTCTGGTTTTTTCACTTTAGAGGCCATTTTTGCAACCAGCTTGTTTGGGCCGAGACCTATTGAACATGTGAGACCTTCTTCTGCTAGGATTTCTATTTTTATGTTTTCTGCAATTTTTTTCGCGTCTTCGAAGTCTTCTGCTTTTCCTTGAAGATCGAGATAAGCCTCATCTACGCTTCTTTGCTCAAATTTTGTCGCGTAGTTTCTCAGGATTTCCATTATCCTTTCTGATGTTTCTTTGTAGAATTCCATGTCTGTTGGTATGTAGAAAACCTTATCGCCGCCTAGTTGTTTTGCTTGAGAAATTGGCATGCCTGCGTGGATGCCAAATTGGCGTGCTGGATAGTTAGCAGTTGCAACTGCTCCTGAATCTTTTGTCCTTCCTGAAAATACGCACACTGCTATTGGTTTTCCTTTTAGAGCTGGATTCCTCTTTTCTTCCAAAGACGCATAGAATGAATCTAGGTCGATGTGTAAAATTATTTTTGGCATACAATGTAGGTTTGGAAAGTGGTTTAATAGGCAAATATAACACTGTTATACAAATTTATCCAAATTTAAAACTTACAAATTATTTTGATTATGTCAGTGGGAAGTTTGGTTAGCAGAGATAATTGGAGAACCTACAAGTATAAAGGCTGTTTACAGTATGTTTGTAGAGAGTATCCAAGGTTTTTAGAAGAAGCTTCAGAGCACAATCCAAGAATAATGAGCGCAACAAATCCCAAAACAGAAAGCTTGGATCTTGCTTTTGAAACAGACAGAGAAATGCACTTTTTTATAGAGTTGGAGTATCCAAATCCAGGAGACAGATACATAGTTGATCCAATTACAAAACCCAGAGATCTCTTACACGTAGGTGGTTTGGGGCAATGCAGAACCAAACTCAAAAGGCTATATCAAAAAGCAGTTGATGCTAAACAAACAGTTTATTGGAGAGCGATAAGAGAAGGAATAATATGTGAACATGGTTTGGATGTAGATGAAATTCTAAAACCAGTTAAATTCCAACTTCCAGATGAATCAGAAGTTATAGAAAGAACCCAGCAACACGGTTTAATTAGTGATATAAACGGTTCTAGAGTATTGTCTGCTATAGATCCACAATTCAGAGCAGAATGGGAAAGAGAAGGATATAGACCATTCTATATAATTTCTGTTCTGGAAAAATTGCTCCCTGCTCCGTTGTTTAGAAAGCTTGCAAGGCTACATGAAATGCAAAATGATGTTGCTTCTGGTGGTTTTGGTGGGACACATGGAGAATCTGCTCTACTAGAGATAATTGATTTAGCTTATCTAACTTCTAAAATATGCAAAGGCAGAGAGAGAGTAATAGATGCAGGAAGTGGTGTTGGTGTTCTTGCACTTGCTGTTTCACAACTTGGAAAATATCCTGTTGTAGCAATAGATAAAAAAGAAGTTCTTATAGATCTTGGAAGGGATTTTGCCAGAAAAAATAGAATCATGGATATAGATTGGGTAGCAAAGCCCTTTGAAGATTGGGACAATGTTAGAGAAGGTGATACTGTAGTAGCTTACAGACCATATGACTTGGATGAAAGATTGGCTGAAGTAACAGCAGAGAGAGGAAACCAATTAATTTTGTATCCAACTTTTTTTCACAGAAGAGAAGAACCAGTTCCTGGTTGGAATGATACAAGAAAAAGAATGGTTCACTTCAAGCATAGATTGCAAAAGGCTGGGAGAAATGTATATTTGTATTTGTCTGGAAATCCAATGTTTCATATAAGAAACCAGGGACCGCGATTCTTGTTTGCAGGAAGGAAACCTGAAGAAGAATTGAGAAAGCTTCCTGCAGATCTTCCTAACTATACTTTGCTTGTAACTCGGGAAAAATTAGATATTCCAGATACTAACATGGGCCTTGAACCGTCTGATTTTATACAATTGGAGAAACCTACTTTTGTGAAATAAATTAAGAAAAAGAAAAAAATGAGCCAAAAATTACTTCTAGTAAACTCCGTTGAGAGTTCAAAACCTTAAGACTCGCCTCACATTATTCGGCTCGTTCTTAATGGTTTTGGGTTTCGCTTTTTTTCTTTTGGTTAGCTCAACCACCACTTCTTTCTAGGTAAGGGTCTCAGGAGTTAACAACTTCCTCGACCCTCACCCACATAAAATGGTAAGAAAATAAGTCGAAGGCTGAAGTCAAAATGGCGTCAGCTGAAGGAGGATTTTATGGAAATTCAAAAGCCAAGTTTTTCAGAAATTAAAAGAGTTCAAAAACTCTTAGATTCTGACCAATATGATGATCTAACAGATAGGGAAATTTGGATATACAGGGAATTTTTGGAATAGTTATTGGCAAATATTGGAAAGTTGAAAATCAATATACTGAGGGCGATTTTTGGCTTTCTGGAAAATTGGAAAGCTACCCTTGGGTTTGGTTTATAATCAGAGAAAGGAGGGGAATATTATGGAGTTTGATTTAACAAAAGTTAAATTCAGTATATGTGACATAAAAAGAGACATAAGATTATCAAAAGAAATGAGTAAAGAATTAGCAGAACTTATTGGAATAATAACCGGAGATGGACATGTAGGAATATATAAGAAATGTGATGGTCGGAATAAACATCCAATTGTTATTTGTGGTCACAAAACTGAGGATTTAGACTACTATAGAGATTATCTCAATAATTTATTCAAAAAATTATTTAATGTGGAGTTGAAGTTAAGATTTTCAAACCAAGAAAACACTCTATATGCAACAATTGATTCCATGTGCATTGCGTATTTTTTCTACTATAGTGTTGGCTTACCAATAGGGAATAAAGTTTCCAGAACTACAATTCCAAAATGTATACAAGAATCTGAAACTGAAATTAAAACGGCATTTATCAGAGGTTTAGCAGATACAGATTCTTCAATTTCTTTTAAAAAAGGTAGTAGAGAAATGAATTGCTATCCTACGATTTCGATAAAACAAAAAAGTAAACAAATAATAGAAGATCTGAGTGAAGCATTATCTGTTTTAGGGTTTACAATGTGCACCGAATATGATATAATAGATAATGATAAAAGAGGCTTCACATCAATTGGTCACAGAATCTATATTTCTGGAAAGCCTAACTTAGAAAAATGGATGAACATGATTGGATTTAGTAATCCTAAGCATTTAACAAAATATTTTGTATGGAAAAAATATGGTTATTGTAAGCCATATTCGACTTTGGAAGAAAGAAAGTTTTTATTAAAAGAAATGAGCCCGGAGGGATTTGAACCCACGACCGTCCCGGTGATTTGAAGTCACATTCGGATGTCTTCACAGGGTAAACCCTCATCACTTCTAAGAGCTTAGAAGTCTTGCGCCTGAATAAAAATTTATTCAGCCGACGCTCTATCCAAGCTGAGCTACGGGCCCGATTAATCTACTATTTATATAGTTATAATTATAAAAACTGCCTATTATGGACTTTACGAAGCCTTATGTGATACCATCGCTAGATAGAAGCGTTATAACAGTTATTTTTCCGAATGGTATTGATACTAATTTTCTAAGAAAGGTTAGAATTGTTTACGATATTAAAGATACTGAGTATTCAACAGCTGGATTAAATCCTGAAATTAGAAGCGAGGATGGTCATGCAGTTATTTATCATAGAAAACCAAGATAGTTTATGACAGAATTTGATTTCAAACAAATAGAGAAGAAGTGGCAGAGTAAATGGGCAAAAGAAAAAATTTTCGAAGTAAAGCCAGATCCAAAAAAGAAAAAATTCTATTGCTTGGAAATGCTTCCTTATCCTTCTGGAAAGCTCCATATGGGTCACATGAGGAACTATTCTATTGGTGATTGCATCGCTAGATACAAAAGGATGAGTGGTTTCAATGTTTTGTATCCGATGGGTTATGATGCTTTTGGTTTGCCAGCTGAAAATGCTGCAATAAAAAATAAAACAAACCCAAAAAAATGGACTTTAGACAATATAGAGTTCATTAGAAACCAGCAGAAGTCACTTGGGTTGAGCTATGATTGGACCAAATCTGTGTCTACATGTTTACCTGATTATTACAAATGGAACCAATTGATATTTTTGAAAATGTTTGAGAAAGGTCTGGCTTACAAAAAAGCAGCTCCTGTCAATTGGTGTCCTTCCTGTAACACTGTTTTGGCAAATGAACAGGTCGAAGAAGAAAAGTGTTGGCGATGCAGTTCTAGGGTTGAAACAAGAAACCTTGAGCAATGGTTCTTCAAGATAACTGAATATGCAGATGAGTTATTGAAAGATATTTCTAAACTAAGCCATTGGCCTGAAAGAGTTAGGGTCATGCAGACAAATTGGATTGGGAAGAAACAAGGTATGTTGATTGATCACAAAGTTAAAGACATTAATTTAACCCTAACATCTTTCACTGCTTACCCTGCTTGGTCCTTTGCTGATACTTTCTTGGTTATAGCACCAGAACATCCAATGGTAGAAAAGCTTGTTAAAGGAACTAAATTCGAAAAATCTGTCAAAGACTTTATAGAAGAGACAAAAAAAATAACAACAGAAGAAAGGAACGCAGAGAGGTTTGAAAAGAAAGGTGTGTTTACAGGTAGGTATGTTGTCGATCCTTTCACAGGTGAAGATATGCCTGTGTGGCTTGCGAACTTTGCTTTGCTTGATTTTGGTACCGGTATAATCAGATGTTCTGCTCATGATCCAAGGGACTTTGAATTTGCACAAAAATACAAGATATCTCTAAGAGAAGTTGTAGACAGAGTTGATCCAAAACTTCCTGTAAATGCACATGATAACAAAGGAAAATTGAAAAATTCAGGCGAGTTTAATGGAAAAGATGTTGGAGAAGTAATCGATCAAATGTGCACTTGGATGGTCAAAAAAGGTTTTGGAAAAAAACACATAACATACAGATTGAGAGATTGGCTCATCTCCAGACAAAGATATTGGGGCACACCTATACCGATTTTGTATTGCGATAAATGTGGGACTCAACCTATACCGGAAAAAGATCTGCCTGTTTTGCTTCCAGAAGATGTGAAGTTTACAGGAGAAGGAAATCCAGTTGCAACATCAAAAAGTTTTGTACAAACTTCATGCCCAAAATGCAAAGGGAAGGCAAGAAGGGAAACAGACACGATGGACACATTTGTTGATTCTTCATGGTATTTCCTTAGATATTGTTCTCCAAATTCAAATGAAGTTTTTGATAAAAATGTTGTCAAATACTGGATGCCTGTTGATCAATATATAGGTGGCATAGAGCATGCTATCCTTCATTTGCTGTACGCAAGGTTTTTCATAAAAGTTTTGAGGGATATGAAACTTTTGGATTTTGATGAGCCTTTCCTTCGCCTGCTTTCCCAGGGAATGATCACAAAAGACGGCGCAAAAATGTCAAAGTCAAAAGGTAATGTTGTTTCACCAGATGAAATTACAGAAAAATATGGTGCAGATACAGGAAGATTTTTCATTCTTTTTGCATCTGATCCTGAAAAAGAATTAGAGTGGTCAGACAAAGGTGTGGAAGGGTCTTTCAGGTTTTTGAACAAGATTTTCAATCTGCTTGAACAAGGATCAAAATCCAACCTTAAAGACAAGCTAACTGAAAGCAAGTTGAATAGGACAATACAGTCAGTCACAGAATGCATAGAGTCCTACCAATTCAATGTTGCTTTGAACAAAATCATGGGCTTTGTAAATTTCCTAAACAAAAACAAGGAAAACATAAGCGAGAAAATCTACAAAGAATCTTTGCAAAAACTTGCTTTGCTTCTAAATCCTTTTGTTCCGCATACATCAGAAGAGATTTGGTCAAAAATAGGAACCAAAACTTTAGCATCTATTGAAAAATGGCCAAAGTTCGACGCAAAGAAAATAGATGAAAAAGCAGAGTATGCAGAAGATTTTGTTGAAAAGGTTTTGGGCGACGTGAAAGAAATTCTCGCTCTAGTGAAAATAGAAAAACCAAAACAAATAAGTGTGTTTGTTTCAGATGAGTGGAAATATTCTTTGTTCAAACACGCCAAAAAACAAATT
This sequence comes from uncultured archaeon, assembly GCA_964410585.1. Classification (GTDB taxonomy): domain Archaea; phylum Aenigmatarchaeota; class Aenigmatarchaeia; order QMZP01; family JACQNV01; genus CAYPFW01. The sequence goes on along the minus strand of CAYPFW010000001.1, from coordinate 581,078 downwards.
GAAAAAACGCGCAACACAGGCGAAGTTTTAAAGGAAATAATGAAAGATGAAGAAATGAGAAAACATGGGAAGGATGTTCCTGGGCTCGTCGGCTCCTTGGTTAAAGATGCTTCAAAGATCCCAGAAGTTATTTTGAGCCAGAAAGAGGAATTGGGAATTTTGGAAGCAAACAAAAAGATTCTAGAAAAAGAATTCGGATGTAAAGTTGAAATTTTGCCTTCAGATAAATCTTCTTCACCAAGAGCCAAAAAAGCCGAGCCTGGAAAACCTGGGATTGAGGTTGTTTAGTTCTATGAGTAAAAACCACGATACAGGAAAGCTTGGAGAAAAAGAAGTTGTCCAGCTTGTTCCATGTCCGAACTGTAAAAAGCCTTTGATGCAATTACCTTCAAACTATCCTTTGTACGATGTCCAATGTACAGGCTGCTCTTTCAGGGCACAGATAAAAACAAACTCTACAAGACCTACAGGTCATTTTCTAGGAGCAGGTTGGGAAATAATGGACAAAGTTTTGAAATCTGGATTTCTTATTCCACCTTTGTTTATTAATTTCAAATGGGCTGAAAAAGGTATAGAAAAGCAGGAAATCAGATTTTACCCGTTTGTCCCAAGAATAAATTTACGAAAATACCAGCTTTCACCAACTGCAAGAAGAGCAAATTACAAAATGTTCCATTACAATGGTATGGACAAACTACCTTATTTTGTGGTTTACAAAAACTAATCCCTCAACCCAAACACCCCAACCAAAATCAAAACAATCCCTGCAATTTTCAGCGTTGAAACAATTTCTGACAAAAACAAAAAAGCCAAAACAACAGGCACAGCTATTCCCATGCCTGTGACAATTGGTGTAATTAAAGAAACTTTGCCTCTGTGAAGTGCTTTTTGGAAAAGCAAAAATCCTGCTAGGCCAAATAGGCCAGCCAAATAAGCCAGAGGTTGTTGAAGGATAGAAAAAATAAAACTAGTATCCAAAACAATTGACCCTAAAGCTATCTTTACCAAAAATCCTGCAAGTCCAATCAGTATTCCAGCAAAAACAGCTATCAGAATATTGAAACCAGAACTATCCCTGCCAAAACCAGCATGAGAAAGGCCCATTTTTTTACCTCCAATTTTTCTTTGAAAAATAAAATCCCTGCGATTGTTGGTATAATGAAAGAAAGCGATGTCAAAGGTTGGACAGTTGAAATTGGTTCTAGGTTCAAAGCAACCAAATAAGCAACAACACCAATAATCCCAATAACCAAAGCAAAAATCCACTTTGTTTTTTTCGCCATTTGTTTTATTGAAAAGTCCTTCATCTCAGACAAAGAATATTTTTGGATCGCTACAGATATACCAAAAAGAACAGACGCGACAATAGAAAGAACTATTCCAAGTACCATATTTCAGAGCCTTACTAGATTTATACCGATAGATGAAAGATGAGATATAACCCCACTTCCTATTTCGTCTTGAAGTGTGAACACTGTTTTTCCTGCACCATCCAGAGATATAGATCGTAATCCATAACCTCTTTCTTTTAGTACTCGGAGAGTATCTGTATATGCATTTCCAGAGGTGCTATCAAGCCTATATTTTATATACACTTCATCCCATTCAAGAGTACCCCTTCTCATAACTACGTATTGTCCTGAAAGGTTTTAAATAGTAGATGTCTATTTATCAGATGAACGCAGGCGACTTTATAAAAATCGAGTATGTAGGAAAGGTAAAAGACACTGGAGAGATTTTTGACTTGACAGATGAAAAATTAGCAAAGGAAAAAGGCATGCACAACAAAGACCACAAATATGGTCCAGTGCTTGCTATTGTTGATTCTGGTGCTTTGATAAAAGGCGTTGAACAAGAGCTGAAAAAAATGAAAGTTGGCGAGGAAAAAGAATTTGACATCCCATACAAAGATGCTTTCGGACCAAGAGATGGTAAGCTTGTAAAAATAATTTCAATAAACAAATTTTTTGAGCAGAAAATAAATCCTGTTCCAGGTGCTTTTGTAAACATTGATGGCGCAAACTGCAAAATTCAGACAGTTTCTGGAGGTCGTGTGCGTGTTGATTTCAATCATCCCTTGGCAAACAAAGACCTCCACTATTGGCTCAAAATAAAGGAAAGAGTAGACAGCGATGAAAACAAGGTGAAAGAGCTTCTAAATTCATATGGTATAGATGGCACAGCTAAAGTTGAAGGCAAAAAAGCACATTTGGATTTGAAAATAAAAGCAGACCAACTAAACAAGCTTATTGAAGGCGCAATCAAAAAATGGATGCCTGAGTTGGATGTTGAATTTGCAAAAGAAAAGAAAGCTGCTGCAGAAAAATCTGAAAAGAAAGAAATTGAAAACAGACAAAAAGTGGAAAACAAATAGTTAGCGTTTTATTATAGCAATGATAACCAAAATTGCAACAACTGCTAAGAGTATATAGAATAAGTTTTTATCCAAAAGTGAATTGACAATTTTTTTTGTTTTTAGGCTTTCACAAGAGCCTAATTCAAAACCATACTTTTCGAAAACCGGCTCCAGGCCAAGTTGTGTTTGGTTGAAAGAACACAAAATTTCTTCTGTGTTTATCTCTTGTCTGAGGCTTCCAAAATTTTGCCTCAAACCAGTGAACAACTCAGTCCTGCTAAGGCCGCTTTTTTCCAAGTCCTTGAAAAATAAATAAGAGTATTTGTATCCTAAATCATTTTCTTCTTTGTTTTCATTATAATTTTCTGTTGGTTTCCAGTTTGCTAAAATAAGGCTGCCGGAAACATCTGAATTAGAATCTTCTTTTTCTTTTGCAATATCAGAAAAACCTAAATTCCTGTTTAGTTTAATGTCGCAGGTTATTGCTTGGCCTTCTGAAAACCATGCAGGCAGTTTGTATGGATACTCTGTTGTGTGGCAGAGCTCATGTAGGTATGTATCATCGAAAGCGTCTATAAACAACGAAACATTTGTCTCGAAAATACTTGTGAGGCCTCCCCAATCACCTATTTCGCTGCTATCACTTACTATATTCACAGTCACATGATCTAAAGTGATATTGGATTGTTTTTCAAGGAAGGCAAGTGATTTTGAATAGTCTTGAAGTATTTTTTGGGCCTCCTTCTCAAAGCCAGAAGGATAGTTTATTGTAAACTTTGAAAGCGAGTTTGTCTTCATTTTTGAAAAATCCGTTTTTTTCTTAAAATCGAAAAACAAGTTGCCAAACATGTCTTTTGTATTTTGGTTTGCTGATAGTGAGATTGAAAATTGAACAGAGTTTGTTCCTTGATTATAGTTTTTTAGGGTTGTGTTGAAAACTTGAAAGCCTCTTGGGAAAAATATTGTTTGTTTGAGTTCACCTTCCATGTCATCGACAAGAGCCAAACCGGGAAGTGCGACAAATATGCTTATGCCTGACTTTTGGGTGCAGTTGCATTGTCCTGTGAACCTCATTTGAACTGCTTCACCACTAAACAAACCATCATGAAATTTACACAAGTAGGATTTTGAATCTATCCGATCTAGGGTGCATGCTTTGCCTCCAATGATTTCTGCTGTTTCTATATCAAAGGGGGATGTAATAGAGAATTCTTTATAAAAGTATCCTGGCTTATTTGCTTGGATCGAAACTAGCTCTTCGTATGTTGGTTTTTCCTGTGTTGCATCTATTGTGTATTCAGTGTTCCACTGTACGCTTGCTGCTAAAACTGTTTGAGGTATGATAAGCAAAACCAATAGCCACGGCCATTTCATAACTATATTTGGTTCGAAGATATATAATTGATTAAAACAAGTAGAGATTATGAAGATAAGAAATGGTAAAAAGTCTGATAGACAGAATTTTATTATAACTCAAAAAGAGGCTTTCCCCAAATTAAATATTAAAAGGGAAACAAGTTTCTTCAATGAAAAAGTTTCAAAAAAAGAAATTTTCGTTCTCGAGGAGAAAGGTAGCTATATTGGTCATATTTCATTTAGCAAATCATATCACGACCCTCTTTTTACGGATTCTGTAATTGTCGATGAGCTTGCAATTAGAAAAGCCTTCAGAAGTAAAGGATACGGAACATTATTAATGAAAAAAATAGTTGAGTATTGTAAGACGAGGAAAATAAAATTAATGTATTTGTGTACCGCCGATACAAAAAATAATAGGGCTATAAAATATTATGAAAATCTGGGGTTCAAAAAAATTGGGTCGATAAAAAACATTAATCCTAATTCAGAATGTGATCACAATCATCTAATTTACGGAGTTTTACTGAAAGATTGGAGAGAATAATATTAATTTCTAAAGGAAAGAGAAAGGATATCTTTATAAAACATAGTTCTATAGATCAAATAATATTTTTCTTGTAAAAGAAGCTAAAGCCTATTTAGGCTTTGGTTAATAGGGGGTTAATATGAGCGTAGGATCTGTTGGAAATGGGGCAAGTTTACAATCTGAGAATTTTACTCCGCCTGAAAGGCCAGAAGATGAAGAACTAAGAAAGATTTTAGAGTCAAGAAAAGCTGAAATTAAAGTTGTAGGTGTTGGCGGAGCTGGTGGAAATACCATTTCAAGGTTAATGCAGATTGGCATTGTTGGCGCAGAGACAATTGCTGTTAATTCTGATGCACAAGACCTTCTATACACAGATGCTGATAGAAAGGTTCTGATTGGAAAAGATTTGACAAGAGGTCTTGGTGCAGGTGCTGATCCGAAAATAGGACAAGAAGCTGCGAAAGAGACAAGAGAAGAATTGAAAAAGGCCCTAGAAGGCGCTGACTTAGTTTTCATTACATGTGGTTTAGGTGGTGGAACTGGAACAGGCGCAGCTCCTGTTATTGCAGACATCACAAAGAAACTTGGGATTTTAACAGTTGGCATTGTCACTTTGCCTTTCAAAATGGAAGGAAAGTCAAGAATGTCAAATGCACAATACGGATTAGAAGGAATGGAAAACTCAGTTGACACATTAATCGTTATACCAAATGACAAGCTTTTGGAAATTGTTCCAGATGTTTCAATTACAACAGCTTTCAAGGTTTCAGATGAGGTTTTGGTAAATGCTGTTAAAGGAATAGCAGAATTAATCACAAAACCTGGATTGGTGAACTTAGACTTCGCAGATGTGCGAGCTGTTATGGGATCTGGTGGAATTGCAATGATTGGAATGGGTGAATCAGATTCAGACAACAGAGCTGTAGAAGCTGTTGAAAAGGCTTTGAACAATCCACTTTTGGACCTTGACATTGCAGGCGCAACAGGCGCTTTGATAAATGTTGCAGGTGGAATGGATGTTACAATTAAAGAATGCCAAGAGATTGTTGAATCTGTGAGCCAGAAAATAAATGAAGATGCAAAAATTATTTGGGGTGCTCAAGTAGACAAGGCAATGGGTGACACTTTGAGGACAATGCTGATTGTCACAGGTGTTAAATCTGCGCAAATCTACGGGCCTCACAAAACCTTCACAGGCGAAAAACAAAAAGAAATTGAGAAGATACTTGGTGTGGATTTTGTAGACGAGTAAGGGATAAGCCCTTATTCCAGGTTTTATTTTAACGTTTAAATACCCTTAGTCTTATTTATTTAGATATTAGTGGTTAGTCATGGAAGCCGTAAAAATTTCTGAGTCGCAACGATGGAAATTTTAGGCTCCTGTTTTGATTAACCTTTTAGGATAAAAGGTTATGTCGCTAAAGGAAAAGTGGATCAAGTACAGCTACGTTTGGACAAAGGCGAGGAAGCCAACAAAGGAAGAGTTCACAGGAACGACAAAAGTATGCGCTCTGGGCTTAACTGTTATAGGTGTGATTGGTTTTGCAATTTTCCTTGGATTTAGATTAGCTGCAATTTTCGGGGGATTACCGTTATAGATATGGCCATATATACATTACGAACAACATCGGGAAGAGAAGATATTGTTGCAGATATAATGCAAGCTAAAATAAAATCAGAAAAACTAGATGTAAAAGCAATCTTGCATCCTGCTGAGTTAAAAGGATACTTATTTGTAGAAGGAAACATAGCAGACATACACAAGACGGTCCAGGGAATGCTTCACATTAAAAGCTTGATGGAAAAACCAATTGCTCTTTCTGATATCCAGCACTTTTTAGAAGTCAAGAAAGTCAAAGTCAACATGGGCGATATCATTGAGATTGTTGGCGGCGCTTTCAAGGGCGAAAAGGGAAGAATTGTAAAAGTCGACGAAGCAAAGGGTGAAGTCACTGCCGAGCTTATCGAAGCAAGCATGCCAATACCAATCACAGTTGCAACAGAATTCATCAAATTGGTCAAAAGGCCTGGACAAGAAGGTGGAGAAAAGAAGGAATAAATTATGTATATACTAGAACAAAGAATAAAAAGATCGCTTGTTTTTTTGGAAGGTTTGGACATGCCTACAAGTGAACAGCCTCCTGTATTTAGGCGGGCATATTCTGGTGATCAAATGCGGACATTTTCTGGAACAGACGAGCCTTTAGATTACTTGAGGGCTTTTTTAACAAAAAGATAAAAATTCTATTTCTAATTACTTCTATGCAAAGCAAAATCCCAAAAAGCCTGCTCAAATCAAAATACAGAAAAGAAATGTGGAAAAATTCCCAGCAAATTCTAAAGAAATTGGAAAAGGTAATTCCTGTGTCTTCTATTTATTTGTTTGGTAGTTTTGCAACAAAGAAAACAAGGCCAGCTGACACTGATTTTATTATTCTTGTCAAAACAAAGAACCAAAAGGGCAAATGGGCTGTTGATTTGCCGATTGTCCCTGACAACGAATATGGGCAAGCTGTTTTGGAAGATGCAAAGAAGTGGATGAAACAGAAGTATGGGAAGAAGTTTGCTGCTGTCAGGTTGAAATGATATTGTGGCATTCTGGAAAGCTCCTCTGGTTAGTTTTATAAAGTTGGATAGTAATAGTATTCTGCGTAAAAATTTACATACTAAAATATAACACTGTTATATCGATGCACATGACCAATATTTTCGACTCATTAAAATCCAACGTAGGCAAACTTTCAAAGGAAAGATTTGGCAAGCCAACAGTAGTCCAAGAGCTCTCCATACCAAAAGTTTTGGAAGGAAAAAATGTTTTGATTATAGCGCCCACTGGAATTGGAAAAACAGAGTCCTGCATGCTTCCAATTCTAGACAAACTAGCCTCTCAACCACACAAACCAATATCTTTTCTATACATCACACCTTTGAGAAGTTTGAACAGAAACCTTTTGGACAGAATTTTGTGGTGGTGCAATCAACTGGATCTCGAAGTTTCAGTGCGTCACGGCGACACAACAACATATGAAAGAAGCCAGCAAGTTGAAAACCCACCACATGTTTTGATTTCAACGCCAGAAACCTTGCAATCAATGCTTGTTGGTTCTAGGATGAGAGAACACTTGTCAAACATAAAATTTATAGTAGTTGATGAAATCCATGAGTTGATTCCAAGCAAAAGAGGCGTCCAACTTTCAGTTGGTTTAGAAAGGCTGAAAGAATTGATTGTTTCTTCAGGACACCAAAAACCGCAAATCATCGGCCTCTCAGCAACAATTGGTTCGCCAAAAGAAGTCGCAGAATTCATCGGCGCAGAAGAAGTTGTTGATGTTGCAAAAACAAGAGAAGCAAAAATATTTGTCGAATCTCCAAATCCAACAGCAGCTGATGTGAAAACAGGACATTCAGTTAATTTGCTCCCAGAAACAACAGCCCGCCTTCAGCTGATTTCAAATTTAATCAAAGGCAAAGAATCTGTAATAATTTTCACAAATACAAGAGAATCTGCTGAAGTTTTGTCTTCGAGAATGAAAATTTTAGGGAGCTCTTTGGAAACACACCACTCCTCGCTTTCAAAAGACGTTAGAATCGATGTAGAGCGAGGCTTTAAAGAAAAAGAAATCCAAGCTTTGGTCGCAACATCTTCTCTGGAATTAGGTATAGACATTGGTTCAATTGATTTCATTGTCCAATACATGTCTCCGCGCCAAGTCACAAAACTTCTCCAGCGTTTAGGCCGCTCGGGCCATTCAGTTACCAAAAAATCAGATGGTGTGATTGTCTCTTCTGATACAGATGATTGTTTTGAATCAACTGCAATTGCAAAGCTTGCCTTGGAGCACAAAATTGAGCCAACAAAAATCTACACACAATCCCTTGATGTTTTAGCTCACCAAATAATTGGTCTGACTTTGGAGTACTATGAAATTGAAATCAAAAAAGCTTATGACATAATCAAGAGAGCTTATCCCTTCCGCGATTTGTCTGAAATAGAATTTTTGGATGTATGCGATTTTTTGAACAGGTTGTGGCTCGTTTGGCCTGCTACTCTTTCTTTAGAAAAGAAAGAGCACCGTCCAGAAAGAAACTACAATACAAATGATATAGAAGAAAACAAAGACGAAGAACATGATGAAAATCAAGAAGACGAAGAACAAGAATTAGAATCAAAAAGTAGTGATGAGCCAAACAAAGACGAAACCCCAAAACCAGCAAAGGTCTTCGATCTCACAGATAAAATAAGGAGAAGGAAAAGATCCTGGGAATACTATTATGGGAACTTGTCTACAATCCCAGATTCAAAAACATTCAAAGTTGTCGACATTGTCAACAACAAAAAAATCGGCACCTTAGATGAGGGTTTTGTTGCAATGCACGGCACTCCTGGTTCATATTTTATCTGCAAAGGCCAGCCTTGGAGAGTTGTAGATGTCGAAGGCGACAAGCTTATTGTCGAGCCAACATCAAACTTAGAAGCAGCTATTCCAGCATGGGAAGGTGAGCTAATTCCTATAGAATATTTAGTTGCAGAAAAAGTTGGCCAGATGCGCGGTGAAATTGAAAACCTCCTAAAAAAACAAAAATCTGACATCCTCTCACATCTACAAACTAATTATCCAATTTCAAAAGACGTCGCTGAAAAACTCTACAAAATAGTCAAAGAGCAAAGCGAATTTGGGTTTGTCCCAACTGACAAAAAAATCTTGATAGAATATGGTCCAATTGGCGGAATAACAAAAGAAGAGACATTTGGTGTGATCATCCATACTTGTTTTGGATCAAGGATAAACGATACAATAGGAAGGGCCCTGTCCACAAAGCTCGCTGAGAAAGTTGGTTCAGTTGGCCTGAAAACAGATGCATATAGGATAATGGTAAAACTAGCCCAGCCAATCTACAACAAAGTCATAGACATTTTCTACAACCTAAATCTCCAAGAAATCGACATGCTTTTAGAATCTGAAATAAAAGAAGGCGAGCTATACACACACAAATTTGTCCAAGTCGCAAAAAGATTTGGAATAATAAAAAGAGGCGCAGAATATGGAAAAGCATATTTCAAAAAAATCATAGAACTGTATTCAAACTCTCCTGCTGCAAATGAAACACTGAATGAAATAAGGACAGAAAAATTAGAGGTTGAAAAAGCAAAAAAATGCCTTGAGAAAATAAAGAAAGGAGAATTGAAAACCGAGATAATGGAGGGCCTTTCGCCTTTTGGGAGAGTTGGATTAGAATTTAGATACGAAATTATCCCAGGAAAATCTGAATTTGAAATCCTAAATATTTTCAGAGAGAGGCTTGGCGAAACAATCCTTGCTTTTGTCTGCTGCAACTGTGGCTGGAGTATAAAAGTTTCTGCAAAAGACGCATACACAGAATGCTTCAAGTGCAAATCAAAAATGATTTCAATTGTTCCTAAAAAATACATAGAAGAAGCTTCTCAGTTGATCAAAAACTACAAAGGTGGCAAAGTGATACCAAAACAAGAAATAAAATGGCTGGACAAAATGCTGACAACAGCGTCGCTTGTTCAAAACTATGGGAAAAAAGCAATAATTTGTTTGGCTGCTAGGGGAGTTGGACCTCAAACAGCCTCAAAAATCTTGCAAAAACCTTTGAACGATGACGAATTTTTGAAGGAAACCCTAGAAGCAGAACGTGCATTTGTTCGGACGAAAAAATTCTGGGCAATGAAGTGATTTAAACGGGTAAAATAATATATTCTATGTTCCTTCCAGAAAAAAAAGTCAGGAAAATTCTGCAAAAATATGAGATTCCAGTTGTAGAAGAGAGAACAGCTAAGACAAAAGAAAAAGCAATAAAAGCTGCTGAGAAAATTGGCTATCCAGTTGTTTTGAAAATTGATTCTAAGGATGTTTCACACAAAACAGAGGTTGGCGGGGTTCTGACAGGTTTGAGATATCCAAATGAAGTTTCTCAAGCATTTGAAAAAATAAAACAAAACGCAGAGATCCACAAAGTAAAGTTTGAAGGCGTCCTTATCCAAAAAATGGGCTCAGGCACAGAGGTTATTATTGGGGGAAAAAGAGATCCACAGTTTGGTCCTGTTGTCATGTTTGGTCTTGGTGGAACTTTGGTTGAACTTTTGAAAGATGTTTCTTTTAGAATTTGTCCTGTTGGAAAAGACGAAATAAAAGAAATGATTTTCGAGACAAAGGGTTCGCAGCTTTTGACTGGTTTCAGAGGCAAGCCAAAATGCGACATAGATGCTTTGGTTGATACAATTCACAAAGTTTCAAAAATAATGGTTGAAGAGGATGTGGATGAAATGGACATCAATCCTCTTTTTGTTTTGCCAGATACAAAGGGCGTTCTGGCTGTTGATTTTAGAATATATAGGATGGATGATTAAATCTTCAGAAACTCCTTCGCTCTCAAAATCAAAACACAGCTCGAATCTTCTGTTATTTTACTTTCCAAAGCCAATTTATATGCGTCTTCAAATTTAACTTTCTTTATTGTTATATCTTCATCATCATCTAAACTCATCTTTGATTTCTTCAGTTTTTTAGCGATGAAAAGGTGAGCAGAGCACTCCATAAGATTTGGTAGTCTTTTTGTTTCCCCTAAATATTTCCACTCTTCTGCCTCAAAACCCACTTCTTCTTTCAGTTCTCTTTTTGCAGCTGTGATTGGTTCTTCCCCATCTTCTATAGCGCCTTTTGGTGCAGTCAACAAGCTTTTGTTCAAAACAAAAGAAAACTCTTCGATAAGGTACACATAGCCGTTTTCGTCAACAGGAAGCACAGCTACCCCATCCCTTATTTTCAAGCTTATGTATTTTCCAGGCTTGCTTTTAGGCGTTATAACATCGCTTTCTGTGAGCTGTATAAAGTGACTCTTGAAAATGTTTTTATCTTTCTTTATCGTCCACTTTCCTCTCTTTTCCATAAATCTAGATATATGACAAGCCACATAAATATTGTATGCCTAATTGGAAAATTCACATAACTCTAACATTGTTTTTGTACTTGATTTTCATTAATCTATTTTCTCTCGGAATAAAAGCAAGCATAGCAGCAATTTTGCTTTTGATATTTTCTTCTCTTCTCCCAGACTTGGATCATCCAAAATCCAAAATAAGAAATTTTGTCACAGGTTTGTCGTTTTTGCTCACATTTGTTTCGCTGTTCTTGGTTTTGAATTATGAATTAGAGGCTAAGTTGGTTGTTTCTCTCTTAGGTTCTAGTGTGGTCTATATACTATTTTCCAACTTACCTTTCAAACATAGAGGAAAGAAATCTTTGCACCAATGGCACTTAGCTTTCTTTGTGCCTCTTTGCTTTGCGGCTGTTTTCTACATTATTGGAATAAACTATTTGCTAGCATTTTTCGTGCTGTTTGGATATTTTGTGCATCTGCTTTTAGATAGAATAGGATTAAAATAGAGGAAACAATATACTAGTGTATGGATTTCAGTTTTTTCGGTGGATACGAAGCTCGGGTAAGAAAGCTCAGGAAAAAGTGGGACAGGACAAGGGAAAAGGTCCTCAAAAGAAAAGGTGAAGAGAAAAAACAGCTTCTTGAAAAGTTGGATCAAATCGAAAACAATTTGCGCCTTTTGGAGGAAAAAGATCTTTCTAGGATTGATAGAATAAAAGTTAGGAAAGAAGTTGAAATTGATTTGGAAGAAATTGTTGATTCTTTGCGCGAAGAAAAATCTGAGAAGCCTGAGTGATTTAGAAGCTATTCTTTCTCTGTTTCGTATTCCTTGTTCAGCATATCCCAAATTTTCTTTGCTTTTTCTTCGCCAATTCCATCAACTTTCATCAACTGCTCTGGTTTTGCTGAGAAAACTTTTTTCACTGTTTTGAATTTTGCCAAAAGTCGCCTGCTCAAAACATTTGACACGTTTGGTAGCCCAGCAACAATAAACTCTTGGTGACTTGCGTCTGAAAAAGGTGTTGTCTTTGCGCGGATTTGGAGCTCCTTTTTCATATCATCCTGTTCCCTCCTAGCAATCCAATGTATCATTCCAGCAGACTCTTTTGTGTTTGCTGTCCAGAGAATAGGCACATTTTGATCAATTGCTATTGAAGAAAGCACGCCTCTTATTGCATTTGGGTGGACACTTCTTTCAAAATTCAAAAGCTCTGGGTTGCCCTCAATCATCAAAACAGGCCTTTCGTATGACTGTTTTAAATCTGTGATTTGTGTGAAAATTCTTTGGTTAACAATCGAGCCTAAAAAGTCAGAAACTGTTTTTTTCTCAATCCCAACTCTCTCAGAACAAACATAGTCGCCGACTTGCAGCTGTTTTATTTCAACAATTGAGCCAAAGTCTTGGAGATGTTGGACTATGTTTTGGTTTTCCCGCGTATCTACAACAACCTTTGGCTTAAAGTCAGAAGGCATAGAACTAATTGTAGAGAAAGAATAAAAAGTTAAGATATTTTAGATCCAGCAGGCACATCTTTATCCACAGTCAAAACAACAACTTCACTTTTGTCTTCTGTTGAAGCTGCGAGGAGCATGCCTTGGCTTTCGACACCGCGAAGTTTTGCCGGTTCCAAGTTTGCAATCACAATGATTTTTTTCCCAACAAGCTCGTCTTTGCTGTAGTGCGCTTTTATGCCTGCAACAAGCTGTCTTTCTTCTGAGCCTAAATCTATTTTCAGCTTATACAATTTAGCCGCGCCTTCTATTTCTTCTACTTCTTTGATTTGAGCAACGCGCAAATCTAATTTCTGAAAGTCTTCTAGTTTGATCATATTGGCTATATTGTATATTTGGTTTAAATCCATTAAGTGATGTTAAAAGTCTGATAACAAAAAAGTATTACACTGTCCACGGTTTTATGTCTTTAATCCAAAGAGGCTTTTTACTGTCTGGATCTCCGTAATTATAGTTTACTGTTATCTCTTCACCTTTTCTGATATCTTTTATCGCAACAAATCTAATGATATGGTTTTTTGTGTCTATTTTGAAAGTCGAATTGGGTCTGTAAGAATGATTGTAGAAAGAGCCAAAACCAAAACAAATTCCACAAGTCACTTTACCCCACATAAAATAGTAATTCCGCAAAATGGTTTTCTTTAGATTTTTATAGTCTTTGCGGGGAACAACCAAAACTGGACATTGCTCAATTATTTTGTTTTTCTTAATTGGTTCTCGAGCAAAGACGCCACGGCCAGCTTGCGGAATTTGTGATTTTTTAAGTTCAATCTTCGGTGAAGCGATAATTTTTGCATCCATATAAACATATAATTTAAGTGAGTATATAACTTCCTACTTTCTAAGAAGCCTATTTTTAGCAAACAATATAATCTCAAAAACTAACCAATAACATGGATCTTTTCGCGCACTTGGTTTGGTCATTTATTATTTTTGGCAAGTTTGTTCCTTCAAACCAACTTATCCAAATCCTATTCTTCTCAATTCTACCAGACCTGATTTGGGGCATACCATCTTTTTTCTTGTTTATCTCAGATAGGCTAAAAGGCAAGACAGGCTTTTTGATGGTTCACGAAAGAGAAGGCTGGATAAAATCTGTATACTATTCCTCTCATAGTTTTGTCTCTGTTTTTGTCCTGTTTGCCCTTGGTTCAATCCTGACAAAATCGGTGTACATGCCCCTTCTATACGGCTGGGGACTGCACCTTTTATTCGACATGTTTCTGCACAAAGGAACTCTAGGCAACAAACCGCTCTATCCTTTAGGCTACAAAATAAACGGCCTCTTGCACTGGAAAAGTAGAAAATTCCTAATTGTAAATTGGGCTGTAATAGCTGTACTTCTTGCCTACAGTCTTTTAACTAATATATACTAGAGCGGCTCAATTATAGTATTATGAAGAACTCAATATCAATAATTCTGGGAATATTTTTCTCAATAGCTGTCTTAGCTATCTCAGCCAGCGCTCAGCCAGTTGTTAATAATGTTTATACAATTCCAGGAAATTTCTCAGCAAAGCTTCCTGTTCTTCTAGTTGCAGAAACTTCAGATCTTCAAGAGCCTTCATATGTTTCATGGGACATTGTTACAGATCCTCACTTGGGCTCATTCAAAAAACTCTCATCAAATAAATGGCTCTGCTATTTTTCACCAAAGGATTCAACATGTGGTGATGTTCCATTTGACCAAGGCGGAGCAGGTGTCAGCTTTGGCCTAGACATCACAGCTTTCTCGGGAAAAGAGTCGTCTGCTGTCAAGCAGCTATCAGTCAATCCAGGGGAACTAGAGTTAGTCACAGTTGACCACGAAATTGGAAAAACAGGCGAAGGAAGCGTCTTCATCACAGTTGCTGCAAAGAATGCAGTTGTCTCAGGCACACCAAAGTACAGCATTTACAAGGCAGGAGACCTATCACTTTTTGACTCAGGGGATTTAGCAAAAAGAACATTCACAGGTGATTACCTTTTGAACAGAACACTTCCAGGCGGACAATATTTTGTTGCTTTTGAATTTTCTTCTGACAAGGGCTCTGGTGGGTTTGTAGATTATATTGAATTAGGTGGACCTGGTTCTACAGGAAGCCTAGATGTTGATGTAGCGAGAGATGAAAAAACTCACAGTTTAGGTGAAACATACACAGGTGATTTCTCAATAAGGAATCCCCTAAACCAAGAATTCACAAACTTGTCAGTTGTTGTTGCAGATGACATAAAAGATGTTGTCAAGGTTGTCCTGGAAAAAGCAACAATAGCTTCAAAGGCAACATTGAAATACACAGTCAAAGTAGAGAACATAAGGACAGGAATGTTTATCAACAGCTTCTTTGAGCTGTATTCAGGTGCAGGCGCAGCTAAAAAACTTCTGAACAAGGTTCCAATTAACCTAAAAATTAATTTAGCAGGCCAAGCATTTGGGGGAAGTAATCCTTCTTTAGTTTTATCTAATCCAATTTGGTCAGGCGAATACTTGTCCTCAGAAGAAATAAGAACAGAAATCACAATCAGGAATGGTGGGGGCGGGGAGCTCCAGATATCTGGAATAGAAGCTAGAGAAGGCCTTTCAAGTTCTGTGATCAAGTCTGACCCAGTAACAGACAAGATCACATCAGGGGAAGCAAAGCTTGTACTAAAGCTTCAAACAACAGCGCCTGACACTTATACAGGAAAGGTCACGGTAAAAAGCAATTGGGGCGACAAAGATGTTGCTGTTAGTATAAGGGTATATGGTGATCTGCAGACAGATTTGACAGATACAAGAGCCACGTTTGACAAGGCAAAAGAAGAACTAAAAAAGAAGTATTCAGAAGATGTTGTTTCAAGCCTGGCTAGCAGCATAGACCTAAACCTGCAAACTGCTGACAATCATATAAGTAATAAGCAATATTCTCAAGCCCAGGAAAGTTTGGAAAAAGCAAAAGCTCAAATACTGCTTTTAGGAAGATTGCCAGACGTTCCAGCTGGAATAAGTCCGCTTGTAATAATAATTGTAATAGTTATTGTAGCAGTTGCTTTGTTTGTGTATAAAAAAAAGTTCTTGAAAGGCAAAACAGCAGAGCAAACAGAAGAAGAAAAGTATTACGAGGAAGAGGAAGCTGAGGAGAAGTAAGCCTTTTCTGGGAAAAAGGCTTATGCGAAAAGTAGGAGGCTCGTAAGAGTTGGAAGCTGATCTCAATCAGCTTTGGTATCTGACACTCATCGTTGAGACTCTTCGTTCGATTACACCTTCCAACCTACTCAACCTCAATCACGCTTTCTGATTTCTTTCTATAAAACAAATAAACAAATGCAAGTATAATTATCAAAATTGGGATAACAACTAAGAGCGGATTTATTCCACCAGTTGGTTCTGGTGTTGGTTGGTTCCCCTGTCCATTTGTCAGATTAAAACCAGGTGTTGGTCCCCCTGTTTGTTGGTTAATAAGACAGCTTGTATTTATCAGACTTGTACCTTTCAATGTGCAACCGCCAAGGTTTGGTATTTTCCCTCCTTGGCAAAGTATAGGAAATTTCCTGCATGTGTCTGTTATGATTTCACCAACACTCAAATATGCCTGCTCAACTTCTTGCCTATCTGCTTGCGCAGTAAATGCGAGTGTGTATAATTTTTGATCCAAGTTTTCTGGGACCACTCTAACCAAAACGTCTTTCTGCTCATCTTTTTTGACATTTATTGTTGTTTGCCTGAAATCCGTCCTAAGGCCTTGAGGAACAATAGCATCTATTATGAAATCTTTGTCATCTTCATGATTGTCTATTGTCACAAGAAACTCTGTTGGTTCCAGCCTGTTCACAGAATGAGAAATAGGGAAGACACTCATGTCCCATCCAGTTTTCTTAACACCATCTACACTGACTGTTGTGTCAAGCCTCAATTTACAAAAAGGGAAGTTGCAATACTCCCTGTTTACTATCGCTGCTAAGTCAACACTAAAATTATATTCTCCTTTTTTTGGAGCAACAAAATCAAAAACCTCTGTTTTTACTCTCCCTCTTTCAAGCCTAACAATCCGCGGAGTTTTATCAATCAAATTAATGTTTGTTTCAGGCCTTATTTCAATATCTATGTCCTCTGAAGAAAGCAATCTGAGCGATATTTTTGTTTGTTTTTCAGGGCTTGTTATAACCTGGCTTGGGCTCAGGCTTGCTGAAAATAGGTTATTATGGCTGTTTATCAAATCGCAGGGCTCAGCTTGCTTGTTTACAACATCGACATCGTCTAGACTAGATATACATATCCCACCTTTCAAAATCCTTTCCTTTGATTTTGATTTTAGGAAAATCTTGTAGTATCCAAATTCACTTTCATTCCTATTTTTTGCTGAAAAGCAAATAGGGAGATCTATATTATTTTTTGTGGATGCGTATGTCTCAATAAAATTCAGATTAACAGGAAGATCTGATGTTATGTTTATTTGATACCTATCTTCTGATCCTGTATTGAAGTCTTTTGGTATGTTGAAGTCAAAGCATTTCTCACCATTTGGAGGAACAGTGAAATAAAAATTTGGCTCCCATGCATAAACAGAAGGCACCAAAACTGCAAGTAGGAAAACAAAAATTATCTTTTTCATATTATTGAAGCTCCTGTTGTTGGATTAGGGTTAAATATGCTCACACCTGTCTGGTTCGCTGCTACTCCGCATGTTTGTTTGTAGGATACAAGCGGTAGAGTGTCTGATATTGTCTTGTATATATCGCTCTCACAGTAAAGTGTTATGTTAAGGTCTTTTCTTGAGCTTGTGAAAAGCAAGTCAGCTGTTGAATTGTAGAGCAAGTGGAAATCAGTTGTATTGTATTTTTGCCTCCCAAATGGCTTTCCTGTTGAATTGTCTATAATCCAAGAGTAGCTAGTTGTGTTTTCAAAACAATTACAAGCGTCTCCCAAAGGATTTGGTTTTGTAAACCTGTTTATACTACATTCGCATACAGGTCTATCAGGTGTCATGCTAAGCCACAAATCTTTTTTGCATTCAAATTGGTCAAATGTATAGTAAATTTCTGCCTTCTCTTTTTCACAAAGGTAACCTGTTGCATATCCTGACTTTTCACCATTTACCCAAACAAGATTCTGTACATGGTTTTTCAAGTCGATTTTTTGTTTTTCCTCTGCCTCCCCAACATATTGTCTCATCAAATCTTGGAACCTTTTGACCTTCCTACATGTTGATGAAACCTGAGAAGCCAATTCTCTCCCTGTTCCCCCTTCTATTATTTCCGTGTCGCCAACAGGTATATTGAAAACAGTTGGATTGTATACACCTGTACATTCAGCAAGCCCAAGTTTCAAAAGCTGGAATATACCCTCAGTTATCAAAGTTGTTTTTACAGATACTGAACAGCTACTGCATGCAGCACCCCAGCCGCAAAAGGGTGCAGCGCAGCAAGCACAGGTTCCTACTGAAACAGCTTGCATAACATAACTAATTGCCTTCACACCTTCCATCACATGCTTGACATCTCTTGGTACATTTTTTACATCATCTAACTTTTCTTGGAGTGATCTAAGCTGGGCTCGAGCTTCTGCTGTCACATCTCTGTAAGTTATTTTTGTCTGCCCTGCTGCTTCTTTGAATTCTGTGCCATTTTGTGTTTTGTAAGATAATGAAAGGTAAATTGAAAAAACAAGTTCCCCAATATCTGAATTGTTGATTAAAACAGGTGGCGCATCGCATGTATAGCTTGTTGCGTTGTTTACATAAAGGAAAAGTCCTTTGTCTAGTTTTTCTATCCTTGGCGGTGTATCTGGTCTGCAAAGCTCACCAATGAATGGTTTATTCCCAAGTTTGAAGTGTTGTGTTTGCCTATAGTCTATTGGAGCGTTTTCCAAATGGAATTTTAGAGTAAAATTTGAAGGTAAGGGTCCACAAACTTCATCATTTGATATACACTCAATTGTCTGGGGTGGTGTATCAACAACAATTTTTATAGCATCAGATGAACAACCTTTGCTTCCAGGAACTTGTCCCACTGGGCACCTACAATCTGACCAACAAGTATTATAACTTTCACCTAACCCGCAAACAGCGTCGCCGCATTTTTCCTTTAGATTATAAATAGATATTGGTGACAAAGCGTCTTGTCCAATTGGGAAAATAAAGGAATATCCCTCTATGTTTTTAACAGAGTTTTCCAACTTACTGTATGTAAAGTTCAATGTTTTTTTACCAATAAAACTTTCCTTATTTTCAATACCTGATAATTGGTAGAAACTCTTGCCTTTGAATTGAATAGAGTTTATGAAATTATATGGAATCATACCTGTATTAAATAAAAGAGATTTTGTGTCGTTCAGATTTGTCTTCAAATCAACATCAACTTGGTAGTTTTCGGAGTTTAAAAATTGGCTTCTGTCTATTGAAAATATGTCAGAGAACCACCCAGACTTATCGCCTGATTTTAATTCAACAAAAATCAAAATACTTCCCTTGTCGTTTTCCAAAACATCTGTTTTTAGGAATTCTGTGTTAACTGTTTTCCTGTATTTTATTGGTTTTTTATTCAGACAATCTTCTGGATTCGAATTTTTGCACAAATAGACAAGGACATTTTCAACTGTTTTGTTTGGTGCATCCAAAATTTTGAGCAAAACTTTGTCTGCAGTCATGTTTAATTCTTTTTTGTATAGAAGCGATTTATCAAACTGAACACTCTCCCTATCTGCCCCGTTTATCAGATTTAGTGTTACAGCAGAAACGCTTGTCAAACTGACAAAAAAACCAATTGCAAACACTAACAAAATTATTTTTTTCATAGTTTAATCTCGCACAATTTTTGCTCAATTTCTGAAACAGATAAAATGCACTGGGAAAATATTGCACCATCGCCATAGTCATATTGATCGGGTGCTTCCCCAACTTGGCTTTTGGCAGGGTAGAAGGCTGTTAGATAGATGTCTGTTGTATTTTCTTTTATCTCAAATTCTCGAGTGATTTTTGTTGGTACAATTATGTTTTGGTCTATTGTTTCGTATCTGTCACAAGAATTATCATACCATTTCCTGTGAGTGCAAAACTTTTTGTAAAGTCTCAAACTTTTAAATGAATTCACAGTGAATTCATATTTTCCTGTTGGGAGGAAATCAATCATAATGGATTCTGTGAGCCCAGTATCCGGGTTGTTATTTGTTATAATTGTTTCAAAAGTATTCCATGGACTGCCTTCCCTTTGTATGACTTCAGTGAATATGTGCTCTGTTGGACTATTGTCAATTGTAATTTTGTAGCCATCTATTTTTGTTACTCCAAAAATCGAGGTTGCCTGTGTTTCAACAAATGCTTTTGAAAAGTGTATTGTTATTGGAGGACCCTTCCTTAATGTTATTTTTGTGTCTTTCAGATCAAGACTGCTTTTTATATCGTAAAATGGCAGATACTCTTGGTTAAAAGCAGATAACTGTGAGATACTGCATGGGACCTTGCCTTCAGCGATACCTTGTTCGTTTGTTTTTCCTAAACTACATGATGAGAACAAAACCTTTGTCCCAGGAACAGGAGATCCATTAGGTCCTTCAACTAATACTTTAGCATCGCATTTGGCCTGAGAACATGTATCTGCTATATTTACTAAATCTTCAACTCCCGAACATAGGCCAACTCTAGAATTCTTAACAAATGGCATAACACCAAAGTTGAATTCAAAATTATTCTTCGTCTTCACAGAAGCAACAAAAGAAGGCCTTATGTTGTATCTGATATCATATCCTTTTGTGCAATATGGTAGGACTTTGTACAAGTTTCTTGAATTTACTATAACAATTGGATTCATGGATGATTGAAATGTGTTTTTGTCCAGAGAGTCTGTTTGTCTAAAACTGATTTCTAAATCTTCAAATGTTTTTCCGCCAATATTTGGTATGTAGTATGATAAATAATCTGTGTTAGTTGGTTGTTGTTGCCAAAATCGGATGTTTAGTGTGGCAAAATTTAAAATATTTTGAACTCTCTCTTTTGCCTGATCATATGTTAGAATTATATTATCTCCACATTTTGTGAGCAATCCAACTGTTGGTAAATATCTATCATAAGAATGGTACAAAAGCGAGGCTATGAATTTACTTAGATGCCTGTTTTTTGAGTTATCTGAAATAAAAGACGAAGCAAAATCATAGGCTTTTCCAAGTTCAAGTGGCACAATGATTTGATAGGGTTGGTCCAGTTCTATATTCTCAATCCTTGTAGGCATCCAAATACGTAAGATAGTATCATCTGGCCTTGTAACAACTTCTATGTTTTGTACATCGCTGACAACAACTCCTTTCCCCTGGAATTCACTGGCTTTGTTTGAATTGAGTTTTGTCTGCAAATCATTTTTTATGTTTTGTTTTATTGTGTCTAGGGGCGGTATAATAGGTTTTTGGCAAACCTGCCAGTATGGGACCTGTTCACCTGAGAATTCTGTAGATAGTTGTGGTGATTCTAAATATCCTCCTCTTTTTCCTATTTTTTGTATAGTATCAAGTGCTTGGTTTCTTATTTTATTTTCCATTTCAGCTGCCAAAGCTTTTTTCAGTTCAAGTGATCCAGCATCTGTTGGGAAAATAAGATTGCTCTGTGTAGCGAAAACAATTACAACTAGGACAAAAATCAAGATGCCTATGATTATCAGAAAATGAGACTGCCCCTTATACATAAGTATATTTATTGGAGCCTGTTTTTATACAGTTAGAAGCAATTTAGTACTGCTCTTCTTGATCTTCTTCAACTGGTTTTTTCTTCTTGTAGAAATAGTAGAAAACAGCGCCTGCGATCACAACTATAGGGATAATTATGAAAGCTGGGTTCAATCCTGTTCCCTGAGTGCCTGGAGATCCAGGGCTTGTTCCTGTTTCTGGCTCTTCTGTACAGTCCAAAAAACTTCCCCAAGAATCAACTTGGTCGCCTATTGACTTGCCCCTGTTTGCAACATTTTGTTGACTCATGCATCTTCTCACTTTTGAAGGGGGGTTTTCTGTTTGCAGTGTCCTTCCTATGTCTGATTGTATTTCATTCACACTGATGAAAGGTGCTTTTGTCTTTTCACCGCCACTTGTTGAAACAATTATTCTAAAATCACTGCTTATAGCCTGTGTTGGTGTAATTTGTATATTTACTTTTTCTTTTCCAGAAATTGTCCTTGTTAGGTTTGAAATATCTGATTTAAACCAGTTTGGTACCTGTACCTGAATTGTATATTCTTTTGAGTCTCCAAAATTTTCTATTTCAAGCTCGTAGTTTACAGGATCATTCACCAAAGTGTTTGTGTTTTCTTTTGATAGGAAGATAGCAAAATCCCCTGGAGGCGGATCTGCTGACAAATAAACAGGGACAGTGATAGTTTTCGTGTCACCTGGAACTTGGCTATTTGTTATCCTTGCTGTTATTGCAATTTCTGTCTTATCTGATCCTACGTTGTCTGTAACAACTGCACCATTTGCATTTTTGGGGTTTGTTTCTACGTTCCATTTCCTACCAGTTGAGCTTTCAACTTCAACTTTAAACCTTTCTTGTGATGTTATATGTATTTCATATGTTTTTGACTTTCCAGATTCTACATATATTGGGTCTGGGTTAACTGTTATATCAAAGTTATCTTGTTTGATGTTTGTAATTCCACACGGATCTCCTGAGCCAACATCCTTATCTGCATTATCATGCACGCATGCTCCAAAATTATATGTTTTCTTTTTACCTTGTGTGGAAATGTCAACTGAAAATGTCTTCCTATCACCTGATTTTTTGTCTTTTGATGTTAAACAAATTGGGATAATTACAGGATTTGTCCTGTCTGTTGTTAGTAGGGATTTTGAGAAATCACACCAGTCGCCGCAATTAGAAGATATTGAAAATGTCACCCTTGTATCTATCACGCCAAAATCTTCTGGTATACTTAAGTCAAAACATTTCTGACTGTTTTGTGGTATTGCATAGTTTGTGTTGTCAACCAACCTAGCTGAGGCTATGGGAACCAAAATAAGTATAGACAATAAGAAAACTAGCTTCTTCATAGAAATATAATAGAAAATCCTGTATATAAACTATTGGCGAGAGAGGCCAATTACATACAATCCATTTCTTCCCCTACACAAAATCTGTCTTTCGTCTGGAGAAAAGATAGGGCCTTCAAAAAAATCATGGGCAGATGGTGTCACATCTGATGCTTCGCCTGTATCTGTTTTTACCACAAAAATCCTCCCACCTCTGCTGTATGCCAAGAAATCATCTCTCGGTGCCCAAGAATATTTTATTTCTCCTTGTCCTTGTGTTAGCTGTCTTTGTCCACCTGTTTGTCTGATCCAAATCTGGCTGTTTAGAATAAAGGAAAGGTTTCTGTTGCGTGGGGATGCTTGTGGTCCTGATTCTATTTCAGATGTTTCTGTCAATCTTCTTGTCCCTCTATTGTCTGCTTCCCACAAATCCCCTTGAGCTGGGAAAACAAGAGATTCTCCACCAGACCAGGGAACCCAGTTTTCATCTGTATCAATGTGTAAGTAGCTAGCAAGTGTTTCTGAGCCTCCAATAGGCATTCTGTACAATATTCCATCCCTTAAATATAATATACTGTCACCAGGAGGGGACAAGAAAACTTTTGATATAGATCCTCTATCCACTATTTGAGTCCAGTTAACTGTTACAGGGCGGCCTCTAGTAAAATCTAAATCAGCTGTGCAAAGTTTTCCTTCTTTCTCTGCTAAAACCCTTGTCCCAGAAACAGAAAGCATTCTAACAGGATCAGTTGATAGAACATCCTTGTCTCCCATTGATTGGTAAAACAAGTCAAAAGAAGATCCAGAAAGCAAAATAAAAGATTCAGTGTATGGTTGCTGTTTTACCCATCCAAAACCTTCAGCACTTTCTAACCTTTTGGAATTTACAAGGCGCGGTAAAGTTTCTCTAACATCAACTGGAAGATCTTCTGATAAATTTAGCTTCCTTCCATTGATTGTCACACCAGAATAAACTTTGATACCCCCATCTCTGTACACATCGACAGGAACCCTTGCAACAAGTGCTCTAACATCTTGGTCAAGTGGTTTTTCTATAAAACAAATTGTTTTTTCATATCCTGGATCAGTTACCCAAGATGGAAAGTCTGCTATTGTAGATTCGTCTAAAATCCTAGAGGCTTGTTCTGGTCTAATCCAAGCAAATTGTCTCTCTCTTTCTCCAATTGGCACAACTTCGTACACATTTGCTGAAGCTTTTGATTGTGATATGCTCCCCTCAAACTTGTTTACACCAACTACAAAAACAGCTCTTTCAATTCCCCTTCCTTGGATTTCAGTAGAGTATCTGGCCTGTGTTCCAATAGGCAATGAGGTATATCCGCTTATTTTTAGTTTTGCTGTTGATCCATTTTCTGCTTTTGCCTCAACTGCCCTTTCAGTTAAAGATGCTTGTTGCGCTTCTGCATCCCCACTTGCAAGAAAAGCAAGCAGTGCAGGAGCAATGTATCTAAATAGCCTCATTTGATCACCAGATAACAATTAGAAGAAAAACATTTAAGCTTATCTTAGAAGGGACCAACACGATCGCTTAGTTGGCTTTTTGTTCCAGCTGAGTTTTCAGCAACAACCACAAAATAAAGCTGTAAGTTGCTTGACAGTCTACCGTTTGGTAATGTGTATGAACCACTTGTGATTGTATCTCCCCAAGATTCTGAATCGTACAAAAGATATCTCATAACATCTTGTCTATCTGACCCATAAACAATGTATTTTGTTGCACCTTGTAGAGGTGACCATGAAAAAGTTCTATCTCCGTTAGTTTGTTTTGCACCACCGAAGTTGGTCACTTTTTGTGAACCAAATATAACGGCTTGGTTTTGTATTACTATTCGTGTTGTTTCTGTGTCTGTTTGTCCAGTAGAATCGGTTGCTTTGACTGTTATTGTTTTTGTTGAGCCAACTGCGCTTGTTGGGAATCCGGGGTTTGTATATGTGTATGTAAACCCTCCATTAACATTGACAGGAACACTAAATGTTGTTCCTTGGCTAACTCCTGCACCAAAATCAAGTGTAAGTGTGACTAAAGATCCTGTTCTATCATCAGACCCATCAATAACAACATCAAATTGTTTATTTGGTTCTATATTTTGGTTTTGTGTAGGGGAAACTATAACTATGGTTGGTGGGTTAGAAGATGGTGATGAGGGGGCTAATGGTTGAGTAACATTTATTTTTAATGTGGTGTTAGTTGATTGTCCATCAACATCGGTAACTCTAATTATTATTGTTCTCAATCCTTGTGTATTAAATGGTGGTACTGTATATGTATCTTGGAACTCACCATTGGCAGATGCAATTATTTGATTGAGTGAAGTTACAAATGTCCCTGTGTCTAAATCATACTCAACTTTTACTGATAATCCAGGATCGTCTCTACCTATAACCTGTATTGGGAATTGCTGGCCCTGTGTGATTGTTGAACCTGATTGAGGATTGACTGAAACTATTGTTGGACTTAGTCTTCCTTGTGGTTGTGTTGGAGCCGGAGTTGTTCCACCAGCTCCACCAAACGGCAAAGTAAATGTCCCCTTCCCAACAGGTCCTGTGGCAGATGTTATTGTTTGTGTTTCAGTTGCATCCTTATAGCATGCATACACAACGAATGGGCTTCCAGTAGCTGGGTTGTAGGTATGCGTGACCTGCTGTCCGCTTCCTGTAACAGCTGTGTCGGGTGTTGAATCTCCCCACTTAACTTTGCAGTGGTCTATACCATTTGACTGGAAGGTTCCAGAACCAACAGAAAGCGTGACTTGAAGTGTTGCTGGAGCAACTTCATTTGCAATTGCATTCACTTGAACAACATTTCCTGTTGTTGGGATTTGTCCAGTTGCTTGCGGCACTGTGCCTTGTATCTGTGCATCAGTTAAACTTTTATCTAGTATAATTGTTTCCTTTGCTGACGAGTCTGTATCTCCATTGATGCCCTCGCAGAAATATGTAAGTGAAACATCTTTTTTATCGTATTTGTCATCTAATGTAAAGCTTGTTGTTGCTTTTAGTATTCCGGCTGCTGTGAATGAGTTTTTGAAAACATCTTTGCCGAAAATGCCAGCTTCACCCTTAAGGTAGCAGGATTTAAGCTGTTGTTGACCAGATGCTTGATTTTCGACATCAATGTTATTTAATTTTACATCAACTTTGTTTGTGTTTGTAAAGTATTTTGTCTCAGATCCAATCAACTGCTTTCTCAAAGGAACCCCGTTTCCGTTTTTAACTTCAACAATTTGTAAATGGAATTTAGAACTTGGTCCTGAAACACCAACGCTTTGAAGTGGAGCTCTTTTTATTCCAGAACAATCTTTGACATAATCAACAGGCAAGCTCTTTGCATTCACTCCTGGACATTCAAATGTGAATACATATCTTCCATCGCCTTCGTTGAAAATGTTTGAAGCTGGTGTTAGTGTTGCCCAAGGACCATACACAGACGATGTGATGTCTTTTGGTTGGCCTGAAGCTTTAATGTCGTCTTCTATTTTTTTCACTTGGAATTCTGCATCATTTAGATTGTTCCTTATTGTGCTTGCTTGGTCTCTCAAAGGTTGAGGAGGCTGATCTGCCCTTGTTTTTAAAGCAACAATCACACCTGCTTTTGTTTTTATTTCAACAGACGCAGCCTTTACATTTGGAAGAGCAGAAGATGATGTGAATATTTGGTCTGCATAGTTTTGTATGTTCACAGCAGATGTTTTCAAACTCCTTTCTTGACTATCAACGTTTGCTGTGTCTTGCGCTGTGTTCAAAACAGGTGGTGTGTTTGTTAGCTGTGTGATCAAAGACCTTATGTTTGCTATCTCTGAATTTATGTTTGAAGTATAAAGTTGGATATCAGATGCAGCTGATGTTGTTGATGTTTTTTGCATTGAAACTTTAGCGTCGCCTTCGCATGCTTGCGTAACTATTCCAATCAGCACATTCCTATCATCGCATGTATTCTGAACCTTCCCCGCGTTTTGTTCCTCTAAATAGAAGCTGACTGTTTTTGATCCTGCAGGTATCCTTTTCTTAAATTTCTCAGATGCTGTTTGTGTGTGTTGGCTCAAACCATCTAGTTGGCTCGATGCCTGTGTCAAATATCCTGTACATTGCTGTAATTGTGATGTACATTGAAGCGCAGCTGAAATAGAAGCTTCTGGATTATCTGGATCATTTCCTGTGCATGCACCTCTTCCAATCATGTTCTGGTAAGTTTTTACACAAACCTCAAATGTTGTGAAAGATGTCAAAGCCTCTGATATTTTTACATAAACTTGAAGTAAAGTATTTGCAACTTCGCAAATACTCAAACCAGTGTCAACAACAACACCAATAGATTCTAGGAATGTTTTAGATGCGCCGAAAAGAGCTGATTGAGCTGAGTTTTGAAGTCCGGCTGGGTTTATATTTACTACTGCCGATGGTTGATTAGATCCACCTGCTGCAGCAGTTGTTGCTGGTGTATCTTTTGGAGCGTCACCGAGAAGCCAGTGGAAAGGTTGAGCATTTGTAAATGGAATTTTAGTTTCCCCCAAACCAAGTTGTTTACCAACAGCAAGAAGGCTGAAAGCAACCATTACATATGCGAAATTAACTGCATTTTTGATGAAACCAACGCATGTATCAATGAGGTCTTCTGCTTCATTAACACCCTTTTCTAATCTATCACTTGTAGACTTTAATTTTCTTTGCGTGAAATCTGTTATGTCATTGAAGCTTTCAAATGATTGTTGAATTGTGAAATCGCTTATTGGTGTGTTTAATTCCTTTATTGAACTGTCAGGCAAAACAACGCTTGTATAAATTGCATTGTTCTTCAAGGTTTGTGGTGGGCCTCTCCTGCAATCTTCAGAAGATTCTATTGTAAACTCACAGTCGTAGATGAGTTTGTTTGTTCCCTGTGCTTGGTTACAATTAATATCTGTTTTTGTCTTGTTGTCTAATTGGTAAAAGAAGTCATTCACTTGTGTGCCAGCAGGTGCATTCACAACTTCAACAGAAACTTCGACTTTGTTGTCTATTTCACATGTTTTGAAGTTTGTTTTTTTGACCCCTCTGTTGATGAGTTGGAGTGTTGATGTGTCTGTACAAACTCCTGGCTTATTTTGGTCTCTCTGATCTTTGTTGCACACAAATCCTTGCACAGAGCAGCTACAGTCATTGCAGCAATTGGCTGATGTTTCACCTAAATTAGATTCACATTGGTTGTTGCCGCATGTTCCTGAAGGATTGTTGAAAACTGTGATAGGATTGGAAAGCGAACCTTCTCCAAAAAGAAGCTCGTACTGGTTGAATGTTTCCGGTGAAATCAAGTTACCTGGGACCTTTCCAGGAGGATTGAAGCTTTCAGGTGATTGAGTTGATTGGAAACCAAAGTGTTGGATTGCTTTTGGTATCTTATTGTTTACTGTTCCTAATATGATTGAGTTTGCTTCTTTCAACCATCTTTTTGGCAAAACAAAATTATTTGAAATAAAATCTCTTGTTATATTTGCAAAAGAATCTTCTTTCAAAAGCACATCAACAGTGCTGAGGTCTGATGATTTTGTTGTAAATTCTGAAACCCTTGAACCTGTCCTTGTGACAACATCAAATGAACCTATCCAAACATCTTGGCCATTTACATTTAGGTTTATCAAAGTGAACAGGTTTCCTGTTTGTGGGAATTTGTTTGCTCCACCGCTCAAATCACCTACATCTGACCAAACTCTTTTTTCTTGTAAAAACTTTTCAAAAGTATATGATGGTTGATTGCCTTTCAAACACGAATCAATAAGTGAGCTCTTGCAAAGCCAGACATACCCTTTCTTTATTTGGTGTTGTCTTCCTGTGAAATCAAGCTTAATGAAAATGTTATTTTGCTCCTCAACTGGTTTTATTTCCTTTGTAATAAGTGTATCAAATGAGGGGAGGTTAGCTGTTCCCAATGTTTTGGATCCATCTGAACTTTTGATATTAACTTGGATATAATGGCCTGTTGTTTGTGCAAAGGCAATAGGTAGAGTTAACATTAAATAAATGCAAAAAACTGCAATTGTTGCTGCGAACTTACTTCGTGTTTTCATACTAATTGGTTTGGATGTTCATCTGCTCAATGAAACTTACATCCTGGAGAGATTGTATCTCTCTGACGATACACGCAGTTAAACTAATAGCCAACTGCCTAGTTAGACAACACAACCTTTTATCGTTGCAATATCAACAGGATAGTTTGATATTGGGAGTGTTTGGCCTAGTTTCAGGCCACATTGTACTGATACATTAGTTAGTGCAAAAACATAAGAACCTTCCTCTGAAGCCTGGTCAGCTCCATCTGTCTTCTGTGAGATTAAACCAGTTTCTGTAATCGGTGAATAGAGCCAAATTTCTTGATCGTATGAAGATATATAATAAGGCAAAAGTAGGCCACCCAATGTCTTCCTTCCATCCCTTACTATCACAGAAAGATCAACAATCCCTGAAGGGACAATGTCTGTTGCCAAGAAAGGTTTTGTCGTTTGCTCTAAAAATGTGATCCCTGTCTGCTTGTTTTCAGATGCTATTGCAATTGTTGTTTCCTTGTCATTTAGCTTCACGTCCTTCACTGTGTATTTGCCATTGTTTTCTTGAAGTATAATATTGTACAAGTTGATTTTCACCGTTGGAATTTTTTTTGAAGTCAAATAGATGTTTTTATCTTTTAATTCCTCTGAGCTATAGAGGTCTTTGAATTGGGTGTAGCCGCCTTTTGAGACTTCTAAAAGCGATATACCGCACGGTACTTTTGATTCCAAAACACCTTCTGTATTTGTCAAACCTAAGTTGCAGCCTGAGTATGAAACAGATGCAAGTTCAACTGGTCCTGTACCATCTGCAACCTTTATTTTCGCATCACACAAAGCATTCTTGCATGTCAAAAGCTGTTCTTTCCAGCCATCTAAATTGACTTGAAGATCGTCATCTTTCCCAGGTTCATATCCAACCAAGAAAACATGGAAAGCAAACTGGAACTTGAAATCTTCGTCCTTTAATTCAGCAACAATAGGTAGGAGCAGCCAATAGTCTACCCTGTATGGGTTTGAAATGCAAACAGAAACATATGAAGGGACCGATGTTTTCACTTCTACAGGATTTGGGGCCATTTGGAAATTGTTTTCATTCAATCCTTCGCCTAAAGAGAATTTAGCCTTCATGTTTGTGTAAACCGGAAGCACAGTTGCTGGGTATCTTGATTTGTCTGCTATGTTTTCAACATACCGCCCTGCTGTAAATGTGTTTGTCAAAGCTCCTTGAAGAAGATCTTCCATTTCTGGTTTAACTGAGAACCAATCCCTGTGGAATGATTTTCCGCAACCTTCTAAGACACCCATTGTAGGCACTTTAGGGCCGCCATCTATTCCTAATGACTGGTAACTGACAAGAGAAACAGCCAAAGCTTTTTCAAATGGCTTGCTTTCCAAATCGTCATTTGATCTTGTCTCTTTTTCAATTAAATCATTTGCAAAATCCAAAGCCTGCCCTAGTTTTGTAGGCACAGAAATCTCTAAAGGATTTTGAAGAGGATAGCCTTCTAATGTAATAGGAATATTGATTTTCAATGTAACTTCATCATCTTTTATCACAACATCAGCAGCTTGGACAGGGCCGACTACAACTGTTTTTCCAATCTTTGAAGACAAATCCCCTGGGTTTAGGCTAGAGACAGATTCTCTCAAACCTCTTGCTATTTCAGCTGCAACCTGCTGTCTCGTCCTAGCTAAGTTTTGGTTACCTAATCTCCAGTAAGCAACATCAGCGCCTTTATAGGAAACAGATTGAGGTTGTTCAGAAGAAAGCCAATATCCTCCTTGCTCGCTGACTTTTTTAACAACTTCAAAAGCATCTGCCCTTAATTTTTGGTCAACTTCAACCTTTAAGGCCCCTTTTAGTTGGCTGATTTCCTTAGGTTCTGGAGGCAAGAGGTTAATTGTATTTGTCGCAAATAGCACAACAACTATCACAAATACCAAAATACCGATGACTATAAGCAGTTGGGATTGTCCTTTCAGCATATCGAATATTGTATTTTGGCTCAGAATGCTTATATACTATATGTATAATAAGAACCTACACTTTTAGCTGGCTATCTCCTCTTCATCCTTAATTCATGTAAAGAAGAGTTTATTTGTTCAGCCTTTGCACCATCAAATACATTTAATCTTTGTGTTCTTGGATCATAGACATAAGTCTTTCCAACCATACCATTGAAAGCCAAATAAGGTATTCCTGTTTGCTGGCAAAAACTTTCAACCATCCATCCAAAATTAATTGGTTGATAGTTAGCTGCCCCATGATCGTTAACATATGTCCTAACACAAAAATCGCCATCTTCTTGTGGAAATGGAATTGATCTATCTGCAATTAATTGCCTTACGGCATCTGAGTCTTCCCTCAACCATTTCATTACATAGGCCTCTGGTTTTTCCCATTCAAGTCTTCCATATTCTTCCCCGTTTGCGTGTCTTCCATACAATTTAAGTTCCTTGTGATCAACATCAAAAGCAAACCAACGCTTAGGCCTTCCATGTTTTTCGCCAAAATCTTTTTGTTCTCTTCTGAATCCCAACATTTCCATGACAGTGTAGAAATGTTCTTCTGTTAGCTTTGGAAAGTATATAGAAATTCCAATCCCATGTTTACCAATAGACTCGTCGTATATTCCAATACTTTCAGGAGCCAAGAAAGCTACATCAACATCATCATCTATACCGTAGTGTGCTCTCAAACCTGGAAGCCTATCATAGATTGATTTTTTTCCAGGACCATGAACGTCTTGCACTCGAGTCATTGCTTTTTTGACCCTTTTAGATGGCTGGATTTTTAGAAATCTAGCAGCTCGCTCTTCAGCTTCCCATCGATGCTCAAATTGTCCAAAAAGATAAACAGCAGCCTGCCTTGCTGCGATTTCTGGAGTGATATGTGGAATTGTCATCAAAGAATTTGCAAGGCCAGGAACACCAAGTGAAAATTCAACAAGATCATCCACAGACATTGGATGCGGGCCTTTTGATTCTATATACATTCTCATTTCCTCTTCATCCATTCCCTGAACATCTACTGAATGAAGCCCAAGATTCATGTTTGGATCCCAGTCATATTCAAAAATATCATATTTTTGCGGGTCTTTAATTCTTGCAACAGATGCCCTGATTTTTGGAGAATAAAATGGATTAGTTGAAGTAACAATGTGTCCTCCTGCATCTTTCAGTATTCTCAACAAATTATCTTCATACCACAAATATTCTGTTGGTAAAAGTCTGTGCCTTCCAAATTCAGGTTTTATCCTTTCAATTACTGTGCTTTTCCCAACTCCACTTAAACTCTCAACTAAAATAATCCTTCTATCTTGGCTATCGTCTACAGAAAGATGCTCGCGCAGCTGAGCAAGTGCAGTTTCTTGGGATGAGCTTAAAACAATATCTGGCATAAGATTTGGATATTTTATCCAAAAGAAATAAAAAAGGACCTGTGTTCCGCCTACGCCTTTCCTATATACAATGTCGCGTTTATCACGCCTTGTTTTTTCTCGATTCTTGTTATTGATTTGAATGTTTGGCCAGAAAGGATTTTTTCATTTCCTGATTTCTTGTCGCCCCAAACAAAATAGTAGTCAAAGCCTGATTTTTCTGTTGTTTTGGACAAATAAACATCTGTGAGTGTCAGTGCTTCTTGGTCGCATGGATTCCCAGAGCATTGGAAATGTGGTGTAACAACAGAGCAGTATATGAGGTCAGACATTGTTTCGCATTGCTGTGGGTTAGCTGTGTGCCCTGTGTCTGTTTTCAGGAAGGAAATCAGCAAGTTATTTGTGTAAAAATTAATCCTCTCATTTAGTCCAACTGTCTGCAAGCTAGAGGCTAAAAAAAGAGCCAAGATTAAAAAAACTACCAAAATCAAGACAACTGCGATCATATTTACCTGAGCCTTTAGTTTTTTCATATCACTCGACTGGTAACTTTACCCTAATTAATCCTAGTTCATTTTTGTTTTTTGTCGCCCTATGTATATTTACAGGCGACTCGATTATTGTAGATTTTCCTTCCAAATCAACGCAATCATTTGAACACATTTCCCACTTTGTGCATTCTGAAAACTGGCCTTCTATACACTGGTATTCTTTTTCCCCTGACAAAAGTATCTTTTCAACTTGGATGCACATTTTCTGTTTGCCTATAATTTTTTTCAGGTCTTCGCAACCTTTGTCTGAAATAAAGTTTGCTAGCTTTGAATCGTCCAAAACCCTTGGCTCTTTGGAAAGCAAAGGTGATTGCATAAAATAATCTGTTGTGAAAATTGTCTCCTTGACCCTTTCGATTGTTTGCTCTGTTTTCGAGCTGCCGAGCTGCAATCCAAATACGAAAAATACTGCCATCACTATAATAATTAAAATAAAGACTGCCATTAGTATGTCGTCCAACATTGCTCCCTGTCCCTTTTTCATTTTCATATTTCTATATTAGTTCTTTTTGGATACGGTAACCTTTTTCTTTCTAAGAAAAAGGCTAGCTCATACACAATTCTGTGATTCCAACTCCTTGTATTTTTCTTTAACCTGATTCTCTAAATCTGAATATTCAACAACAGTTGACATGTCGTTGAATTTGGTTTTCATCTTTCCTACTGAATCCTTGAATTTTGTAAGGACAGATTTTGCGTCCTCAAATAGGCTGCTGCATAGCGGTTTTGAATTTTGGAAAGCAAATGCCAAGTTATTTGCCCTTTCTATTTCAGACTTTGCTGCGATTTCTAGGAAAGTCATTTGCTCTGTGTTTTTGTATTTGTATGCTTGTTCACCACCAGCAATGGCTGCAAGAACATCAAGCTCATCTTTGTAAATTAAGGCCCTAGGTTGTGTGCTTTCTTTGAAGAAAACTTTTCCTAACCTTCCATCTGGTTTCACCAAGAAACCATTTTCTGGGAAATTTTCCTGATCTGTAACTGTGATTATTATATCGTTCGCGTCTCTTTGTTTTGTGCAGAAGTCGATTTTTTTATCCTTTGGTTTCCAGTTTGGATCTATCTTTGATGTGTATTCTATTATTTGGTTTACGTCATTCAAGAAGCCTGTCTTGCTTGGTTGTGGATAAAACAGATAGTCATCGTCGTTGAAACAAAAGCCGTAGAACATTGGCGGGTCTTCGGCTCCTGGAAGTATTTGGGTGAGGCTGCTTACAATTCCAAATGATTGGTTTGAAAAAGGTACAATGTTGAAGAAGAAATTTTTAGCAGGGAAGACGCCAGCGAACTTGAATTTTGTGAAACCGTGGTCTACAAAACCGCTATAACCAATCACATCCTTGTCTTTTTCAGCTGTTTTGTAAAAAAATGGGACTGGGATTCTCGTATCTAAAACATTCCCTGCTTTTGTGTACAAGGATATTTTGGGAGGATTATAGTCTGTATCTATTTTCATCCTGAAAACAGCTGGTGTGTCGGAGAGGTAGACGTCTTGCAAAACTCTTTTGAAGTTTTTGAGATGGGTGACCTCTATTGATTCTTGTTGATAAGTTGAATAGAGGCCTGTGAAATTGAGCATGAAAAATAGGATAAACACACCTATGACAATCCCAATTATTATTTTGAATACTTCAAATGCGTCCATATATGCCCTCTTTCTTTCCAAAGAAAGAGCCTCATAACCCAGAAAGAAAGGGTTTACAGGTTCTTGTTGAAAGTGGTAAGGTATCCCAAGAGAAACTATTAGTGGAATACAATTGTAGAATAGAATAATTAGTTGAGCCTACTTATACTTGTTGAGAAACCTCTACATACTGTCCTTTAGCTGTCAAAACCAAATCAGTGTTTTTGTCAACACAGAAATTTTGGCTTGGTTTGAGTTTAGGTATTCTGAACCCAGGGTTTTCACCTGCTGATTTGAAGCCGTAAATATTTTGCTTCTTTCCTTCTATTGCTAAGTTGGCCAAGCGGTCGCTGCCGTCCCATGTTTCTGTCGATCTACTCAAATCAGATTCAGGATCCAAAAAACAGATTTTTGTAAACCCCCCAGGTATGCTGATTGTAAATGGCCTTGTGTCTCCTAGTATGCTCCAAAACAAACCACCAG
The DNA here is from genome assembly GCA_964410585.1 of uncultured archaeon. GTDB lineage: Archaea > Aenigmatarchaeota > Aenigmatarchaeia > QMZP01 > JACQNV01 > CAYPFW01. The sequence continues at coordinate 546,379 of CAYPFW010000001.1, read as the reverse complement.
AACATGTGTCATCCCTAGCTTGTCCACAAGACAATTTTTGGATCTCTGTTACTTGGTTTACCAATTGCGCATCTCCTGTCAAACCTAAAAGTTGTTGGATCATATCTGAACCAAAAAAAAGCACCACACCTAAAACAATCAAAGCAAAAATAAGGGTAAACGCAAAACCAATCTCCATACTATGCCACTACGCTTATGATTCTTCCAGGAGGATCGCAAACCTGTTGCTCTATCCACTTAGTTTCGTCTGCAATTGAAGGGCATTTTCCTCCAGATTCTTTTGGATCAGCTTCTGAAACAGAAAAGACAAATGTATAATCGCCTTCTTTCATTTCACCAACATTTAGCAACAAGTCTATATCTTTTGCAGAACCTTTTGAAGGAAGTGAGATAGCAGAAGATATACTCGGCCTTATCCACTCCAATGCTTTCTTTTGAAGAGCCACAAACTCTGGACAATTCTCATTGAAGCAGCCATCTTTTGCAAAATATGGTTGAGACAATGATGTGGAAACAGAATCCAACTTTACATCCATCTTGTAGCACTTGGTGTCTGTTGTTGGGTTTTTCAAACCAATCAAAGGCTTGAATGGCCTTCCACTTGCTTCTGAATCTGATAATGTCCTTTTAGAAATTGTGACCCCTTTCCTATCTGTTGTTGGCAAAGTCACTGTACACACTTGCTGGAAATCTGGATCATCTAATTTTGTTATGAGCGTGTTCCTTGCTGTGTTTATTGCATCTTGGCCCAAAGTTGTGACTTGTGGGAAAACCTGTTGCAAAAATTGGATTGCAAGAACTAGAGCCATGACTGCTATTATAATTGTAATGATAAAACCAATGCCAACCTCTAAACCCTTTAGTTTTTTAGCCCCTCGCATAGTATGTATTTGTTCTAGGTCCTATTTAAAAGTGGAAGTTGCCCTGCTAGACTTATTTTGGAAAATTAGTGAAGACATAAAAATTTTCAAGCAACAAGTTCAGATCTCAAAAGAGTTAAACTTAAATTATTTCTCTCCTATTTTGTAGATGAATTTTACCAGAGACCAGCTGAGAGGCGTGATAGAGGATCCGAGAACATTTAGAAGTTTGGGTAGAGTTATTGCAAGGTCTGATGCTATTGATTATGCAGAAGTTGGTGGAGAGGTTTATTTAACTGCAGACCAGGGAAGTCTCAGGTTTAGAATTCTTCCTTCAAAACACGAGAGCCTTGTTCCTTTTGTTGATGAGTTAGGTGAAGGGAGATATGTCCAAGAGCATTTTGAAAGACTAAAGAAGCTTGCTGATTCTGAATCAGAGCGACCATCAAATAGAGAGGAATGGAAAAGACTTGGAAGAAAAATGTGGAAATATCAAAGAAATGGGAAGAGTCCCTTCGAAGCAATTGGTATAGCATTAGAAGTGAAAAAACTAATGAATTGTATGTACGATAGGCCAGATAGAAGAAGGCTAATGGCAGAATATTTTTGTAATTTTCATGTTCATAATGAGGGTGAACCACTTTCCAAATCAGATCAAAAAGATGCAGAGAGGCAGCCAGAGATAATAATTATATATCACAAATATCGAAATTCGAGAACATCGTGCATTCCGCCTGTTAGACATGCAAGCCTAGTTTATGTCTTCCCTAAAAATGGAACAGGATTGAGACTTCCAAATTATAGAGCCGAGCATCATATTTTTGGTCCTTATCAAATTGAGTCGGCACAAAAACCAGTTAAGGTGGGCGCTGCCTAACTCCCTAATAAACCCAAATCTGACCTTTTGTCACAAAAGGTCAATCAAAAAGGAGGCTAGTTTTTTGTTCATGTCGATTCACAAAAAATTTACGCTTTCCTTCAGCTCCCCAATAGCTCCAAATCCTTTTCAGTCAAATCGGGGATGTCAGACGCCTTCAAATTTTCTTCAACTTGTTGTGGTGTTTTGGCTCCTGGAATAACAACAGAAACTTTAGACATCAAAACATATTTCAATGCAATTTGGCTCAGTGGTTCTTTTCTGTGTGCAAACATTTCCCTCAACTCTTTCGCAGCTTCTGCCAAATTTTCAACATAATTTTTTGGCATTTGATATCTGATATCACCTTTTTCAAAAGGTCCTTTTGGTGGATTTTCAACCAAGAAACCATTGCACAGAGGCTCTCTTGCAACCACAGCAACACCTTTAACCTTCGCGGCTTCTATAATCTCATAGTTTTTTGGATCCAGCATATTGAAAACACATTGAATAGAATCAACATCATGTTTCAAAACAGCTTCGCCTTCTTCCCATGTGTGTATGGAAATGCCGGAAAATTTTATCTTCCCTTCCTTTTTGAGCCGGCCCAAAACTTTGAAAATTTCGCCCTGTTCTATCAGTTCTAAAGGCGGATTATGAAGTTGGTACAGATCCAAATAAGATGTTTTCAACCTTTGCAAACTTTTATCCAAGGCAAACCTGATATATTCTTCTGAAAAATTCATTCCACCCCAATCTCCGCCATACATGTATGCCCCGCCAACTTTTGTTGCAAGAAAAACCTGTCCCCTTACCTTGTTTAGAGCAAGGCCTAAAAGCTCTTCTGAGTGGCCGTGTCCGTATACATCTGCTGTATCAAAGAAATTGCATCCAAGTTCCAAAGCCTTCTTTATTGTTTTTATTGAGACAACATCATCTGTTGATCCATAGCTGTTTCCAAATTGGTTTCCACCAATTGCCCAGCAACCTAAACCAACTTCTGAAACTTTAATTTCTGTTTTTCCAAAATTTCTGAATTTCATTTGTAGAATTAGATATAGATTTTATAAAACTCTTTTCATCTCAAAGGCATAAAATATCCTTGGATCGTTTTGAAATTTATTTTCCCCAATAGGACTCACACTAAAACCAGCATCATGTGCCAGCCTTTTCATTTCATCTACATCTCCAAAATTTGATTGAGACATGTATATCCTCCCCTTTGGTTTTAGGATTCTGTCAACACCTGAAAAAAATTTTTTGTGTGTTTGGAAGTCAGTGTCCCATTGGCTAGCCTCTACAAAATCTGAGGCTTTTTTATTTCTAAAGGGAAGGTTTGCAGTTACAACATCAAACTTTTCATCTGGTTTTACAGATTCAAAAACATCAGATAGCCTTACTTCAATTATTTTTTCAAATCCATGCTTTTTGGAATTTTCCTTTGCACATCTTACAGCTTCTGGGTTTATATCTAGTGCAACAACCCTCTCAGCTCCGTTATAAGCAGCAAAAATAGCAATGACGCCAGATCCTGTTCCAACATCTAGAACAGATTCGCTTCTAGCGATTTTAAAGTTCTCAACTATTAAGGGTTTGCTATCTTCAAATGGCCAGAAAACATTTTTGTAAAGAATAAACTCTTTTCCAAGGTACTCAACTATTTTTCCAGAAGGTGGAACAAGCCTAAAATCCTTCTGCATCTTTTTTTGTATACTATCTATTTCCTCAATCTGTTCTTTAGTTAGCATTATACAAAATTAGAAGCAAAACTTAAAAATCATTTTATGTGTATCCATTCTATATTCTTAAAAACTCAAATTCTTCTGAAAGGGCAAATTTGTCTCCATAAAGCTCTCGGAGTCTAGCTGTTAACAATTCAGTTGTTCTAGCTAACCTTTCTGGAAGTGTAAAGTCATTTTGTAAAACAATCATTTCAGATTCTACGTTGCCGTCTCCAGATTCAAATGGATACTTGGCTTTCAAAAGCTTTCCACGTCCCGCTCCCTTCAAGCCTCTTACAAAAGCACCTAGTCTACTTTTATCCTTTAACAAATCATCAAATTGCACAACTACTATGTGCCTATATTCAAATTCCACTAATGTGCTGAGCGGATTAATAGATCTATAATCTTGTGCATACCTTAAAGGTCCTTCTGGGCTTATAATATATGGCTGACCACATGTATGAGTTTCAATATCTATAACTAGACATTCTCTTACATCATCTTGCCTAAACGGAGTTGGTTTACAACCAAAAATACCTAATCTGGAACCTCTACTGCTTATTGGGTCGCCATCAATATTTCTTACAGGATATGGATCCAGACCGCTACAAATAGTTTTAACTTCTTCTACTGTTAGTCTAGGTTTCTGTATAAAAAGTCTATATTGCATCAGTAGAATTAGAAGCAAAACTTAAAAATCACTAAACATTTAGGTCCACTTTAGGTGCGTTTTCTGCGCCAGGTGTAAGAGCCTCAAAAGGTGTTTTTGTCTTGAAACCAAACCATCCTGCGATTACATTTGATGGGAATGATCTCACAACTACATTGTATTCCCTGACAGCGTCATTGTATCTTTCCCTTGAAACTGCAACCCTGTTTTCTGTTCCAGCAAGCTCGTCTCTCAAACCAGTGAACTGCTCGCTTGATTTCAAATCAGGATAGTTTTCAGATGTGAAAATAAGCTTCCTTAGAGCGCCTTCTAGTTTGTTTGCTGCATCTACACGAGCTTCTAGATCAGGATTCTGCGCCTCCCTTTGCCAGTCTGTCCTTAGTCTTGTAACGTCTGTGATCAAGCTCTTTTCAAAACCAGCATAGCTCTCAACAACATTGACTAAATTTGGTATAAGGTCAACTCTTCTCTGGTATTGGACTTGGACATCTCCCCAACCTTTTGTTACAGCTTCGTCTTTTGAAATAAGGCTGTTGTAAGATCCCCAGATTATTCCAGCTATGATAAGAAGTATGACAACTACAGCGCCAACTGCGATCAATTTTTTACTTAACATATTATTACTAGGAACTCCCTATTTATAAAACCTGTTTTTGATTACAAAATAAATCTGGATCAAAAATATTATCGCTAAAACACCAATCCCAATATATACCACTGGATATTGGTTTGACAATATCATGGCGATGCTAAGAAAAATAAAAATACCAGCTGTCATATACCATGCATTTATGTGTCTGTAGCCAGCTTTTAGTCCAGTTACTATTCCGACAATGAGAACTAATCCAACTGCGTCTTTTAGGGAACCATAAAAGGCAATAAGAGAAAAACAAACCAAGCTAACAATAATTGAGGAGCATATTAATAATTTCGTTTCCATTTTTTCTCGGGACTTTTCACTCAAAGATTTCAATGTTTTTGCTCGCACTACATCAAATATACCAATAATAAGCAAAATCAAGCCAATAGGCAATATTACAGCCAGGGATTTTGATGCAAAAGCAATTAAGATAAATGCTATACAAAGACAAATCAGCCGAGATCTCACTGTGGTTCTTCTCATCATAAAATCCTGCTTGCACCACCGCCTCCACCTCCACCGCCGCCAAATCCCCCGCCTCCTCCACCAAAACCACCAGAGCCGCCACCAACATAAACAAATGCTCCATCTCTCCTATCTTTTGGTTTCTTGAACCTTTTTCCGCATTTTTTGCAGACATAGAAGTCGCCATCGCTTTTAAGTTTTTTAGATTTGCACTGTGGACACTTTGGCCTACCGAAAAAACCAACTACAACAAAAATCAAAATGAAAAACAGGAATATGCCAAAATTTGCAAGAAATTCAATCAGTGCTTCTGTGTAATCTGGTTCTGGCTGTTTTCCCGGCTGATAATCTTTCAAAGCATCTTTTAGTCCATCCAAAATTATTCTTGCTGCCTCAGAGTAGTTTCCAGAAGTGTATGAGGGAAGGGCTCTGTCCAAAATTCTTCCAGCCTTTGCATCTGGAATATAACCTTCAATTCCATATCCTGTTTCTATCCTCAGCCTGCTCCCAGGCGAGCTTTCCTTGTTGATTAAAACAACTATTCCATTATCCTCACTTTTTTTACCAACTCCCCAAGTTTCCAAAATCCCCAACGCATAACTCTCTATTGTGTAGTCTGTTGGTATGTTTTCAACTGTAACTATGGCTATTTCTACTGTTGTCTGTTTTTCATATGCCAAAAGCTCTTGATTCAATTCAAGGCTGTTTTGTAAAATTCCTCCAAAATCATAAACCCTTGTATTTGGTTCAGGTTTTGGAAGCTCAGAAGCAGCCTGCACAGAAACTGCCAAAATCAAAATTAGGAAAATCGAAAGATATTTCATTATTAATATTCGTGTTTTTCCTATATAACAGTATGTATGCTATCGAAACCCAAAACCTGAAAAAAACTTTCAAAGAAGGGAAGGAAATAACACATGCACTGAAAGGGATAGACCTGAAAATAAAGAAGGGTGAAGTGTTTGGTTTGCTCGGTCCAAATGGTGCTGGAAAATCAACAACCATTTTTATCCTTTCAACAATGCTTTTGCCGACTTCTGGAAAGGCCACAATCCTTGGATATGATGTTGTGAAGGAGAAAAAACAAATAAGAAATAAAATGGGCCTTTGCATGGGTGGGTCCTTCTTTTATTGGACAATGAAGACTTTTGAGATATTAGAATATTATGGAAAGCTTTATGGGATCAAGAAACAGGAAAGGCGCGAGACAATAATGCAGCTTATAGAAGACTTGAACATGAAGCCATTTGAAAATAAAATGTTCAGCGATTTGTCAACAGGAATGAGACAAAAAATAGCAGTTGCAAAGGCCCTGATAAACAAACCGGAGATTCTTTTCCTAGATGAGCCTACAACTGGTTTGGATGTTGAAGTTGCAATAGATGTCAGGAAATTCATCATTAAAAAAGTAAAGGAAAACAAGATGACAGTGATACTAACCTCCCATCATTTGAATGAAGTTGAGGAAATGTGTAATAGGATAGCTATCATAGACCAAGGAAAAATAGTTGAGGAAGGAACAATACCTGAAATAAGGAAGAAGATGAAATTTCCAGACATTGTTCATTTGTATCTTTCAGAGTACAAGAATCTCAACTTTTTGAAAAAGATGGAAGGTGTTTTGTCATACAAGGTTTTGGATGGTTTGTACATAGAAGCAGAAGACGGCTTGCGCTTAGCTAACAAATTAGAAGCGTTTTTCAAAAAGCAGGGTATTAAAGTTTTAGACATTGAAATAAGAAAGGCAAGTCTAGAAGAAATGTTTTTGAAAATTGTTGGATCGGGGGAGGTCAAATAGCTTTGTTGTAAAGGGTTAAATGGAGATTGTGGAAGGCGCAAAAATTTTCGAATCCGAAGATGAAGAAAATTTAGCCTCCTGTTTTCGATTAACCCCTTTAGTGTCTCTTGATTATATTGTGACACGAGACATCTCATCATCCAATGCACTACGTGAGATGTTGATTGAGAAAAGAGTTATATGTTAGAGGAAATATCAGCACACTTTTACAAACACAAAGTGATAATGAAGAGAAGGCCAGCAGATTTAGCCTGGATATTCTTGCACCCGTTTATAGGCCTTCTGTCTATCGGTTTATTGGTTTTTTTCATAATCCAAAAAGGCGCTCCAATAGACTCGATGCTTTTTGTTTTTGTTGGTGTAATTATGTGGAATTTTTATGACTTGTCTCAGAGAGCAATCACCTATGCAGTGACCATGGATATTTGGAACACATGTTTGAAGCATGGGTTTTCTGGAAAATCTGCAGTAAAACATTTCGTAGCTGGAAACTCAATGTTTGGCCTGTATAGCTCGACAATCGCATTTGTGCTAGTTGGTTTTGTAGGATTTTTGATTTTTGGGTTCAACATTTTTGCAGCAGGACCATACTTAGCTAACCTATTGACTGTTTTTATTTTTGCAGTTTCAATTGGCTTGATGATTGATGCGCTCATGTTAGCTTATGGTGAAAAATATCTATCGCTTGTTTGGATGCTCACTGGAATAGTTATGATTTTTTCTGGGGTTTATTATCCTGTCAGTGTTTTGCCTCATCCAATATCAGATATAGCATATGCTCTTCCATCAACACATGCAATTAATTCAATGAGATCAGCTTTGACAGGAACTGGAACAGAACTAATAGAATTTGTAGCAGGTGTTGGAACAGCTTTGGTTTATTTTGCAATTGGCTGCTTCTTGTTTAACAGAGGCCTGAAGAAAGGATATACAAACGGGACGATTACGAAGTATTGATATGAAATTTTATTTATCTTCTCAGGGTCTTGGTAATGAAGTTAGGAAGCTGAAAAAACTATTTCCAAAAAACAAAAAGACAGCGTACATAGCAAACGCAGTTGATTTTTCAAATGATTCGAAAAGAAGACGGAGAAGAGAAAAGTTGGACATTATGGATCTGAAATCTGTTGGATTAAAACCTGAAATCCTAGATCTTAGAAAATATTTTGGAAAAAAGAAAGACTTGGAAAATAAAATCAAAGAGTTTGGAGTTATTTGGGTTAGAGGAGGTAATACATTTGTCCTGAGGCAAGCTATGAAGCTTAGCGGTTTTGATAAAATTCTGGAAGATTTGAAAAAGACAGATATGTTGTATGGGGGTTACAGTGCAGGCATGTGTGTTCTAGAACCAAATTTCAAAGGCCTTGAATTAGTAGATGACCCATCTCAAAATCCGTACATGCAGAAAACAATTTGGAAGGGTTTAGGAATTATAGATTATATGATAGTACCCCATTACAAGTCAGATCATCCAGAATCAGCAGACATGGACAAAGTTGTTGAATATTACAAGAAAAAGAAAATAAAATTCAAAACACTAAAAGATGGGGAAGTTATTGTAATTGATAAACAAAACTAATATTATACTTTGGAACAATTCCAAGTTTGGTGTATTTTTTCTGCAGTAATTTCGGCAAATGTTTGAAGTCCCTTATTATTTTCCTACAGTTTTTTGATCCACACTTGCAATCCATTTCCCAATCATCCTCGTTCATTGTTGTTGAATAGTCCCAGCAAATTTCCTCACCACTTTTGATATCTTTAATTGCAATCAATACAGCTTTCTTTCCGCTGATTTTCAAACCAGAGTTTGGATTGCACGAGTGGTTGATAAAATCATCCAAACCCTTTGACGGACCCATGTACAGGTTTTTGCTAATTTGGACATAATGGTCTTCAACTTTGTTGTATGGATATGGAAGCTTCTTGTAGGTAAAAAGTTTGCCTTTGAACTCTATTATTTTTTTGCCTTTGTCAAAATGTTTGTTGGCAAAAACGCCTTTGGTGTTTGTTGATTTTTTGAGAATTAGATGCATATCACTTAAAATCACCCAACGTAGTCTCCTCTTTCATGCCGTGCAAAATTCCTTTCATTGCTTTTTCTTTTTTCTGCGAAGACCAGTAGTATGCCTCGTCGCGGGAATTTCTTGTAATTAGAATAATAATTTTGCTCACATTTGTCCTTCCAACTCTTCCCCTTCTTTGGATGTTTCTGATCTCACTTGGCACAGCTTCGTAGAATATAGCAAGATCAGCACCAGATACGTGGATCCCCTCTTCACTGATGCTGGTTCCAATCAAAACATTGTAGACACCTTCGCTGAAATTGCGCAAAACTTCTGTTTGCTCTTTCTGTGTTAGCCCTTCTTTTTGTCCAACCAATTGGACAGGCTTCGCGCCTTCAACATTTTTCAAAACATCAACAATCTCTTTTACAGTTTCCCTGTAGTTTGCGAAAATAATTACTTTAGAATCTGGATTTGCTTTCAATTGCTGATCAACAATTGAACAGATCTTGCCCATTTTTGGATGCCTGTAACCTCTTTCTTTCAATTGTCGAGTCAAATAAACTGCATTAGAAACGTCTTTCATCTCCAAAAGCCTGCCAGCCTTTTTCTCTAATCTAAGTTTCTCCCAATATTTGTCTAAAATAGAAATTCCTTGCGTCTCCAAAAGCGTTAGAGCATGCTCTAAACGAATAGCTTGCCCAACAATTGACATTGAAATTATAGCGCCTTGGTTGCCTGCTTTCATTGACTTTACTAATTCCATTTGTGCTGCTAGAAGTTGTTTCTTGGATATTGTCCTACCATATACAAGGTGCATTTTTCTCAAACCATCAACTTTACTTTTGTAGGTTTTGTTGATTATATCCCTCAAACTTTGGAAGGATTCTGGAAGGTCGACTTTCAGCCACTCAACTGTTTTTTCTTTGATGTATGGGAGGACATCCTCTGAATTTTCTGTGCGAATCTCCACTTTTTCTATTCCAGTGTTTTTGCAAATTTCTTTTATTTTTTCCCTTGTTCCCCCTGGAGATGCTGTCAAACCCAAAATCCTTTTGTTTTCAGCCTCTTCTAAATATTTTTGGGCGACAAAAGGATATGCATATCCACCAACAGAGTGATGGATCTCATCTACAACAAGAAGTGAGAAGTCCTTTAGGTTCAACGTTCCATTTTCTAAATCGTTCCTAATAGTTTGAGGTGTAGCAAAGAGCAAAACTTTTTGTTTGTAAATTTGGCCTCTCTTCTCTGGTTTCATTTCGCCTGTTATCACTTCGAATTTTTCTTCAGGAAGCTCAAAAAAGTTTTTAAAAGATTTCAAGTGTTGGTTCGCCAATGGTTTAGTTGGAGCTAAAACAAGTATTTTAGATTCTGGAAATTTTTCCAATCTGTGCGCCGCGAGCAAAACTGCAATTGGTGTTTTTCCCAAACCAGTTGGTAGGACAACAAGTGTGTTTGAATTCAAACAAGTTGACAGGATTGCTTCTTGATATCTTCTGGATTCTATAGAATCTTTTTTTATGAGATGATGCTGAACGTACATGATATGTTTTTAATTCTAAGTGTTATTAATCATGTATGGAAACTTTGCAAAAAGAAGATCTTGGGTTTTTGCTTTTGCCAGAGCCGTTTTTTAGCCTGATGAAGGGTTTGGAAAAAAAAGCAGTCACTAATTTTTATGGGTCTCCTGGTTCTGGAAAAACAAACATCTGTTTGATTTCAGCAATTGAAATTGCCAAACAGGGTGGACAGGTTGTATACATAGATACAGAAGGAAGCTTTTCTCTTGATCGGTTTAGACAACTGAGCGGAAAAAATGACAAATACTTAGAGCAGATAAAACTTCTTGAGCCAAAAAATTTCCAAGAGCAAGCGAAGCTCATAAGAGAAACAGAAAACATAGATGCTGACTTAATAATCCTAGATTCTGCTGTTTCTTTGTACAGGCTCGAATCTTCTACAGATCAATGGAATAGCGAGAGAATGGAGGCGAACAGAGAACTTTCAAAACAACTTTCCATCCTCTCAAACATTGCAAAGGAAAGGAAGATTCCTGTTTTGGTCACTGCGCACACATTCAAAAACTGGGATAATGGAGAAAATGAAATCATCGGCGGAGACTCGATGAAGTATTGGTCAAAGTGTATGGTTCTGCTAGAAAGGACAAACAAAACAGGTGAAAGGAAGGCTACTGTTACAAAGCATAGATCAATTGAAGAAGGAAAATCAACAAAATTCCAAATTGTCGAAGACGGCATAAAGCCGAGCAAGTTTAGTATTTTCTAAGTCTAGGATGATATGTTAGATATTCTATAAGTGCAGAAGAAAATCTGGAATCCAATGATCCATCATTCCTATCAGCAAAGGATTTTATTGTTTGATAATAATTATTGTATGAAGTGATTGTTCTTTGCCTAAAAGCTGGTCCCACTTTTCTTCGTCCTTCGTCTATCTCTTTCAACTGAAAATTAAAGGCAACAACTTCAAAGGATGCACTAACGAGATCTGGGTTTAGGAATTCGACTGCACTAATAGAGTCTAAACCATATTTTGCTCCTACTTCGTGTTTGATTGGCATTCCTTTATTATTGCAAGCTGCATGGAACATCTCATGATCTAAAAGCGATAAAAATTCATCTTCAGATGCAACAAGTTCAGGATTAAAACAGTCTTTTGAGAAATAAATCTCGCTTGCCCCACCTTCAGCAAAATTAACTGTTGGCAAGATGGTCATACCTAAAATTTTTTGATTTTCTCTTTCCCTGTTTTCTTGATTTTGCTTGATAATGTTTCTAAAATAAGTTGATTGTGGTGAATCGGCGCCATATTTTTCTAAACCAAGTCTGCAAGCCTCATCAAGTTGACCGAAGTCGTGATCATAAACAATGGCCTCGGTAATTCTGCTTTTGAAACTTCTGTCAAACTCTTTGCTTAATGGGTATGCTTTTTGATCAATGTATCTTTGTCTTAGGGTCTCATCTCTTTGAGCCTCTTGGAAAGAAATTTTTGCTCTTTGTTCTACTCTAGGAGGCTTGTTCGGTTCTGAAAATGAGCGATAGGCAATTGCTCCACCAATTGCTAAAGAAGCGGTGGCCGTGCCTGCAAGTATAAGTTTTTGAACTCCTGTTAGTTTTGGTTTGCTGCGAACCTCTGGTCTGTCATTTCTCCTTGTTTTTCTTTTCATAAATACATAAATGATACCACTAATTAATAGAAAATATAGTTATTTAAAAGGAGCAGATAACACTGTTATACGCTTTCTGTCTCTTCTTTTTCAGTTTGTGGTTTTTCAGAATCTTCTGATTTTGGCTTCTTAGTTGATATGTTCACAAAACCGTCTTTCACGCAAAGGTTCCAAGGCCTTTTCTTGTATTGCCGTATAGAAAGTATGCTCAAACCGCATTTAGGGCAAGGTGTTTTTTGGATGAAAATCCTGCCTTTTTGAGGAAGAGGATATGTTTGTGTACATTTCGGATAATCAGAGCAACCGACAAACTGCTTGTTGTTCATTGATGTTTTTATTTCCAAGTTTCCTCCAGATTGGCATTTTCCAATATAACTCTCTGCTTTCATCACCGATCTCATTCCCTTCAAGAGTTCTTTTCCTATCTCCTTTTGGTTCTTTTTGAACTTTTCCAAAATTTCTGTCAATGATTTTTTGGCATCATCTATTATTTTCTCTTTTTTCGATTTACCAGCATCTATGAGCTCCATTTCTTTTTCAAACTGTCCTGTTAATTCAACAGAAACAATTTCAGGGCAGTATGCCTCTAGTGCATGAATAACTGATTTACCTAATTCAGTAACTGTGATTGTTTGGTCTTGGATATAGCCTCTGTCATAAAGAGTTTGCAAAATACTTGCCCTTGTTCCTTTTGTCCCTAGGTTCAAATCTTCGAGCTTTTTCAAAATAGAAGCTTGTGTATATCTTTTTGGTGGCTGCGTTTGCTTTTCCAACAAATCCAAACTCACCACTTCAGGCTTGTCACCTTTCTTGATTTCTGGGAGCAAGGCCTCTTTGAATTTTGAGTACGGTTTGTACAAATCAATCCAGTTTGCTTTTATTGTCCTGACACCTGTTGCTATGAATTTTTCGCCTTCTATTTTTATTCCAACTTTGAGAGACTCCCTTATTGCAGGTTCGCCAAAAACAGCAAGGAATCTTTTCACAATTAGATCGTATAGTTTTGCTTGCTCTACATTGAGTTTGTCTGGCCTTAATCCAGTTGGGTAAATAGAAGGGTGGGCAGGATCTTCTTTAGGGCCTTCGTTTGGTTTTAGATTTGGTTTAGCCAAAAGCTGTTCGCATTGCTTTTCAAAATTTTTGTTTTTGGCTAATTGCTGAAGTATAGCCTTCCAACCTAATTTTGCTGGAAGTTTTTGTGAAGATGTTCTTGGATAGGAGATAAGAGCGGCCTCGTACAAGGTCTGTGCTATGTCTAAAGTCCTTTTAGGGGAAAACCCAAAGTTATTGTAAGATTCCCTTTGCAAAGTTGTTAAATCAAAAGGTGTTGGCGGTGCTTGCTTGTATTCTTTTTTGTCTACAGAATCAACAGCAGCAGGCTTGCCTTTGCATTTTTTAAAAATAGCCTCAGCTTCTTCTTTTTTCTCAAACTTGCCTTTTTCATGTGGAGCTTCAACAACTTGGTCTTTGAATTTTAGTTTTGATAGGATTTCCCAAAATGGGTCTGGCTTGAAGCTTCCTATCTCCTGTTCTCTTTTTGTGAGTATTTCCAGTGTTGGGCCTTGAACTCTTCCTGTTGAAAGTACTTTGTATCCACCAGAATCTCTCAAAGCAATTGTCAAAGCCCTTGAGACGGAAATACCCCAAAAATAATCCATAATATGTCTGGCTTCACCTGCTTCTGCCAAACCAAAATCAATATGAGGCGCTGCATTTTCATATGCTTGTATCAATTCGTCTTTTGTCAAAGTTGAAAACCGCATTCTTTTCCCATCTTCTTTTCCACAAATAAACCTAAGAACATTCCTGAAAATAAGCTCGCCTTCCCTATCCAAGTCGCAACCATTAATAAACATTGTCGCGTTTTTTGCAAGCTTTTGCAACATGTCAAAATATGCTTTTGTGAATCTAGATGATTCAGATGCCTGGTAGCTTGGCGTCCATTCGACATTGAAAGCAGGATATGTCCATCCACCGCTTTTGTCCTGCAAAGTGAATAAGTGGCCAACAGCAGATGCAACCCTTATTTTCTCGCCTTTGTAAACTAATTCGTAGAAAGAAACATTTCCGTCCGATATTTTCTCAGCTTTTTCAGAAAGGGCCTGAGCTATCCTCTTTGCGCTGTTTGGTTTCTCAGAAATTATTAGAGTGTAAGGATAAGGTGTTTTTTCTAGTTTTGGTTTTGTGGCTTTTGTTTCTTGTGTAGTTGGTTTTTCTTCAATTGACTCCTCTTTTAAGCTTTTTTTAGGTTTTTCTAACTTTGATTCAGTTGCAGTTGGTTTTGTTGTTTTTCGGGGCATAGTTTAATACGGTAGAAGAAGGTTTATATTATTTTGGCTTTGTAACTTTGAGAATGTTTTTAGATCTTTCAATTAATACCGCCAACAAAATGTGTAGAATCAAAACCAATTCGCTTAAACACAAATTTCTTTTTGGGAAGTTCTTTAGACGCCTTTTTGTATGCATCTAGTTCAGTGTGCCCCAAAAAATATTTGCCTGTATCCAAATCTATTGCAACTATTTCTCCCTTGTGTTCTGGAGAAAGCTCTTTGTTAATTTTTTCAAAAACCCTTTCAACACTTTGCATAATTAAATTTGGATTGGTGGATATAAATTGTTATTCAACTCTTCTGACAATCTTATCTAACCTATTTAATTCTAATCCTTTTGACCAAACAATTTCTCCAACATCCCCTGAAACCACTTCGTACTTTTCGCCTGGTTTTGGATTAAACTCCTCGCCTCTCAACCAACGCCTAATTGGTTGCCAAGCTTGAGTTCGGTAGCTGAGCATTGCTTTAGACCCATCCTCGAAAGTGATTTCTCTCCTAACATGTGGATTGTAGACTCCGCCAGAAATCATGCTCAATGCTGAATTATCACTCCATTCTTCTTCAACAGAAACTACAGTCTTGATTGGGTTACTTGGGTTTTGGTGTCTCAAAGCTCCCCCTGTTCTGTCAGAATCCAGGCACCCATTATGTGAACCAAGACTAAAAATCATATAACCAACTAAAAGTGGCGGAATAAATCCCCCTA
This sequence comes from uncultured archaeon, assembly GCA_964410585.1. Classification (GTDB taxonomy): domain Archaea; phylum Aenigmatarchaeota; class Aenigmatarchaeia; order QMZP01; family JACQNV01; genus CAYPFW01. The sequence continues at coordinate 531,137 of CAYPFW010000001.1, read as the reverse complement.
CCCGATAACCGATTTCGTCTACTGTTTTGTATGCAAAATTTCTTATAGAAGTCAGTGTTTTGTTCATAAGAATTATTTGATAATAAGCTTTTTATGCCTTTGATCATTGAATAGCAAAGACAAATCAGAAGTATGTTAAGACATACTTACATCTAATTTTAAAATTTGTATACCGTTTTCTTTTTGGGTACGGTATACTTTTTCTTTTTTGAAAAGAAAAAGGATAGCTATCTCTTCAAAGAAGCTTGAAGCATTGGCTGGAAAACATCTTTGACTGCGTGTGGTGAGTTTGTCCAGAATGCGACATCTTGTGTTGGGTGCACTTCTGTATCGTTTGTCAATGAGAAAACAACGTGCTGGTCATCGATTGTGACAACCCTTCCTTTTGAAGCATCAACGTGGTTTAAGTCAGCAACTTCCTTTAGTTTGCCAGCTTTTACTTTGTCTTTCAAAGGAGCATAAACTTTTATTTTAACTCCTCTTTTAGAAAGTTTTTTCAATGTGTTAAAGTGTGCAGAATGAAGGTCTTGTAGACCGTTTTCTGTTGTCAAGAATGTGACATTGCTCTTTGCGCCTTTTAGCAAAGATTTAACATGTTGGTTAATTGAGTGTCGGCCTTTTATTGTTCCAGTCATTTCAAATGGCTGGACAAGTGAAAATCCTGTCTTGAAAACTTTTTGAAGTTCAGCTAGAACAGGGGAAGTTTTCATTTTTTCCATTCTTTGAAGAGTCTCAGCATGTTTAACTTCCATATTTGATTGAACTCTTTCTAATGCGTCTGATGGATCCAATGCAATATATCTAATAGGCTTAGAGGGTTGCATGATAACAAAACCTTTCTCAGCTAAACTTTCAAGAATATCATAAGAACGAGATCTAGGAACTTTTGCAATTCCTGACACCTCACCTGCTGTTGCAATTCCTTTAGCAAGCAAAGCTACAAATATTTTCCTTTCGTATAAGTTTAATCCGATGCCTTTTAGAGCGTCCAAAACTTCTGTTGATACAACCATATGATAAAGCCCCCTTTTAATAAAATATAGGGGTATTCTCCTTTATATACATTACAGTTTGTTACTACTACAAAACCAATATAATGTATTTAGTGTGTAATTATTGTAGCTAAGCTATATAAGCTTTTGTCACCTAGCAATGACAACGATATATTTAAATACCTTTCGGTTTTTGCCAAAATTTATGGGGCTTCTGTATAGCGGTTTTAGTTATATAACACCGTTATACAAGCCCACTAAAAATACCGAATTTGATAGTTAATTTCTCTTCTTTTGTTGGTTAAATAGTATCTCCAACCTCTCCAAAGTATCGCATTTTGAGGCAGATTTTTCCAAAGTTCTTTCTCTAACGAATCTAGGAAATCTTAAAGCATATCCAGAAGAATATGTTGGAGATTTTTGTATCTCCTCATATGCAACTTCAATCACAATTTTCGGCTTCACAATAACCTGGCTTTCTTTTTCTTCAATAATTAGTAGTCTCAACATTTTTGTCAATTCTTCAAATGTTAGGTCGCCTTCATTTTCTTTTTTCTCTTTTATACCTGTTCCAAGCATACCACACTCCAAAAACTTTCCTGTTTTTTCATCTTTACAACCAAGAATCAGCGAGCCTGCCCACCCTGTTCTTTTTCCAGTTCCCCAAACAAAACCGATAATTGCTAAATCAAGGTTCTCCATTGTTGGTTTTACTTTAAGCCAAAAACCAACTCTTCTCCCAGGCTGATATTTTGCATCCAAGTTTTTTACAATAAGTCCTTCATTCCCTTCGCTTAAAGATTTTTTATAAAATTTTTCAGCCTCTTTCAAGTCTTTTGTCTCTAAATGCTCAGCTAGTTGTAGCTTGCCTTCTATTGGTTTAAAGGTTTTTCTCAAAATTTCATACCTTTCCCTTAATGGCAAATCAAAAAGGGTTTTTTTATCAAGATAGAGTATATCAAAAAAATTAATTTTTATCGGAATTTCTTTTAGCGTTTTCTCAACATCATACTTCCTTTTTATCCTTGTTGATAAAACTTGGAATGGTTGAGGCTTATTGGTTTTTGGATCCAGTCCAATTGCCTCAGAATCTAGAATACAATTGTCTGCTTTGACATTTTTTCTAACCAATTCAACAATATCTGGGAAGGCTGCTGTGACATCTTCCAGCCTTCGTGTAAATATCCAAACTCTGTCCCCTTTTCTGTGTATCAAGCATCTCATTCCATCATATTTGAATTCTAAGGCAGTGTTATCAAATTCATTTAGTGCCTCTTCTAAAGAAGGAGATTTTTCAGCAAGCAAAACATTTATCGGTGTGCCTAGGCTTATCTCAACATTCTTGAGGCCTCTCTCACCTTTTTCTTTTGCTATTTTTGCAATCTCTCCATAATCAGGCAAAATAAACCAAGCATTTTCAACATCTGTTGGGCTTACATCAAATGCTTTTCCTATTGCGTCCCTCAGCACACCTTCAGCAACCCCCACTCTCAACTCTTCTAAAACAGTTCTAACAATGTATTTAGACTCTTTTGGTTTTGAAAAAGAAATCAATTCAGAAACCAAAGAGACCTTTCTGTCCTGCGATCCTGTGCCTTCCATTTCTGCCAGCTTCCTCAAATTCTCAAAAACTTTTTCAACTGTTAAATGTTTTTGCAAAAGTGTTTGCTGTTTCTTTTTTGAAACAAGCTCTTCAACCACCAAACCAAGATCACCAATCTTGTTGTACCTGTTTACAATTTCAGAATCAGGAAACCCAGTTGCAACAGAAATAATCCTGATCACCATTTTTTTGGCCACGCCTATCTCTTTTTCACTCCAAGAAGGGAAGACAACTCCCTGAACCAACAAAGAAATTTTTTCCAGATCCTCTGGTTTTGCCTCTTTCAGGAGGTCAGCTATTATAGCTGTCTTATCCAACCTTCCAGAAGTTTTTTCAAGTTTTTCGTATGTGTCGGCTAGTTTAGAATACAACATGGTATAATATTAGTGAGTTGGTTAAAAATAGGAATTATACAAATTCGAGGGAGCCTAGTATTGATTCAGAATCAGGGAAGTATTTTGTAAACGTATCTTCAGATGTGCCAAATGCTAATGAATATGCTTTTCCATTTTTTAAGAAAACTGTATGCACAAATTGTCTGCCCTCTCCACTAAATGTTATTTTATTCGCTTCTATATTTGCTACTGTTGCTGATTCTGTTTCTATTGTTGACTCGTCCGCTGAAGTCAGCTCTCCAATATATTTTGTTGTATATTCGTCCAGTGTACCTGTCCAATCTTCAGCGCTTACACTCAAAACAGTTGGTATGGAATAATCACTTTCATCTTTTGACAAAAACCTTGTTTGGCCTAGAAATGTTTCTGTTGTCCATGTGTTTGGATAGTTTAGCTTAATGCCTAAATCAGTAAATGTGTATGTTTTATCTGCTGCAGATGGTGTTTCTTTTGTTGGCTCTACATTTGGCTGTGGAGGATTATTTACACACCCGCTGACTAAAACAATTGAAACAAGAAGTAAAACAAATATACCTTTTGATATCATCTTTATTTTTGTCCAATCCTGTATAAAAACCTTTTTAATATACACAGACCCATTATAACCTATCGATAGCGAGGTGGAGGAGCTTGGAGTTCTCGCTGGGCTTTGGTAATTAGAAATAAATACCAACCAGAATCATAACCCAGAGAAGATAATATTCTTCGGGTAAAGGTCGTTGGTTCAAATCCAACCCTCGCTATTGATTTTCACTTTTTCTTTCAATATATTCCGGATAAAGAAAACCTGAACTAAAAAACACATCAGCTGGAAACTGGTTTTGCCAGTTTCGGTTTCTAACTGGTTTCAGAAGAATATACATCATTTTGTCAAAAACAAAACCCAATTCATTTTTATTTCTTAGTGTTAATTAGAATCGGAGGCAAAAATGTCAAGGGCTGACGATCTTGTAATTCTTAGAACACCTAGAAGTAGAATTCTAGCAGACAAAATTTATTCTAGATTTACAGAACTTGTTCAAGAACATGCTAAACCAAGCGATTTACATCCTACTTATCCAGATGGTTTAACACCTCAGCTAAGATCCTGGGCAGAAAGCCTCTATCAGAGTCTTCTTTTAGCATTTAGTAGACGAACAAATGGAAACAATTATTTGCACGATGTCAACATCACAGTCTTCCCGAGTAAGGAGATTTACCCACAAATATCAGAAACAGTGAGAAGGAAAAATGTTTACGTTGTTCAAACATTCAATGCAGAGGACGACACTGTGGACCCCCATACGCCTTTAATGGAGCTTCTTCTAATCAACAGGGCTTTGAAACTTGCGTCTGCGGAGGAAGTAACAAATGTTCTTCCATACATACCATACCAAAGACAGGATAGAGTTGATAGGGCCAGAGTTCCAATTTCAGCGAAGCTAGTTGCAGATCTTATAGAAGTTTCTGGAGCAGACAGAATTCTAACTTTTGATCTTCATGCTGAACAGGGGCAGGGATTTTTCAATATACCTGTTGACCATTTGAGAGCGCTCCAGCTTTTTGTAAAAGATTTTAAGGGAAAACCAGACTACGTTGCAGTTGCCCCCGACGAAGGATCACTAAAAAGAACAAGGCAATATGCTGAAAAAACGGGGCTCAAAGTTGCAATGGTAGAGAAGAAGAGAAATGATGAAGGTGTTGAGTTTTACTTTGTCATCGGTGAGGATGTTGTAAGAGGAAGACATGCAATTGAAGTTGATGATCAAATAGATACAGGAAAAACAGGTTGTGGTGGAGGCAAAAAGCTAATAGAAAAAGGTGCCCTCAGTGTTAGGGAGTATGGGACACATCTAGTTTTGAGTAGAGATCCAAAAACTAATCAAAGAGCCGAGGATAGGTTTAGGGAGGCTGGCATACAAGTTGTTGGTACAGATTCTATTCCAAGATCCGATAGATATTTAGAACAAAATAGAGATTGGTTAGAAGTTAGATCTGTTGCACCAATGCTTGCAGAAGCAATATATAGAATCCAAATGGGTGAATCTTTGACAGGAAGGGATCTACTTCTTTAATCTAATCCCCAAAATCCCAAGGAAAATAGCAACAATTAAAACAAACAACAGCGCCACAAATATCCAAAAAAACGCACCACCCAAAATTAGCACAATTTGGTTCAAGCTTCCTGTAAGATGAGAAATTAAAATTCCAACAAAGAATAAAATTAGCAAAGCCCAAACTACTTTTGTTATTCTGTTCATTTCTTTTAGTTTGTCGAGGATTTTCAGTTCCATATTATATATTAGTACAATATAGATATAGAGTTTATGGTAGAGAAAATTGTAGTCGGCATTGATGAAGCCGGAAGAGGCGCTGTCATTGGCCCACTTGTAATTGCGGGCGTATCTATCGAAGAAAGCAAAATTCCTTTGCTAGAAAAAATGGGCGCGAAGGATTCAAAAGAGCTTTCTCAAAAAAAGCGCGTAGAGCTTGCTAAAAAGATAGAAGATATTGCAAAAGATGTTTTGGTAATCAAATTAGGTGCATGCAAAATCGACAACTATCAGTCCCAAGGAATTAACCTAAACAAAATGGAAGCAATGAAATTCGCAGATATAATTAATTACTTGAATGGACAAGTTGCATATATTGATTCCCCTGATACAAACCTAAAAAAAATAAAAGCTTTCATAGAACACATGGTGAAAAATAACACAGAACTTGTTGTCGAACATAAGGCAGATTCAACATACAAAGTTGTCTCAGCTGCTTCTATAATAGCAAAAGTTGAAAGGGAAAAGGAGGTTGAAGAATTGAAAAAAGAATTTGGAGATTTTGGCCCAGGCTACCCTTCAAATGAAATAACAATGAATTGGCTGAGAGAATGGAGAAAAACACATAAAGAATTTCCACACATAGTCAGAAAAAGCTGGGACACAATAAAACAGCTTGAAGGAAGCAGGATACAGGGCAAGCTCAGCAATTTTTTTGGTTTGAAAAAAAGCGAGGAGTGCAAGGAGATTTCCGAGTGATTAAAAACCAAACCTAAGTCCAGCAGCACCTCCAAGTCTTCCAATTGTTCTGTCAGAATCGAAATGTCTAATCTCCAAAAATACGCCAATATCATCTTTTTCAGCACATATACTAGCCTTACCTCCACCAGAAGTTTTTCCATCATCTAACTTAACATCAGCAAAACCACCAAAGTAAAAATCCCAACCATGGAACTCTCCTAAATTTCCTCTGAAAGAAATCCCTAATTGACTGCTTCCATCAGATGTGGCAGGATAAAATCGTGCTTCAACACCTTTTATTGGTTTGTAGGCAATACCAATCTCATCAACATCGTTATTGGGCCCACTTGAACCCCTATGTTCAGCTGCTAAACCTAGGTCTCTAATATATCTCACATTTCTAGCCCTCATATTAAAAGTACCCAAGTCTGATGCATCATCTCCTGGTACAGACTTCAATTCTATCTGCCCGAAAACATTTCCAATAGGCAAATCAGCTTTCCCATAAACATTCAAGCTAGTATAATCCCTGCTGTCCCTTGACAATTCTACTGATCCAGACTTATTCTGCGGAGCCGCGCAACCAATTAACAATGCAAGTGCCGAAGCTGCCAAATATTTTATCATTGAGCATACCTCCCAATTTCATTTCCTGTTCCAATTGTTGCAATAAGTTCGTATCGCTTTCCTACTATTTGTTTTGCTGTTCTCACACCTGCTAATCCTGATGCACCTGAAGGACTTGATTCAAGACCGCGACTGTCAAACTGCTCCATAGCCCAGAAAATATCTTGATCGGATACTTGGTATATTCTATCTCCACTGTTCCTGGCGATTGTATACCCATTTGTCATAAGATCTGATCTGCTTTCTTGCCAAGTTTCTGAAACATCGCAGATTTTGTCAGCTATTGTGTCTTTGTTTCCTGTGCTAACTGCAAGAAAATCAACTGGCCATCTATGCCTTCGTGCAACTGCTTTACAATCGTCATACAGCATGCCTGCGCCAAATTGTTTGACTGCCAGAGTTCTTGGAAAATAACCAAACTTTTTTATGATCTGTGCTCCAAAATTTTCCATTATTTGGTCGTATGTTGGTTTGAAGCCTTCTGTAATGTCCATTGAGTTTTCAGGTGTTGCTGGAATCCCTTCCTCATTCATCCTGTCTAAACAAGCCTGTCTAGACCAAAACCTTTCATTAAAATCAACTTGGATGACTTTGCCATATCTCTCCATTTCCTCCCTAAATCGCTTTCCATTTGTCCATCTTCTTTTGCTGTCTGGACCAAGAAGCTTTGTGTCATAGTGTTTTGGATAAAAAACAACAACAGTGATTTTTTCTTCCCCCAGAATTTTATTGAGTTCATCTGCAAAGTATAAGTCAGACATCCCTGCATTTCCAGTTGAAACAAGATAGTAGATGAATTTTTTTGGATGTCTATTTTTCACATAGTCTACATCCATTCCCCAACCGTGCCAATCCTTGTAGGTGTCGGTTGCGTGCTGGCTTTCGTCTTTGATAGCCAACCTCTGTCCATCCAAATATGTAAAAATAACCTGCCCATCTTCAGGCCTTCTTAACTCCAGTTTATTCAATAAATCTTTTCTTATGTTAGCCATATTCATCACTTAATAATAGAAACTAATCTATATCAACTTTGTTTACCCCCTTTGGAGATATAAGATTTATAAGTTCTAAATCGAAAATAGTCTATGGTTGCTGGATTCCTTAAAACCCGCTGGAGGTTTTAAGTATGGATAGAGAAATTTTCAAAGAACTTGGTTTTTCAGAAAGGGAGATAAAAGTCTATACAGCTCTTTTAGAGCTTGGTTTGACAAAGGTTGGGCCAATTGCATCAAGGTCAAAACTCCAACATTCCAAAGTTTACCAAACACTAGACAAGCTCATAGAAAAAGGATTAGTTAGCTATATAGTGGTTTCCAAAACCAAACATTTCCAAGCATCAGATCCACAGGAAATATTAAATATAATAGAAGAGAGAAAGAAAAGGTTTGAAAATGTTTTGAAGGAATTGAAAGAAAAGCAAAAATATTCTGATTCAAAACAGATAGCAATTGTCCATGAAGGGTTCAAATCAATGAAAGCGCTGTTCAGTAGAATAGCTGAAAGTTTATCCAAAAATGATCACTATTGGGCCTTTGCTTTTAGAGATGGTTATGATAACTCAGCAATCACTCAAATGTTGGTCAAATTTCATGAAAAGCTGAGAGAAAAGAAAATTGATGACAGAATTATTTGTCATTTCTCACTAAACAAAAAAATCAGAGAGGCTTTTAAAAGAAATACACACGTAAAGATAAGGTCTACAAAAAATGAAATCCCTCTTGGTACAATCATAATAGAAAACAAGGTGATCAGCCTTATTTATGGTGAGAGACCCACAGCAGTGGAAGTGACTTCAGATCAGCTTTATAATCAATACAAAAACTTCTTCCTAGATATTTGGAACAAGTCAAAGTAACGCTTATTAATTCTTCACTCTTATTATCCTATTCTGTTCAAAAGTCGGTCAGTTATGGAAGCCGTAAAAATTTGCGAGCAGCAGCGAAGCAAATTTTAGGCTCCGTTTTTGATTGACCTTTTGGATAAAAGGTCATATGAAATTGAACGGCTGGGTTTCAAGCCTAAGGGACATTGGTGGACTAAAATTTTTCCAGTTAAGGTCAGAGCAAGGTTTGGTCCAAGTCACTGCAAAAAAAGGAAATGTGCCAGATGAAGTTTTTGAGATGTTTTCAAAATTAAACAGGGAAGATTGTGTTTCTGTTGAAGGCGATTGGAAAGAAGCAAAGCAAGCTCCTGGCGGAAAAGAGCTGATTCCAAAAAAATTAGAATTAGTAAACAAAGCAGTTCCCCCTTTGCCAATTGAACCAGGCGAAAGCAACAAAGACAAAAGGCTTGACTACAGATATATGGATTTGAGAGATCCAAAAGTCAGGGCAATTTTCACAGTTAGATCTGAAGTTCTTAGATTGGTCAGAGAGTATTTCACCAAGAACAGTTTCTTTGAGGTGCAGACTCCAGTTATACAAGCAGCAGGCGCAGAAGGCGGAGCTGAACTCTTTCCTTTGATCTATTATGGAAAAGAGGCCTTCTTACGACAATCACCACAGCTTTACAAGCAAATGTTGATGGCTTCTGGATTGAATAAAATCTGGGAAATAGGTTCAACGTTCAGAGCTGAAAAAAGTCATACTAGAAAACATGTTTCTGAAATCACAATGATAGATACAGAAATTGCTTGGATAGAATCAGAAGAAGAGGTCATGAAAATTGTTGAGGGATTGGTTCATCATATTCTGAAAGAAGTCTCAAAAAATTGTAGAGATCAACTAGAGTTACTTGATGTAAAAGTAAAAGTCCCAGAACTTCCATTCCCGCGCCTACATTATGATGATGTTTTGAAAATGTTGCAAAAAACAGAAGGCGCAAAGCACCTTAAATGGGGAGACGATTTTGGTGATGCGGAAGAAAGGATAGTTGGAGAGATGATGGAAAAGAAAGGACATGAATTATACTTTTTCACAAAATACCCTTCACAAATAAAGCCGTTTTACATAATGATGGATGGAAAATACTCAAGGGGCTTTGATTTAGATTTTAAGGGAATGGAAATCACATCAGGCGGTCAGAGAGAACACAGATACGATGTGCTTACAAAGGTGATGAAGTCAAAAGGTTTAGATCCGCATAAATTCGAGTTTTACTTGAATGCTTTTAAAGTTGGACAGGCACCTCATGGAGGTGCAGGATTAGGCTTGGATAGAATAGTTCAGCAAATTCTAAATTTACCAGACATAAAAGAAGTCATTTTATTCCCAAGAACTGTTGAGCGGTTGGTGCCTTAACCAATATAATCATCGTTTGTTTCTGTGTTGAATTTAGAAAGCCTTTCGATCATTTTTTTCAGGAGGATTTTCAGCTCCCTCTTCAACTCTTTTTCATCGTATCCATCTTTTAGAAGTTCCCTAACAATATGTTGCAATTCTTCTTCTTGCAAAACATGATCAGCTAAATGGTTTAGGCTTTCTTCGCTTATTCCAGAATACATTAAAGGTTCCAAAACTTCGTGTCTAAAATCAGAATCATTCATTTTCAGAGCTAGCTTTTCCTGGAAAACAACCAACACTTCTATCCTTTTCTCTGTAAAATCCTTTGGCATATGCACATATTTATCCTTAGTCTTTTATATCTTCTATAAACTCGATTTCAATACTAAGTTTTTCAAAGATCATTTTCCTAAGGCTCTCCTTTATTTTTGCAGCTTCACTTTTGTTTTCAGCAATTTTGTTTTTGTCCTTCTGCCCATCCTTCAAAAGCTCTTCTATGTCCTTCACAGTTCTCTCATTTTCTTGCTCCAAGCCTTGTATTTCAGCGTTCAAGTCGCTTTCCTCAAGCTTGTTTTGAGCTTGACCTCTTTCAACTATCTTTTGTAAATAATCTTCCCTCATTTGTTTGAGCCTTTCAAAATCAAAGACCTTTATTTTTTCAGCGTCCGTGTCTTTTAGTTTCAGTAGGTGCAGGTTTTTCTTAATTAGCTCAAAAAATACAGAAACCTCGTTTGGTTCATCTGAGAAAAATTTGAATGGTGATTTTGAAAACTTATCCAAAGATTTTTTTTCGTCTTCCAAAAGATCAACTTCGTGCTGAAGTTTTTCAATTGGTCTTTTCAAAACAGATAAATTTTCTTTGATCAACATTTCCAGGCTAGAAACATCCTTTTCCAAAATTTCTATTCCCCACCTAAGCTCTATCTCACGTTTAGCTTGGTCACTATTCTTCAAATGATCGACGTCAGATTTGAGTCTTTCTATCCTTTCAGTTAATTCTTTTGTTTTTTTCTCGTTTTCTAAAATCTCTTGTTCCAGTCTTTTGTTTTCATTCGTATATCGGTTAAATGTGTTTAGAAGGCTATCAACTTCCCCTTTTACAAAAACTATTTTTCCATCACCCGAAACATACTGATCAAGTTTTGTTAGTAGTTCCTGTGTTTGTTTTAGGGAATCTATGAGACTTTTAGACTCGTTTTTAAAATAAGTAGATACAACAAATATTTCCTTTGGATTTGGGTTGTTTAGCTCAGTTAAAATAGATTGAACTTTCTTGTCAAAATCATCTATAAGTTCTGTTGGAAACTTGTTGTATGTTGAAAGCGCTCTTTTGTAGTAGCTTTCTTTCAAAGAATTTATTATAGAATCCTCTCTGTGCTTTTCTTCGATTTTTGCCTTTTCGAGTTTTTGTATTGATTTCTTTATTTCAGGAAGGCTCTCCAAGATTTGCTTGTTTATTTTCCTTATATCTGATTCTGCTTTTTCTATTTTTCCTGAAAACTCTTTTTCAAACCATTTTTGGAAATCGGAAAATTGGATCTGAACCTTGCTTGATTCCTGCACAAGAGTCTTCTTTGTCTTAAAAACATCCAAAAATCCCATATACAAAGCTTGGTTCAAAACTTAAAAAACTTACTTGATCATTTCTCTAATGAGATATGGAATAAACATAGAAGCTCATGGAAATGGGACAGACGGTAGAATTGAGGTTTCTGTATCCAGAGCAGATGAAAGCAGGGAATATAGGGATTCCTTTGGACAAAGAAAAAGGAGAACAATTGGTGTTCAGCATTTAGATTATTTAGAATTTGATTTTAGTTCAGGGGATCCAAGAACAGCCGCACATTTTGTTGCAAAAACACTGGAGGTAAAAGCCCAAATCCAATATCCTAAAGCATTTTCTTCAAACTATACAAGAGGAGAGAGGTGGAGATTGCTTTACCCATCTACAGAAAGGAAAGGGATATTATCCTCAATAGATTTTTGCAATCGGTTTGATATTTTGATTATTGGAGAAGAAGATGATACCAGGAAACTTCAAGGCTATTTTGAGAAAGTCCTAAAATGTGATACTGATATCGCCATAAATAGAAGAGCCATATCTCAGTTTTTAGGTGAGAAAACATATAATTTGATTGTTTTTGCTTGTGGAAGCCACATTGTTTGGAGCGATACGATTAGAATGGCTTCAGAGGGATCTGAAAATACTCAATTTGCAGTTGTCGGGAATCAAGATGTTGTAGCAAATGCCTGGGAAAGAGGAGTGCCAAACTTTTTGGTTGGCGAATTGGTCTCGTTGGAAAGACAGTTTATTCCGATTAGATATGGAAGAAGCTCGCCAGTTCTAAATGGGAAAGATTGAATAAAATTTGATACGAACAATATAAAAATAGTGTCTTGTGCTAGCTTGTTTTGGGAAGGCGTAAATTTTTCAAGTCCGCAGACGCAGAAAAATTAGCCTCCTGTTTTGGTCAATCTTTTGTGACAAAAGATTGGGGCTCAGCAACTCTCGTGAAATCACAAATCATTCTGGAGCGTTATCCTCATTGCCTCTTTATATTAGGGATCTGCTTATAAAGCCTTTTGCTAACCTTCTTTTATTGGAAGGCGTAAAATTTTTCGAGCAACAGCGAAGGAAAATCTGCATCTCCTGCGTGCAAAGCATGCAGAGATGTCTCGTGTCAACTTTGCGAAGAGGAGACACGATTTAGCCTCCTGTTTTGGTCAAGCTTTTAAGATAAAAGGTTATATGAGGAAGGAAGAAATCCAGTTGTTGGAAGACTTGAAGAAAGTTTTTGCAGATTTGAAAAAGACAGAAGATGTGATAAAAATTCTGGATGAAAAAATAAAAGAAGGAACAGAAAGCGATAAAAAAACAAATCCGGAAAAGACAAAAGATGAAAAATCTATAGACCAAAAAATTGAAAAATCAGGTGACTCAGAGAACGAATACAACAAGCAAAACACCCAATACTTTGAGCATCCGCTCATTTATTCTGGCCCAAAGCCAACAGTAACGCATACAGAAAACTACAAAGAAGGCGATTCTTCCCTTTTTGTCCCTGGAACATATTTGCAAATCATTAGACAGCACGAATATCTGATGGGTTCAGGCTTGTTTGGTTATACAACTCCTAGCATGGGATTTAATGTTGTAGTTAGAGGTGATTTAAAAGGCGAGCCTTTCAGGGATGTTAGAAACCACGAGTCATACCATTGGACACAAAGGGCTGGAGAATTAGACACAAGAGATGCAACAGGCACGCACATGGATGTTTTCTTGCCAAAACTACACAAGATGTATAATAGGGTTTAATTATTTCTCAGCAAGCAAACCAAAAGACTGAACATCAAAAACAACCTTTCTAAATCCTGTTTCTTCCAAATTCCTTTTTACTTTGTCTCTCAAAGGCTTCTTTCCGCTTAGCTTACCTGGTTCAGGACAATAGTGCCAGAGCTTGGATTTTGGTTTTAAAACTCTATAAAGCTCTGCATAAAATTTCAAAGAATAGAGTTCAGTTGCCATGATAAATGTTGGCGGGTCATGTATTATTGAATCAAAATGTTTTGAAGGAAATTCTTTTATTTTCTCAAAAACATTTGCTTGGACAATTTCTATTTTTGGGTTTGAAAAAAGGTCGTTTGAAAATTCATTCATTCCAGCTATTTTCAAAACATTTTCATCTTTTTCCACTGTTATGACTTTTGTGACCTTTGGTTCTCTCGCAGAATAAATCGCTGTGTATCCTAAACCAGTGCACGTGTCTAACACAAGACCGTGAGGTTTGAGTGCTTTTATTTTAAGTTCTGTATCAGTAAGGGGGTCAACATGAGTATGCCTATGCATTGGCACGCCAGAAATTTTCAAAGTTGGTGCTGTTTTTGTTGGAAAAAGTTGGTAGAACCTATTTGTCTCAGAAGAAAAAAACTGAATTTTCTCAACCATACTAAACTAGGCCTTTCTCTTTTATCGCAGAAGGAGATCCGCCTGCATGCCAGCTTATCCTTGGTCTTATTTGTGCTGTAAAAAGCCTTTCAGAATTGTCGTCTAAAATCAAAGCAGAGCCCTTATCCCTTGGAAGTTCGCTCAAGTATTCTGTGATGTCTTCGAGCATGTATGTCTGCATTGTTGATTGCAAAGCTTTGATATCTTCTCTTGAGGTTAGTCTATGAGAAATAATCAAATCAGCTTGAGCCAAAGCATCTTCGTGCAACTTCCCTGGTCTCTGAGTGATAAGCAAAACAGATATACCTGGCTCTCTTCCTTCTTTTATCAGAGTGAGCAAAGGTTCTGTTGCAGCTGTTTTTTCCCTGCCAATAAATTGGTGAGCTTCGTCCATCATTATCCAAACCATTGGCACTTTTTTTCTCTTCTCGCCTGTCATCGTCTCAAATTCCTCTGATTTTCTTGCTTTCAACCTCTCCATGAAAATTTTTCTAGAAAGCAAACCTGTTAGCAAAGTTCGAACAGACCAAAATCCAGACATTCTCATAAAATGAGAAACATCAATCACATTCACTGTTCCAGCGGCAAACAGGTCGGAAATAGATGTGCCTTCTTTTTCAAAAACTCCCCATTCTTCTGCAACTGTAAACCGATTAACTAGAGCCTCTTTTATCACAGGATCCATTTTTTTGTCTTTGTCTATTTCTGCAAGTATGTCTTTTATCCCATATTTTTTGTCCAATCTCTCCCTTACTCTTTTTATTATTTTTTCAATTGCAATTGCATGCGATTCAATTGGATTGAAACCAAAAGTGAGAATCCAATCAGCTGCTTCTAGTTCGCCGCAAGGAAGAGCCAAAATACCGTCAACAGAGACACCAACATCCTCGTACTCTTTTGCGAATTTTTTTGGCGCGAACAGCCTTGCATCTAGTTTTTTTGGGTCTAAATTCCATTCTTTTAGAAGCTTCCTATCCCTATCATTTGGCGTTTTCATTGACCAAAAAATTCCCATTGTGTCAATCAAAATAACAGAAAGATTGTCTTTGATTTCTTTTGGCAAAAGTGTCATTTCTTCTGCTATAACTCCAGCTGAGTAAGATTTTCCAGTTCCTCTTTTGCCTAGAACAAGAACAACGTGCGGCTTAACCATGTCTAAAAGGATAGGATTTGTTAAGTGTGCGTCATCGCCTGATCCTACAATATGCTTTCCAATAAAAGCAGTTCCCTTTTCGCCGTATTTTTCCTGATCTGATTTGTCTCTGCCTATTACAATCGATTCCATTTGACACCCCTAATATCAAAATATGTGTGGGCATACCTATAAATAAAACAAAACCAAAAACACCGATGATATCTGAACTTCTAAAAGAGAAAAAAGAATTCATTGAAAAGTTCCTGAAATCACTTGAAGGCAAGGAAGGAAAGACCACTTTGAATTTGAAAGACATTGAAATTGATTTGGGCAAATCTAAAGCTAAAATTGATGGAAAGTTGGAGATTTCTATTTCACCAAAATCCAAGGAGACCAAAAAATGATATCTGAATATTTATCAACCTTGAAAGGAGAAGCTGATTTTACTTTTGAAATTGACAAAAAAGAAATCTTATCAATAAAATCAAAGGACAAGGAGATACTTGTTGACATCAAAAACCCAATGGCTGCAATTGATATGGGTTTGCTTGATTTGTTGAAAGGCAAAATCAAAGGCTCTGGTAGTTTGAAAAAACTAAAAGACGCAGGGTTTAAAGTGAAAGTGAAGTACAAGCTATTTGAGTTTGAGTTGTAGACATATTGAAGATCATAAAATACACGAAGTAATGGACTTTCTGAAGAATGATTAGTTACACAATTTGGTGAAATGATATGAAAACCGTGTCTGGTAGGAATATTTCTAAAATTGGAATAGGTAGTTATGGTATTGGTGGTCGTGGTCACAGGGACATGATTATCACAGAAAAGCTTGAAGACGAAAAATACATAGAAGCTCTCGTCTATGCTCTCAAAAAAGGTATCAATTTTACTGAGATTTCACTGGGTTACGGACATGGGCAAGCCCTAATGCTATTCAAAATAGCACTAGACAAAAGTTCAATTAAGAGGGAAGACCTTTTTCTGACTCATTCACTTTATCCAAGAGATTTGACATCAGCTGATGTTGTTAAACAAGATATTGTTAGCTTCTACAGAATAATGGACACAAATTATGCGGACTCTACACTCGTAACACAGTCCTTCATAAAACAGTTTGGTGAAAAGTTCACCTACTCATTACTTCATAACCTTTTAAAAGATGGAAAAACCAGATATGTCAGTCTTTCAAACGCGAGTCCGAATTGTATTAGACTCTTCAAAAAGGAATTTGGAGATAAGTTCATTGCACACGAAGGTCATATAAGCTTTGAAATAAGGGCGCTACAAGACAAGGGTGTCTTTAAAACCTGTGATGAGTTGGATGTAAAAAATATTATTTGGCGTCCACTGAGGCGCAGCTCTACACTGAAACATAATTGGCCGCTTCTTGTTGAATTGGCCAAAAAATACAATAAAACCCAAAGTCAAATAATCCTGAACTGGATTTGTGAGATGGGGTATTATCCAATGATTATGTCAGCAAGTAAAAAACACATTGACGAAAATATTGCATCGAGTGAATTTCAGATGTCTGGTGATGATTATAGGCGCATAACTGAGTGGCGACCGCAAAATTACAATCCCCCCAAAATTGATTGGGAAAAAGATGGGGAAGGTGATTCGATTGTAACTCTAGTTAATGAATTTGAGAAACACATAAAATAAAAATAGAAGTGGAGTCGCCTTTTTCATAACCTTCCTCAACTATTTTGCGCATGTTCTTTATCATTTCACCCTCATACTAAATGATTTTATTGAAATTTTAAAAAATAAGTGGGGTCGGAGCGAATCGAACGCCCATCCACAGGTTTCTTCATATCATAAGTTCTTTGAGAACCTCAAAAAACCTCATAGCTCCAATAGAGCTTTGGAGCCTGCTATTAGCTAGACAATTAGCTATATACTACCACTATACGACGACCCCTTGATTCACTTAATTGTTGTTTTGTATTTAAGAGTTTTGAAAGCCCCAGGCGTGAGTTGAACACGCGACCTTTGCCTTTTCGGATTTTTCTAGTGCAGGTCTTTTGCCGAAGCAAAAGAAGTGCTTACCAAGGCAACGCTCTACCACTGAGCCACTGAGGCGCAATAGAATTAATAGAAATCATCTTTTATAAACTAAGAAAGCGGATTCGGTATCGAAATATTAAACCCAGATTGCTGCAAATAAACAACAACAAGAGCGACTATAAACAAAACAACTGCGATTGGTAAGAGTATGTGCAGTACAAAATCAACTAAACTCTCTCCAAATCCTGCAAATCCTTTTAATTTCATACTAACTCAATATCGAAGACAATGCTTGGTCTATCAATCCGACAAACATTGACCTTGAAATCAAGGCAACTACTAAATACATAATTATTCCGATTATAAGCATTTTGCCTGCTGTGTTGTATTCCAAAGCTTTGTTCTGGCCATGGGATATTTTTGTCATGAAAAACCCTAAAATAATTATCACTTCAACCAAATAGATCCCGACAATTAGCTGGAAAACACCAGGCGACATTGCTGTTTTCACTTGTTTGAAAAGGTCAACTGAAGAAATCAAGTTAGCGTCGCCCAAAAAACCAACTTTGTTCAACCGTGTTATCAAAGTCAAAAAAACTTTTGTAATTATCTCAGACATAGAGACAATCAAACCTGTTATTATTGGTGTGAGCATGTATGCTTGGAATTTCATTGAGCTTACTGTTTCTGAAAGCATGTCCCTTATGTATTCTTGTGTCTCTTTCACGTTTTTCAAATATCTGGAAATAGTAAGCATGGAGTTTGATGCATAGGCCACACCTTTTTCAGCTGTGTCTGCGACTGTGTACATCACATTTTTTATGAGCTTGCTTGGATAGTACCTAAGTGCACCGAATTTTGGATTAAACAAAGCATCTCTGAAAGATGATGAGCCAAGCTCCCGAAGGTTTCTTAAAACTCTTTTAAATAGGTCGGATATCTCCAAATCTTTCAAGTCATCTATTGATTTTTCAATTGCAACTTCTGTTGGCACGCCTGACTTTGCTCGATTTCCAAGCTGGAAAAGGGCCAGCTCAAACTGGCCTTCTGTTTTCTCGATTTTCTCTTGTATTTTCACAGACTGGAATGAAGACAAAATAAAGTAAACTGCTAAACCAAAGCCAACCCCTAATACAATTAAAATCGACATCAAAAGAGCTTCTGGTGGGAATTGTAGACCTTTTTCTATTTGTTCTGCAGATGGGACAAGATACTCAGGGTGTGATGAGAAGTATAGGATAGGCAAAAGACAAATTGCTAAAATTATTATAAACGCTACAGGGAAGGCTGGGAATGCTATTTTTTTGCCTGCCCTTTTTATCAGGAAAGAGCCTTGTGGCGGAATATCAGGATGTTCTACTATATCGATTTCAGAGAATGTTACAGGCCTTTTTTTCAGCGTCGCGTTAATGAACCAAACAATTATTAGAGGCAAGACAATGTCATATCCTATTACAAATAATTCTGGCCTAAAAGAAGATGATAGGAAAACAGATGCTAAAGGCGCCATGATTGCACCTAATACAGGGAGGACTATACCCATCATGTGGATTATCATGACAGGCATTCTCAGGTCTTGTGTGTAGTGCTTCATCCTGTTTTTTGTTTCCTCTAAAACAACTTTCAAGGCTTCGTCCAATGTCCTGTCAACAGCCTCATATGCTTGTGTTTGCGAATCTTTTATCAATCTCAAAGCCTCTGCAAATTCCTCGTTTTCTGTTTTCCATTTTTCTATGTAAACTGAAATTGCCTGATCAGCTGAAACATATTTTCCAAATTCAATATCCCAAAGAAGCTTCCTCAAATCAATTGCTAAATCGCCTGTGACATTTGCTGCTGCAAACCTCAAAGCTCGCTCCAAATTCGGCGAAATCCTCATTGATACAACCATGTAAAGGATAGCCAAAACCACTTGAGAGGAGGCTCTAACTCTTAAAGTTTTTACATAGCCAATTGGATATTTCAAAATGTAGTATCCAATTCCAAGTCCAGCTATTATTGTGACAACGCCAAAAGTAAAGTTTCCTGTTAACAAAATAACAGCTGCACCAAGGATCACAAAAACAAACATTGTGAAAACCATCGCAGACATCACAGCTGTTGGTGTTGTTTTAAGTTCAGTGAAATCAATAGCAGCCTGCAAGCTTTTTGCTGTGTCTTTGTCTGGATTGACTTTCAAAAAGCTTCTGCAAAAATTAGCGTATTTTTCAAAAAAGTTTTCTTTTACCTCTTCCCTTTGCTTGTATATCCTGTATTCCCTGGAAGAGACATCTATCCTTTTGTTTCCAATTTGTATATACCTTTGAGGGATAGGCTGTGGCTTTTTCTTTTTACTGAAGAAGGACATGTTAATAATTAGAAGAAGCCGCTTATATTTTGTTGTATATCAGTTCTTTGAAGATCTTATTTCCCCTGTGCTTCTACTTTAAACCAATTAGACCATTCTTTGAAAACCCTTTTTGAGTCTGCTGCGCCTGTTTCTTGCCTTATTTTGTCGGAGATAGAGTGGAATTGGACATTTGACCTGACAATTGCTTCTGCCTCTAGCAGTTTTGGTTTTTTCAGTTTCTCTGCAATTTCAACTGTCGTTTTTTTCATATCTGCTCGAAGTTTTATGTTGTCCCACATTGCTTCCCAGTTGCCTGAATATTCTTTGACAAAATTGGAAATCCTGTTCAAAATTTCAGACTCGCCATTGACAAAAGTGTCTGAGCCTTCTAAATTATCTTTCTTTCCAGAATAAGACATCAAGTCGATAAATCCGCCTTCTTTCAAAGGATTTGTGTCCCAATTTTTCCTAACCTCTGTGATCCCAACTATCCTTCTGAATGTATGCAAGCCATCTGCTGATCTCAACCTTCTGCAAATTACAACAATGTCTGTGGCCTTAAAACTCGTTGAAGGCACACCCAAATCATTGACAACCCTATCATAAACACCATATGCAGACTCACCGTGGATTGTACCTGCCACAACATTAGACAAAGCACCGATTCTCATTGCTTCCCACAAGACCTTAGCTTCCAAAGAACGGATTTCTCCTACAATCATTGCAGAATCACCTAACCTCAAAGCCGTCCTCAAAGCCTCGTCTGCTGCCATTTCTGTTTCAACTCTTGTTATAACTGATCGAGATTTCATTGCCTGAATGTTGAAGCCTAAATTCCTCATTTGGAAAACAGGAAGCTCAAGAGTATCTTCAATTGTTACAACTCTTGTTTTTGGAAGAAGCTCCAACATCATTGCACCTAAGACAGATGTTTTTCCAGAGCCTCTACCGCCTGCTATCAAAATGCTCGCAGAGTTGTCTGCTAAAAAGGATAGCAAACCGGCTGCAAGTGGATTCATCATTTTTATTTTTTCTTGCATGTAAAGAGGGAATGTCCAAGAAGAATCTCTGTGTCTTCTTATTGCAAATCCTAAACCTTCAGGAGATAGGGTCCTTGTAATCACTGCAAACCTCGCCCTTCCTCCAGGGACTTCTATACCTGTGTCTAATACAGGGTTTGCTTCGTCTAAAGGTCTGCCAGATTGGATCCTTAATCGTGTAGCCCAGCTCTCTGCATCATCTGATGTTGGAATTAGGTTTGTCTTGCATTCTTCAAAATCAGAATGAGCGATGAGTATAGGCAGTCTTTCAATTGGTGAGTTGATGTAAATATCCTGGATTTTTTCATCTGCTAAAAGAACCTCGAGCACACCAAAACCAGCTGTATATCTTGTTAAAATATTTGCGAGTTTTTCTATATCCTCAATCTTCAAGTTTGTTTTTGTACTTGCGACTATATTTGAGATGACGTCTTTTCCTATATTGTAGAAAATCTTCCTCACTTCTGTTGATTTCACAAATTCAGCAGAGGCTGGTTTGTGTGTTGCCATGTATCTCCTAGCCGCATCCAGCACTCTGTATTGCTCTTCTGGAAGACGGAATTCTGGTGGAATTGCATAATACATGTAGGATGTTTCGCCTGGGATTTTGAAAATTTCAACTTGGGTGTCACCAACTTCGTATCTTGCTATGACCTTTCCACCTTCTGGAGGGATGACCATGAATCTTGTGAGCATGAAATTTGGTCTGATTGAAGGTGAGAAAATTTGCCTATACAAAGAGCGGTCGCCAACATGGTAGCCATCAAGGTTTGGTTCTGCGATTTTTATCAATTCTGTTTTTTCTAATTTTTCTTTCAAAACTTCCAGTATGTTGTCGATATAATATTTGTATGAGGGCTTGAATGCTGGAAGGGATTTGTCTTGCCTTATTTTTGCGCGCCTTATTTCTCTGATCAATTCGACATATGCACCTATAGGATCTGTCCTAATCAAATCTAAAACAATATACTGCAGCCTTGAACTCCATTCAGGAAAGAAGCGCCTGCCTTGTGGGGGACCTAAATTAGAAATTAGTTTTTCCCTGATAATTGATTCTATAACATGAGCTATTTCTTTCAAGACCTTGACCTGCTCTGGCCCATATTCATATTCCCTTTCTTTTGCAAAAACAATATATTCTGCGGTTTTGTTTTCAAGCAAGCCATCTATTGCTTCTGCTGTACAAGAAGAATAATCCTCTATCGAAGCTCCGCAAAGGGTTCCTAAACAATTGAATTTTAAGACACCCCTTTCCTGATCAAATTCTTTTTTACAAGTACACGCTGGCATCTACCCCTTTCTTTTAGAAAAAGAAAGTGGTAAGGTACCCCAAAGAAAACTAGGATACAAAACCACTCATTCCACTAAAAGAAAAATTCACCCCTCTTTTTGGTAACTCTGAACGCTCTCTTGTAGCGTAATCCCCTATATATGTAATATTGATTGAAGCAGTATTTAATGGTTAATTGATTTTCGGCTAAAATCTTAATTTAAAGGAACGCTCAACCAAATATAGGTAGATATGCCAGACCAAGAGATGTTTAGGGTTATAAACGAATTGACAAGCAGAGTCAATGATGTTACAAGAAGGTTGAGGGATTTGGAAGAGAGATACAATGAAACAGTCAACACAACAACATCTTTGGAAAATGAAATCTTAAACCAAAAAAAGGATATCTCAAGGCTTGAGCAGTCAATTGATTCTAGAATGAATGATTTTCTTTCCAAGTTTGGGCAGCTCGAAAACACAGTAAATGAATTGATAAATCAACTGAAAAGATTTGCAACAAAATCAGAGGTCACTGGGATAAAAGAACTTTTGGACATTTACAATCCACTCAAATCAAAATTCGTAACAAGGGAACAGGTCGAGGAAATGATAAGCCAAAAAAGAAGATAGCTTGTATTTTTAAGAGTATGATAAATAGAATATATGGGAGATTATAAAATATTTCATTCTAAAACATTCGATGATAAGCTAAAGGAATTCGATAATGAGTTCCATAGATGGCTCGATAAAATTGAAGATCAACTTGTTGAATTTCCTTATGTTGGTGATCCTCTAGGAGTTAAATGGCTTAGAGAAAAGAAGCACGATAAATTCAGAGTTTATTATCTAATCTATGAAAACCTAAAATCTGTTTACATGGTTGGTATAAGCGAAAAGAAGGATCAACAAAGAGTAATCAATGGCATCAAAATGATGCTGGATTTTTACAAAAATGAAATCGAGAATTTAGTACGATAGTCTACTTAACTCTTCTAACTCTCCCCTCTTTTATATCAGTAAAACTAGATATTAATTGTTGCAATAACTCTACATCTATCTGTGCTTGCTGTTTTAAGTGTTCGTATTCCTGTTTTGATATTGTCACTGTTTCCATATTTTATATAAGATCTAGGGACTTATATATTCGTGGATTGCGTGAGGACGTATTGATCATGTTATGAAATCCCTTTTTACTATTGTAAACCAAAGAGACCAAATAATCGGCTATAAAGGTTTGGATGAAATAAAACCAAAAGACATCTACCGCGTCTCTGCCTTATGGATAACAAATTCTAAAAACCAAATACTCTTGGCTCAGAGAGCATTAACCAAGAAAAACGAGCCTGGAAAATGGTCGCCTGCTGTTGCTGGAACTGTGGAAAGGGGCGAAACATACAAACAAAATATAGTCAAAGAGGCTGAAGAAGAAATTGGCTTGAAAAGCATAAAACCTTCTAAAGGCCCAAAGAAAAGGATTTTCGGAAAACACAATTTTTTCTGCCAGATGTATACTCTAAAAATTGATAGACAAATAAATGAGTTTAAAATACAAAACGAAGAAGTGGCTCAAGTGAAGTGGTTTTCTAAAAAAGAATTGAAGCAAAAAATAAACTCAAATCCCGAGCAGTTTACTCCAAGCATGAAAATTTGGATTAGATTGTTGTGTTAATCTTACATTTTCTTTATCTCTTCCAAAACTTCTTCTATAGAATTTCTTCTTTTTACTAAAGGATTGAAAAACCAAGGCGACTTTGAGTTGAATTCACCAATTGCGTAGATTATTGGTTTTCCGGTTTTTTTGGCAAAAGCAAGGGCTGAGCCAAACTCCATATGCAAAGTGTGGCCACGGTCTTCGGAGAAATAAATGAAAACATCGCAGTTTTCTATCCCAGAAAGCTCATTTTGAGAATAGTGTGCTGCCATTTCCTGGTTTTGGTCATATGGTCTATAGTTTTTGTGATATGTCCAGTCATAAGATATAGAATGACCTAAATCTTTTAGTTTTTTGAAAGTGTCCAACACAAGATCCTTTTTTTCGAACTTTGCCGCGACATAAATTTTCATAGTATAAACTTGACACATTTTTGGACTTTTGAAAAGCATATAATCTTAAAATTCTCCCAAAAATGTGTTCATTTATTTCAAATTTGAAAACAAGATTTAATAAGGGTGCTCAAGTAATAATATAACATGAGCAGTCCATTTGGTTTTCTGAAGAAAAAGACTGAGGCTCCAAGTCATCGTCCTCCACAATCAGCGCCTATAAGACCGCCCGAAAGTGTAAGAGAGCATTCTAATATTTTTAATAGAGTTAAGGAGTTGTTTTCAAGAGGTTTTTCAGAGCCTGAAGTTTTCAGAACTTTGAAGAAGGAAGGATTTAATTCTTTGGAAATAGATAGGGGAATAAGAGAATACTTAAAGGCAGAGCTAGGCACACCTGTTAGAAAGACTGAACAAGCAGATGAGCCACGGCCAGCCGCAGTGAAAAAGCCTACAAGACCCCCATTGACACATGAGGAAATTGAAGGTGATATAGACGAGTCTTCTATACCTAGATTACCAGATCTTAATGATTTGAAGGAAAAGCTAGAAGAGGAGCCAATGTCTATTGCTCCACCGAGCAGGGTAAATAGACCTATTCCGCCTCCTATGAGAAGGCCTTCTCCTGTTCCACATGAACCATTTAAAGAGCCGCCTTTAGGGAGGAAAGAGGCAGAGGAATTAATTGAAGTTATTGTGAAGGAGAAGCTCGGGGAATTAGACGCCAAGTTTGTTGATTTTGAAGGAAAGTTTAAAGATTATGAAGCTGAGATAAAAGAGCTAGGACAGAAAGTAAATAAAATGTTGCAGGAAAAAGAAACAGAGATACAGGGTCTAGCAAAGAAAATGGATTCTTACAAGGATTCGATGGACACCGTAAAGGATAGAATGGATGGAATAAAAACAGCATTAGAGCAGACTTTGGTGAGTGTGACAGATAGAATAGCTAGCTTGGATAATTCTATACAGGGCTTGAAAGGAAGAAGACGATCTTCTGATGAATAAACATTTAGATCTTGCTGATTACAGCTTCTTAGAAAAGAAATTTCGTTTGAATACATCAACATCTATAAATCTAGTTCTACATCTGAATTTACAAAAACAAAAGAACTAGATTTTATCCCTCTTTCTTATCTCCGCCTTTCTTTCCGCCGCCACCGCTATCGCCCTTTGTCAAGAATAGGAAGACGATTGCGATTATTACTACGAAGAATATTATTGACCAAAAGTCACCTGAAGATGCAAATGAAGGCAAGTTTAGGAATTGAGCTCCACCTGCTCCGAAGAAGACTAGGAATGCTACTAGGATCAAGAATAGGACAACTGCCCATTTGAAGTGTTCTCCACCAAAGTCATGGAATTTGAATCCTGCTATACCTAGTATGACTATTAAAAACAATATACCTGAACCTATGATAAGGAAGCTGCCTGATATTTGTGTGAAAAATGCTGTTATTGAAGGGTTCCAGCTTGTGTAAAGCATTACGAAGAATGAAATTATAATTGAGATCAAACCATTTGCTGATTTAGGTATTCTGTCTCCTGCAGCAAAGTTTATTATAGAATATAATATAGCTAAAGATAACAAGAATGGGAATAGGAATTTGAATATTCCTGTGTTTGCAAGTTCTGGTATTCCACCAAGTTGGAAAAGCAATAATTCAGCGCCCATATTAAATCAATATTATAGTTTGGTTCAACTCCCTTATATATTTGTGAGAAGCCTCAAGGAACTTCTCTTTGTTTCTATCTATATTTGATAGAAAGCTTTATATTCTTAACTGTTGAGTAGTGTCAATTTACTATATCAGCAAAGTCAAATTTAACAAAATTTGGATTGGTTATGTAGGCTTGATGATTGAAATAAAACTTACCGCAATCAGATGCTAGATTGTATGAATATTCTTCACCATTAAATACGTTGGTCTTCAGCCAGTTGTATTTTTGGCTAATTGATGAATACTTGCCTGCCTTACATCTAAAGACATTTCCAGCAAAAACGTACATTGCAAAAGACTCTGCAAAATCCTCATAAGGTGTATAGTAGCCTTGATATTTTTCGCTTTCAAATCCACTAGCAGCATATCCAGAAACAAAGTTCTCTTCTTTATTGTCAATCACACCATTTCTTGGCTTAAAGTAGCCTTCTTTTGTATCTCCAACATCATAGCTTATTGAGTAAAATTCAGTTGTGTTAATTGACCCACGCTTTGTTATACCATCACTTACCTTTAGTTCACTGTCCAAGAAGTGTCCATATTCATGAATTATTGTTGTAATTGTGGAAAAATCATCTTTTAGTGACCAACTTTTTCCCACATTTCCATTTGAATCTGACCAGGGATTCAGCTGACCATAGTAATATTTGCTAAATGAAATGAGGCATTTGTTATTGCATTTTCTTGAGGTCTTACCTGAAAAATATGTCTCATCAAAAAAGCTGCTTAGGTGCTGGTTCCAGTCTACTAGATTACTTGGAAGCAAGTTAATTCCTTGTGTGAGCAATGAAACTAAATGGTTTTTATTTACATCACCTTCTATATTTTCTTCTATAAATTCGCTATACAGAGGCATTTCCCTCGATTTTTGAGAATCAAATTTTTCTTTTTCGCTTAGTTCTAAATCAATTTTCCCCAAAGCATTTTTTGAAACTATATCACTTTTCGTGAAGTTGTTTTCTTTAAGATAAGCATAATAGGTATCCTTATACTCTGTTGAAACAAATGTATATCCAATGATTTTGAGTGCATTCAAAACCTTGAAAGCAAATGTATTGTTCGATGTTTCTATTCTATCATTAAACTCATTTATGCTGTAGTTGGTTATTTCGCCGAGAAGTATTTTTTCAGCTGTTTTATCGCCTTTGAAAAAATTGCTTTCGGCTGGAGAATTTGGGAATATATACTCCTTATTTTCAAGTTTGTCAACTAGTTGGTTTTTGACGGTTTCAGAGTCACTATAGTTATTGTTTGAAATACAGTTGGTGTCTTGGCAAGTTTGATTAGACAAACAATTATTGTCAGAACTGCATCCACTCACTTGAATTGAAATACATTCTCCGTGAATGCATTGACCTTCTTTACAGTCAGAGTCAGAAACACACTGATCGAGGTTTTGAGTGCATCCACTGACTAAAACTACAAAAATCAGAACAAATAAAACAACGATTGGCCTACCCGCCCTTTTTGTAAGCAGCATACAGAAAAGCTATGAAAGCCATGATCAAAACTATTGCTAAGAAATTGTTTGGATCAATTGGTAAGTTGTTTAGGTATGGTGTTAGGCTTCCTTGGAATTGTGCAAGGCCTATTAATCCTGTTGCTATTATCAAACCTATCAGTGTCCAATCTTTTTCTCCACCTTTTTGGAAAACTTTGTAGATGAAACCAATAAGGAAAACAACAACAAACACGATAGCTGCTAAAGGAAGGAATTGTGTGATGAAAGCAACAACAGAGGCGTTTGTCATTGCAAAATAGCCAACAACCAAAGCTATGATAAATTTGACTGCCTTGTTTTTGAAAACATCAGATACTTCAAGGCCTCCGTACACTACTGCGATCACAAAAATAAATGGAAGAAATTCTGCAAAGGCCATTATCCCATCTCCTTTGAAATTATATTGAGAACCTGATTTATATTTGGCTGTTGAGATGGTTTCACTGATTCTCCTTCGTGAACATGGTGTGGGAAAGTTGGTATTGACTTATGATGAGGAGCATTGTCCCATCTTTTAATAACATTGGAATTTTTATCCTGCCAATGGTACCTATAGTTTTCCACAATTGGACTATTTTTGATTTTTATGTATTCGAAAATATGAAGTTGTGATTGATCTAGGAGTACAAGTTTTATTTTTAAAAAACCCTCGTTGATGTCTACTTTTTCAAATTTGTGAGAACTAAAAAGAGTTAAGGGGAAAGCATTTATTGTATTTTCCACACTCTTAAAATACTCGTCTATCATTGATATTCCTTCAGCATTTTTAATTTGATTTCCCAATGCGAGACAGCCTTTGAAATTGCCAACCACTCAAAAAAGTCTTCGTCGTCTCCGATTTTGCCGCTCTCAAATTTTTGCAAAAAGTTTTTGGTTTGCATTTTGTATTTTTTTTCAAATTCCTTTTCTTCAGTTTTGTATTTTTCTAAAAGAAAGTTTCCAATACCAATTTCCCTTTTTACTGCAGACATCAAAGCTTCTGTTTTTTCCATATAAAATTGTATATTAGTTTCTTTGGGATACCTTACCACTTTCTTTTCTAAAGAAAGGGGTAGGCTTCTGTTTTTTCAATATTTATTTTGTGATTTAGAATTTATATAGCTGAGGTAATGCTATAAATTATTATATACTTCCAATAATTTTATTATACCTAGCTCGCTTTCCACTAATATCGCCGTGTTTTGCTCCAAAAACACTTAGACTTGTTATTTTTGCATCGGCTTTCTCTCTTGCTGCCTCAAAAAGTTTTGCATAATCACCCTCATCAGGATGAGCTTTCATTTTTTCCGCATAAATTTGCATTGCTTTTAATTGTTCATCAATTTCATGAAGTTCCACTATTAATCCTTTCCTTCCTTCTCGTGTTTGAAGTCCAGATAGGCCACCACCTAAGCCAAATAGACCGCCACCAGATTTTCCACCGCTTCCACCATGGCTAAATGGGAACCTGAAAAGGAACCAAAGAACAGCTATCACAGCAAAGCCCAAGAACCATAATTCACCCAAAGGCGCAATTGCAGAGTATATGTTTTTTTGTCCACCCGGTGGATAGACAATGATGAAGATGTAAAATGCAAACGTGAACAAGAAAGCAAGCTTGCCGCTGAAAACTTTGCTTGTAAACAGCGTGACAATTGCTATGATAATTAAAGATGGGAAGAAAATCAAATACAAAAACTGGTCAACTGGGTTTGTGTATTTGTAAGCCAAATCCTGAATTCTCAAAGCCTGAAATAATAACTGAAATATATCCAAAGCCATAACCTTTTGTCCCAAAAGTCGTGTCTCCAATTATCCGCATAAGCAGTTAACTGTGCACGAGACATCTCAGCATCCACCTCACAGTGAGATGCTGACTTAACCAAAACAGGAGCCTAATTTTTCCTTCGCTTGCTAGCTCGAAAAATTCGCGGCTTCCACTATAATAGGTATAATTGGTGCGCTGTGCTTTTATGCGTTTAAACAGCGATCAGCGAATTTGAATCCAATTATGAGTTACTCTTTTCATAAAACTTGTTCGTATGCAAGATATGGAGTTCTTGGATTGAAAAAACCTCTCATTGCATCAGAACCTATTTTAAGGAATGAATAAGACAAGTCCCTTATACTATCTGCTGGGAATTTTAGGGCTTCTGCAGATTCAAGTACATGGTCTCCAAAAGCTAAGTCTACCAAATCCACGATTATGTCACCTGCTTTCCAGTAAGCATATCTTCCCCAACTAAATGGTTTTTCTTTTCCAACTAGTTTTCCTACATAGTTCCAAAAGCTGTTTACACCGTGTTGATTTTCTGGAACTTTTCTTACAAAAACAGTTGGCTTCAAATCATTTGGCAAAGCAGCCTCTGCTACTGCGTCTTGATCACCGTATTGGTGTATCCATGCTGTATCAAGTTTGACAAACCATCTGTGCGCTTTTCCAGGTTCTTGTTCAAAATATCTCTTATAGTCACCGCGAGTAAATTTATCAGCTGCCCATGTGATGAAATCTCCATCTAAAAATGAATCTGCTACAGCTTTGTCCATTTTGTTGTATTTTGATTCCCTATATCTTTTTCTTCCTGCTTGTTTGATTTGCTGGACATGAGCTATGCCTTCTCGTAATTGTTGTTCTGATGGATTGTCACCTGTGCTGAAAAATATTGGCACATCTTGGCCATTGTATCTGTAGAAGTAAACTTTTTCTATTTTAGTTGAGCCTCCTGCAAATTCTAATTCTCTTCTTAAACCAGGCACTATGTCAGCTGGTTTAATGTCAGCTTGTTTTTTAAAACTTGTTTTATATCCATCAACTATACCACCATAAAGATCGACAAAAAAGTTTCCTCTTTGTTCTGCTGGGACTGAAATTTTTTCAAGTACTTGTGAAACACCTCTATATGCCAATGGTTTCCACAAGCCAAAAAGTTTTCCCCATCTAACCAAAGGTTGTTTTTCTCTTATTTGTTTTCTGTATTCTCTCCATCTTTTGAAGACACCTTGTTGTTGGCCTGCTGGTGCTGGATTTGCTCCGCCGAATCTGTATCTAGGAGATAAATCAGTGTGTCTAAAATTTCCTGTTCCCCCTCGAGGGCCGAAGCTGGTCTCGCCAGCTTCCAATCCTGATGGATCTATGTCTAAATTTTCCAAATCTTCTTCAAACAAATCCATTTCTGTTATTGATGGCATGCTATTTTCCTAAGCCGCGAAAGCAAACTCTCCTTTATTGTTTAAACTAAAGACATTTGAACGTATCTCTTCTCTAACTGGATAGAATTTTGAAACTCCTCTGAAGTATGGGTCATTTTCTCCCCTTGCTTCATAGACTGAAAGAGCGCCTCTGTATGCTTGTCTTGCTCTTTCGCTTGTTGTGCTGAATTCTTTTAAAACAGAAAGTATTGCTGCGTCCATTTTTTCATGTTCTCTTTCTCCTTTTGGTTTTGCTTCTGTTGTTTCCATGAGCTCGTGTATTTTTATGTAATCTTGTATTCCGCGAGAAACAACTAAGCCTACATTTTCTCCAACTCTTGGGATGTAGACTATATTTCTTCCATTAACATTTTCATTGAATCCTAAAGGCGATCTTCCTCTTTTTCCTATGTTTATGTCAACATATTCTAAGTTGCTTAACC
The DNA here is from genome assembly GCA_964410585.1 of uncultured archaeon. Lineage (GTDB taxonomy): Archaea > Aenigmatarchaeota > Aenigmatarchaeia > QMZP01 > JACQNV01 > CAYPFW01. The sequence continues at coordinate 500,706 of CAYPFW010000001.1, read as the reverse complement.
AGTCAGCTGAGACCTCGTTTACTTGTGCCCCTAAATTGTCGCCTGCTAAAACTTTTAGAACATATTTTCTAACAGCATTTTCGGGTCTGCTTGCTTTTCTTGGTTTTCCAAAAACCTTGTCTAGGGCCGATCTGTATGCTTTTTCTACAAGTGTTTGTCCTGTTCTTGCTAATCTTTCTGGAGTAAGGTTTGTAGGATCAACTGTTTCATAAAGCTCTGTTGCTCTTCGAGCTAAAGGTGTTGATCTTATTGCGTTGGTTGCGTATGCACCTAATTCTTCAGGTCTTGGACCTTCCCTTAGAAACTGAGTTATTTTTTGACCACCCATAACAATCACTATGTAGTAGTTACTTTAGTTACTTATAAAGCTTTGCCTCGATATAACAGTGTTATATATGAGGCTGAAATATGGAAATTTAAACATGTTTTCACGAGCCTTCTGTGTGTTGATATAACAGTGTTATGTAAATCAGGAAAGCAAGTAAATATAACACTGTTATACAAACCCATTGAATTCCTACTAGAAAGCAATATTCAAAAACAGCGCCGCAGCTGTCAGAATCCCAAAGCTCAAAACCCTAGAAACTAGCCAGTACAAAGCAAACTTTTTTACATTCATTTTTACCAAACCACAAAACAAGCTTATAGGATCTTCAACTGGGCTTAGTGGAATTGCTCCAAAAATAATTATTCCAACTGGTCCATATTTATCAAAAAGGTTTTTTGTTTTTTCCAAGTGTTCTTTTTTCACAAACCTGCCAAAAATCCTGTCCTGCAAAAAATATCCAATGTAGTAATTAAGCAAACCACTAAAGAAAGAAGCCACAATGCTTGCGATAATTATAGGCCACGGATTTATTGCCAATTTCACCAATCCAATATAAAATGCATCAACTGGAAGGGGAAAAAGTGTTCCGCCAACAAACATCACAAGAAAAACCCCAAGCAAACCATACTGATCAGCTAAAGTTTGCAAATTAGAGAACGTGTCTGGAAAAGCTTTCCCGAACCCCTGCAAACCAAGGACCAGTGCAACAACTACAACAACGGCGAGTATTAGTGATTTCAAAATCATTGATTTGTTTTGCATGAAAATAATTGGGGAGCGGTTAATAAAAATAACTGAAAAAGTTTTGGATGTTAAGGTTAACGATGTTAACAAAAACTATAAACTATCCAAGATCAGCATCTCACTATGAGGTGAGTGCTGAGATGTCTCTTGCTCTTCTTCACAGAAGAGACAAGAACTCTTCTTCCATGAAGTGCAAATCTCCAGGAAAAACAATGACAGCAGGCATCCCAAATTCTTCTTTCATCAAGTCTTTGACTTTCCCGTATTTTATTTTTTGTTTTTCAGATCCCAGGTTTGAGGCAGCAATTAGTTTTGTTTCAGCTGAAATAATTTTTTCCTGTTTTAATTTTTCCAAATCCAAAAGCGTGTTAAGACCATCTTTCACACTCATCAATCTCTCTCTTATATCCAACAAAACCAGTGTATGTAAGCCTGTTTTTTTATTCTTCACAATAACATCATAGCAGGATGTTGGGTGATATCCATCTTGTGGGAAAGCCAATGTAGTTGTCGCACCAAACTTGTATAGCTGAAGTCCAGTTTCAGCAACTCCTGTGAAAATAGAAGAGCTATGTATCACTTTAACAGGAACTCCTTCTTTTTTTGCATCTAAAACCAAGGAGATATGTGTTGTCGCAGCCAATGCATCTCCGCCAACAAAAACCCCGACATCAGCTGTTTTAGCTTCTTTCAAAATCTTTTTTGATTTCTCTTCCAAATCCTCTCTATTGAGCTGAGCAACTTTTTTTCCAATCAAACTTTCCAATTTTTCCAAATTAGTCTCAAGCCTATTTGTATAGAATTCAACATAAAGAGCGTCACATTTCTTTGCAGTTTCAAGACCTTTTATGCTCATATCCTTTTCATCTGCAAGTCCAAGAGAAATTAAATATAACATGTGGATAGATTGAAAGCAGTATATATAAGCCTATTTATGCGGCTTAGAAATAGACCAAAGCTCCCCCTTTTCTTAGAAAGAAAAGTGGTAAGGTATCCCAAAAGAACTAGTTTACAAATCATTTATGTGGTTTTGATATTCTCCATAAAAGTTTTGCATATTCTCTGAACGAGTCTGCTACATCCTGATTTTGAATAACAACAGAAAAAGATTTTTTGTGGTGCAAACCAATTGTCACTGTGTCTGCATATATTTCCATCCAAGAATGTGTGACAACATCTTTTGGCATATATCTAACTTCGCTCAGAGGATATGTTGCTGAAACTTCGCCATAGGGCTTTTTTGAATATTCGTTGTAAAGATATTTGCATTTTATTCCTTTCCCATACCTCCTTTTATGATATTCCCTGAAATATGGTGTTAGCTTTTCATAAGGTGTTTTAGCAATTCCAACAAGCCACATTTCATTCCCGGGCTTCATTATTTTTAGCGTCCTCTCTCTAGCGGTTTGTATGCCACGAAGGCCTTCAAAAACTTGTGCAGTTTCAGCAGTCAGCAAAGATTTTTGTTTTGTTTCCAATAAAGGAATGAATTTTTTCAGCTCTTCTTTTTCCTCTTTCAGTTTATCCTCCCTTTCAGACAAATAATCTAAAAGCCTATTTGGGTCAGCTGCTTTGAAGTATTTTGTTTTTCCTTTTACAATGTGGCTAACCAAACCTTTCTTTGCAAGGCGATTTAGAATTTGGTAAACCTTGGAAACAGATACTCCAGACTCTTCTACTAAAGGTCCAGATGTTGTTTCTCCTAGACCAATTAGAGCCAAATAAACTTTGATTTCGCCCTTTGTCAAACCCAGATCTTCCAGAGCTCGTGTATCCATGTTAACCAATTGTTTTTTGTGTTCTTAAACTTTCCCCCCTGAGGGGAATAGAAGATTGATATATCTAAACTTTAGTATCTAAATAGTGGTTAAATATGAAAAGCAAATTTAATTTCCAAATCCCAGAAATAAAGGAAATCTTGGCAAACAAAAATGCTAGGCAGTTTATAGAGCAGTCACTATCTTCTATTTTAGGATCGCTAGACATAGACAACGAAAATCTTGTAAAAGAAATCATAGAATTGGGCTTGTCTTACAAAACTCTGAGCGAATACGAATCAAGGGCCCACGAAATTTTTGAACGAGAAAAAACAGCTGAAAAAATATCTGCAAAATTAGATTGTCGGGCAGAAATAATTTACTCACAAATACAAAAGCATCTTGAAGGAAAAACTGTACTTGATTTCGGTTGCGGTGATGGAAAAGTCGCAGAGCGCGTCTCAAAAATTTCGAAAATGAAAGTCATTGCAACAGACATTTACAAACACGAAAATATTCAATCAACAGGAATTGATTTTTTTAATTGTAACCAAACTTCGGTTCCGACAAGCGAAAAATTCGATAACGTGCTTTTGCTCACAGTTCTCCATCATGCAGATGACCCTGTAAAAACTTTGCTCGAAGCTAAAAGGCTAACAAAAGCAGGCGGAAGAATTCTTGTTTTAGAATCTGTTTTTGGTATGAAAAATTCTTCAAAGCTTGGCCAACTTTCTGCAGAGGAACAAATGATGGTAAATTTTTTCTTCGACCATTTGTACAATAGAGTTTTCCACTTCTGTCAACATGAAGACAAAAAGGTCGTAGTCCCATACAACCACAATACAATAGATGGTTGGAAAAATGTTTTTGAAAAGTGTGGTCTTAAATTAAAAGAAGTAGATGACAATGGTTTAGATCAACCTTTATGTCCAGAATACCATATTTTATTTGTTCTAGAAGTTTAACTTTGTAAAAGTTTTTCCGCAGCTTCCCTAAAACTCTGTGTCACAAAATGGTCTGGATTTTTTTCTGTTTTAATAATCGCTCTTTTTCCATTTAGCATGCTAAGCACAGGACCCTCAAAAAAACATGTGACCTCAAAAATATAGCCTTTTCTTTCTACATGCACAACGTTTGTGTATTCCAAACCGCGGCCTCTTTGAACAGCCTCATTTACTTCATTCAATCTCTGAAATGTTTGGTCTTGAGGATCTCTCCAATATCTTCTGAAAACCATTCTTCTATTCTCTATACCTGTGTACGAAAATCCGCTAACATTAAGTATATCAACTTTTGGTTGATCATCAATTACCATCAGTGTGACCAAAGGCCTTCCATATCCCATATTAAGAGTTTGTTGTAAGTTTTAAATGCTAGCCTTTTCGAGGCCTCTGTAACCAAAACCATTTGATCAAAATTGGAACTTTAACCTTTCCAATAAATACTTCTACAACCAATATAGATTATGTATACAGATAATACAATCATCCGAGATCTTCGCGTTCTAACAGAGCAATTCATTCCATCAAAAATTATTCATAGAGATTCTCAAATATCCACTATACGCGACGACCTTTCTCCAATAGTAAATGGGAAGCAGGCAAGGAATGTTTTCTTGTACGGGCCACCTGGAACAGGAAAAACCTGCCTCTCAAAATTTATTATTGAGGAACTGAAATCTCACATTCCTGTAACATCTTCTTACATAAACTGTTGGACAACACCTTCTGATTTCCAAATACTTTACAATATTCTTCATGAATTTGGTCAAACATTCATCCACAGGAAAGGCATACCAACAGACGAGCTTTTGGAAAAAGTTAAAGCAAAAATAAAAGGCAAGAATTGTGTGATAATTTTAGATGAGGTGGACCAGATAGAATCTGACAGAATTATCTATGAATTTCTTTCACTGGGTGCTTGTTTAATTTTCATTTCAAATAAAGAGACAGCGCTCTTTGGTTTCGAGGAAAGAATAAGGAGTAGGTTAGCCTCAATAAACTACATAGAATTTCCGCACTACAAAGAGTATGAGATAATAGACATACTAAAAACCAGAGCAGAATATGGTCTCCTCCCACACGCGGCTTCCCAAGAATTGATTGAAAAAATAGCCTCTGTTTCAGAGGGAGATTCGAGGTTTGCTATAGATACTTTAAGAATAGTTGCAGAAGAGGCAGAGAGAAAAGATTTAAAAAAAATCCCAGTTGATTTTGTAGATAAATTCATACACAAGGCCAAAATCGTTGGAAGAAATGATCTAATATCCTCTCTAAACAAGCATCAAAAACTAATGTATGAAATTATTTGTGCTTCAGGAAAAATAGCGCCTCAAGACTTCTACAAAAAATTTGAAGAGTTATGTGAAAAAAATAAACTGGAAAAAATAGTTGACAGGACAGCAAGGAATTATTTAGATAAATTGGAACACTATAAGCTGATCAAACTTGTTGGAGATGGTAGGGGAAGGATTTATACTATTTAACTTAGCATGCTATCGTTTTCTAAAATAAGTTCCTCTACAACATCCAAACCGTCTGCTATTCCTTGGTTCTATAAGGCTTCTCTTCTTTTATTTACATCCCTATAAAACAACTTAAGTAACAGTAGCGGTGGAAATTGTTGAGATACTGCCTCAAAAAGCTGATCAAGATCAGATTCCTCCTGGCGAGGTGGATGCAAAACAAGATGAACTCCCCTATGCAAATCAAATAATGGGTTGCCATATGCCTCACCTCTTATCAAAAGTTTGTGTCCCTTATCATCTAAAACAGGTGCAGCAACATAAATTTTTCTCTGTCCTACTGGTTTTGTTGCATAAAAATCAACTTGTATATCGCCTCTAATTTGAAGACCATCTACCTCATATCCCTTTGATCTAACCAAATCCAAAACTCCGCGAGAGTCTCAAGATAAAAATTCCGCATAAATTTGTCTAGCTAATCGTCTCCTATCCTCTCTATAAATTTTGACCAAATCTTTCCTCATCTATTTTATTGAAGCATAAAAATAAATAACACTGTTTCTTTGTGGAATTTATTGGAATCTCGAAAATCGATATACATAGCCAATATAACACCGAAATTGGAATTGCGGAAAGCTACCCTTGGGTTTGCCTTATATACTGTCCAAAAGAACGTCTTATTGTGGAGAGCTGACTGAAATACATGTCAGCAACCTTCGGATTGCCCCCGAAGGATACCCCTCCAACTTCCCCTTTCTCAACCTTTTAAGAAAAGGTTGATCAAAAGTTTACAACTAGAGAAGTGGTAAGGTATCCCAAAAGAAAACTAAATTACAATTTAAGTGATCATTATGTTACAATCTTGCCCTCCAAAGGCCGATGAATTGGAAAAACAAATTGTCCAAGGAGCCTTCTTAGAATTTTCCACAGCTTTGGATTTTTATCCAAGGACATTAGAGTTTAAACTTTCTCTAGAAATGGAGAGAAGAAGCCTCTCAAAAGAGGAAATAAAAGACTACTGGTTCCACATATACGGGTTCCTAAACTTTTTGGAAAAGGACCCATCAGCAGCCTGCGAGGAAGACCTTAACGATTACCTAAACCAAATACAATCAAATAAAAAAATTGCAAGAGACGCTATACATCTCCTTTTCAGGGAGATTGCAATGAGTGATGAATAGGAGGAGTATTATGGAAATGGATATTGACCCAATATTTGTTGCATACAGGGAAATGAGGCTCAAGAATCTGCCAGAAGAAACAATAGCAACACATCTTTTCAACATTAAAAAGTTTGTTTTTAAGATAGACAAACCGTTGGAAGAAATAACAGAAAGCGATTTGCAAGAATATTTGGAAAAAGAGCTCTCCAACAAATCAGGGGCTTTCCCACAACTTATTTCGAATTCTCTTAGCTTCTTTTTCAACGAAATTCTGAAAATGAGGCTAAAACCAATAGAAGACGGACCAATAAAATTGAGCGTTGTTCTTTCTCAAGAAGACTATGCTAACTGATTTTGTAAGATGATATTTCTAGATCTAATGTCTTATGCCAAAAAGAATAGTGTACACAAACCATGCTAAACAGAGAATGGAAGAGCGTGACATATCAAAAGAACAAGTTGAACAAACCATATATTCTTATGATTATTCAATATCATCGTTCAAAGATAGAAACACAGCTACCAAAAAAATTAGCAACCGCACTATAGAGGTTGTTTATAAGGAAGAAAAAGACACTATAATTATAATAACAGTCTACTAGAGATATGAAAATAACATACGACAAAGAAGCAGATGCAGCCTACATTTACCTAAAGGACAAAATCTCCAAAGGCGAAGTAAAGAGCACAGTGTCTATGAACGAAAATATTGTCCTCGATTTTGACTCAAACAAAAAATTAATTGGAATAGAAATCCTTTCAGCAAGCAAAGTAGTCCCTAAAAACACAATTTCTTCTCTACAAGCAGCTTGAAAATTTCCAGATACTGTCAGCTACCATGCCAAAAGAATTAAAAATATACATAAATCGTATGTCCTACACACCTATCGATTGGAAATCTTCTCTCGAAAAAGAATGTAGAAGAAGAAACTATAGTCCCAGAACATCTGAGACCTATATTTATTGTATCGATCAATTTCTAAAATTCTCTAGAAAGAGTCTGGATAAAATAGGCAAAAAAGATGTCCGCGAATTTCTTGAAAATCTCTCTGAAAAAGAAAAATCAGGCAGCACAATGAACGTCTACCACATGGCGATCAGATTTTTGTTTGAAGAAGTCCTTGACAAAAGAATTTGGATAGATATAAGCTACTCCAAAGTTCCAGAGAAAATTCCAGTTGTTTTGACCAAAGATGAAATTCAAAAATTATTTTCCTCAGTACAAAATCAAAAACACAAGCTGATGATAGAATTCCTATACTCTTCTGGTATGCGGGTTTCTGAACTTGTAAATTTAACTGTAAAGGAATTGAATCTTGAAAACAACTATGGCTGGGTTAGAGGAGGCAAAGGAAATAAAGACAGATTGTTTATTATCGCAGAAAGCCTGAAATCAGCAATCCGAAAACTTATCCAAGATGAAGGTCTTCTCCCAGAAAACCCACTCTTTCTTACAAACCAAAAAACCAAATACAGCGTCCGCAGCATCCAGCAAATCCTGAAAAAGGCCTCAAAAAAATCCAAAATTGGAAAGAAGGTTCATCCTCACACTTTAAGACATTCCTTCGCAACCCACTTGATTGAAAACGGTTGCTCTGTTTCAGAAGTCCAAGGCCTGCTCGGCCACAAAAGCCCAGAAACCACACAAATTTATCTACACACAGCTGCACCAACTTTGATAAAAGTTAGGAGTCCTCTGGATGGGATATATGGAGACAACAGATAGCTTTATAAGTTATATAAACTTATATAATTACATGAGCCAAAATATTTTGCACTATCCAAGACTGGACACGGTATTGATGGTAGAGGACACTATAAAAAATTTGGGTTTTTACCCAACGAAAACAGAGTTGTGGAAAGCGCTCCCCAAGCAAGTTATGTACCAAACATTTTCCATGATAATTGATTATCTGGAAGAACTGGGAAAAATTACGATAGGCAAAGATGAAAAGATAGTATGGATATGGAACCCAGAACTAATTAGGAAAGTGACACAAAAAGGATTGATATTAAAATGACAAATGTGTTTGTTGGTTTTATAGATGAGAAAACAAAGGAGGAGTACGAAAAGGCAGAATCTGAAGATCCTCAGCTTTACAAATTTCTTGAAAGAGCAACCGATGATTTGAAAAAGAATCCAAATTGTGGAATAAAGATTCCTCAAGATTTGTGGCCGAAAGAATACATCAAGAAATACAAAATAGACAATTTGTGGAAATATGATTTGCCAAACGCTTGGAGACTAATATACACAATAGCAAAAGACGAAATTAAAATAATGGCTATCTTACTTGAGTGGTTTGATCACAAAAATTATGAGAGAAGATTTGGATATGGCTAAATTTAGCGTCTATAGATTTCCAGAAGCGTCAGAATCAATATATCCAAAACAATCTCAAAACAACAAATAAAGCCCAAAATCAGTCTAGTTTATCAACGTTCGTATAAAGTCTCTTAAGTGAAATCGAAAGAAAGCGGTTAACCGTGAAGGGCGTAATTTATAACTTAAATAGTTTACTTTCAATATTTAATGGTTGATTTGGTGATTATATGTCAGAGCCAATTGAGATGCGTTACATCGAAATACCTACCAACCGTTCTATGGTTAGACCAGTCGTTGAGCGTAGATTAGATTTTGCACACAAAGCGATGGGTCAAGAGCCTGGTAGTTTTATTAGATTTGATGATTCTGGTTATGCCGCTTTGGAAGAACTTACTGGGGGAAATCCTGGATTTACACTTTATGCTGTTAGTAGGGTTTTTGATAGATATGTGCAAAATCTTCCAGAAGACGCTCAACCTCCACATGTAGTTACTGGGGATGACGTTAGACAAACAGGTGTTTCTCGAGAAGCCTGGGAAGCTTGGGATGATATGGGTAAACCAACCATTATATCTATGCCTAGACGATCTGACTAATTCCGCCCCTATTAGTTGTTTACTTTCTTTCGACTCTTCGGCTACTTAATAACCTGTTAAGCCTCGCTCCTAACAGAGTCACTTAACACTGATTATGCTCAATCGAGCTCGCAGGTTTTTGGATTACTAGGCAACTTACGAGGGGGCGGGATTAAGCTTAAATTGTTTGCAGTTATATTTTGGTTATATGTTTATTCCCAAGACAGCTGTTTCAGAAAGTGAGGAACTTACACGTTCTACAATTAATCATTTGAGTCAGGAGTATGGACTGGTTTATAGAACCCGTTTAGGTTGGTCTTTTTCAAAAGCTGTTGATAGTATATATAGAGATCTTGATATATCAAAAGAAAACTGGGAAGAAGATCCTGTAGATGCGTTGCTTAGCTTAGGCATTGGTATTTCTGGAATAGTCGTTACTCCTGCTTTAGTACCTTATTTTTATCTTAGATCTTTCTATGATTTGAGAAAAATCGATGAACCAAAAACAATCCCCGCCCCCTCTCTTGATTTGACAGATTAATCCAAAAGCTTGTTTCTATTTGTTAACTGCGAGCTCGACTTTCTCACTTCTATATTATTTTCCAAGTTCGAACCACTATCGTGGGAGCATAAGATCATTATGCTCAATCGCATGTTCCGGGGCTAAAAAATATTTACATATGCGAATTCAATTAATTGTATGATTTATGTTGACCTTCTCGGGTATATTGCCACCATTTTGTCAATTGTTGCTATTTTCCCTCAAGTAGTTCAAGTGTGGAGAACCAAGTTGACTCGCGATATTAACTTTCACATGTATCTTATCCTTACGATAAGTCAGTTATTGTGGTTGATTTATGGTGTATTGATTAATTCGTTGCCCTTGATAAGCATAAATATAGTTACATTTATTTTTTCATTAACTGTTCTGTTTCATAAAATAAAATATGGTTAATAGCCCCTCCACATGCGACTTTCTCACTTCTATATCATTTTCCCAAGTTCGAACCACTATCGTGGGAGCATAAGACACTTATGCTCAATCGACGGCTTCGGCTCTTCTGTGTTTGGTATATTTAAAACTTGGTGTCAATTCATAGCTTATGAAACAAATTAAAATTGGAGAATATCAATTAGGAAGGGACGAATCTTTTAAAGATTTTGCAGAATCAATACAGAGAAGAGGCTTCAGAGTTTTAGATATTCCAGGGATTGATGGTGCTTTAATTTATGATAGAGAAGGTAAAGAAGTTGGTAGTTATGATATGCTTGCACACAGATTATTTGCTTATATAGGATCTGACCCAGAAGTTCTTACCGAACTCGAAAATTTTACAGAAGAATATATTGTTTCAAGAGCCTCCGCCGTCGACTCTTCGACTTCTGATCAGCCAAAGTAAGTCTCGCCACTATCGTGGGAGCATAAGATCATTATGCTCAATCGAGATCGCAGGTTTTTGGATTCCTAGACGACTGGCGAGGGGGCGGGGTTAAGCTTAAATTATTTACACTTTAATTATTTGTATGTTTAAACCAAAATGGGTATCTGAAGATACAGGAAAAGTATACAGAACTAAAGTGGGTTATCTTTTTGATGAGTTAAGAAAAGATATCAGGACTTATTCTGATACACGCATGGAGCAGATAGGAGATACTTTTATAGCGACTATCCTTTTCCCTGGTATGTGGTGGGAAATTGTTGGCAGAAGAGATTGTGAACCTTGGAGAGTTGGTAGTTATAGTAAGAACTGGAACTACAAACCCGCCCCCACCGTTTAACAATTAAATCCAAAAACTTGTTTTTATTTTTGCACTGCAATCTCGACTTTCTCACTGCGTTCGAACCACTATCGTGGGAGCATAAGATCATTAAGTGAAATTTGAGAGCCCTCACTAACGAGGTGCCCGCCCACGAGATCCACAAGCTTATATGCTTTAAAATTACATTTTATATTGGGTGAAAAAATGACAAGACAAAAGATAGTAGAATTTGAAAATCTAGGGCAATATAGAAATGCGGTTTCTGATGGGTTGCGAAGAACTCTTTTTCATTTGTCTGGTGAAAGAATAGATTGTGCAATAGCAATTGATCATGAGCGTCGCGAAGTTACAATTTGTAACGAGGGATATCTAGAGTTCTTTAAGGAGATGCAAGATTATTTTATAGATAGGTTAGGGGGGTCTCGTGGAGGTTATGAGGTTCTAGGAACATCAAAGTGTGATAAATCAGGTGCTGCAGATATTATTGAAGATTTGGCCATTAGGTTTAAAGTTATTGCAATTCGTGGGGAATATGTGGAATAAAATTCTAATATATTTCGAGATAACTGCGGGCACCTAAATAATGTCTGAATAAATTGTTAATGATAACAAGTTCGGGCTCTCAAACTTCTTCGCCTTTCAATTCTATTTGCAAAGGCTCGATCGCTCCAAGTATTCGCGAGAAACTAAGACACTTAGTTTCAATTTTGGTCTTCTCTGAACGACTTGAGAGGGGCCTGTGTCTTACCATGGGAAAACCTTATTACCCAAAAAGATATTTAAATCTAAACTTCAATAAAACTATGGCTACTTCTTTTATGTAAAAGGCAAATGTAGCTATTAAGGGGTTAGAGAATTGAAATCGGTTGTGTCGATTTCTAATTGAGTATGGTAAAAATAGGTCACCCAGTTCCAGACTTTAAAGCAAAGGCTTTTGTAAATGAAGAAGAAAAGGTTTTGAAACTTTCAGATTTTAGAGGAAAATGGGTTGTTTTAATTTTCTATCCGGCTGATTTCACTTTCATTTGTCCAACAGAATTAGAAGAAGCAGCAGACCTATATCCAGAATTCCAGAAGCTCGGTGCAGAAATCATGTCAGTCAGCACAGACACTGTTTTTGTTCACAAAGCATGGCACGACAACTCACCTTCTATCAAAAAAATAAAATATCCAATGCTTGCTGATCCAACTGGAAATATTTGCAAGGAATTTGGAACATATATTGAAGAAGAGGGTTTGTCTTTGAGAGGTTCTTTTATAATTGATCCAGACGGAATTCTAAAAGCTTTTGAACTTCATGATAATAGTATTGGAAGAAGTGCAAAAGAATTATTGAGAAAACTTCAGGCTGCAAAATTTGTCAGAGAAAACAAAGGCTTTGTCTGCCCAGCAAACTGGGAACCAGGAAAAAAAACATTGAAACCCGGCTTAGATTTGGTTGGGAAGATTTAGAGCTAGCCTTTTCAAGGTCTGCGTCTCCTGCTAAATTGACGCAGAGACGTCTCGCGAACAACTAACTGAACACTCAGCTAATTGGAGACGCGACTTCCGCCTTTGTCAAAAGGCTACCGTACCCAAAACCTGGTTAAAGTATTTTTCTGATTTTTGTGAGCACAATTACAGAAATCTTGTTTTGTGGGCACAGAGAGGAATAACCTTTATAAGCCCTTGGTTACTATTTTGATATAGTTAATAGAAACTAAAGTTGGAAATTTTGGTAAGACTTGTTCTATGCCAGAACTTCTGGCTTTTGCGCGCAGATATTCTCTACGCTATAATCGATATGAGCCTTGTGGCTTAGTAAGATATTTCTATAAAACTAAAAAGGAGAGTTAGAAGTCTCCGCGATAACATCGCGGTTGCACTCAAATATGAAATACGCAGAAATGAATTTAGAAAAACCAATCCTAGATGCAATTCTAGAATTGGGGTTCAAAGAACCAACAGAAATACAGGAAAGAGCAATACCTATAATAAAGAAAGGTGCAGATGTTATGGGCCAATCAGAAACAGGGTCTGGAAAGACAGCTGCTTTTGGCTTGCCGATTTTGGAAAAAGTAAAACATGGCTTTGGAATACAGTCTTTGATAATGGCTCCTACAAGGGAGTTAGCAGAACAAATAGCAAAAAATCTGAGAAGTTTTTCAAAACACAAAAAGGTTTTCATCACAACTGTTTATGGTGGAGTCAGTATGAATCCACAAATAGAAAACCTAAAATCAGCTGACATAGTTGTTGGAACTCCAGGAAGGCTTTTAGATCACCTAAGAAGGAACACACTGTCCCTAAGCAAAATTAAGTTTTTAGTCCTAGACGAAGCAGACAGGATGTTAGACATGGGATTCATAGACGACATAACCCAAATAATTTCTCTTTGTCCAAAAGAAAGACAAACTTTATTGTTCAGTGCAACTTTCAATCATGATGTCCAAAAGATAGCATTGAGGTACATGAAGAACCCAGAAAAAATAAAGACTCAAGATTTTGTAAAAAAAGAACTTCTAAAACAAGTTTACTATGATGTCCCAAGAGGTGAAAAATTTTCTCTACTTGTTCATCTAATGAAAGCAGAAAACCCAAGGCTTGCACTTGTTTTCTGTTCAACAAGAAGGGAAGTTGACATAGTTGCAAGGAACCTATATGAAAACGGGATAAAGGCAATGGCTCTACATGGAGGCCTAAGCCAAGAAAAAAGAAACAGGGTAATGGAAAGCTTCAGGAATCAACATATAAACATTTTAGTTGCAAGTGATGTTGCTGCGAGAGGATTAGACATCAAAGACTTAACACACATATTCAATTACAGCATTCCCAAAACATCAAAAGAATATGTCCACAGGGTTGGAAGGACAGCTAGAATGGGAAAAAGTGGCTTGGCAATAAATCTTTTAGATGAAATGGATTACAATAATTTCAATGCTGTTTTGAGGGACCATTCAATAAAAGTTGAGCAAATGGAACTTCCCCAATTCCAAAGGGTTTTTGTGAAAAAATTCCCAGAAAGAAGGCCAGACAGAGGCTTCCACAGACCAATGGATTGGAGAAGGGAAAGACAATCAGAAAGACAAAACAGGCCTCATAGACCTAGGCATGATAAACCTAAAGGATATTGGGGATCAAGACCAACCTAGTCTTTTAGGGATAAGGAAACTTTTTTACAAACCGGCTTATAAAAACTATATTTTTCTTACAGTCTAAACAATTTTCTCAAATTTGTTTTCCTTATCTACAACAACTATTTTTGGTTTTATTGGTAAATCAGAAAGTTCAAATGTAGAGATGGCAAGGATATCCCCAATCTTACAAAGTTTGGCTCCTGATTCTCTAACAGAAACCATAAACTTTTCTCCCTGAGTCACATGAGTTTCCCAGTGTTGACCGTTAGAAATATTTCCAACTAAAACTCTTTCTCCGGGTAATATGCCAGCTTTTTCCATTAAAAACCCGTCTAAAACAATTCCACCAACACCTTCTGGATTGATAGAAGTAATCCTAAGCCTCTCAATTTTTGATCTAAGAAACTGCCTCATCTTTTGTTTTTAGTTCTAGGTTTTAAAAGTGGAAGCCGTAAAATTTTTGCGAATCACAATGAGCAAAAATTTAGGCTCCTATTTTTGCTTAAGTCAGCATCTCACCAATGCGAAAGATGCTGAGATGTCTCGTGTCTTTTGATATTGGAACGAGACACGACTTTTTTCCCAGAAAAAGCTTACGCTAGAAAACAAAAAAATAAGAAAAAGTTAATAATCTATTTCTAGGTTAAGTCATTAATATCCTGTTGGTAGGTTCAATGCACCAAGGCCGCCCAATCCAGCAAGTGGATTAGCTGCTCCAGCGCCTGTTAGTCCGCCTGTACTACCGAGTAATCCGCCTAATTGTGTGAAAGCTGTTCCTGCAGCGAATACACCAGCAACACTAAGTGCTAGGACTAAAACACCGACAGCTACTAATGTTGCGACATAGTCTAGAGCAAACAAATCTTTTGTTACCCTAAAGAATGTAGCTACACCGATTGCTCCAAAGATCAAACCGACCAATAGAGCCAATAAAGGTCCTACTAGAGGGATCAATCCCAAAACTGAAGCAACTAGCCATCCTAGTGCTAGAACGTATGTTGGATATGTTAGTGCTGTAAATCCTTCGTATAGACTACCCTTTCCTCCGATAACACCTACAGCCAAGCTGTAGACCCATCCAAGGATCAGTTCACCTACTAGAAGACCAATGATAGCACCGACACCAGCAATTACACCAGTGACTGCACCACCAACAGCTCCCAATAGAGGGTTTACTGCGAAGGTTATTACAAGGCCTACTAATACTAGTACGCCTGCAATTACGTTCACTACTACTGACTTACCCAAACTGCGGTTTTTCTTTGCGTCATCAACCGCGCCTGTTACGCTAAATGGGTTGAACATGATATTAAGTTGTATTGACCCGTTTATAAACTTTGAAAAGCGAAAAGTATATATATCCAAACATGTTTTTTTAAGCCTTGAAATGTATAATATTAGTACATTTTGGAAGAACCGAAAGCGGAACTTAACAGTGTTATTGGTTAATCCAGAGTTCATCTAAAATTTTCAAACAAGTTGGGAAGATGGGTTAATCGTGGAAGCCGTAAAAATTTTCAAATCCGCAGATGAAGAAAATTTTAGGCTCCGTTTTTGATTAACCCGACCTTTTGGGAAAAGGTCGATCAAAAGTTTAGGCTGGAAGGCGTAATTTTTTGCAAGCAGCAGCGAAGCAAAAAATAGCCTCCTGTTTTGCTTAAGCTTTTAGGATAAAAGCTTATATGAAGGCTCAGATTTGCCAAGTATGCTTGAACTCAGAAATTCTGTGTCCAGCATGCCAGGAAAAAGTAGATTCAGGGAAGGTCTCAGTTAGAGAATTGGAAATTATTAGAAGAATAAATGCTCTTTCTGACAAAATTAAAGGAATTGATAAAGCTGACATAAAGGGGGTTTATGAAACAGATAGCCTGTTAGCAATTGTATGCTCCAAAGGCGAAGCCCTAAAACTTATAGGAAAGGGAGCTACAAACATAAGAAAGCTCAGCAAAGACATTGGAAAAACAGTCAGGATAATAGAAGAATCATCTGACAAAAGGTCATTTCTCCAAAACCTCATCTATCCTGTTCCAATACTTAGCCTAAACCTAGTTTTTAGTTCTGAGGGCGAAAAATACAAAGTCACTGTCCCAAACAAAACCTTGCCAATTCAAATAAAATCTTTTACAGAAGTTGCATCCCAAATACTTGGCAAACCAATTTCTTTGGAATTCCAGAAAACCTACGAAAAGAAAGAAACAGTTGAAGATAAGATTCATAGGCTGGTTAAAAAAATGCAAAGCTAGTTATTATATACATAATTATATGGGAAATCCGTTTTTGCTCCAAGCCTGTTTGAGGCTAGACCCGAAAGAAATGCCAAAACCTTTGGAACTAGGCAAGAAATATCATTTTAGAAAAGAAGGCCATAGATTATACCAAATAAAAGTTCCAATGGATTTAAGGACAACAGACTGGAAAGCTTTTGGAAGATGTGTGATTACAGAGTATACAGTAGGCGAAGGTAGGACAGAAGGTACCTTTGTGATGGTTCAAATCTTTGACAAGAACCAAGCAGACCAAGTCACAAAAACATATGTTTCTGATGAAGAAGTTGAAAGGATTTTGAAAGGTGTGAAATAGGGTTATATTTCTGATCTATATTATTATACAGATAATGAGGTGAATTTCTTTTAGAAAAGAATGAATTTGTATATTAGTTTCTTTTGGGATACCTTACCACTTTTCTTTTCTAAAGAAAAGGGGTAGATGTCATCGAAAAAGCGTATAGCTGTTGTAGATAATGAGAAGTTCAAGGATCTGAACCAGAAAAAATATGTGCAAAGTGTTTGCCCTGTAAACAGAGCAGATACAATATGCATATCAATAGACGAGAATGAAAACCTTTTGATAGATGAAGAAACCTGTATCTCCTGTATGCTTTGCGTGAAGGCTGCGCCTCATGCTGTTTCTGTTGTTAACTTGCCCACAGCTCTTGATGAATTTCCAATACATAGATATGGAAAAAATATGTTTGCTTTGTACAAACTCCCTATACCAAAAAAAGGTCAAGTTGTTGGTTTAGTTGGGCCAAATGGTGTCGGTAAATCAACTGTGATGAAAATTCTTTCAGGTAACCTAAAGCCAAATTGTGATGTTTTGGAAAGAGACGTTAGTTGGGAGGAAGTCGTACAAAGATTCAAGGGAACAGAACTCCAAGATTATTTAGCAAATTTAAAAAAAATTAAGCTCGCTTACAAGCCACAAAACATAGATAAGATACAGGAAACATTGAAAGGAAAGATAAAAGACCTTTTGAAAAAGATAGATACAGAAAGTAAGTTTGAAAAAACTGCAAAGGGTTTGGGTATAGACCATCTTTTGGAAAAAAATATTTCAGACCTTTCAGGCGGAGAGCTTCAGCTTTTTGCAATTGCTGCAACAATAATCAAGGGCGGCAATTTTTATTTTTTTGATGAGCCTTCTTCTTATTTAGATGTTGAACAAAGGTTCAAAGTTTCTGAGGTTATTAGAAACCTTGCTGAAAAAAATTATGTTGTTGTCATAGAACATGACTTAGCCTTGGCTGATTATCTTGCTGACCAAATTCATGTTTTGTATGGAACGCCTGGAACATTTGGTATTGTTTCGCACCCTTACAGTGTTAGGGTTGGCATAAATGCATATCTAGACGGTCATCTGAAAGAAGAAAACATGAGGATAAGAAAGGATCCAATAATTTTTTCTAAGTCGGCAAAAATATCAACGAAAACAACACCTCTTTTTGAATTCGAAAAGTTTGAAAAAAGTTTCAAAGATTTTTCCTTGAAAACAGAAGAAGGAAGCTTGAACAAATCAGAAATAATAGGAATTTTAGGCCCGAACGGGATTGGAAAAACAACTTTTGTAAAAATGCTTGCAGGCGAATTGAAACCAGACAAAGGAGGCTCTTTAGATCTAAAACTTTCCTACAAGCCCCAAAGGCTGGAATTAACAGAAGAACAAAAAGAAACAACTGTAAGAAATTTTATTGGAAATTTGTCAAGAGTCCAAAGAGTAAACAATATTCTTGGTGTAGATAAATTTTTGGAAAGGGAATTAGGATCACTTTCTGGAGGGGAGCTACAAGCCGTTTTTGTTTCAGCTGCTTTAGCAAGAGAACACAAAATCCTGCTTCTAGACGAGCCTTCTGCTTTTTTAGATGTTGAGCAAAGGCTCAGGCTTGCAAAAATTATCCAGGATTGGGTGGAAGAAAATTCTGTTTCAGCTTTTGTTGTTGACCATGATTTGCAGTTGATAGATGTGATATCTGACAGAGTTATGATTTTTGAAGGGAGGCCAGGACAAGAAGGGCGCGGCCTTTCACCATGTGATTTGAAAGATGGTATGAACAAATTTTTGAAGCAAATGAATTTGACCTTCCGTCGAGATCCGCATACAGGAAGGCCAAGGGCAAACAAATTCGGTTCTGTTTTAGACAGGGAGCAAAAAGAAAAAGGACAGTATTACTATGGATAAAACTTCAATGTGGAAGGCGTGAAATTTTTTGCGAATCCGCAAATGAAGAAAAATTTAGCCTCCTTTTTGGCATGAGCCTTCGTGTCTCCTATTGCAATGTGCACGAGACATCTCTGCACCAATATTGTTGGAGATGTAGATTTTGAAAAAGGCTCAATCTTCCTCTGATGGGAACCTGTCAACAGCTTGCGAAGCAGATGGTCTCATTCCATATTTGTCTTTTATGATTTCAGCCAAGCCTTGGGTCATGGAACTGCAAATTTGGAGATATTTTTGCCTAATTTTATCATAAAAAAATATATTATACAAAAAGAAAAATCCTTTGACAACCCAATTTTTAGGAAAAGTGTTTTCAAGTTTTGATATTATCTCAACTCTACAGTGGCCCTTTTTGGTTTCTTTATCTTGGTATCCCTGGAATCTAAGATCAACTCTCATTTCTGAATATCTGCTGAACGGTTTCCTCACCCAATACAAGATTGTAAACTCTTGGTTTTGGCCTGCTACATCCCATTTGAATGTTTGCTGATTTCTTTTAGAAGTTGATATACGGAAAAATGGTTTGAAAACTTCTTCTGTTTCTACGGCTACTGTGAATGGATCTTTCCCTGTATAAAATAGCTGAAGTCTACCCCTTGGTGCAAGACAATCATCTGTTATTTTTAACGAATCCCCCATAATGTAACCTTTAATATTTGAATGTGACTAAAATTATTCTTTATTATCTTCAGCCAAATACTTGAAATATTCCCTCATTTTTTTCAAGTAGAAAGATGTCAAGTCCTTACATTCATCTAAAAACTCTCTTCTTTTGTTGTGATAGAAAACCCTGTGCCAAAATGTTCTAAGCATTTCATAAAGCAATGATCTTTGCCAAACAGTATCTTGTGGATATTCTGTCATTAAAACTGGCTTGATTCTGATGTAGACACTTCCAGACTTCTCGTTTCCAGATGCGCTCAAATCGAACCTTACCCAATAATAGGTAAACCTATCAGCATCTTTGTGCAAATGCCATCTTACCTTTATTTTTTCAACTTCCCCCTTTCCATAATTGTATTGATCTTCCTGTACATCTTTGTCAGATGCCCTCCAAACTGTTTTGATTAGTTCATACATCCTGTGATAAACTTCCATTGCGTTTGGGCCTACATATTTCAACTCTACTTCTCCAGGGTCTTCTGGGAAGCAGTTGTCATACATCACTAATTTCGTTCGCGCAAAAACTGGCATATTTACCTCAAATCAAATATTTTTCTTCTCTATAGTCTTTTTTCCTCTGTTGTATAATAGTTTTCTTTTGGATACTGTAGACTTTTTCGTGTCTCCTATTAACCTTTTTCTTTGCTCGTTGTTCACGAGACATCTCTGCATCCATTTCTTAGGAGATGCAGACTTTTCTAAAGAAAAGGATAGCCCTATATAGTATTTAATATATCAAATATAAATAAAGAGTAGATATGGGCGGATTGCTAAGCATAATAATTGGTATACTATTGATGGCTTTTGGTGTTTTCATGGCTTTTATATTTCCTGGGACAACAGAGCACCAAGGAGAAGATTTTCCGATAATTGGAATAGTCATAGGTCTAATTTCATTCTTCATAGGCATTGTTTTAATAGTATTTTAGGTGAGTTATGGGAAAAGATGAAATAAAGGAAGATTTTGTAATAGATCACTTATACAATAATGCAATAAAAAAAATAACACTAGGCGAGGCCCTTTGTGCCCTTCCTGGTGACCAACAAATGGACATAAACTACACAACAGAAGTTGGTGGATGTACAGCTCTTTATTATTCCTTGGTCTTTCAAATGCCTAAATGGAAATATACATTGAAAAAATTGGATGAATGGATGTCTGTTTCACCAACACATACACAGGCATATGAATTAACAATCACACAAAAACAAAAACTAGAAGGATCAATAAAACAAGGCCTTGCGTCTGCTGCCCAAGCAGTTGCAGACTATGAGTTAGCGATGCATGATTTAAGAAAATATAGGGAGATAATAAACTATTTTGTAAAAGCCAAAAAAGACAAAGATGAGCATGTTCTAAGATCGCTTTTCATTGACAGGGTTGATGCATTTACAGGCGAAAACTTTTCTATGATTAGCATGACTAAAAGATGGCCAACAATAATCACAGATTTCATAAGATTTGGAACCTTAGATGAAAAGTCAAGAAAAGATGTTGAAAAAATAAAGGACAAGCTAGCTGTTTCGCAGGCAGAGGCCACTGTTCTAAAAACAAAAAACGAGCTTTTTGAAAATTGGAAAAAAATGTTCCTTCCTGAAGTACAAAAGAGATATGCGAGGATAAATTCACTAGTTAAAGCCAGAGAAAGAAGTATAGCAGAGTATAGAGAGTGGCTCAAGCCTTATGTTTCTAGGCACAAGATGATGAGAGATAGCTTGGAAAAAAATCCACAGGAAGCTGTGACAAGTGTTTATATGGCACCTGGTTTTGGAAATGCTGTTGCTTCATCACACATTAGATTTTTAGGTTGGAAGGTTTTTAATCCACCTGAAATGTCAAAGCCAGAAAGAACAGGTCAAATAAGCCCAATAGATAGCTTTTCTAAAAAGTGGGCAAGAATAATAGCAGAGCACCACAAGGTTTGGGGTAAAGTTAAGGATGGTAAATTTGTTGTTGAGGATGATGAAAAGCTTGAGGAAAGAATGGAAAAGCTATTCAAGAAAGCAGTCTCATCAAAAGAAATGTCAGAGACAGCTCTTTATTACAGAGTCTATGACATAAAAGTCATGAAATTTTTAGGCAAAATCCCAGGGAAGGGTGAGCTTGAGGATATAACATTTGATATAAAGCATAGAACAGTTTCTCAAAATGTTTTACTTTTACATATAATCGAGCTTGCTGCAGTTGAGGAAAAATTTAATAGACATATAAACGAGCTCATTGGTTCTAAAGAATATGAAGATGATATAAGGAAAGAAATAGAGACAGAGATGGAAGAGAAAAAGGAACCAAGTAAGCCTTCTGTTCTCTCAAAAACACGAGACGGAGTAAAAAGCGCTTTTTCCGGCTCTAAAAATTTTTTGATTAAAATAACAAGTCCATTTATCAGACCTGGACCATATGAAAGCAATTTAGAGGAAAGGTTAACAAAAATGTATTTCCTTCCTGCAGGACAGTTATATGCAGAGGTTATAAAATTTTTAAAATGGAAAATGGGGGTTCCAGGATCGGGACCGAGTTATTAACCTTTTAAAAACCTAATCGAAAAGATGAAGCTAAAATTATTGAAAAGGAGTTGTCTAAACGCAAGGGGTGATTTTTTAGAAAGAGTGGGTATGTATAATAGTTTTCTTGGGTACGGTAGACTTCTTTTTCTAAAAGAAGGCTAGCATGGGATTTAAAGTTGGAACAACACCGGGATTGCATTATATAGCGAGGTCGCCAGAGTTAGCCACAACTATCAAAAAAATTGGTTATGTGCTTACTCGAGGTGTAAACACAATAGAACTTCCTCTGGACCTGCCGAGTGAAGTCACTTTTACAGATGCCAAACAAATTAGAAGCATAGCAAAAAAACAGGGCCTTGAATTGAACATGCACGGTGATTTGCAGATAGCTTTGGACATGCCTGAAAGGTCTGATTGGAGAGATTCGCATGAAAGGATAACAAAATCCCTGAGATCAGCAATTTATGTTGGGGCTACGTATATTGATTTCCATGCATGTCTAAATATTTGGCTCGAGCTTCTGACATATGGTACTGGAAGAAAAATGACCTTGTCTTTTTGTGATCATAAGGGAAGGTTTATTTCTGGAATTTTGAAAGAATCCAAAAAACTCAGAGAATGGTTTATCAAGAAAAAAATTGAGCACTATCTTGCTGATATCTTTTCAAGAGATGAAAGAATAAAATTGGGAAACAAAGTTTCTGTTGATTCTTTAAATTGGGAAAAAGAGCATACAGAGGAGGTATTAAGACAAGTGCTTAATAAGTTGAGACCTCAGCTTAAACAGATTGTTGAAATAAAATATCAAGGAAAAATTTCAATTGAAGAGCTTATAGATGATGTAGTTGAGGATGCACAAACAAGAGGTGTTGTCCCAAAAACAGGCCACCCTGAAGTTGATGCTGAAATAAGAAAAACAATGGACAGGGTGAGGCAGGAATATATAGTTCAAAGATCTTTGATGGAGGAGCAGGCATATGATGATGCTGCAAGAGAAAAGTTAGCCAAAGGAGATAGATGGTATTCTGAGGAAATAAGAGGTGGTGTGACAATAGTTGAAGGTTATCTAATAATGGCAAACTACTTGTTTTTGGAAAAGGATCCTATGTGGGTTGCAATGGCAGCTGAATACAAGGATTTGATGAAAAAATATAAAATAAATTATAATGATCCAGATTGGTTTGATAATACATGGTTAGAGGCGCAAAAGTATAATGATAGAGAGTTCAAAGAATTTTTTTATTCTGTTGTTGCAGCTAAATTTTTACAGGGTCACATGGAAGCTGCATTCAAGTGGATTGAGGATGAATTTATTGGCAAAGAGTTGAAAAAACTTCCTGATAAATCGCCTGAGGATAAAAGGTTTAAAGAAGAATGCATTAAGACTGCAAGAAGTATAATAGTTGGAATAGAAAATCCAGAAGCCAGAGAGCCTCATTATGCTGGTTCCCATTTATTGTGGAGGCCAAAACAGTTATATGCTGCAGTTAAAACATCAAGAAAAGAAAGTAAGCTGTCTAGGTTAATGTTGATAGTGGATCATGAGCACTTGGCCACACAGGGTGTAGACGCTCTTTTGGAAAGCAGAGCGGATATTTTGACTAAACCTGATTTTGGAGAACTCACAATTTCTATACATGCTAACCACCCAAATCCAATGCATCCACATGACATACTGGAGTTTGGCGATGTTGTTTTGTATGAACTTATATTAAATCTTGTGAAAACAGGTTTTGGTAAAAAAAGAACATCATTTTTAATATATGAAAGAGGAGGTGGAGATGATCCTTTCCAAAAATCAATAGACGTCTTGAGATTGATTGCAAAGTATGTTGAAAAAGAAACTCCATTAAAGGAGTTACCAGCTGAATTTTTTGCATTGGAAGGGTCACTTGTTATGGGTGGAGTAAAAAGACAAATGCAGATAATTGAGGATCATAAAATGGATCCGTTAAAAGATCTATTTGAAGTCCCAGAAGAAGAATGGGGTATCCTATCCTCAGCAGCAAAGAACAAAGGCAAAGCTGAAATGTTCAAGAAGGGCGAGCTGAGATAAACCTTTATAAAGCCTTAATTTCACTATTTATTAGTGATTATATGAATAGGATTAGAGTTTGTTTTGTTGAGCCAGATGAGAGTTTGAGAAGTGCATACGATATTTGGGCCAGAAGAGCTAAAGTTGATGTAAGATTTGCTAGGAACTACAAAGAAGTTGACTCAAGCAGATTTGATGCAGTTGTTTTCGATGTGCACTATGCTAATGTTGATCAGATAGCTGATATGGTACATAGCGTTCCAGTTGGAACAAAGTTGGCCTTGACAACAACTTTGGATAATTTTGAATATGATTCTTTGAGGCAAGACGTTGACAAAAAAATACCAATTTTCAAAAAGCCTGGATTTTTGTTCGATGATTTATTCAAATACATCAAAGACGAATCAGCTGTAGGAGCAGAACTATGAAAAGAATTTTAGTTGCAGATGATGAAAAACCTCTGAGAGATTTATACTCTAGACTATTGACTAGAAATAGATATGTTGTTGAACAAGCAGCAAATGGGACAGAAGCTCGTGAAAAAATTTACTCAGGAAACTTCGATGGCGCTGTGTTTGACAACAACATGGGTAGCCCAAGGGGTATAGAAATACTCGAGCAATTAAGAAAAGATGGAAGGCGAACACCTGTTTTGATATGTTGCTCACCTGTTTCAGATAGTGAAAGAGCTCAAATAACAGCCATTGTAGAAAGATCCGGAAATGCTAAATATTTAGAAAAACCAGTAGGTATGGACACTTTAGAAAGAGAAGCAAAACAATTTTTCGGCGATCCAAATGTCTAAATGTATTTAATAAAGGGATATAATATATATTATGACAAAAAAAGAAGCAAAGGAGAAGCCAATTACAATAAAAAAAGCAGATAAGTTTGCTAATGTTTCTACAGTTGAAAATCCTGTTCAACAAGATGTAAAAGCAGCAGAAAGAGACAGGGAAAATTTTGCAATTGATTCTAACTATACATTGAAAGGTGAATATGACAAAGAAGGGGCAGAGGGAATAGGAAAGGAGGAAAGGATTGAAATCTTAAAAAAATTCACAAAGGTTCTTTTGGAAAAGCATGGTGCGTTGATACGCTCTGTTGTCTTGTTTGGTTCTACTGCAAGGGAAGAATGGAGAGGAGAATCTGATATTGATGTTTTTGTGATTGTAGACGACACAAGGCAAAGAATATCGCCTGAAATGCTTGCAAAGATAGACAAGGATGTTGTTGAAATTGCAAGAAGTTTGTCAAAGCAACTTTCTATCCAACAACCTTATTTGCTTACTGAGTTTTGGGCAATGGTAAGGGAAGGTCATCCAATTATTTTCAATTTCATCAGAGAAGGTGTGCCTGTTTACGACAAGGATATTTTCTTGCCAATCAAAAGGCTACTCCAAATGGGCGAAATAAGACCAAGCAAAGAAGCTGTTGAAAAATACATTGATCGAGCCCCAAAAAGAATTTTCAAAGCAGAAGACAACAAAATTTATTCTGTTGTAGAGGATTTGTATTATGCGATGCTTGAATCTGCTCAAGCTGTTCTAATGTTTTTGGGAAAAAGTCCACCAAGGCCTTCTGATGCTGCAATTGAAATGAAAAGAAGCCTTGTTCAGGCAAAACTTTTGGAAGAAAAATATGCAGATTGGATGGAAGAGATAATCCATGTGAGAAAGGAAGTCGAGCACAAAAGAATAAATGAGATTTCTGGTGCAGATGTTGACAAATGGATTGAGCGCGCAAAAGACTTCACAAAGAAAATGCAGTCGCTTATAGTGAAAATAGAAGTTTTGAAAAGGGAAAACATGATTGATAAGTCTTATGCAATAATGATGGAGACAATTGTCACTTTGCTGAAATCGCTTGGCAAATTGCCTGCTTCAAATGAAAAAATTGTGGATGCATTTGAAAGTGAAGTCATCAAAAAGGGTCTTGTTTCAGACAAATACATGCAAGTATTTTTAGAGCTTCAGAAAATGGTAAAAGCAGTTGACGAAGGCAAGGTTATTGATGTTGACAAAAGGAATATTTTACAGCAAAGGGAAATGGTCAGAAAGTTCATCCGCGATGTTGGTGTTGTTTTGAAAAAGAATTTAGTTGCGCCTGATGTTGGGGCAGAATAGTATGGATTCTAATCTCTTGGATACTGTTTGCGATTTCTATCTACCACAAAACCAAATGTTCCTAAAAAGAGGGCAGCTGGAATTGCATGAATAGAACCAAATAAAAGCCAGTCTTGGGCTGTGTATTTTTGTGTGATCTCAGTCCTGTAGGCCATTGCAAGTGGAATATGTACATATCCCCAAGCAAGACCTAATGAGGTAAAGTATATTGTTGTTGCATATGTCCTAAATACTGATTCTCTTATCATAATTTCTTTTTCAAAAATTCTAGAATTTTTTCAGCGACTTGCTCTGCATTTATTTTTGTTGCATCGACAACAAAATCATAATGTTTCTCGTCTAAATGATCAATACCATAATATTTTTTGTATCTATCTGAATCCTCTTTTAGCCTTTCTCTAACACGTTTTTTCATTTGATCAAATGAAACAATTTCACCCTCATTTCTGGATTGTTTTGATTTTTCATTTTGCAAGTCTTTCCATATTCTTTCTGCGCAAACATCAAAATCAGCTTTTATGAAAATTTTTATTGACTCTGGAAGGAAGTGGAACATCACATAGCCTTCTGCTATAACTGTTTTCCCCTGCTTTTCCAATTCCCTTGCTTGTTCTGCTGCTGCCTTATCTACGTCAACATCTGTCTCAGGGTTGTTTTTTGCATACTCGTTTAATTCGATAAGCGTCATTCCTTTTTTCCGTGCAAGTTCGCGCCGAATTCCTCCAACATAGATTCTTTCTGCTCCAAGTTTTTGCTGTAGAATTTTAGAAACAGTGGATTTTCCACTTCCAGATGTACCAGAAATTGTTATGATCATTCAGAAAAATAGAATGAAGAAATAAAAAGTTTCCTAGGCTGCCTGAATCTCTTCCAAAGTTCCATACTCCAGAGGCGGCGTTCTAAATGAATTGACAACAACTTCATCACCAACTGCTATCCTTCCTATGCCTTCTGGGAGAGCATATTCACCAAAAATAACTTTTCTTTTTCCAGTGTTTTTGATCCAGTTTTTGTATTTAGCCAAAGTTCGAAGAGGTTCATCTGTTCTTATTATTCCTGTTTCAGGATCAACTTGTGTGACTAGACATCTGTCACATGGTCTTATATTTCTAAAAGAAACAAGTCCAGCAATTCGAGCAAATTCGACATCGTGTTCAAACCTTGGTTCAGAACCTTCTGTAACTATTTGGGGCCTGAAAGCTTGCCAAGGAATTTGCTGTCCAGATTTTTCATAAAGTTCTTGTAAAGATTCTGCTGAAAACCAGTGAACTGGATAGATATCTTGAAATCGTAAAGGGTTTTGATTTTCTGTATATGTTTGTTCTGCAGTTCTACTGAAAGAACCAGTAGCTTCAACAAGTCTGACTTTCAATCCTAGATGATCACTTAACCACTCAGAAACTTCTCTCCCTTTATCAACTGCTGAAGTTTCATCATCCCAAATTTTAACAGTTAATTCAGTTCCTCTTGTATCTTCAGGGACTTCTATTGGTTGTTCGTATCTCCAAGTTAATCTCAAAATTCCACTTTTTATTTCTGGTTTTATCAAAGCCATTAAGGCTATCCTATCTGAACCTTCTTTTCTCATTTGATCTGCGTCTTTTTGCGTTAGAAATTCGTATACAGTTCTATCATTTGGTTTAGCTCTAACAACCATGTATTGGTGATCTCTATAACCGTTTACAGATAGTCCAGACTGTGTTAAAGTGGCTCTCGGCACTTCTATCCCATCACAACTTTTTACTGGATAAATTGATAAATTTCTAATTTTAGGATTTGGCATACCAAATAAAGGAGCAAAGAAATAAATAGGCTAAGCATCGCTTAGTTTGAGTGAAAGAAAGTATCCACCAGTTCTTTCATTTGGGACTGCTGATATTCCACATTTTTCTTGGACCCTTAAGCTTGCAACGTTATCTCCAGAAACATTTGATACAAGTTCTGTACACCCCAATTCTTTTGCAAAAACTATTTGAGTCCTTTTTATTTCAGTCCCATATCCTTTTCTTCTTTGTTCTGGTTTGACATAAATTCCTTCTGATCTATAACTTCCATTTGTTTGTAATTCTCCTGTAGCATACCCAATTGCTTCGCCATTAAGTCTAGCTATCCAAAAATCATAACCTTTGAATTTCAATCTAAGAATTTTTTCAAGGGTTTGGTCTTCTGTTTGACTTTCTAATCTCATTCTTTTCAGGGCTTGGTTGTCGTCATCTTGTTTCAATGGAACTATATCTAACAAATCGTCGTCTGTTTGAACTAAAGAAATAATTAATCCTTCCATATTATCGCACCATCTCCCCAAAATCTTTCAACATGTCTAAAATTCCTTTCTCTCTTTCAGGGTCTTCGAAGATCAAAGTTCCTTTTGTTCCAAATGTCATGATTGCCTTGATCAAATGGTTTAAGTTGATGTCTGCTTTTCTAAATGGTATGTGTTGGATTTCTCCAGAAGGGCCGTATTTCACACCAGAGAACAGCATGTATGGGTTTTGGATTGCACCAGAACCAAGCTCTTTCCTAACAGTATCAATGACATGTTTGAAATCTGTTTCTGATCGCAGAGCACCAGAACCTCTTGCATGTATGTGAGCGAAATTCAAAACAGGCTCAGAGTTTTGGGCCCTTTTTGCAACTTCTAAAATATCCTCCAATGAACCAACATCCTTGACTTTTCCAGTTGCCTCAACGCCTATTTTTACTTTCAAATTAAGGCTGTTTGTGATTTCATTTATTTTGTGGACAATCAATTTCACTGCTTGGTCTTTTGGCATCATTGTGTAAAAATTAGGTGGCATGATAAACATCCTACAATCCATAACAGAAGCAGCTGTGAAATAAATTTTGAGTTTGTTGTCGAGTTTGAATGGATCTTCAGGAAGGTTTTCTGTTCTCACTGCGAGCTCGATGTTGTATTTTGCAGCTAGGTTCCTGATTTTCAGCAAATCATTGTAGTGTTCTTTGTAAATGTCTGCAGAGTCTTGGATTTTTTCAAACAGATCTGGGCAAAGTACAAATGCCTTGAAACCTGCTTGGTACAAGTCAGACAAAACTTCGAGTACATCGTTTGTTGTTTTTGCATTTGGCTTTTTGTATGTTCCGTAGGCTATTCCAACCCTCATTCCAAGCCTGTCCTGAATTTTTAGCGACTTTTTTCTAGTTAACATACTCACAGAAACCGCGATGTTATCGCGGACAATTCTTTAAAAATTCGATTACATCTCCTTCCAAAACCGTAGTATCTTAAACACATTATAATATAGAAGATCTAGATTAATTATTGTCATTATTACTATTTGGTGGTATCTTGTATAAATACTTTAAACCAAAGGAATATAACGGTGTTATATGTGTTAACGATAACTTTATAAGTTATATAAACTTATATAATTACATGAGCCAAGATATTTTGCACTATCCAAGATTAGACACTGTTTTAATGGTAGAAGAAACTATCAAAAAGTTGGATTTCTATCCAACAAGAACAGAATTGTGGAAGGCTCTCCCAAAACAGGTTATGTACCAAACATTTTCTATGATAGTTGATTATCTAGTTGATTTGAACAAAATAATAATAGACAAAGACGAAAAAATAGTCTGGGTCTGGAATCCAGAACTGATTAAAAAAATAATTCAAAAAGGATTGGTATCAAAGTAGAGTTAATTTTATTACATAAAATTTTTCGCTTTTTGTTGGAAACTATTCATTAGGAAATGTGCTACCCCACGGATAGCTTGTCTGAACTTTATTCATTTCCTTGTTTCTGAAGACAGTCATCCGCTCAATATCCTGAATATTTGGAACAACATCTGTAACGCTTTGAGGAACAAAATTAGAATAAGCAGCCCAATCTAAAGGATTTACAATGTTGTGACTACGTTCCCTGTGTAGTTTGGTTCCTGGTAAAGTTGAAGTCACGAAAGTCATGGATTTATCAGCGTAGCCATTGTGTACCAATTCTTGATGAAGGTGAATATCTTCTTCCATATCATTCAAAGATTGTCCAGGATAGCCAATTATTTCACTTGTGTATACATAAATTCCAGATTCTCTTAGTGTTTTGATGTGAGGAAAGTGGGTCGCAAATCTTTTTTGCATATCTTTCAATGCGCTCCCAGTTTCTGCACCCTTCCGTGGGTTTAGCGGAACATATAACGAATTTATCCTTCCAGAACCGCTGTTTTGGTATTCCATTAACATCTCAATAACTTCAGGTGTTAACCCTTCAAATTCAATACCACCATTATCCTGCCAATAAAGTCCATGTTTTTTCATCAATTCTAGATATGACCTCAGATTTTTTTGTGGTTTGAATAAAAAAGCATCGTCCTGAACTATAATCTCTTCAATTCCAGCATCCGAAAATCTTTTCAATTGTTCATATATCTTTTCAAGATCTGATGTTGAAACCCTATTTTCCTTCTCGCCTGCCACGCAAAACTCGCAACTGCGGAAACACCCTTTAGAAAACATGTAATCGACAGATTTTCTTCCTTGTGTATCATAAGTGTGCGTAGGCTTCAATGGATACTGGTTTTCAGCCATCAAATCCATATCCAATAATGGAAAATCCCCTATCTGTGATACTCCGCCAAATATTATTTTCCGATTCGATCCATTTTCAATTAGATTGATAGCCGCAGCCACGGCATCACCTGTAACCACATGATCTACTACCCCAGTTGATAAAATTTCGATAGGTTGTGCAGTTACATGTTGTCCTCCCATTACTATTTTTGTGTCAGGAAAAACCGATCTTACTGCTCTAGCCAATGTCAATGCAGCAGGATAATTGCAACTTGCAAAAATAGGTATACCGACAAATTCAGGATCCATTTTCCCTATTTCGTCCAATGTTTTTTCAAGAGGATTTCCTGTTCTCACCATGTTTCTTACAATCTTGTCTCCCCTAAAAGAAGAATACCTCTCTACAAATTCTCTTGGATCAAGAGTATTGAAATCGTGCATCTTTTGGCGCTGAAAGTCTTCATATGAACATTCTTTTGGAATATCCATACTTTCAGTCCCACATAATTCTCGAGTGAACATTGTTCTTTTTTCCAATCCCCTGTCTCTTACAGTTTCATCAAGAAGCCTTACTTCATGACCCCTTTCTTTTAATGCAGAGCCTATCCACCATAATCCTAGTGGATGGCTTGTTCTAATCGTATCCCAAATCGCATCCGTTTCGTATGCAGGTTTTATCAACATTATTTTCTTTGACATTCTACCACCAAGTAGTTAATACTTGAATAAACGAAATAATAAAATAAACTATTAGAAATTTGGACAAATAGAAAGATTTATAAGGATAAAATTACTATTGTCTTAAATATGGAGAAAGAGATAAAACTTGACAGTTATGACAGAAAAATCATCTTTGATCTAGACAAAAATGCAAGACTAACGACTACAAAAATAGGAAGGATGATACGTAAATCAAAACAGTTTGTAGATTATAGAATAAAGCGGCTTGAGGAAGTTGATGTCTTGCCCGGATACATAACTGTTATTGACTATTCGAAATTAGGATACCAAAGCATTCGGGTTTATTTTAAGTTCCACAATATCACCAGAGAAAAACAAGACGAATTAGAAAACAATTTAATCAAAGATAAGGAGGTCTGGTGGCTAGTTGCACTAGAAGGGCAATGGGATGTTGGTTTTGCTGTTGCTGTCAAAAACATTCTTGATTTCTACGACTATTGGGACAAGATTATGGAAAAGTACAGAAAATATATTAGCAAGAGATTGATTGTAGTTTATAGTCATATTAGACAGTATCCAAAATCGTATATCGTCAACCAAAAAAATGCAGAGACAGGAACTCTTGTTGGAGCATCTAGAGAGATTTTTCCTGTTGATAAATTAGATATAGAGTTGCTCCGACTTTTATCTAATAATGGAAGAATGTCTTTACTTGAAATCTCAAATAAACTTAAGACCAGTCCACAAGTGATAAGAAATCACATTAGGAAGTTAGAAAAAAATAAAGTCATTCTTGGATATCGTGCACTAATTGATGTCTCATTTCTTGGTTACAGATATTACAAATCGTACATAAATCTCATCAACACCGAAAGAGTGCGGGAACTAGAGCAATTTTGCTTACAGCATCCTAACATACTAAATGTAAATAGAACAATTGGGGGTAGGGATTTTGAAATAGAACTTCAAGCTAAATCTTTTGACGAGTTTGATTCTATTATGAATGAGTTGAGGCGACAATTTGAAGGCATGATAGATGATTATGAGTTTGTTATTTCAAGAGAAGAGAAGAAAATTGTCTATTTTCCGTTTGAGTAGCGAAAGACAGTGATAATTTTGTTCTAATTATATCCATACAACGGTACACCCATAACTTCAGGAATGCTGCCTTCTAAGAAAGCTTTGCGCCTGCCTTTTCTTTCAACCTCATCTTCGTATTGTCTTTTATAATCAGCATAAATTCTGTCTGTTTTTCCAACAATCCTCTCAGATTCTCTTGCAGCTGCGCCTTCTATCTTTGCTCTTGCTTTTTCAGGGCCATATTTGTTGTAATGGTGGTAAATTATTCCTAAATCATCTTGCACAGAATGTATGAATTCTTCTGTCAAAACTCTTTCTGCTGTTGGCAACTCGCCCAAATATCTGAGAAGTCTAGCTCTTTCTGGATGGTTTAATTCCTTGAACAAAACAGGATCCAAAAGTATTCTTTTCCTAGAAGGATCATACAAACCAAAAACCTTTTCAACTCCAACAACTTCATTGTTTTCAACTATATAATTTGTTGGCAATTCAGCTACACCAATTTCCAACCCCTCTGAAAATGGTAGCACGCCAAATTCATCTGCAAAATGCCAAGCCACATTTTCCTGCACAGAATCAAAATAATCAGAGAGCAATCTTTTAGCGTTTAAGTATCTTGGTTCTGTTTTGACATCTTCGGGGCTTACTAAATCCCTTAATCTCCCAACATAAGGAACAAATCCAAGTTTTTCGCCCAAATATCTTCCATAATCTTTTGGAAGTTCTTCTAAAGTTCTTTCGTCTGTAAAAAATCTTCTTGTCCTATCTTCTGTTGCTTCCATATATTTACTTTGGACAAAACTTTATATAAGCAGTTCATGCAACTTACTTTATGAAAAAAGAGCTCCTGAGGCAGAGCATACATATAATTGGTGTTTTGTTTGTTTTGCTCGCGCAGTTTTTGACAAAGGTTGAAGCAACATTGATGTTTTTTGTGATAGGTTTTGCATTCCTTGCTTATTCTCAATATATACAAATTGTTAAAACACAGCTTATTGGTCTGAGAAAATTCATGCTGAAGTTTGAAAGAGGAAATGAAAATTGGCCATTCACAGGTGCAATTTGGTTCTACATGGGCTGCTTTTTCAGCTTTTTACTTTTCCCTATGCCTATTGCGTCTGCTGCTTCTGCAACCTTAGCAATTGGAGATGGTTTGTCAACATTAGTTGGAAAATCAATAGGCCGACATAAAGTATGCGGCCACAAAACACTGGAAGGCTTCCTCGGTTTTGTCATCGGCTCTTTTTTAGTTTCCTTGATTTGGGTTAGTGCTTGGCTTGCAATTATTGGTGCTGTTGTTGGAGGTCTGTTAGAGCTTGGTGTTTCTGCAAAAGGAATCGATAAACACAGAAGGCGTGGTTGGATAGATGATAATTGGTTGATTCCAGTTGTTGTTGGGCTAGTTTTGTTTGTTCTGAGTTTTCTAGCTGGAAGTTTTATTTGAGAAAATGATGTAAAGAATTTGATATGGGGATTGATCTATCTATTCTCTTTAGAAGCAATTTCCCACAAATGTTCAAAATGGTTTCTGTATGTGTCTGCTGTTTGCTTGTTTTGTATCATTATCGCGGTTACCGGCGTTCCCCAAGAAACAATAACAACCTTGTTTCCATAGACAAATGTATTGGTTGGATTAAATTGTTCTTCTTCTAGAAACCTATATTCTGTTGTCGGTGCCATTGTTTTGTTGAATAAAAATATATCCTGCCTTTTTATTGTGATTATCCTTTCTTTTATTTTCTGATTTTTCAAATCTCTGAAATACTGCTTCATGAAAATTGGCAATTCTTGCTCATATCTTTTATCATCTATTCCTGTTACAAGAACTTCTTTTTTTGTTTTCAAAATATCTTTCAAAAAATATTTCAATCCTTCCTTTCCCTTGAAAACTTCAACCCTTGTATCTTCTTTTGGAGCTTTTTGCATTTCCAGAAGATCTGGAAGAATTTTATCGACTTCAACCTCCTGCTCTTCTAAAACTTTCTTTTTCTCTTCTAAATAGTCTTTTAATTTTTCAGGGGAAGTTGCTTGGAAATATTTTTTTGATCCTTGATAAACATGTGTCACCAAGCCTTTCTCCATCAATCTTTCTAGTTTGTCATAAACATGAGCCCTGTATATGCCTGTTTTCTTACCCAATTCATATGCTGTGATTGATCCTGTCTTAAGTAAAGTCAAATAAACTTTTATCTCGTTTTCGCCAAGACCCAACTTCTTCAATGGTTCTGTGTTCATATTTCTATTTCCTTTCTTGTCCTTAAATAGTCGTACCAGTATGGTGCGACACAATTTGATATACCCAACAACCATAGTTTAATTAGTTATCACATGATGGTGATAAATAATAAAATATGACATCTCAATCTTTGCTTGATAGCCCTGCTTACATTACTGCAAGTAGAATCAACATCAAAGGTAGCCCAGCAAATAGGCTCTTTGTTTCTTACAGAACAAAAGGATGCGAATATGACAAAAAGGGAAGGGGCTGTACAATGTGCAATTTTGCAGAATATTCTAGACCCGACATCAGAGACAAAAATCTGAAAGCTCAGCACAGCACTGTTTTAGAACTTTTGAGAACTGGTAAATTCCAGCATTTCGATTTGGCTTCTCTAGGAAATTTCTACAGCGACAGGGAAATGTCGCCAGAAGTTAGAAGATATATGCTTTCAGCACTTGCAAATATACCAATTGTAAAAAGGATTATGACAGAATCCAGAAGAGGCTATACAACAGTGGAAAAACTAAAGGAAGCAAAGGGGTGTTTAAGGGAGGACCAAGTATTGGAATTTGCCTTAGGATACGAGACCTCTAATCCAAGAATTAGAAATGATGTCCTGAATAAAAATGTGCCAGAAGTGCACTTAGATGAATCTATGATGATGTGTAGGAAAGCTGGTTTAGATTTTGTAGCTTATGTCCAAATCAAACCGC
Organism: uncultured archaeon; assembly: GCA_964410585.1. Classification (GTDB taxonomy): domain Archaea; phylum Aenigmatarchaeota; class Aenigmatarchaeia; order QMZP01; family JACQNV01; genus CAYPFW01. Next base: position 465,423 of record CAYPFW010000001.1, on the reverse strand, counting down.
AGGGATTTTCGGAAAGAGAAGCTATAGAAGATTCAGTAGCGACAGCATTGCATGTTCTCGAAAAAGCTGACAAATATAGTGTATATGGAAGAATAGCCTTTGAACCTATTTATGTAGTTAGAGGCAAGCCAATAGAAACCCTTTTCTTAACTGGCCAATACAAGCCGCCAAAGCTATGGAGTGTTGTTGAAGTGCTGGCTCAAACAGCTGAAAGAATAGGAAGAACAGATGGTAGACTATTTGCTGGAATGAGTGATGAAAATTTGTCAGGGGATAGACAATCATCCAACTGCGGTGTTTGTGATAAAGAGGTCAGAGAAGCCATACAACAGTTCAACGCTGATCAGGATGCTTCAAAATTAAGATCACTATACCACGAATGCAAAGACCAATGGGCCAAGGAGGTTGGTTTATGAGATACAAAGGAGTAATTCCGCCTCTAGTCACACCTTTAGACAGCAGAGGCGATGTGTGCAGAAAAAGTGTAAGACAGTTGGTAGATTTTGTCAGGCCTTATTCCACCGCTTTGATGCCAACTCTAAGTTCAGGTGAAGGTTGGAAATTAAATGATAGACAATTTGAAGATATGATAAAATATACAGTAAAATGTGCCCAAGGTTTACCTGTTTTGGCAGGAGTTGAGTTTAAAACAACAGAAGAGGTTGTGGAAAAATTAAGAATCGCAAAAAAGCTTGGCGCAGATGCTGTTGTTGTGACAACACCTTTTAGAAAATGCTCTCAGGAAGAAATATATGAACATTTCAGGAGAATAAGAAACGAAGCAGATTCTCCTGTTTTCATTTACAATGAGTCTGCAATTTCTGGAAACCAAATAGAATATGAAACCATTTTGAGAATTTGTGAATTGAGAAATATTGTTGGAATAAAAGAGGCAAGCGGTTCTGTTGATTTTACAAAAAGGTTATTGGATGCGAATTTGGAAGTTCCTATTTTTCAGGGATGGGAGCATCTTTGTTTTGAATCCAAAGGAGTTGACGGTTATATTTTGCCGTTGTCAAATTTGGAGCCTGAGGTTTGTTTGAGTATGCTGCAAAACCCATTGAGAGAAAATCAGAAAGTAGTTGATGATCTTTGTAAAAAATACAAAATTTTAGGCGATGATTGGTATGTGTGGTTAAAAAAAGAGTTGTATATCAGAGGAATAATAGCAACAAGTAGGATGATTGAATGATAGAAAAACTAATGAAAGAAAATTGGTGCAATGAATTGCACATAAAACATGATAAAAAATCAGGATGTTTTTTCATTGCGGCAATGAATACTGTTTATGGTGACAAGGGAAATGGTGGGACAAGAATGGTATACTATCCAACTTTGCTTGATGGAATAAAAGATGCAACAAAACTTGTAAAGGTGATGACAAAGAAATGTGTGATAATTGGAAAAAAATACAATGGTGGATATAGCGGCGGAAAGGGTGTGATAGTTGGAAACCCAAAGACTCAAAAGACACCAGAGATGCTTAGGGAATTTGGAAAATTTGTTGAATCTTTGAATGGAAAACTTCAAACAGGAACAGACATGAATATTGACATAAAAGACATAGAATATATGGCAGAAAAATCCAAATTCATAGATGGCCTGAATTCGGGTCTTGGCGATACAGCTATACCAACGGCATACGGAATTTTGGTAGCAATGAAAACAATGTGCAAATGGAAATATAGAACAGATAGCCTCAAAAACAAGACAATTGCAGTTCAAGGTGTTGGGAGTGTTGGAGCAGACCTTGTTAAAAGGCTTGTTGATGAACGATGTAGAATAGTTGTGACTGATATCGATCCTGAAAAAATAAAATCAATAAAAGAAAGATTCAATGTTGAAACTGTAGAACCAGATAAAATTTATGAAGTGAAATGTGATATTTTTTCTCCAAATGCTTGTGGCGGAATATTAACAAAAGAAACTATTGGAAAATTAAATTGTGACATGGTGATAGGCGCAGCAAACAATCCTTTGGCTAGCGAAGATTTGATAGATGATTTTGCGAAAAGAAAAATAGTTTATGTTCCGGATTATGTGATCAACATAGGCGGTGTTTTCCTTTCAATGTGCGAAGTTCAGGGAAAAGATTTTGACTATGTGATTTCTAAAACAAGAGAAATAATCCAAAGCCGACTAGAGCAAACTATTGAAATGAGTAAGGAAGAAAACAAAACATTATACGAAGCTGCAGAAGATCTAATAAAAAATGAGCTCAAAATTAACCAGCAGCTGTTGTGTGCTTTTTAGCTGTCAAGAAAATCTCTCCGAGTTGGTGCATGAACAGAGGTTCAGATGCAACAATATCTGTTGCAGTTAAAATGCCAACAAGTGCGCCGCCGCTAATCACAGGAAGTTTTTTGATGTGTTTTTCAGCCATGAGTTGCGCAGCATCAACAACATTGTCTTGTGGCTTCACAAAATAAACATCTGTTGTCATTATTTCCTTGATCAAAACTTTTTTCGCGTCTTTGCCTTGTTCAATTGTTTTCAAAACATCACGTTCAGTAACAATACCTTTCATTTTTCCAGAATCAACAACTATCAAAGAGCCTGCTTGGTTCTTGTTCATTAATTCAACAGCTTCTTGAACAGTTAGACTTCCTTCTGCTGTCAGAACTTTTTTGCTCATTATCTCTTGTACTAACATATTTGAATCCTTTAATGTTGTTTGTATATCGTTTTTCTTTGGGTACGGTAGACTTTCGTGTCTCCTATTAACTGCGTGAACAGTTAATTGTTCACGAGACATCTCATCATCCTTTGCATCGGTGAGATGTTGATCTTTTTTTGAAAAAGAAAGGCTAGCGCCTGAACTCTTCCCTCAAAGCTTCCTTGGGTTTCAAAGCAAACAAATAATACCTATCCTTTCCCTCTAATTCTGCTTCCACCCTTTTCACAATCATCTTTTTAGGGTCTGGGATCATTGGGACCCTGTTTTTGATATCGTCAAAAGACTTGAAAGGCTCAACTTTCCTTTCCTCTAAAACTTTCCACAAATGTTTTTTTCCAATTCCTGGAAGTAGTTCAAGTTGGTGCATCCTTGTTGTAAGGGGTCCGCACTCATTGAAAAACTTTATGAACTGTTCTGGGCTTTTTTCAACAACAGTCTCTATTGCTTTTGAAAGCTCATCTTTTGATCCTGATGTAAGGCCTGACATTTCTATCCTGCCTTGTATGTATTTGACTTTGTCTCTCTTTTTATCTCCTATGTATAGCCTTTCTTCTGCTGCGGCTGTCGCGCCTTCCCTGATTATAACTTCAAGTAAAGAAAAGTATTTGTCCCCAAGGACTTGTGCAACTGGTTGAGATCTTTGCATACCAATATGTCCTTTTGGAAGGAACTCCAACACTATTCCCCATTCATCTTTCTTTATTTCATGCTGTTCCATAACCTTTTATCCTAAATCTGCATCTCCAATTATATTGGTGCAGAGATGTCTCGTGTCCTACGCACTCTGCGAGACACGAAGGTTAATCAAAACAGGAGCCTAAAAAATTGCTCATTGCGATTCGCAATTTTTTTAAACGGCTTCCACTTGATTACGCCTTCCACTATATGCCTAAACTTTTTCCAACACCTACATTCCTCTATCTATTAGATTGTATTTGCTCATTTAAAAATAAGCCAAGATTACTTGGTTGCCTTTTTGACAGCATCGAGGATCTTTTTCTTGTCGCCGTCAGAGAGGTCTATCCTCTCGTTTGCAAAAATAAGCCTAAGTTCATCCAAATCCTGTGGAAGCAAGTTCACTATGTTTACAATTTGCCTTTCATTCAACTTTTCAACGCCTTTTAGCTCCTCAATAAGCTCTTCTGATGCTTTTTCAGACAAATCGCAGAATTTTTTCAAATGATCCAAAGTAACTTTTTGCTCGTAACCAAGCTCTTTTTCCTTCTCTCTTTTCAAAAGCAATTTTTTGACAACTGCTGCTGGAACAGGTTGCTCGTTCTTTATTTCCATAATAGCCTTTTCGAGGCTTCCGCCTTCATCAAAAGGCTATTTTACCCAAAACCTTTTGCATACGCAGAAACCTAAACCTCCTTTCTTAAATAGAATATAGTCTATTATACAGTTTCGCTATATAAATATCATCTAAATAATGGAAGGCGCAATCGAACGAGGAGTCTCAACGACGAGTGTCAGATACCGAAGCTTATTGAGATCAGCTTCCAACTCTTACGAGCCTCCGATTTTTGCATGAGCTTTTTTACAGAAAAAGCTCATTTCTTGTGAGCCTTCAAATGCTCTGGTCTAGAAATAACCGTCTTTGTCTTTTTTGGGCCAACTGGTAGTTTGAGCACATATGATCTGCCTCTTTTCTCCTGAATCACACCTATCATACCTTTGAATCTGTGGTGTGGCAGGCCTTTTTGGGAGAATGGATCTTGATTTATTACAACATTTTGCCCAACTTCAAATTCCTGAAGATAAGGCGTAATAGTAAACTTGTCTCTCAAACCTTTCTTATATTTACTTCTTGTCGCCGATCTTGTACCTTTACTAGTTCGTACCATATTCAACTTATTAGAGTATAGTGATTTATAAATCTACGTAAGAGTTGGAAACTGGTCTTCAGACCGGTTTCGGCATGTTCTTTGTCCAAATTTTGATCACATCTAGCTCTTTTACTTCTCCTTTGTTCCCCAAAATTTCAGAAACAGAAGGTTTTGTCCTTCCTTCATCCCCGTGGACAAGCTCTTTGACATAAAGCCCAGCATCCCCTTTAACTTCAAACTCTACGAGTTTGCTAGAAGCATTTTTCGCTTTTTTAGAATTTACAATGCTCCATTTTATTTCCCTGACTTTTCTGTCTCTCGTTTTGTCAGCTCGTCTATGCAAAACCCTCTTAGGTGTCTCTTGTTTAATTGTCAATCCTTTCAACTTTTTTAATTTAGCCAAATCCTTCTCAGAAACAGGCTTTTCAAATTCAACCAAAACCCTATATGATTTAGCAGGTTTTGCTGCTTTCAAATCCCTTACTTCTTGTTTGTTTGAAAACTTTAGGTCAGAAACCTCGACTTTTTTTGACTTGTTTATTTCTGTTTTCATTTTTTTCAAATCAACTCCGCGTATTTGTGGATTTACTACTTCAAAAACAAATGGCCTAAAATCAAGGCACCTAGCATCTATGTCTTCCCTACCCATCCCATGCAAAGCATGTTCTTCTCCTTTTGTCGCTTTCATGAATGGCTTTGCTACTATATCTTCAACAGTCTCCGGATAAGTTTCCCATTTTGTTTGAGGTAAGCCCCTTACTAATTTTTTATATCCACCATAAACAAAAAGAGGGTTTGATTTTATCCTAATCCTGTCTTTCTCCAAGTCAACAATCACGTTTATGTCTGGGATATCTCTGTCCATGTCTTTTCCTGTTTCTTTAGAAATCAGCTTTCCCACTTCCCTGTTTATCTCTGATTTTATCGATTCGCAGCCTTCTGCTCCTATCTCCTCCCAAAAATATTCCTCTTTCTTTGAGAGCAAATAAGACAACTGAGTTCCAACTAAAAAAGTTTTGAAATCATACTTTTTCAAGCACCCAACAGCTTCTTTCCCATATTTTTCCAAATCTTTGAATAAGTCATCACATATCTCGCATTCTTTTGGTTCTTTTGTTTTCAGAAGTTTCCTCAAAATCTCTCCCCTCTGCTTGTTTGTGAACCCATGACCAGTTTGGGCAAACTGCCTACCTAAACAATTGTCGCAGACTTTTTTCAGTTTTTCAATTTCCTTTGCCTTTTCCAATATATCCTTTTTGTTAAATTCTCTTTCTTTGTTCATATGTATTTAGTTTTCTTTGGGGTACGGTATACTTTTCTTTTTCTAAAAGAAAAGGATAGCTTCCAAAATTTCTTTTTTGTTGAAATCTTTTTCTTGTTTCATCTTATCTTTCCCCTTTGCCAGTCTTGAATAATTTTCCTTGCCATGACTTCTGTATCAGGAACTCCACCTTTCCTGTATCTGTTGAATTTTTTTGCAATCTCTTCCAAAGCCTCTAAAACATCTTCTTTTTTTTCAACACCAAAAAACCTTTCTATCCTACCGTCAAGTGTTCTCATTAATTTCAGGGCTTCTGTTTCCGGGTCTTTTATTTTTGAAACATCCATTGCTCCGACAAGGACGTGGTTTGATTTGTCAACATCTTCTGCTCTAAGTATTCCAGGTGTATCCATCAAATAAATGTCGTCTGTTATTTTTATGAGCTTTTTAGCCTTTGTATAACCGCTATGTGGAGAAGATTCAGCAACTCTTCTGCCTTTCAAAATGTTTATTACAGAGCTTTTTCCTGTGTTTGGATAGCCAACTAAACCTACAATAACTATGTTTTTTTCAAATCCCTCTTCCTGTTTAAATGATTTGTGGTATTTCTTTCTGTTTGGATCAAGACTATCGGCAATCTCTTTTATTTTGTCTATGAGAATTTTTGTTCCCATCCTATCTTTTGAAGATATGAATACAGAATTTGCAAGCTCTCTTTTCTTTGCTTCCATCTGCTTTTTATCAGCCAAATCACATTTGTTAAAAACAAAAATAAGAGGTTTTTTCAGTTCCTGTATTTTCTTTTCAACTTCAAAATTCCTCATTTCGTCGATGAATCTTGCATCTAGGATTTCCAGGATTATATCCGATTCGTATATAACTTCCTTTACAATTTTGTTTAGACTATGAAATGTGCGCATACCAATATACTAACCAGCTTACTTAAAAGCCAAAACACAGATGTTTTTTCCCCTTTCGTCCTCGAAAACTTGGATTTTCTTAAAACCAGATTTTTCAAAAAGATTATTTAATTCGGTTTTCTCGAAGAAATGGTAATATCTGAGGTATTTTTTACCTTTGTTTGTCCATGAGATGTAAGCGTCTTCAGATTGTTTCAGCCATACAGAAATGAAGACTTTTCCTTTATGTTTCAACACTCTTCTTATTTCCTCCAAAAACTTCAATCTTTTTTCTTCTGAATCGAGATGGTGAAAAGCTGCAGCAGAAATAACATAATCAAATCTTCCAGATTCGAAAGGAAGGCTTTGCATTTCAGAAACACAAAAAGAGCCTTTTGCTTTGTGTTTTTCAAAATATTTTTTTGCGAATTTCAGATTATTTTGTGCTATATCTGTTCCTATACAAGAAAAACCTTTTTTTGAAAAAGGAAGAGTAGAGTTTCCTATTCCACAACCAATATCCAAAAGCAACCCGGGCTTCCACCTTTGAGCCAATTTTTCCAATTCTGGTGTGATTGGTTTTTGTCTCAGATTGAAGAAACCTTCTGCTATTTTGTTGTAGACTTCCTTGATTTTTTTGTCGTTTGGTTTTGGCATATTAATACTATTGATAATAATTAACATGCTTAAAACAGTTCATCCTAAGAAAAAGGTCAGGACAATTTCAGGTGTTACCATCCTCTCTGCAATGACGAAACCACTTCCTTGTCCTGGAGAATGTGTATACTGTCCAGGCGGCTATGACAAGCCAATACCAACACCAAAAAGTTACATGCCAAAATCGCCAACTGTCCTAAGAGCTCTTAGGCAAAACTATGATTCTAAGGGGCAAATACAAGGAAGGATAGAAACACTCACAGAGAATGGACATATTTCAGAAAAAAATGAAGTCATTATAATGGGCGGCACATTCATGGCCTCGCCAAAATCATACAGGACAGAATTTATCAAAGGGATATATGATGGTTTGAATTTTACTGTTTCCGAAAGTCTAGAACAAGCCAAAAAAATAAATGAAACAACTACACATCGGTGTGTTGGTTTGTGTATAGAAACAAGGCCAGATTGGTGCAAAAAGCACCAGATAGATGAGATGCTTAGCTTTGGGACAACGCGAGTGGAAATAGGTGTGCAAATAGCAGACGACAAAAACTATGAGCTTACAAAAAGAGGACACACTGTAAAAGATGTTATAGAGGCGACACGTTTGCTCAAAGATTCTGGTTTCAAAATCTATTATCACTATATGTGCAATTTGCCAGGATCTAATGTTGAAGAAGATGTCAAACAGTTTGAAAAACTTTTTTCTGATCCAAACTTTAGGCCAGATGGATTGAAAATATATCCTTGTGTTGTTGTTGAGGGCACAGAATTAGAAGAATGGCTCAAAGAAGGAAAATACAAACCATACACAGAAGACGAAATTGTTGAAATCTTGGCAAGGACAAAGGCGCTTGTGCCAAGGTATGCGCGCATACAAAGAGTGATGAGGGATCTTCCTGCTCAATACATAGTTGGTGGGACAAAATTCTGTCACCAAAGAGATTCTGCAAAACAAAGGATGAAGGAACTTGGTTTGAAATGTCAATGTATAAGATGCAGGGAAGTTGGTTATGGTTTGTTAAAAGGAAAAAATGTAAAAGAGGAAAATATAAAATTGAACAGAATAGAATACGAAGCATCTGGTGGAAAGGAAATCTTCCTATCTTTTGATGATGTTGAAAACGATTTGATAATTGGCTTGTTGAGGCTTAGGATACCTTCGACGTCTATTGAAAAAGTTCCAAATTTTAGGCCTGAGATCACACCAACTTCAACAATTGTAAGGGAGCTCCATGTTTTTGGTTTGGAAGCTGGATTAAAAGAAAACGAGGCATGGACAACAACCTTCCAGCACAAAGGTTTTGGCAGGAAGCTGTTAGCAGAAGCTGAAAGGATAACAAAGGATTTAGGCTTTGACAAAATTGTTGTTATTTCTGGTGTAGGAGTCAGAAAATATTATGAGAAGCTCGGCTACCATTTAGAAGGCGACTACATGGTGAAGAAAATCTAAACAAAATCAGCAATTTCTTTCAAAGATTTTATCCTGTAAATTCCTCGGATCGGATTAAATGATTTGTTCCATGGGTGATCTACTAGAAGAATTTTTCTGGTCGGACTAAGACAGTCCAAAGCGTGATCAACTGAATCTTCAATCATAATATCGATACCAAGATCATTGCAAATGGATGATTTGGTTATTTGTTTCCCGCTTTGTGAATAATGGTTTGCGAAATTTATGCTAGAAAACTTTTTTGGGAAGTGCTGGTTTATCCACTCTACTGTTGCGCTTTCAAAGTCATTTGATCTTGACGTGATGACAAATAAATTATTCTTCTTTTTTAGGAAATCAACTATTTCTTTTGAGCCGTCAATTGGTTTTAGGTTTCTCAAATAATCGCTTGCATGGAAATTGTAAACCTTTTGCGTTGCTTCATCTTTTGTGCCGCCCCAAACTTCCCAGAACTTATTAGAAACAAAGTGTTCTTTTACCAAATTGGTTTTGTAATTGGTGTTGTGAAATTTTATTAGAGAACTTAAAAGATCTGCAAGAACTTCATCTAGGTCAAAACCAATGTTCATATAATAAGAAACTATTTTAGATTTAAAAACTACTTTTTATTGCTACAAAATAGAACAATTCCCAATCCAGATAATATTTTCCTCCTTCCTTCCAGAAATTAAGGTGTTCTTTAGCATGCTGAAAGGATTCTTCAGGAGAACATGTAGCATTATGTATTGTATGCAAAAATTGTTTAGCTTGTTCTTCAGTATCAAATGTCCAAGGAACTTGGGCAACTTCATAACTTTCAATTTTAAAACCTGTTTGTATACAAAGGTCTTGAATTTCTTTTCTACTCAAAAATTCATGTGGATGTCCATTTGGAAAACAATATTTTGGATCATCAATCTCATTAAAATATTTAGAAGAAACAGTGGTTTTGCCTATATCGGCAATAATTAACCTTCCATTATTTTTTAATATTCTATTAAACTCTTTTAGAGCCTTTAATCTACCAGAAAAACCAGTTGATCTATTATCGTAGTGATGAAAGGAAGCAATAGATATCACCTTATCAACTGAAGAGTTTTGTTCATCAAAATCATAAGAAGTTTCTTGTTGTTTAATATCAATAGGCAACTTAAACTTCTTATTCAGCTTTCTAACTTCTGAAAGATTATTAGAAATAATATCGTAGGTGATAACTTTGCCATTTTTTCCAACTTTTTGAGCTACTGGAAAGGTTAAATAACCGTTTCCAGTACCTGCTTCGACAATGATATCACCAATTTGTGGATTGATCTTTTTCAGCATTAATTGGAGTTCTCTTCTTCTAACCTCCGGAAAATTATCGTTTGCTTTTCTATAATTGTTCCATCTGTTCTTATCCATAGATTTTCTAAAAGAAAATGTTACAATTTCATTCCAAACTGTTTAGCCAATCCAGCAAAGGCGCCTCTTTTCAAACCTTTGCCGCCGCCCATCATTTTCATAACCTTCTTGATTTGCTTATAGCTTTTCATGAGTTCTTTAACATCCTCGGGTCTTGTACCAGAACCCTTTGCTATTCTTGTGATCCTGCTTTGTTTAATTATTTCTGGATCTTGCCTCTCTTCTTTTGTCATTGATTTGATTATGTGCTCCCATTTTTTCATCTTCCCTTCTTGTACATCCAATGTATCTTTTGGAATTTTCATCCCTGAAAATCCTGGAATCATCTCTGTTATTTTTCCTAATGGGCCCATTTTTTGCATTTGTTTTATTTGCACCACAAACTCATCCAAAGTGAACTGTCCCTCTTTTATTTTCTCCAAAGATTCTTCATCTACGCCCACTTCAGCTGCTTTTTCCAAAAGGCCTTGTATATCCCCATAACCAATTAACCGGGAAACAAATCTCTGAGGATCATACTGCTCCAAATCTCCAATCTTCTCGCCGACACCAATGAACTTAATTTTTGCTCCAGAAACAGAACATGCCGTCAAGGCACCACCACCTTTTGCTGTTCCATCCAATTTAGAAACAATTATGCCAGTTATGCCAACTAATTTTACAAATTCTTCTGCTTGTCTTCTAGCAGCTTGGCCTATGTCTGCTGGTATTACAAGAAGAACTTCGTCTGGTTTTATTGTGTTTGAGAGGTCTTTTAATTCTTGTGCAAGTTCTTTATCCAAAGCATCCCTTCCAGCTGAGTCGAAAATAAGCACATCGTCTTTTGATTTTTTCAAGGCTTCTTCTGCTATTTTTTCAGCTTTCTTTTTCCCAAGAAGTCCTGAGCCTTCTGTGTAAATTTTAGCGTCTATTTGTTTTGATATTTGTGAAAGCTGTTCTTGGGCAGCTGGCCTATGGATATCGCATGCAACTAAACCAACAGACAGACCCCTTGTTTTGAACCATTTTCCAAGTTTTCCAGCTGTTGTTGTTTTTCCAGAACCAAACAAACCCATCAAAAGAATTTTTTGTTTTTTTACCTCTAAATCACCCTTTTCCTTGCCTAAGAAATTTACAAGTTCATCGTATAGAGTTTTGATGAAGTGTTCCTTTAATGTCAGGCCATGTGGTAGTCTTTTATTTAAAATTTTGTCTTTTAGGCTTTTTGTTAAATCAGAAACTAGCCTGACATCTACATCTGACTGTAGCAATGCCCTTTGTATGTCTAGAATTATCCTCTCTGCTGATTCCTTGTCTACAAGGCTCATTCCTGCAAGCTTCTTGAAAGTGTCTTTAAGGCTTGAGCCTAGCTTATCTAAAACCATAATAGTAATTTTTGTTTCCAGATATAAATGCCTCAATGCTAGTGTTTTCCTTCAATAGAAAAAGAGCAGTCGCCTCTATGTTTGTTCACTTCTTTGACAACCTCTTCTGAAACCTGTTCTAAAGTAGCTCGAAGTTTTTTGATGTCTTTCCCCTTTCCGATTAATTGGTAGTTTGGTGCAGACATGTACCTGACTTCTAGGTCGGATTTTGCAGCCTTTCCTAATGCGCTTTTGATTATGTTCAAACCACCTGAATTATATGAAATTAATTTTAAATTTGATTTCATTTCATGTGTCTTTTCAGTGAATGTTTTATTGGCAAGATCAATTAGTTTTTCTATCCAATCTCTCTTGTTTACCCTTTGTTTCAAAAGCTCTGGATTTTTCCAAGCAATTTCAAAAGCCTTTTCAATTGAACCAAAATTTTCCTGCAAGTCAAAACCCACTTCCTTGTAAGCTGTTTCTAAGTCTTTTCCAAACTCCTTTGCAACAATCTCGAATAACTTTTCAAATCTTGTTTCCCTTTTAAATGCGCTGAGCTTTCTGTTTGCTTCTTCTCTTGCAACTCTTTTTACAGATAAATCTATGTTGTTTTGATCAGATCTCAAAACTCTACAAACAACAAACTGTCCTTCTTTCAAAAACTCGGAAATATTTCTGACCCACTTTTTTGCAACTTCTACAGCTTGAATATAGCCTGTTCTTTTGTATTCTATTAGGTCTGCTGTTGCTGAATGTGGGTTTATCTTGGTTATCCTAACAATAACCAATTCTCCCCATTTTGGAAATCCAGTCTTCCTCATAACCTTTTGTCCCAAAAGGTTAATCAAAACAGGAGGCTAAAATTTTTCTCAGTTCGCTTCGAAAAATTTTTAAACGCCTTCCACGATTAACCTTTATTGAAAATGATACAATTCACTTATTAAATAATATACTTAAATAAGATGATATGAAGCCTAAAATACTTGTTACAGCTTATCAAAACCCAGATCTTGATGGGACAGCATGTGCTTTCGCTTATTCCGAATTTCTAAAAAAGAAAGGAGAGGACGCAGTTGCTGGAATTTTTGGAACTATTCACAGGGAAGCCCAATTTGTTTTTGATGAGTTTGGTATCAGTAAAATGAAAAATGCTGAAAAATTAGTTGAGAAATATGAAAATATCGTTCTTGTAGATAGCAGTGACTTAAAAGGCATCTCAAAAGAAATTGATCCCTCTAAAGTTGTTGGAATAATTGACCACAGGAAAATTAACCAAGCGAACAAATTCCCAAACGCAAAAGTGCAAATTGAGCTTGTAGGTTCAGCAGCAACTTTGATAGCTGAAAAATTCTACAAAAACAAAATTGAAATTTCTAAAGAATCTGCAGCTCTTCTATATTCTTCCATAGTTTCAAACACAGTTAACTTCCAAGCAAACGTAACAACAGAAAGAGATAGGAAAATGGCCAAATGGCTGAAAAATCATCTCAGCTTACCAAAAAATTATATTCATGAAATGTTCGAGCACAAATCCAATTTTGACAAGCCGCTGAAAGATGTCTTCCTAAACGATTTTGCCTACTTTGATTTCAAAACAAAAATTGGTATAGTCCAGCTAGAAATAGTTAAAGTTGATGATTTTATTAAAAACAATTTTGATTCCATACTAAAAGCCTTAGATGAAATCAAGCAACAGAATGCTCTCGATGTGATGTTTTTGAGCTGTATAGACGTCGAAAAGGCTTTCAACAAATTTGTGATTATTGATAAGAAATCTGAAGAGCTTGTGACAAAAATCTTCAATATAAAATTTGAAAATAATGTTGCAAAAAGAAACGCTATAATAATGAGGAAGGAAATTGTGCCATTGATTAAAGGTTTTTTAGAAGTTAAGTCTTAACTCGTTTCTTTTCAAAACACCTAAAGTATTCTTCTTTTTCTTCTTTATAATCCTTTTTCATCCAAACAGCTTCTCTTCCTGTTTTGTTCAAATTTTTCAAATAGACGCCGCTCTTGTCTGGATCTTCTGGATGTGGCAATACCCCAACAAATTCCCTGTGTGAAACAGGCTGAAGTAAGCTCACTAAATCTTGGTTAAAATGTTTAGGCGAAATCAAAAATTTGTCATTCCAAAATCTCGCCTCAACTAAACAATATGGATTATACCCAAGTTTCTCAAATTTCTTTTCTGCTTTTTCAGGATCTGTTGAGCTTCTGTCTGAAACTTGGTAAAACTCCAAAAAAGCAACTTCTATTCCAAGGGCAGCCAAAAATAAGGCAAAAACAGGTGAAATTTGGTGACATGTGCCTTCAAATTTTTTGTCAGAGTAGTTTTCGTAAAACCATTCAAAATTATAGCTTCCAGAAATCATTTCCTTCAGGATATTTAGGACTGCTTGGTGCGTGTTTTTGTCATTGAATTTTTTTAATTTCTGCTGTAGAAAAAGCTCGAGACCCAGTTTAGGGAATTCCTCTCTCCAATTATATTCTGTTTCTTTGTAAATGAACTCAGTCATTATGAGCTTTGAAGTCAGGAATTTACTTAACAGCTGTAAGTTCTGTCACTTTAAAATTTGTCCTTCCGCCTGTTGGTTCTGCTAAAATTTCTCCACAAACTAAACACTCAACTTTTGTCGAGACCTTCTCGAAAACAGTCTGCTCGTTCTTACACTTCTCACATTTTACTTTGAAAAATCCAGATGCCATAATTATGTAAGTTCTAATTTTTTAACCCTAAATCCCATGCCTCTTATTTGTGATTTCCCGCATACAGAGCATTTGTATCTCAAATCAACTTTTTTTGTTGGTTTGCCTTCGCCACTTGGTTGTGGTCTTGGGAAACCGTGGTAACCTTTCATTTTTCGCTGAAAACGCCTCTGCGATGATGAATCTGGATGCTTTGAACTTCTTGCTCTTTTCTTTTCTTGCTTCACTTTGTGTTCTGTATGTTTTTTACACTTTGGACAATAGATCCTAATCTCTTTTGGAAATTTCATAATTACCCTATCGCTTCTAAAAGAAAGCTGTCAGATTCATATGATTGTATCTAGAGTATTTATATACATTTAAGCAGGTATATTCAGCCTCTTGCCGTAGCCTTTTTTCACAATTAATTCTGCGTTTGGTTTGGGTAGGGTAACAATATCACCGGATTTGAATGGGCCGTAAACAGCCATATTTATTCCAACAAACTCGCCAACATCATTTAAAATAACAACAGGCTCTCCTTTTTTTGCTGACATTTGCTTATCTATGCCTTCTCTGAAAAGTTTGATACCATTCAAAACAGTATTAAAGAGTTCCATTTCTTCTTCTGTCAAGTTTTGGACATCTGTGTTTGCTCTGACAGCATACATTGCAAACATTATAACCTTCTTTTCCCTCAAGTCGATTATGTCTTTGAGCCTCCTCTCTGTTGATTCAAATTCCCAATCCTTTGAAACCTGTGCTTTTTTCTCCAAATATTCTTTCGCCTGTTTGAAAAAATCAGCTGGGATTTTGGCCAAATTTGGCGAGGCTTTTTCTTCATCTAGTATTTTTCGTATTGTTTCGTAGGTTAGCATAGTTATAAAATAGAAAGAGGTTTTAAATTACTCCAGTTTTTCTGTTTTTATTGCTAATTGATAATCTTTATATATAACTATATCTTATTATATATTATGAAAACAACAATACAAGTTGAAAGGGAAACCCAGCAAAAGTTAAAAAGTATAGGAAGTATGAATGACACTTACGATAGTCTAATAAATAAACTTATACAGGAGCATGAAAGGATAGCAAGGATAGACTTTTTTGTAGAAACTCAAAATGAAATAGCTAAAAAGGGCAAGTTTGTGGAGTTGTAAATGTTCCAGGTTCTCGTTGAGACAGAAGTTTTGAGTAAAATAAATAGCTTCCCAACAAAGGAATCTGCGAGATTTAAAGAAAAATTAAAATCTCTCGAAAATCCCTTTCCTAGTCCAGATGGCGATAAAAAGGAAATAAAAGGAACGCGGAGATCTGCTTATAGATTAAGGGTTGGGGATTATAGATTTTTCTATGTTATTGATATCGAAAATAAAGTTGTGAAGGTTACAGAATTCTTAACAGCTGAGCAGGCTCATAAAAAATATGGAAGACTTTAAAAATAGAAATTGGTTATGTTTTTTAGACTTGTAAATTAGTTTTCTTGGGATAGCTTACACCTTCTTTTTCTAAAGGGGTTAGGTGTATACCGTTTTCTTTCCGATACCTTACCGCTTTCGTGTCTCCAATTAACCATATAGCGGTTAACAGGGCACGAGATTGAGTGAGCTTGTCTCACTCAAGATGTGCTCACAGGCGGATACCGAAGCTGGTCTCTGAAACCAGCTTCCAATTACGATGTGCAAGCACACGACATCTCAGCATCATCACATAGTGAGATGCTGATCTTTTTGAAAAGAAAGGCTAGACTACATATCAAAATTTTCTCTTCTATCTCTTGGTTCTTGTCTTGAGGCTTTTTCCTTTTTCATCTCTGTTTTTTTCAAAACACTTTCAGTTGAAACAAAAAATGGATAGCTGATTGGATTTTTTATTTTCTGGCAAACTTCGTTTGGTTGACATACACCCATTGAATCATAGTATCCTCTACTACCCTTTTCAGATCTCGTTACAGACTCTGGACAATTTGGTGGAGGCTTTGGATCTTTTCTGCTGTTGTATCTTATTTGGGATGTTATGTAGGAATCTGGAAGAGGTGGCTGATTTTTCTGGTTCCACTGTTGTATGTATTCCTCAATTTTTGTCCAATCCCATTTTGCTGAAGACAAAAAATTCATCAAAACAAACACGCCCCGTTTTTTCCCATCTTTTAATCCTTGAGAAATATTTTTGATGCATGGTGGGAAGAAATCAGATTGTATAGCCTCCTTTATTTCTATTTTCTTTTTTGGCTTTTCAGGTGGTTTGTTTTTTGTCCACCAATCTAGGGTTTCTGCAATCAGTAACTCAGATTCATTTTTTTCCCCTGTATCCAAAAAACCCAAAACAGGTTTTATTTTATCCGGAGATGCTTCCTCTTTTTTGAAATCTTCTATATCCTCTATCTTCAATGGAACGGAAACTAAAAATGAGCTCTTGTTTAAGGAATACGGGAGACGGAAAAGGTGCCTAGAAGAAATCAAAATGGGATCAACCTCAACGATTTCAAATGGGTCTAGGCCCTCATCTTTTATAATTTCACCCAATGGGCGTCCAACATCCTGGGCGAGTTGTTCTGGAGAATATTTGTTTAACAGTATTTTAGAAAAATCATTGCGGATTTGTTCTTTCAAAAAAAGAGCTATTTTTCTTGCAACATCTGGGAATAAGTTTTGTGCAGGTTCGTAGTTTATTTCCTTTGGAATAGATGCCCAAGATATACCTAAATGAAAACCTGTTCCTCCTGTAAACTTAATTGAGATATTTTTAACTCCATATTTTTTTAAACAAGATACAAGAGCTTGGGCGCAGATTTTTCCGTGTTCTGTTTTGTCGCAATCAAGGTCTAAAATCATGTCCCATCCTACTCTATCCTTTACAGTATTTGGGTTTTGCCAATGTTCTATTGAACCATGTAATTCCACTATGCCTGTTTTGATCATCGAATCAATGTCAGCTGGATAGGAAATAGAGTTTGGCCTTTTAGAATATGCACCATCTTGGAAGACACCAACAACTTCCCTATTTTTAGAAATTTCTAAGATTTTTTGCCTGATATCTTCACGAGAATAATATGCCTGAATTTGCTGCTTATCCATGAAGGTTAGATGTATTTTGGATTTAAGAAACTAAAGTCTGAATAAGTAAGACTCCTAAGAATGTAAAAACAGATAAAAAAAAGGTTAGGGCTGCTGTTTTTTTGTGTGACATGTTTTTCTTCATAGTATTACTTGTGACCAATGCCTATATTAAGGGAAAGTTTGTCTAATCTTCATTGTTCTTTTTAACTCGTCCAAAGATTCCAAAACACTTTTCCTTAAAAGTGGGGGTATGGTTTTCCCTAAAAGTTTTCCCCCTTTTTCAAGTATTTGCTCTTCAATATAGATTGAGGGGAAGAGACTTCTGTAAAAGGCTTTTGAGTATACCCTTTCCTGCTTTTCAAAGACTTTTTCTATGTTTTCAAAAAACAAATCAATGTATTTTCTTAGGTCTTCTTTTTGTCTTCTCCAGAAAAATGCACCCATGCCAGTTCTCAAGTAGTCTAAAGAGTGGCCCTTTCCAGCGACAAAAAGCTTCCAATTTTTATCCTTATTTTTTATGTTTGCCACCTCTGCTTCGAAAGCAGATTTCCTACCCTTATCGCTTGGGTCTCTTTTCAATTCCTTTTCTATAATTTTTTCTATTTCATTGAAACCGCACGCTGATAATCTTATTATAGAGTCCCATCTTTGCTCTTGGTTAAATTCAAAGTTTTCTATCTTAATTTTCCCCTCCAGTAGGCTGTAAAGTTTTGTTTGGTCATTTACACCAGTTGATGTTGATACTATCAGGGAAAACCAGGCATCCTTATTTTCCTTTGGGGCTTTTTTGATATTCTCCCAACCAAGCTGATAGAGTCTTTCACAATATGAGTAGTATTTGCTGTCGTTTACATAATAACCGATTAGCTGCAGGGCCCTGGAAACCAAGGTTTCTAAAATCAATAGGTTTTCTTCCTGAGGGCTGTGATTTAAAATAAGATTCAAATATTTTTCTGGATCTAATTTTGAGTCTCTGACTAACTGCCAAAGTGAACCAAGGATCATTTGTCGGGTTAGGTTGTCATTTATTTTTCCCAGGTTTTTTAAAGAATATGAAATTGAATTTTCATCTAAAATATCCTTTACATAATCGTGGTCATTGTAATTCAAGAAAATAAGTTCTGGTTTAAGGCCTATTGCTTCATCAACCCTTGTTAAAGAATTCTTGTAAAAAATGTTTATTGTTTTTTCGTTTTCACACTTCCCATTTTTTTCTGAAAATAAACCTATCTGCGTCTTGTGTGGCCTCAATAAATTGTTCCCTGTTGATGGATTTTGTTTTATTGAAAGCGATTTTAATTTGCCGTCTTCTCCAAACTCAAACAATGGTTCTATTGAATTGACGCCTGTTGTTTCTATCCATAGTTTTGTCCATTCCTGCAAGTCAATTCCAGCGGCCTCTGTCATGCAGCCTAAGAAATCTTTCAGTTCTGTGTTCTTCCATTGGTATTTTTTAAAATATTTTTGTAGGCCACGTTTGAACGTATTTTCACCTAAATAAAACATAAGCTGTTTTAATGTTGCCGCACCCTTTGCATAGCTTATTCCGTCAAAGTTGCTGAATGCTATGTCTGTATCAGAGGCATCTGTTGCTATTGGATGTGTTGTGATAAGCTGGTCTTGGTAGTACGCCCAGAACTTCCTGGAATAAAAATTTTGCCAAGCATCCTTGAATTCAGTTGCTTCGACTAAACCGAAATATGAAAAAAAGTCTGCAAAGCTCTCATTCAGCCACAAGTCGTCCCACCATTTCATTGTCACCAAGTCACCAAACCACATGTGGACCATTTCGTGCAAAATAACATCTGCTAGCGTTGTCCTTTCTGTGTATGTTGGTTTGTACCTTGTTACTAAGCTTTCGCTGAATGTGATTGCTCCTGGATTTTCCATTGCACCGCTATTGAATTCTGGGACAAAAATTTGATCATATTTTTCAAATGGGTAGCGATATCCGAAGAATTTTGAATAAAAGTCCAAGCCTTGTTTTGTTACCAAAAATATTTCTTTGTACCTAATGTACTTTTTCATTGATTGTCGGCAAAAGACCTTCATGTCTATTGATTTGTGTTTGGATTGAAATTCATAATAGTTTCCTGCTGCAACGAAAAAAAGGTAGGTGCTGAAAGGTTTTGTTTTTTTGAAAACCGTTGTTTTGGTTTTGTTTTCTAAAACCTTATCTTGTGGAGAGTTTGAAATCACTTTCCATTCTTTTGGTGATTCGACTGATAAGCTATATGTTGCTTTTAAGTCTGGTTGGTCAAAACATGGGAACATTCTGTGTGCATCATATGGCTCAAAATTGCTGTACAAATATTCTGTTTGGTCTTCTGGATCGAAGAATTGGTGCAAACCATCGCCTGTGTGGTTGTATTCATTTTCATATTCGATGTGTACTGTGTTTTTTCCCTCCTTTAGGTTTTTAGAAGGGAGCAAAATGAAAAAGTTATTTTTTTGGAAATCTGATTTTTTGTTGTTTATTTGAAGGTTTTTAATTGAACCAATAAAGTCAATTCTTAATGGATCTTTTGATTTTTGGTATGCGAATTGGATTTCTGTTTTCCCTGAATATTTTTTGCTTTTCTTTTTGAGAAAAAGTTGGAGATTGTAGTGGACGTTTTTTATTGCTTTGGATCTTTTGACTGCCTCTTCTTTGGTTAGTATGTCTTGTGTTTGGTTCATTTGGATCGCCGATTCCAATATCTAAATATTCACATGATTAGAAAAGTTCTGTTTGTTAAACTTCAACCTGAATCTCGTCCCCAACAACTTTTGTTTTGAATGCTTTTACAGAGACAGATGATTTTACAGGAGAGACACCTGTTTTGACATTGTATTTCCAACCGTGCCAAGGGCAAGTCACAACATCACCCTCAAGCATGCCTTCGCCTAGAGGTCCGCCTTTGTGGACACATGAATTGTCAATTGCATGGAATTTTCCTTCGACGTTGAAGAGAGCAACTTCCTGTCCGTTTACAGAAACTGTCTTTCCCTCACCTTCTTTTACATCCTTAATTTTAGCAGCTGAAACATAACTCATAGAACCACCCCATGAAACTATTGAGTATTTCTTGGTGCTTGGGTATAAAAGCTTTTGTTTTAAAACTGTTGTATGGCGCCTATATAACACTGTTATATATATCAAAGCATTAGCATATAACGTTGTTATACAGACAGATAAAAATATAACACTGTTATACTTCTTCAACAGATACCTTTATATATACTACTAAACAAACTATAATCAAGTTTTAATACTTATTAAAAGTTCTAAATCTTGGAGGTAAATATGGGCAACACAATTTTTACAGAAGCTAAGTCAGTCACAGAAGTCAATCAAATAGCAGTCACACCTTATGTTAAAAACTATTCTCCAGAAGCAAAGGAAAGCCTCCTAAAACTTCTTATTGATAGAGAAGGCAGGGAAAATGTCCAAGTTCTAAAATTCACACAAAGTTTATGCCCAGGTTGTGTTGACGAAGAAAAATTCGAGAACATGAAAATTAATTCTGTTGTTTATGTCAAATCAAACAAAGTCTGGCAAATGAAAGAATGTCAAGAGCACAGCATCACAAAAGAGCTTTACTGGGACGATTATGAAATGTACAAGAAAGCTGAAAAATTCCAAGATCCAGGAATCAAAATTCTAAATCCTAACATCGACAAAGACCAATTCCAAATCGACTGTCCATCAGACTGTGGTCTTTGTGTTGAGCACGAATCTCACACGGGTTTAGGAAATATAGTTATTACAAACAGATGCGACCTAACTTGTTGGTATTGTTTCTTTTATGCAAAGGAAGGCGAGCCAATCTACGAACCAACAGTCAAACAAATTAGGTTCATGCTTCAGAGAATGAGAGATGAAAAGCCAGTAGGCTGCAACTCAGTTCAATTCACAGGCGGAGAGCCAACTCTAAGAGAAGACTTGCCAGAAATAGTTCAAGCTGCAAAAGAAATCGGCTACAGTCACGTTCAATTAAACACAAACGGTATCAGGCTCTGCCACGATCCAACACTTGCCACAAGGCTAAAAGCAGCTGGTGTCTCAAACCTTTACATGTCGTTTGATGGAATGACACCTCAAACAGATCCAAAAAATTATTGGGAAGCACAGGGCGCTTTGGAAAACTGTTATAAGGCAGGTATAGGAGTTGTCTTGGTTCCAACAGTTATTGGTGGAGTCAATGATCATGAGTTAGGCGACATCATCCGTTTTGGTGAACAAAACATTCATGTTGTCCGTTCAGTCAATTTCCAGCCAGTATCCCTTGTCGGAAGAATGCCTGAAAAACTAAGGATGAGGCAGAGAATAACAATCCCAGGTGCAATCAAAAGAATAGAGGCCCAAACAGACGGTGACATAGCAAGAGAACACTGGTTCCCAGTTCCATGCGCAAAACAGATAACAGATTTCGTTGAAGCAGTCAAACAAGAACCAAAATATAGGTTATCTATCCACTTCGCATGCGGCATGGCAACATATGTTTTCAAAGACACTGATAAAAACAAATTAGTTCCAATTTCAAAATTCTTCGACATAGAGGGCTTCTTCGATTATCTAGGTGAGCTGACAAAAGAATTGAATTCTTCAAGTCACAGAAGCATCACAAAATATTGGGTCTTATCTAAACTAATGTTGAAATTGAATTCCTTTGTCGACAAAAAAGAAAAGCCAAAGAACTTAAAATTCACAAAAATCTTGTCAGGTGCAGTTGGTGGAGGAAACTACCATGGTCTAGCAGACTTCCACAACAACAGCTTGTTCATCGGAATGATGCACTTCCAAGATCCATACAACTGGGACTTGGATCGTATCCACAAATGCGACATCCACTACGCAACACCTGATGGAAAAATAGTTCCTTTCTGTACATTCAATGTCATCCCAGAAATGTATAGGGACAAAATCCAAAGAAAGTTCAGTATTCCAGCAGCTCAATGGGAGCAACAAACAGGAAAAAGCTTGCAACAAGACAAACACCACAGAAAATTCACACCAGAAGAAATGAAAACAATTGTCGCAAACTACAACAAATGCAGGAAAACTTTGACAAAGCCACAAATCGAGCCAGATTGGAGTTATGCTGAAATGGATCATGAAGATAAAGTAAGAGCAGGTGGACACTCAAACCATACTCAAGCTAAAGACGATTTGATTGCAATCACTTCTTTGCTTACAGGCGGCGCATCCAAATTCGGCGTA
Source organism: uncultured archaeon (assembly GCA_964410585.1). Taxonomy (GTDB): domain Archaea; phylum Aenigmatarchaeota; class Aenigmatarchaeia; order QMZP01; family JACQNV01; genus CAYPFW01. The sequence goes on along the minus strand of CAYPFW010000001.1, from coordinate 442,974 downwards.
AGCCAACCACGAAAAGCCCCAAGCGGTGGGTGCTGCGGTGGTGGCATGGCTGAAGAAGCTGAAGATTCACATGGTGGTTGTGGCTGCAGTGGTGGAAAGTAAATCTACTTATTTGGGTCTTTTGACCCTGTATTAGTTTTATAAATTATAGATGAAAGACTAAGGTATGCAAAAACATCAAGCTTTGATAACAGAAGACATGACAGTCGGTGATGTAATCACAAAATGGCCAGAAGTAGCTGAAATTTTCGGCAAATATGGGCTTTCTTGTATCGGTTGCAGTGTCAATACAATGGAAGCAGTTGGTGTCGGCGCTCGCGGCCATGGAATGTCAGACGAAGAAATAGAATCAATGCTAAAAGAAGCAAACGAATTCCTAGCCAACAAAAAAGAAGATGTAGAAGACCACGAAAGTCATTCAACGGAAGCCGCGATGTTATCGCGGGCAACTTCGAAAGAAATCCAACTCACAGAGTTTGCAGCTAAAAAAGTTTTGGAGCTGATGAAAACATCTGGTAAATCAAATGCCTACCTTCGGTTCGGTGTGCTTCCAGGCGGCTGTTCTGGCTTCACATACCAATTAGAATTCATAGACACAATAGAAAAAAACGACATAGTTTTTGAACAACACAAAGTCAAAATCGCAGTCTCCCCCCAAAGCATGGAAAAGGTCGGCGGCACAAACATTGATTATGTGGAGTCTTTGAAAGGTTCTGGTTTTAAAATCAGCAACCCAAACTCACATGGAGGATGTGGTTGTGGGAAGAGTTTTAGTTGATTAGCTTACAATAATTAATTCTTCTGAACTTCTTCTTTTACCAGCAAAGGTAACCTTCCTTTGAATCCTGTTTGTGTTTCATGCCAGAATTTGATTTCCTTTTCTCCATATTTCCAACAAAGGAAAATCAGCTTGTTTTCTTTTACAGAATAAAAATCAACTAAAAATTTATCCAGGTCCTTAACCAAGCAACCATAGCTATGCACTTCTGCAACAAGGTTTTTTAATTCTTCTGTAAAAGTGCCCATCCTTTCTATCATTTTGTCAGGGTTCTCATGGTATTCTTTTGTTTGTCCTGCAAAATCCAAAGCTTCTTTTATCAATTGGATCTTTGTTCTAACATAAGAAATTTTATCAAAAACCTTAGAAAGCTCTGGTATTGTGTTGTTTGCTTCTTCAAGTGTGAATATTTTTGCTCGCATAACCTTTTGTCCCAAAAGGTTAATCAAAACAGGAGGCTAAAATTTCTTCGTTGCGACTCAGAAATTTTTAAACGCCTTCCACTCATAACCCTAATTATACTATGGTCTCAGACCTTAATATACCTTCGACAAAAACATCAGAATTTAAAACTTGGCTTCAATATCATCTGATGGTATACACGTCTGTTTCAATTTCAGGTCCACCAAAATCTGGAAAAACAATTCTAAACAATTCTCTAACAAAGGCACTTGGATGGGAATCCTATTCATTTGGTGGATTTTTGAGGCAGATTCATGCTGAAGAAGGAGCACGTCTATTGTTTGAAGATTGGTACAGACTTCAGGATGTAGATCGCTTGAGACAACTAAATCAACAGCTTGGAGAAAGAGCTTCTAGGGGAGGCATAATTGTAGATACACGATTCGCACATTTTTTGGGGCCTCAAACCTATAGAGTTTATGTAGAAGCTGATTTGGAAATCAGGATTCAGCGAGCTCGAAAAGCATATTTAGGAAAATCAGATGATGAAATCCGGCAAATTCTAAAACAAAGAGAAGAAGACGAGCTTGGGTTTGGAAGAAAAATTTGGGGACCAAAAACAGATTATAGGCATCCAGACATTTATCATAGTATCTTGCACAGTGATCTTCTTACCCCAGAACAAGAACATTTCTCTGTAATGGCCGCTCTAACGTCTTAGTGCCCAATTTTCATCGGCAACCCATATTTTTTAACCTTTTCAATATCAAGCCCCTTCTTCCTGCAAATCTTTTCTATGTTTCCCATCAAAAACTTCGATCCCATTGGAAGAATAGTTGAAAAAGCCAATTTATTTGCCAATCCTCTTTTATACGTAGAACCAGTTGACCGCGTAGCTATTTTAACCAAGTGTCTGTAGCAAGCATAGTAAACGGCAAGCTGGGAAGCTGTGAGATCTATTTCGCCTGGATTGAAATCCTTGCTTCTTATTCTTCCAAGCGGCACGTTCTGCATTGGTGTTATTGTGAATTCTAAAGGCCTACCATCTGAATATGAATTGCTCAAAGTGTTCACCAACCTAACAGTTTCCCAATTATCTTCATCTGTTTCATCTGTTTGTCCAACTTGCACAGTGAATGCAGGTCTCCAATAATTTTTTGTCAAAGTTTTCGTTCCATTCAAAATAATTTCATGCCAAGATCCATCTACACCAATCCTCAAAGGAAGAGTCTTAGCAGGCATATGTTTTTTGGCAAGCTCCTCGCTTCCTGTCTCAATCCCAACTTGCATGCCGACCCAATTATCTGGTCCTGCTTTTGAGAACTTAGAAAGCTCTTCCATCATTTCAGGATATCCAGCTGGTATAGAAATCCTTCCATGTGTCGGGCTGCATGTTTTTATTCCTGGTATACTCATCACTCTTTTAAACAATTCAATTATAGCTTCTTGATTTGGTTCTAGCCTCCCCTTGCTCTGATAAATAAAAATCTCATCGCTGTGCAGCCATGCATGTGTGTGCCCTGCCTGTTGGTTTATTTTTATCTCGTGTTCTATGCTTTCATAAGAATAATATCTAGAAGGCCTCAAAGTAACCTCGCAAAAATCGCACCCAACTCCACACCCCCTCATAACTTCTGTCAAACTTTTTATAGTCGGCCCTTGGATCAAAGGTATATCTTCGAGTTTTGGATACAATCTTTTTGAGTATTGCGACCTTGTTATGAATTTTGAATGCTTAACATATGTTTTGGCAAAATAATCATCGTATGTATAAAACCCTTTGAAAAAAGTGTCTGTGCTCATGCTTCCTGTTGCTATATCCTCAAAAAGGTCGCAGACAACATCATCTGCCTCGCCCATGAACAAATAATCTATTCCCAATCTTTCAGCCTCATCGGGCCTTAAACTAAATTCCCATACACCAGGTCCACCAACAATAACCTTTGCTTTCTTTCCAGTCCTTGCTTTGTTCACTCTTTGCATCAACATCTCAAACTCATATTTCACATAAGGCGACAAACTCCCAAACAAAACAGCATACGACATTGTCAAAGGTCCAAGTCCAAGAGGATCCATTGTGTAGATAGAAATAATTTCAGTGTCAGCGTCTATGAAACTTTCAATCCTATCTTCTGCTGGCACAACAACCTGTTCTTTTGTGAACCTTTGCAAAAGCGCAGCCTCTATTTTTCTAACAGCATAAGGCGACAACACAGCCCTGCCATCTGGAGAAGATTGTGGCGGTTTGCTTTTCAAATAATTATACACAAACTTGGGAACAAGTGTTGTTGGCGAGCATGGCAAGAAATCTAACAAAGGGAACTTATGATATTCTCTTAAGAGTGTTGTGTCTGAAAGCAATACAAACCGTGCCATAGTTTACCATATAGAGCTAAAATTACTATGTATGCCAAGAAATAAAAACTTTTTCCCTTTCCATATGGCTGTTATGGAAAGCAAAAAGCTATAAATACTACAAATCTAAATTATCCAAATTATCTACGAGGCACTATGAAAGAATCGCATGAATATGATGTAATAGTTGTTGGCGCAGGCCCAGGAGGCTCTGTTTGTGCAGCTTATTTAGCTAGAAAAGGCTACAAGACCCTGCTAATCGACAAGCAAAAATTCCCAAGGGACAAGACGTGCGGCGATGCTATCTCAGGTTCTCTAAAGGTACAAGAACAGCTAAAATTAACAGAAAAAGTTGTAAAGGGTCCTCATTCTGAAGTTCACTCAGTTATTTTCTCATCACCAAAAGGAATTCCATTAGAAATCCCATTTTCAGGCACAGGTTATGTGTGTAGAAGGTTTGTTTACGACAACCTAGTTTTTGAAAAAGCAAAATCAGAAGGCGCCCACATATTGGAAAACTTCAGCGTTCATGATTTGGTTTTCGATGGTTCTAGGGTCGTTGGTGTGAAAGGAAAAGACACAAAAACAGGAGAAGAAAAAGAGCTTAAAGCCAAAGTTGTTGTCGGTGCAGATGGTGCACATTCAATTGTTGCCAAAAAAACAAATCTTTTAGATTTAGATTCAGATCACACAATCACATCAATAAGATGCTATTACAAAGGCGTCAAGGACGTCAAACCAGCAATCGAGCTTCATTTTGTGAATGAGATAATCCCAGGATATTTTTGGATCTTCCCACTAGAACCAGGATATGCAAACGTTGGAATTGGGATGGTCAACACAGATTACAATAAAGCAGGCTTCAACATGAAAGACAAAATGTTTGAAATAATTGAGAAAAACCCGCTTTTCAAAGAAAGGTTTGCTGGCTCTGTTTTAGAAGAGGGCTCAATAAAAGGCTGGACACTTCCTGTTGGATCCAAAAGAAGGAAGGCCCATGGAAATGGTTTTGTTCTAATTGGCGATGCTGCTGGTTTAATAGATCCATTTACAGGTGAAGGCATAGCAAATGCAATGACATCTGGCCAAATAGCATCTGAGTGGGTTGACAAAGCAATAAAAGAAAACAATTTTTCAGAATCATTTTTCAAGGGATATGAAGATGAAGTCTGGTCTGTTTTAGGACCTAAATTAGCAACATCCTACAAACTGCAGAAAATGGGAAAAAGAAAATTCTTGACAAACTTAGTCATCTCAAAAGCAGCAAAGAGCAAACAGATCCAACAAACTTTGGCAAGCATGTTGGACAACAAAGAACAAAGAAAAAAGCTTGCAAACCCTCTGTTTTATTTGAAGTTGTTGTTTGCTTAGAACTCTTGTCTGTCGATTATTAGTCCGGGAAGTTTACCTTCCTTATATTTTAAACTGATTCTAAGCCTTTCGGCAACATCTGGGTTTAATTGTTGTATTCTTTTATCTATAAATTCTTTCATATGCCTTTTGTTTACTCCCTGTTCCGTAACTTCCAAACCCTCTTCCATTAAAATTCCCATAACATCCTGATAAGGATATCCAAATCCAATCTCTACATCTTCTTTTGATAAGTATTCTTCTGGAAAATTGGATCCATTATAGTTTAACTTATTCCCTTCTCTTGATAGTATGTATCGAAAGGAATTTAGATCGAGGACATATGTTCTGCTTTGTCGCTCTAATAGAGGCTCCTGAAAATGGGATTTTACAGCTTCGATTATAGACTGTGATAATCGTGGTCCGAGAGAAGAGTTTTGAATTGCCTTTCTCTTAGCAACAACTTTGTCAACGTCATCCGCATCAAAGCACCCATGTGGATATCTTCTAATGTCATTGTCTATAGCAAAGCAATAAACATCTTTACTTGGAATATCTAAAAGTCTCCTCGTTTCATGAAAATTATATTTTCTAGGTTCACATTTTTCTGTAGAGCTTGCCATTAAAACAAGTTAGTTGTAAGTTTTATATTTTAAATTTGTATAGGGAACAAGGCTAGTTGCACCGTCAAAAACAGCAAATAAATTATCCTTAATCAACATCTCATCTTCATTTATTTTTCTCGACCCTTTATCATATATTTTTTGAACAGTAAATTTCATATCTTCTCCATAAAAACAGCATACAGGAACACCTTTTCTCCATCTACTCCAATATTTTCTACTTCTTCTATGTATTCAATGTTGAATTTAGAAAAATATTTTTCCAGGTCTTGTTTGGAAAATTTAGACGCAAAAACTTCTTGTTGATTTTTTTCATTGTAGCACTCCAAATAATATTTTCCTTTATCCTCCAAAACCCTATGTATCCCTTCTATGTATTTTTCCCTATCTTCTGGCTCTATGTGATGTAGGCAGCCTCTATCATAAACAAAAGTAAATGTTTTGTCTGCGAACTTCAGGTCTTGTGCAGCACCCTGAATAAATTCACATTTCACCTTCATCTGCGCTGCTTTTTTCTTCGCATACTCAACGGCTGTTTTAGAAATATCCAACCCAACAACATCAAATCCCTTCGCAGCCAGATAAAAATCAGAAACCCCTAGACCGCAGCCAACATCTAAGACCTTTCCTTTTTTAATTTTGTTTTGTTCAACCAACTTCACCAAATGGCTAGGCGGTTTCAAGAAAACTAGAGGTATGTTTTCTATGTCTGCATTTTTGTATTCAACTTCCCACTCATGTTCTATTTCCTTTAAATTTGTCATATTTGTATACCGTTTCTTTTTGGGTACGGTAGCCTTTTGCTTTCTGAAAGAAAAAGCTAGCCATACTCTTTTTTTAACAACAATGCATCTTTTTCAATTATAGGACTTTCGCAAATAATAACGCCTTTTATTTTGAAATCTTTCCAAACTTTTACCAAATCTTTGTAGTTGATTTTAGAATCAGCAAATGCTAAGTGGTTTTTCTCACCCTTATCTGTAAATTCAATTCCTTCGGAATGACAGTGCATGTTTTGCAAAGCATCTTTTCCTAAACCTTTTTCTATCTCCTCCAAAATTTTCGAATAGCCTTCATATGTATTTATTTCGCCCAAAGACCTTGAATAGTGGTGTGCCCAATCAATGCAAGGAAGCACTTGCTCAACTTCCTGTGAAACTTTTATCAGCTCATCCAAAGAGCCAAATTGGCTAAGCCGTCCGCCTGTTTCTGGTCTTATCCAAACCCTGTTCCCCTCGTTTTTGAGAGTTTTTACAATTTCTTTCAGTGATTGTTTAACATTGTAATATGCACCTATTTCATCTCCCATGTAGTATGCAGCATGGAAGCACAGAGACCAACCACCACAAGCATCCAAAATCCGCGCAGCTTTCAAAACCCTTTGTTTGCTTGCTTCTATTTTTTCTCTTTCTTGAGAATTCAAATTGATATAATACTGTCCGTGAGCTGTGAGGACAATATCATTTTGCTGTGCTGTTTTTCTAACCTCAGGAGCCTTTTCTTCAGTAATGTTCACAGACTGGACAAACTCCAATTCCATTGCACTAAGACCAAGTTTTTTCACTTGTTTAATTCCTTCAATTGTATTCCTTGGTTCTGTTGACAAGGGAATCCCAGCTGTTCCAAAAAGAAGTTTGTTCATCGATATAATTGTTTAGTAGGTTAAAATTAGTTCTATTCCTCGTCTGCAATTCTAGGTGCCAGAATAAAATTCAAATTCACTTTGTCCATTTGTGTGAATGAAATTCGAATAGGATAGTTGTTTCCAAATTCCAAAGAAACTTGTTTTGCCAATTTGCATGCTTTAGAAATCTTTTTCAAATAATCAATTGGATACCTTGCCCTCATAGCTTCTGAGGCCTCTAAGTTTAGCATGCCGTTCTCGCCTTTTTTTAGTTCTAATTCAGCAGAAGATATATCGCCTTTAGCTCTAAGTCTGAATACTTCTTGGTTCAGCTCAAAAACCATTGAATCAGAAACAACATCTGCATCTTCAACACCCTGCTCAAAGACACCTGATTCCAAATCAACTCTTCCTGTAAAAGCAAGCTGGTCTATTGGAGGGTTTTCAGATTTCAAATCCAAAGTAGGCAAATCAAACTTTCTTTTTCCGCCACCCTCGACAATGACTTCAAGCTTGTTATCTTTCAATCTTAGTGTGACTTTTTCATTTGATTTTGTCCTTTTCAAAATGCTCACAAGGTTTGAAAAATTAACCCCAACTGTTGTTGGTTGTGTCAATTGGAAGTCTGAAAAAGCTGTCGAAAGCAATTTAAAATCAACAACAACAATTACATTCCTATCAGGCGAAAGCAAGCTCAATCCATTTGAGTCAATTTTCAAAACACCCTCGTCTATCATCTCAGAAACAATTGACATTGTGTTTTTCAAAACATCTGGATTTTCTAAGGTTAGTGAAAACATATTAGTTGCCTCTATAAAGGTTTACTCACCCTCTAACTGTTGAATTTTTTTGAACAAACTTAAATCGAGCTTTGACATGTCTTGTATGACTTCGCCTTGAAGCTCAGATCCACTTGGTGTTGGGATCACTCTTCCAAACACCCTAACTAATTGATTCAAATCAAATTTGACATCCTGGAAAGAAATTTTTATTCTTCCAGTCCCGTCATCAATCATTATAAAATCATTTTGCTTATCTATAATTGTTCCTAACACGCTAACTCTGACGTCACTTTCAGCAATTTTTGATATCTGTTTATGTTTTGCTGGGAATCTCCTTATTTCTTCCGGCATATTTTTTGTTGAATCTAAACTTTATAAGCTTATCAGCCCTTTCTTCTAAAAAGAGAAGTGTATATACAAAAAGTCATTAACAAAATCTATGAATTTATGCATTAATCAGCTCGCTTAGAAATGGAATAATTGATTGCACGCCCTTTATCAAAAGCAAGATACCAACAATTGCTCCGAGGACATAATACATGGGTATAGAAATGTAAGACAAAAATAAGATAACCCCAGCAACAATATCAATGAAAGCAGCAAAATATCCTCCCCATGCAAGACTGTATAGACCTTTGATTAAGTGGATAAGTGCTATAATCCATAGAAAATAAAATCCATAACCTATTCCAATCAGGCTCAAGAAAATAAGTAAACTACCTATTACATCTATCCATCCCAAAACAAACATTAGTAGGCTCATTTTATTCCTTCCCTATTATTGTTGGGAAAACATCATACAAAGCAACTACAAGCAATGCTATTCCAACAATAAATGATAAATAGAAAGGTAATCTGAAGAAAATAGAAATAGTTAGTGTTATTGTGGAAGCTAATTTTATTCCGCCCTTAATGACATTCTTTTTCAGCAAGTGGTATACTCCTTCAATCAAAATCAAAGCAGCTAAAGATGCAGTTAAAATTAAATTCCCCTCCACAAATGTGGAGCTAAAAATAACAATAGCACCAATGAAACTTATTATACCAAGTATAGGTTGTAACATATCACTCTCTTACAAGTTCTAAATTTATAAGCGTCTCGTATATACCAAAAGCATAAACCATTGCTTCGAATGCCCGAATATAATCCTTTTTCTCCAAGAAATGTTTGCAGTCTGATATGTAAGAATCAACATTAACCAAAGAGTCCTTTGCTTTTTTATCCAAAACCTTTGTTTGCTTCCTTCTTTTCTCCAATTTTTCAAGCCACTTTAAAGTTTCTGCTTCAAGATTTTTTTCTGTGGGATTCATAAAATACAATCTATTATTTTTAGAAGTTTTTCGAAATACTTTTTTCCTTCTGGAGGAAGTTTGTTCATATTCTCCTTAAAGTATTTTTTGCATCCTAGGAGAACTTGCTTATTTTCTTTTGATAATTTTCCGTATTCAACAAAGGAGGATATACAACCCGCCGCCAAGCTGTCGTTAAATTCGAAATCTGTGTTTAAAGAATGGATCTCTTTTGGAAAAGGTATTTTCCTAAATTCTTCCCAAAGCTTTTTTACTTGATTAGCTTTCATAAATTCGTTAGTACATGGAAGCTGTAAAATTTTTCGAGTATCAACGAAGAATTTTTAGGCTCCTATTTTTGCATAAGCCAAGCTTTTTAGTAAAAAGCTTGAGCAAAAAGTATACAGAGTTTAAAAGATAATTACCACTCCCTGTCCACCAAAAAGTCTGCGAATTTTTTGAGCTTGCCTTTTGCAATTGATTCTGGAAGCAGTTTGTTAGCATCTGCCCACGCGCTTCGCACCATGTCCTTTGCTACATTTTTCGCATACTCAACAGAACCTTTCTTTTTCAGCAAATCCAAAGCCTCTTTAATCAAATTAACATCCCTTGTATGCATGTTTAGAATCTCAATCAACCTTTCCCTGTCTGCTTGTTCCAAATTTTGCATAGCATGTATAACTATAAGTGTCCTTTTCCCCTCAGTTATATCGTCTCCAAAACCTTTTTTCTCCTGGAATTTTTCTCCAGATGCACTTAAAACATCATCCTGTATTTGGAAAGCCACACCAATTGTTTCTGCAAACTTTCCCAAAACCTCTTCTTGTTTTTCATATCCACCTGCCAAAACAACAGCAAGTCGCGCAGATAACCTTGCCAAAGTCCCTGTTTTGTATGCGCACATCTGCAGATATTCTTTTTCAGTTATATTGTTTGCATTTCCCAAACCATTGTGCCATGCGATGTCCAAGCCCTGTCCGCAGTGTATATTGATAAGCTCCTGTATGCAAGTTTGGTATGCTTTTGCAATAGTATCAGCAGAAAAATTATATTTGTTTTTCATCAAAGCTAGAAAGGGTAAAAAGTACATCATGTTCCCTGCGTTTATTGCAATATCAATGCCGAACTTTATGTGCATGCATGGTTCGCCTCTCCTTAATTCTGATCTGTCTTCTATATCGTCGACAACAAGACTTCCATTGTGCACCAATTCAGAAATCACAACAAAGTCTTGCACCTTTTTCAAATCAGCTCCAAGTGCCTCTGCAACTAAAAGAAATAAAACAGGCCTCCATCTTTTCCCGCCTCTATTCAAAAAATCCCAAATTGGCTCTGAAATAACTTTTTGCAAAGCTTCAACATTGTAAGAATATCTGGCCTTTCCCAATGACCACTCCAAATATTTTTCATCGAATTTTTCAGGCAAGTATTTTTTGATTGTTTCATCTATCACTGTCTTTTTTTCTGCAAGCATTTTTACAATATCTTCCTCGTTCATAATACTCCCCCTTTCTTTAGAAAAGAAAGTGGTAAGTTATCCCAAAGAAACTATTATACAGGATAACTTTATATCAGATATAAACTATAATATTTAAATAGGGTGGTGTCTATGGTGGCTATTAGAAATATAATGAGGACAAAGGTTGTCACAGTTGATCCAAATGCTTCTTTGTATACTATTTCAAAAATCTTGTCGAACAATCAAATTGGTTCAGTTGTTGTGTTGGATAAGAAAAAACCAGTGAGGTTGGTGACTGAAAAGGACATTGTCCACGCCCTTGCACACGACAAAGATCTGAAAAAAACAAAAGCAAAAGACCTGAAAAAGAAGCCTTTAGTCTCAGCAAATTCTTCAGAAGACATGCTTGCAGTTGCCAGAAAAATGGTAAAATCGGGAGTGAAAAGGCTACCTGTTATCGATGGTGGCAGGCTTGTTGGAATTGTTTCTGAAAAAGAAATTCTTTTAGCAGCGCCTGAACTGATTGAAGTTTTATCTGAAAAATTGAAAAGCAGGCTGGACCGCGTAGCTGAGCCAACAGAAGCTATATCTGGTTTATGCGAAAAATGCGGCGATTATTCAGATGACCTAAGGCATGCAGAAGGCAGATGGCTTTGCGAAGACTGCAGAAATGAGGAAGGCGAATATTGATTCTAGTAAAGTAAACGTGAAATGTCCTAAACCCTCTCCAAAATCTCAGCAACTTTCTTCTGTCCAACAGTCAAAATAAATGGAGCAAGTTTTGGTCCTCTTTCTTTTGCAAGCAAAACCAAATACACAGACCTGAAAAATTCAGGCGCCTTTAACTGGTTTTTCTCTGCAATATGCCAAAAAAGATTGTACAGTTCTTCTTCTTTCATTTCTTTTTTCTCAAGTTCCAAGCCCAATTCTTTCACAGCATGTTTTTGGTTTTCAGTTAGACCTTTTTTTATCTCATCAGAACAGGTTTCCTGAAGCTTGATTTTAGCTTCCTCTGGTGCAAACATATCTATCCAATTTTTGGCTAGTTCAAACCTCTTCAAAATCTGTTTCTCCTCATCTCTTGTTTGTCCTTTCATCATGCTTAGTGTTTTAAGCAGCTCCAAAATTTTGTTTTTATCAGAATAATATTGAGAGACAAGCGATGCAAATGAATATGAAATCCTGGTTGGTATGGCTTTAGGCAATTTTTCAACTGCCATGAAATAGGATCTTTTCAAATTGTCCTTTTCTCTTTCATTCTCTTCTTTGTCAACATCAAAATAAATCCTCTCAACCTTTTCAAAATCATCAACCAGAAGCCCTATATTTTTCAAATCCAAGTCCCTTTGTTTTCCTGGCCTCTTTGTATAGAAGTAAAGGAAAATTTCTGGCTCGACAATTTTGAGCATATCTTGTACAATGTAAACATTTCCCTTTGATGCAGACATTTTCTCGCCGTTGACCAAAAAGAACTCGTATACATATGGTATAGGCGGCTCGAAATCATAAACTCTTTTAGCAATCTCCTGTCCTGATTTCCAAGACCCTTCGTAGTGATCTTTTCCAAAAGGCTCAAAGTTTGTTTCACAAATTCCCCATTGAGCAGGCCACTCAAACCTCCACTGTAGCTTTCCTTCAGACCAAGGTACCTCGCCTTCAAAGCCGCAGCCTTCTGATTTTTTCTTTTTTATTGACTTTCCACCGCAAATAAACTGGACTTTCTTTGATTTCAAATCAAATTCAGAAATGTTTGCCAACACTCCACAATTTGGACAAATTGCATCGAAAGGGATATATTCAGCTGATTTGCTTTCTTGGTATTTGTTGCAAAGCTCGCCTGATAGTTGCCTTTTCTCAAAAACCTTTTTTATGTATGGATCAAACTTTCCTTCCTTATACCAATTATCATTTGTATATTCCTGTGGTCTTATTCCCAAAAGCGCAAGACCTTGGCTCCACAAACTAGCAAAATGTTCTGCATAGCTTTTACAACATCCAAACGGATCTGGAACCCTGATCAATGGTTTACCTAAGTGTTTTTTCAATTCGGAGAAATTTTCAGATTTGTGCCACTTTCCATCTAAATCAGCAATCCTTGCAGGCACATCCTTTAGTGGGTCTCTATCATCGCTTGTATTGATAAATCTTGCTTTCTTACCCTTCTCTAAAACAGATTTGTAAACAAAATATGCGCGCACAGGATCATTTAGGTTTCCAATATGTTTCCCACCAGATGGTGTTTGTCCACTCCTTATACTAACTATTTTTCCCTCTTTCTTCGCCCTTTCAATCACTTGGTCTGCAAGTTGATCGGCCCAGAACAGGCTATTTTCTTCCATATAACCTTTCTATACATCGATTTCTCTTGTAAAGTAGTTTCTTTTGGATAAGCCTTAGACTTTTCTTTTCTAAAGAAAAGGCTTAGGAGGGGTAGAGAAAAGAATATATAACTTAGTTCTAATTTCATACATTATATTTTGAATAATATATATGAGATTGGGGGCAATTTTCCTTTCAGTGGTTCTACTTTCCTTAGTTTTCTCTATCCAAAATTCTGGTGCAGCTAATTTACAATCTCTAACAATAACAGAATCAGTTGACAAAATAGATGTTTTTCAGGGCGATACTGTCCAGACAAAAATCAAAGTGAAAAATATAGGAAATGCCACACTTCCCGTTAATTTTAGCCTGGCTGATTTGAGTGTGAATATACCATATACAGTTGCAGGTTCTGATTCAATATCAAGCAACACAGAAGAGGAATTCCTTCTATCCTTTTCAATTTCTCCAGATTTTAAAGCAGGCGAGTACAGCGGAAAATTTAAAATACAATCAGGTTCCATATTTGATACAGAGGACTTCATAATTGTTGTTTCTTTAAATGAGCAAAAAAAAGTTTCTATAAAAGATTCCAACCAAATTTATACTATGCTTCTTAAGACGCTGAAGGAAAAACAGCCCTCAGTCTTATGCCAACTTCCAGACACAAATCCTGTTTCTAAACTAGACACAAAATCAAAAACGCAAATGGCTAGTAGTCTATTCAAAGAATCTGATGAACTATTAATAAAACTAGATTCTGCATTGAAGGATGGTGACTACTTGAGATCTGAAAGGCACTCTGATGACCTTAAACAAAAAACAGATACACTTAGCACAATAATAAAAGAGCTTGAGGACTACAAAACAGAATGTACAAATATTGAAAAGCAGAATACATCAGCTATGTTTTTCTATAGTTCTATTGGAACAGTTATTTTAATTTTCGCTGGTCTTCTCCTATACAGTTATTTCCCTATAAGAAGAGGATACCATCCTGAAAAAGGATTCTCAACAGCAAAGCCAAGGCCAAACCTTTTTGCGCCTGTAACAAAAACATTTAGAAAAGCTGGGAAACTCTTCAAAAAAGAAGAGGAGGCAATAGGTTTGGATAAACTTGAGCAAGCAATTGCAAAAGAATATTCAGCAACAGCAAATTTTGTGAAAAAAGAAGTCAGCTATGAGTTCCAGCAAGTGAGTGCTTGGGTTAGGTTCAAGAATAAAATAGGAAGCATCTTTAGTTTTGGTGGCTCTGTATAGCGTAAAACAACTAAACAATCTGTTATTGTTTTACAGCACCCGAATCAACCAGAAAATGTAGATTATTGTGTTGATTCAGGTTAATTATTTCTTCGCAGTAATTTTTTCCAAGAAGACTTTGTCTTTTTCAAGAAGTTCGCACATTTGGCACATCTCAAAAGGAACTTCTTGTGGACTCATTTGTCCTGCTGCAAGCTTTTTTGCGATTTGGTCTACTTTTTCCAAGACTTCCCTGTTGTCTTCAAGTAGTGCTGTTTTAGAGCCTCTTAGACCTTTCTTGTATTGAGAAACAGCAGGCTGTGTTGTGCCCATTTTTTCTGCAACTTTTTTCTGCGACAAACCAAATTCTGAGAGCCTTTTAGCTAACAAACATCTCAAAACTGGAAGGACTTCCTTCACCATTATTTCGCAGAATGGACCATGCATAGTTAACCAATTATCGATGTTAATTCTTTATAACACTGTTATAGAATTGTCTGTGCACATATTTAAAGATTCTTTTAATTCTCTCAACAATCAACTCAATTATTTTCTAAATCGAAAATCCACCCGCTCAAATATATTAGCCAACAAACCAACTAAACAAATGCCAATTAAAAAATGCGTCGGAGTCGTCTTGTACAATGATGAAGGCAAAATATTTTTGATGTCATCTCCTAAATGGAAACATTGGATAGTTCCTGGAGGACGGATTGAGGAAGGCGAAACACCAGAGCAATGCCTGCGTAGAGAAATAAGAGAAGAGCTTCAAATAGAAATCTCTGGTATTGTTTTTGTCGGTGAGCTGATAAAGCCTCCAAGTCCTGATTTCAAAGATCCAACAATGACCTTCCATTTTATCGATTTCATCGCAAAAGCTAGCCAAACACAAATCGTGCCAAACCACGAAATATCTGAATATGGTTGGTATACAATAGAAGAAGCTTTTAATCTTCCTTTGATGGATGCGACGAAAGGACTGTTGAAGAAATATATTGATTGGAGAAAGAATCAAATAGTGTAAAACTCTTCTAGAATTAAGAGATCCCTGAAAGCAACTCTGCCCCCAACTCTTTTATCAAAAAATGGTTGCGCTAAAATAGTTCCTACATCAGATATTAAATCTATAAGCGCCTCTCCATCTACTGGTTTTTCTGTTCTTACAACTCCCCATCCATTCAAATTAGGAGAAACAAATTCATGGGAAGCTGGGTATAAGTTAGACTCTGCCATTTCTCTAACAAGATCTTTTACTGACTCTGGAAGCATCCCATCTTGTTCCATTTTCCCATATACATCTCTTCTATAAACATTGTATACAACAAGTGGCCTATCTTCCCTTTCTAATCCTCTTATTCCAAGTCCGCCAATTTTAAATCGAACAGCTGCATTATCTCTAAAAACAGCTGCATACATTTTTGGTTTGCCATCAGCAAAGGCCTCTTCAGCATTCATACCTATAAGTATAAAGGAAAATAATATAAGCCTATAAGGAGGTTAGAGTTGCGCTGAACTTTTTGGTGCAGCTTTTTCCTAAAAAGGTGCTATGAAACTAGAAATCGCGCAAATCCGGCCTTGTATAACAGACAAGGACAAGATAATGGCAAAGGCATATTTGAACAGGGAAATAGATTTTGCAAAAGCAGTCAAAAACCTTTCTTCGCATTTTAAGTTTGTTGTTAAATCAGACGAACTCAAAGCAATCAAAATCGAAGAAGGCGACGCGATTATTTTGATTTTCTCCAACGGAGAAATTTCCCTGCGCCAAATGGATTCTGAAAAGCAAATCTTCGAAACAGCAAGGAAGATTGCTGAGTTGGTTTAAAATAACTGGTTCCCTATTTATTAGATATGCTCACAAAAGTCAACCTAAAAAAAGAATTTGAGAAGGATTGGCAGAAGTACTATCAAGTTGAATTATTCAAACAAAAGGGTTTCCAAAGAAAACAATGCCACTCTTGTTCAGCTTATTTCTGGACTTTAGATCCTGAAAGAAAAAAATGCGGCAATCCTCCATGCGAAGACTACAACTTCATCGGCAACAAGCTTGCGAAAAAGAAATTAGATTATGTGAAAATGTGGAGAGAGTTTGAGAAATTTTTCGTCGAAAATGGCCACGCAAGCACGCCAAGATACCCAGTAATCGATAGATGGAGGCCAGACTTATTTTTCACAATTGCGTCTATCCAAGACTTTCAAAGGATAGACATGGGAAAAATGAATTTTGTTTATCCTGCAAATCCTTTGGTTGTCCCTCAAGTTTGTTTAAGATTCCCAGACATACCTTCTGTTGGTTTATCAGGTAGACACATGACTTCTTTCATCATGTCAGGCCAACATGCTTTCGGCTACCCAAAAGAAGGCTACTTCAAAGATAGATGCATGGAACTTGATTTTGGTTTTCTAAATGGTCGTTTGGGAGTTGACGCAAAAGATTTAGTCTATGTAGAAGATCTCTGGCACATGCCCGACTTTAGCGCGTTTGGGCCTTCAATTGAAACCTACATAGGAGGCTTGGAGGTCGGCAATCATGTTTTCATGGAATTTCAGGCAACAAAAACAGGCTTCACAAATTTAGATATCAAAGTAAATGACACAGGCTGGGGTCACGAGAGGCTTGTCTGGCTCTCAAACGGAACAAACACAATCTATGACTGCGTCTTCGGCGATCTTATAGAAAAAATGAAAAAACACACAGGAATAAAAGTCGACAAACATATTTTTGAAAAATTCTCAAAACTCGCAGGTCGTTTGAACATAGACGAAGCAAAAAATCTGGAAAAAACAAGGGAAGAAATTGCAAAATCAATAGGCGTCTCAACAAAAGAATTAATAGAACAAATCGAGCCTCTTCGTGCAGTCTATGCAATTGCAGACCACACGCGGACTCTTTTATTCGCAGTTTCAGACGGCGGCTTCCCATCAAATGTCGGCGGCGGCTACAACCTTCGTGTTATTTTCAGGCGCGCCCTTGCCTTCTTAGACGAATACAATTTAAATCTAAATCTTCCAGGGATCGCAGAAGAGCATGCTAAGTTTTTAAAACCAATGTTTCCAGAGCTAAAAGAAAACGTCGATAATCTAAACAAAATATTTTCAATTGAAGAGGAGAAATACAAAAAAACACTAAAACAAGCAAGGTCGACAATAGAAGTCCTCCTAGATAAGGGGGAAAAATTTAGCGGAGAAAAAGTCGCAAAGCTATATGAGTCCCAGGGAATCACGCCAGAACTGATAAAACAAATAGCAAAGGAGAAAAAGCAATCAGTAGAAATCCCAGAAGACTTCTACGAACATTTGTCGAGCAAACATATCATCCAGAAAGAAGAAGAAAAAGAAATTGATTTAGACCTATCAAATCTACCAGACACGAAAGTCTTGTTCTACGAAAACCCAGAAAAAAAAGATTTTGAAGGAAAGGTTTTGAGGATTACAAAAGACTGGATAGTTTTAGACCAAACTTTGTTTTATCCAGAAGGCGGTGGACAGGAAAATGATACTGGATTTTTGGAAAACCAAAAAGTTATTGATGTCCAAAAATTCGGCCATATTGTCGCACATAAAGTCGAAAATATAGGACAATTTAAAGTCGGTCAAACAGTGAAAGGAAGAATAGACTGGAACAGGAGACTCAATCTAAGGCGCCACCATACATCGATTCATATTTTAAATGGTGCAGTCAAAAAAGTATTAGGAAAGCACGCATGGCAAGCAGGCACACACAAATCAGAAGACAAAGCCACACTAGATATCACACACTACCAAAATTTGATGCCAGAAGAAATAGAAAAAATAGAATCCTTAGCAAATGAAATTGTAAAAAAATCAATAAAAACAAAAAGTAATTTTGTCCCAAGAGGAGAGGCTGAAAATAGATTTGGTCTTGGAATATATCAAGGCGGACACATACCTGAAAAAACCCTAAGGATTTTAGAGGTCCCGGGCCACGATACAGAAGCATGTGCAGGCACACATGTTTTAGATACTGGAGAAATAGAGAAAATAATAATTGTAGGAACAGAAAAAATTCAAGACGGAATAATAAGAATAACAATAAAATCAGCTGCGGCAGCTGAAAAATACATAAGGCACGCTTCTGATCTTTCATCTCGCTTGGTCGAAAAACTTAACAAATCTGATTTAGTTGAAGTCTCTCAGATAAGAGGCGATACAAAGCATTTGACAAAAGAGCTCCATGAGGCCGCTGATGTTTTGTCTGTTTCAGTGGACCATTTAGAATCAAACATAGACAACTTTATTGCTGAAACAGTTAGCCAACAGAAAGAAATAAATAAGCTCAAAAAAATCCTTGGAGAAAAAACAGAAATCCTACAAAAATACAAATCTCAAAACCTAGAGGAAGCAGCTAAATATATTTTTGAGACATGGAAAAATCAAAGGAAGCATTTGGAAAATCTCAGAACAAGTGCAGCAAAATCCAATATAGACGGTCTCCTAAAAAAGAAAAAAAATAATCAACTTTTTGATATTGTAAATCTACAAAGAAAGGAGCTCATTTTAATGGCAGCAGAGCTTTTGAAAAAGGATCCCAACCTCACAGTTATACTTTCTAATGAAATAGGAGACATAGTTGGAATGTCAAATAATGAGGACATGGAAAAGAAAATAAAGGACATATGCTCCCAGTGCAATGGTTCTGGTGGTGGAAATAAAAACTTAGCACAAGGAAAAGTTGAATTGTCGAAACTGCTAAAGATATTAAAAATCTAGTTTAGGTCGTTGTGTTTGTTTTGTTTCCAGTTGTTGTATTTTGTGTTTGATTTGTTGAAGTACTGTTTGACCCCACATCTGTTTGATTAGTTTCCTGACTTTTGTTTACCTCAGGAACAGGTGAGTTGAACTGCAAAAGTAAACATTCCTTTGGCTGAACAAGCGAGTTCTCGCAAAAAATTCTCATCAAAGAGTCTGCTGTCAAATTTTCTTCAACTTCTATAATGCTTCCTCTTTGGTTTATTATTTGAAGTTTCGTTTCGTTAAACCCCTCGATCAACTCCACAAAAACAAGATTACCTTGGCTCTCAAATTGCCCAGAAAATTGCTTCAACAAATTTTGCGTTTCCGCACACTCCAAGCACCCAGTTGGATAAAAATATTCAAACAAAATCCTACCACTTCCAATTACAGCCTGCTTGTGTTCAGTTGGAAGCTCACCAAAAGTTATAGGTTTTATTTCTATCTTTGGTTGGTTGTCGTCTTGGTTTTGTTGTGGCGATGTGCCAACATAATAAAGAGCTGATCCTGCAATTGAAAAAAACATCAGAAGTGCTATAAACAATCCCATTGCCCTTTTTGTGCCTTTAGCATTTTCGCTCATATATGGCTTCCACAACTAAGCATATCTCAAATCTAATATCATTTAAATACAATAACTATACTTATTAATCTAATGGGGGAACAATGGAAAAAGATTATTTCAAGCCGCTGAAAACAAAATTCAAGCTACCTTCTATAGAAGACATCGAAGAAAAGTTTGAGATTTCTGTGAAAAACGATTCACTTGTCCTACAGAACATAAGGAACGAGATTGGTTTTAAAGCCTATGAATTGATGAAAAATTTAGAATCGTTTTTGTTTATCCACGAAGGAAGTGATCCAGACCTTCTTTTCACAGAACATATGATTAGCGATGTCAAAAAAGAAGCATATGAAATCTACAAACAACTCAATCTAATCCACACAAGTGCTTCTAGAATAAAATGCGAGCACGACAGAAAAAAAGACGCAGAATTCATCAAATCTATTTTCAAACAGTGGGATCAAATAGAGAAAAAGCTAAAAACTATTTTTAGTGAAATAGAGAAGGGTTGGAAAAATGTTGACCTCTCTCAGAAGAACTTACCAGAGTCTTACCACTTCTAGACCAAGACAATTTTATAAGTCACTGATTTCTTATTTACATATTCCATAATAGCTCCATCGTCTAGCGGCCCAGGATAGTGGCCTTTGGAGAAACTCTAAAGAGTTGAGATGCTTTGCATCTATGAAAGAAGATAGCCATTGACCCCAGTTCGAATCTGGGTGGAGCTATAACATCTAATGAGTGTCTAACTCTGCGACAGGAGAGCTAGATATTCACACATGGAAACGTTTAAATATCAATAAACCAATCATTTGGTATCAAAATAAGGGGTGTTTATTATGCCAGTAATAGGAATTACATTCGACAAAATAACAGGGGAAAGGAAAAAATCAGTTATAAATGAAGCAATATCAACAAATTCCTCTCCAAAAATAATAGACATAAAAGAAAGGGAAATAGAGCAACTTGGAAAGAAAGCTCTGGCAATGAAATTCGAGTTTGTAACAACATACGCTCCTGAAATAGGCGAAATAAAAATAGATGGTGAGCTTTTGTACTTAACAGACGAACACAAGAAATTGTTAGATCTTTGGAAAAAGGATAAAAAATTAACAGAAGATTCTTCTGTAGAAATTTTGAATACTTTATTCAGAAGGTGCCTTTTGAGGGCAGCTGATTTGGCAGACGAATTGCAATTACCTTTGCCTTTAAGATTCCCAATTGTAACAAAAGGCAAACCAGAAGAACAAAGACAAGAAGACCCAGCGGTCGCTTAAGCCTTTTTCTGGGAAAAAAGCTTATGCCAAAATCGGAGGCTAAAAAATTTCTCAGTTCGCCTCGAAAATTTTCTTAGCGCTATCCACTAATTAATTGTTTATGAAAAGTACAACTGTTGTTCCAAATGCGATGAGATTGGCAGAGAATGTAGCCAGAGCAATTTTTGATTTTTCCTACAAAGCAGTTTATGGAGATCCACATTATGGAGTCCATGATCTCCTTCTTTTTGGTTCAACGCTTACTGAACAAAGTCCGCATGATATAGATCTTCTTGTAGTTCACAATATGAATTTGCTAGGTGAACTTGGTATAGCAACACAGTATGATGTAAAACAAGGCAGATGCGTTCCAGATCCAAAGGCAAAAATAGAAAAAGGCGATAACTATTGTGCATCAAGAATATTAGAAGCAATGGGTTCACCTGAATTTGAAGATTGGATAGAATTTAAAGGTAAAATAGGAGATCTTGAAAGAGAGGATTTACACAATCTCAGTAAATCCGGTGGTAGATATGGGGGAACAGTAGACCTACCATATGTAGGCGAAATCCAGATAGCAGAGAATAGTGATATCCGCGCTGTTTTTGATCAAATAGAAGCAGCTAGCCAACCTGTTATACAAAGATACAATGCTGGAAGAGTCTTTGTAAAAGTTGAAGGGTTATTGAAACCATTAGGCCTTGAAGTAGACGATGTTTTAGATATGCATGCTATGGAAAGAAGACTTTTAATTGAAGATGAATTATCCCATGAAAAAGGCGACGAAAGACAAATAGTAATAGGTCAGTGTAGAGATCCAACTTTTTGGCAAAGTGTTTTGAGAACAGGAAGATTGTATGACAAAGAAAGAGGCACATTCTCAGTTCCTGTTGAACAAAAATACCCAGGCGTTGTTGAACTTTTCACGCCTGCGCGAGCTGCTTAATTTCTTTTTCTAATCCACATTTTCTTAAAAACAGGCAAAGTTAGAGTCGACAAAAGAAACCCTATAGTTGGCACAATCGCATTCAGCCAAGGCGAAGGTACATTGATTGCTAAAAGATACAAGGCAATTGCAAGATATGTGAACAAAGCTATCAAAGCCCTGCGCGTCCAGCTTGTTTCCCATGCTTTGTCTGCTTCTACTCTCTTATTCCTTTCTTTCAATTCCTGAATCTCTTTTTCAAAATCCATATTAACCAACAAACTTTCCAGCCAAAAGCAAAAGAACAATAATTATCCCAACAATCAAAAGTATAACTACTTCTTTTCCAGACCTAAAAATAAACTTGATCAAAAAATACGCAACCAAAAGCAAAGCAACACCAGCTAGCAAACTTCCTCCAGGACCTGCAACAGAAACAGGCAACAGCGCACCTAAAAGCTGTTGAAACATTCCAGAAAGGAACTTAACAGAGTGAATAGTTGTTGAAATAATATGCCAAATCATTTCCAGTATAATGCTAAGAGCGTCTGCCATATCAAAAATATAAACTTTCGTGTCTAAATATTAATATTAAAATAGTTCATGGGGGTTATTATGGCAACTTCAGTTTTAGACGAAAGAAAAAGACAACTTATTCCTAGAGATACTTCAGTAGGAGCACCTACAAAAGTTCCAGATAGATATCCAGCAACATCAAGATATTCGGGAGTTGTAGATCCTAAAAAACCAACAACAATTTCACCAACCTACATAAATCCAGAAGGCGAGTGAATTTAAAACTTATTTCTAAATAGTCTGAATGATCTATGGATTAGAGACAGAGTTTGGATTCTTTCCTGATGACAGCGAAGCTTGCACAGTGTTTGACTCTAGATTTGATGACAGATTTCATCTAAATGGTGGTAGAATCTATTTTGATCAACTTGCACACCCAGAATATGCAACACCTGAATGCACAAATCCATTAGATCTTGTTATTTGGGATAAAGCAGGTGAGTTAATAGTTTCACGCTTACTAGCTGATACTAGATATAGGCTTTTCAAAAACAATAGAGATTCTCAAGGAAATACTTGGGGCTGTCATGAAAATTATAGTCCTATTTCACGTAAGCCTCCTAATCGATATTCAACATTTGATAATTTTTTAATAAGTAGAGCAGTGATCACAGGTTCGGGTAGATTAGAATCTCAGGGATATGGATTGTCTCAGAAAAATAAAGGGGTTTTTTATGCAATGAAGGATGATAGACTTCATGTAAGCGAAGAAGATGCAAACGTGTCTGAAATCTCAACTTTTTTGAAAGCCGGCACAACAGGCTTAGTTTTGCGGTTAATTAAAGATGGTTTTGTTTACCCTGGTGAAGGCTTAGCGCTGCCTGGACTTTTTTTGCACAGAGAAGAGCTAAAATATCCTGATGGATTTAGGGAAAGAATTGGGATTTATGTAACAGCCCAAAGAAGGTTCCTTGAAGCAGCTAAACAATATCGAGGTCAAGATCCAATAACAGATAAAGTTTTGGTTTTATGGGAATATGTTTTAGATCGCCTGCAGGAAAATTTTATGGACTTGTCAAGGGATTTGGATTGGGTAATAAAATTAAAACTTCTTTTAGATTCTTCTGAAGATTTTGGTTGGGATTGGAATGATTCAAGAATGAAGGATTTGGATATTGAATACCATGATATAGATAGGGAACATGGATTGTTTTATCGCCTTCAGTCAGCTGGTGAAATAAACAGATTAGTAACAGATGAACAAATAGAAGCAGCTGTAGAAAATCCACCCGAGGACACAAGAGCATGGTTGAGAGGTCAATTTGTCAGAAATGTTGGTGACGTATACGAATGGGACCAAATAAACGATGTTTATATAGAGGCAACAACATCAAAAAGTAACTTCAAGGAAAAACTGTTTGACATGGGAGAAGAAGGAATTAACATTCTAAAGATTTTAGGAGTTTCAGAAGCTGAACTGGATATGCTGCATAGAGAAAAAAACAGAAGACTAAGAGAAAGAATTGAGGCGCGTGCCAAAGAAATCTATGATTCTTTCTGCGGCCTATTTTCCAAAAAAACTTCCTAATCCGCTTTGCCCTTTCTTTTTTGTTTCTTGAAGTTTTTCCAATGTCGAATTTATCCTTTCTTCTGAAAAATCATGGTCGTCTATCAGGAATTTCCTCAGTCCTTCTATATCGATTTTTTTCTTCTGAATTTCAACATTTCCAGCAGGCGGGTTTTTGAAAAACTCAAATAGGTCGTGTGCAGGAACCTCAAAATCCCAGTTTATTTTTTTCAAAACATTTTCCAAAGTTTTTTCTTGTTTCACCAATTCCAAACTTTTTTTAGGGCCAAATCCTTTGATTCCAGGATTGAAATCTGTGCCAACTAACAAACCTAAAACAATGAGTTGTTCTTGGTTCAATTCGAGGCCTTTCAAAACTTCATTTATTTCAATAAATTCTGGTTTGACCTCGATGTATGTTTGTTTTCCAGGAAGTTTTTTCTTTCCAGCTATGTTCAGATTTCTTATCACTCTAGGAATTCCGAAAAGAATTGCATCGTAGTCTTGTGTCGCCCCTGCCCAGATTTGGTTTTCCTTCACCATTTTGGAGATTTGTGCTTCTCCTTCTGAAGGAGCTTGAACCCAAGATACACCCATTAAATCCAAAAGCTCTTTTGCCTGAACAAGCATTTCTGATGTCAATTTAGAGGCACCCTGTGCATATTTTATCGCTTCTTCTCCTTTTTCAACAGCCTCTATCCATTTCTGACGAGCTTCTTCTCTAACTTTTTCTCTTTCTTGAATTGTGTGTTTCTTCCATTCTGGTGGCTTGCCATCAAAAACATAAACAGGTTCTATTCCACTTTCAATTAATTTTGTCGTCCTATAGAACAAGCCAGACAAATGAGATGTGACATTTCCATGAGAATCCTTCAACGGCTCTCCTGTGAATTTGTCACGAACAGACGAAAGAAATTGGAAAGTCCAATTGAGTGCATCTATTCCAATCTTTTTTCCAGATAATTCTTCTATAGAAATTTCTTTTTTTGGAACAAGTTTTCCTATATCTACACCCATATAAGAATTAGAAAAAGTTTATTCAAATAGCTTATCTCATCTCTTCAATTGCAATTTTCACATCTTCTGGGATTTGCAATCGAACAATATGCCTCAAAGCTCGCTCAGCAGAACCAATATCAATAACTCTACGATGGATTCTCATCTCCCATCTGTCCCAAGTAGCATTTCCATGACCTGTTCCATCGCCACATGGTGTTTTAAGAACTGGAATTTTCAATCTCTTTGTCGGCAGTGGCATTGGACCTCTAATATCTGTTCCATGTTTTTCGGCGATTTCCTTGATCTGTCTACAGATTTCTTCTAATTCTTTGTAATCCTTTCCTGCAAGCTTGATCCTTACGTAATCTGCCATAATAATATGCTATCACATTATCAATATACATTGATTGTTCTAGTATTTATAAACCTTTTTTGGCTTCTGATTGAACAATTTAAACAATTGATCAAAGTAATACATATGCTAAAAGAAGGCGACAAGTCACCTGATTTTTCCCTGAAAGATGCAGAAGGAAAGGTCCATAAATTGTCTGATTACAAAGGAAAAGTCGTCCTATATTTCTATCCAAAAGACGACACTCCAGGATGTACGAAGGAAGCGTGCAACTTCCGCGACAATTTTTCTGAAATAAAAAAGAAAGCTGTTATTTTAGGTGTGAGTCCGGACTCTCAAGAATCGCATAAAAAATTCCAGAAAAAATATACCCTACCTTTCACACTTTTAGCAGACACGGAAAAAGAAGTTGTCAACAAATATGGTGTCTGGAAAGAGAAAATTTTCATGGGTAAAAAATACATGGGAATTGAAAGGACAACATTTATTTTGAACAACGGAAAAATAGAAAAAATCTTTCCAAAAGTAAAACCAGATGAGCATGTGAAAGAAGTTTTGGAAAGTTTGTGAAAAATCAATTCTTTTAATTTGAAATTTACATAGTAAAAAAATATTTTATCTCTTGCTGCGCTGTTTGTGTCTTCTTGGGCCCCATGAAGAGTGTCCAGGCTTGTGTGGTTCTGTTCTTCTAGAATCAAAAACTATCAAATTTCTATCATACTCCAAGTATGTTTTTTTCAGTTCAGGTAAATATTCAACCAGTCCTCTTGCAATGCATTGTCTCACAGCATCTGCTTGTCCTAAAACACCGCCACCAGAAACATTAACTGAAATATCAAAAGCCTTCCAAGCATCTCCTGCCAGAATCAATGGTTCAGACATTTTCAATCTAACCATTTCACCTGAGACCAATTCTAAAGGAATAGAATTAACTTTAACAATACCTTTTCCAGGTTTGACAACAGCTCTAGCAATTGCTTTCTTTCTTTTTCCAACTGTTTGAACAAACTTAGGAGGCTCTTTTTTCTTGTGTTCTTTTTTTGGTGTCTTTTCTTCTGGTTCAGTCTCTATTTTCACTTCTATATTTTCTGCTTGAGCATTTTCATCTTTTTTTGTTACCATATTTTATTCCAATTATAACTTTTTTCCAGTCAAAACCCTACTTACTTCCCCAAGTTCCATGTAAGCACATTCTAATTTATTTTCAGATTCTTTAATTTTCTGGAATTTTGTCCCTTCTAATTCTTCTGGAACAGAAAGGAAAACCTTCAATCTTTTCAAAGCCTGTCTTCCTGTGTAGTTTTTTGGAAGCATGCCCCTTATAGACCTTTTCAACATCCTATCTGGATGTTTTGGATAATAAGGCCCGTTGTGTGGGTCTCCTCTTGCTGTCCTTTCCATGTAAATATTCAAAACAGTATGATATGTTCCAGAAACAACAGCCTTTTCAGCATTTACAATAAACACAGTCTTTCCTTTCATCAACTCTTTTGCTACTTTAGACGCCATTCTTCCCACAATTTGGTCCTTTGCATCAAAATATAGTTCGGACATAACCTTTTACCCAAAAGGTTAATCAAAAACGGAGGCTATTTTTTCTTCGCTTGCGAGCTCGAAAAATTTACGCCTTCCACTTCAATTAACCAACCAGTTTAACTCCCTTTCCATCCTTGTTTGTTTCCCAAAGATGTTCCAATGACATGCATTTTCCGCCAACTTTTTCTATCTTTTGTTTTGCTGAAGCTGAAAATTTCCATGCAGCAACATTAAGTTTTTTTGTGACTTCGCCTGTTCCCAAAACAATTCCCGGGACAACATTTGTCAATTCGGGATCAGCTGAATTTTCCAATCTGTGTAAATTAACTTCATATGCTGTCCTTCTAGGTCTTTTCAAATTCCTAGCAACAGCCTGCCAAAACTTAGCTTTTGATCCTTCTGCACCTGCCAAAAAATCATTCAATAATGGGTTTGTCTTCTTTCTAATTGCCATAGTCATCTACAAGTATATCAGAATAATAGATTGGTGGTATTTATAAATTAGTTATTTGATGCGCTGAGCGGGGATTGAACCCGCGTCGCAAGCTTTCATCTATACTCCCTTGTAAAATAAGGGAGGGTTAGAGGAACCGTAGGTTCCCTATTGGAAGGCTCGCATCCTTTAGTGCAAAGGTACCAGTATCCATACTTGGATTTCTCCAACCTTATTTGTAAACCGTTTTCTTTCTGGGTTATAAGGCTCTTTCTTTTTTGAAAAGAAAGAGGGTATACTAGACTATCAGCGCTTTTGGATAAAGAAATTAGTTATCTTACTTATATTAGTTTTAGAATTAGATTTGCTTTGAAGCTGCTAGAGGCTGCCTGCACTGTGGGCAAAGTTTGCTAACTGTGACACCGCCAAAAATGTAAACTAGTTCATTGTATTTTCTTCTGTCTGTCTCACCGAAGACTACCCATTTATTGCAGTTGTTGCAAAATAAGAGATTGCCCATAGTAATATATAATATACGTAAATATATACCTTATAGATTAGCGGACGTACCCAAGTCAGCCCTTTTCTTTCCAAAGAAAAGTGTTGAGATCCCAAAAGAAAGGGACTTCAAATTTATTGGATAAAACAAAGGGTGTGGGAACGGTCAAAGGGGCAGGACTCAAGTTTCTTGAGTTATGAGTTTTCATCAGAAAACTGTGAAATAAGAAATCCTGTGGCTTAGTGCCTTCGTAGGTTCGATTCCTACCGTCCGCATTATTTGCTACAATTATCACATCTTCCTTGTACAGTTATCTGGAAATGACAAATGTTCCTAGTATGTATTTTGTTCTTCAAAAAATCTAGGCTATCAACATTGAAATGTGAGACCTTCTTGCATTTTTCACACACAAACTCGCAATGGCTATCTTTCCTTTTAGAATAAACAGTTTTTCTGTTGCAGACAAAACAACACAACTCTCTCTCATCGAAGTCTCTCAAAAATCGATATACAGTGGCTATCCCAATCTTTTTGTCCTTCACTTTGTTGAACAGTTCTTCTGCTGTAAAAAAGGAGTTGAACTTTTCAACTTCACTTTTTATCAGCTCTTTTTGTTTTGTATTTCTAGATTTTGACATATATTGGTGGAAGGCGTAAATTTTTGCGAATCTCAATGAAGAAAAATTTAGCCTCCGATTTTGGCTCAAGCCTTTTACTAAAGGCTTATTGATAATGAGAATCAAGAAGACTTAAATACTTTGCATCAAATATTAAACATGGTTCTAGAATTAATCATCGCAGCTTCTGTACTTGTAAGCTTTATTTCATTTGTGGGCGTTTTTGCACTTTCCTTAAACAAAAATATTTTGAAAAGCATACTTTTCATTCTTGTTGCCTTTGCAGCAGGCTCGCTTTTGGGCGTAGCTATTCTTGATGTTGTTCCAGAGGCACTTGAGGGCGGCACAATCTCATCCATCTACATAATAGTTGGAATTTTAGTTTTCTTTGCAGTTGAGAGGTTTGTTGGTTGGCACCATCATCACAGAGAGAGTGATATAGAAACACATAAGCATCCTTCTGTATATGTCAACTTGATCGCAGAAGGTGTCCATAATTTTGTTGATGGGACTTTGATCGCGGGGGCTTTTCTAATTGATGTACCTACGGGTATTCTGATAACAATTGCAATAATTCTCCACGAAATACCACAGGAGATAGGTGATTTTGCTGTTTTGGTTAATGGTGGCTTGAAGCCGGAAAAAGCACTTTTCTACAATTTCATTTCAGCTCTCACAGCTGTTATAGGTGCGGTTGTTGCTTTTTTCCTATCCACAAGCATAGAGTCACTTGCTCCAATACTTTTATCTGTTGCAGGTGGAGGCTTCCTATATCTTTCTTTGACTGATTTGATACCAGAAATACATAAGGAAACAGATACAAAAAGGGCAATCATACAATTTGTTTTTTTGGCGATTGGAATTTTGGCAATTTACGCACTTTTTGTTTCAACACCACACGTATAGCTAGCCTTTTCCGGGAGTTCTCAATTGGAAGCTGACGAAGTCAGCTTCGGTATCCGACGCTTCCTCAAAAGGCTCGTGTCTCCAACTAACAGAGTGAACTGTTAATAGTTCACGAGACATCTCTGCATCATCTCTCCGAGAGATGCAGATACCGTACCCAAAAATGAAAAATATACAGTTAGAAAAAAAGAGCATTGTCCAGAAAAAACTAATATACAAATATGAAAGTCTACATAATCCATAGATGGGATGGCTCGCCAAAAGCAGATTGGTATCCTTGGCTGGAAAAAGAACTTCGCAAAAAAGGATTTGAAGTTTTTGTTCCAGAAATGCCTGATACTTCTCATCCCAAAATCGATAAATGGGTAGGCCATCTTTCTAAAATTGTCAAAGATCCAGATGAACAAACATTTTTTGTTGGTCATTCGATTGGATGTCAAACTATTTTGAGGTTTTTGGAAAAATCAGGAAAGAAAGTTGGTGGAGCAATTTTTGTTGGAGGATTTTTAAAACCAAAACCACTGGACACAGAGGAGGAAAAATTAATAGTTAGTCCGTGGCTGGAAACTCCGATTGATTTTAAAAAAATTAAGATGAAACATTTTGTCGGAATTTTCTCAGACAATGACCCATATATACCATTAAATAATGGAAAGCTGTTTCAGGAAAAACTTGGTGGAAAAATTATTGTAGAAAAAAACAAAGGCCACTTCATGGGATCTGATGGTGTAAAAGAGCTTCCAATCGTTTTGGAAGAGTTGGTGAAGATGTAAATCTAGGCCACTTTATTTAGTTCAGATATGACAATTTCTTCAACTCTTTTAGGAGGTAATCCACTTCCTGTTTCTTTTGGAGACCCTCCACGGAAATCGCTTCCTCCCCATCTATTTGTTTTTGTTATTATTCCATTTTCCTCTCTGTTTAATCTTCTATAGATTAGTGGAAGCTGAAATATTGGATTCCATGGGTCTCTTTTTCCAATTGCATATACAAAAGACCCATCTGCCTTTTGAGCAACAACAGCTATGAAAGCACGTATTCCATTATTGTACATAGCCATCCTTGATGCTGGTCCTGTCTCCCTGGTTAAAGCCCACCTCTCATCACCGCCAATTCTTTCAAAATGACCTTCAAGTTGTATTTCCTTGCCTCGTCCAAAAACATGATCAGTTATCCTGCCTTCGACTGTATTTATAATATCTCTCATTTCGGATTCTGTTGCAGTTGCAATTTTGCCCTCGAACCTGGCTAAATTGTATGGGTCAAAAATCCAAGCCATTTGCCTTCTCATTTGTGGATCATCGAGTGGATATGCACCGGCCGTACAATCCATTCTATCTTCGCAATCAACAAGTCCTGTGATTTGTGGATATACGTTTCCATTAACCAATTCACTGTTATTTAGAAGCCACCAAGCCAAACAAACATCCTCATCTGGATCATTGACATAAACATGTGCATGTGGTTTCTCATCCTGTTTAAATGTCTGGAATAGCCCCATTCTTATTTCCATGTGAACTTGTCCAGAAGTTGATCGTGTTGCAAAACCCGATTTTGAATGGTGATCAAAATTAGCATATGGTCCTTTAGGATCTCTGCGTGTTGGAGAATCAACTATCCCATCTAGACCTATAGAATAGGCAGGCTTGTTCCTTCTAAAGTCCTTCCAAGTATAAACTTTCCTAGGCTCAACATGAAGTTCAATTGTCATTAGGCTAAATTAGAAATAAATTTTAAAAAGGCGTGCACTGCAAAGCTTTATTAACTGGACAATTTCAAAACAGCTTCATGTGTTGTAATGACATCTTCTTGTTTTACATAGATCAAAAATTCCGGTGGACAAATTATTGTTTCTTGAATATTGATGTCATGTAATGCGATTTCATTTGCTATCCTCGCCATCACACCCTTTGATTTTATCACTTCTTCACTGACAACTAGGCTGAGTTCACCCAAATCTTTTTCAACTCTTTCAATATGTCCTGAAAATATGTCAGAAAGCGATTCTGCATCTTGCTTTGTGCAAATTACTTTTATTTGTTCTGTTGAAACAATCAACCTTATGTTTTTAGAAGAAACCTTTCCAAGCAATTTTGTAGCATCTTTTCCTAGGGTAAAACAAATAATACTGTTTCTTGTTGAAATTTTTGCGTCTTTGAAAAGCCTCAAAAACCTCTTCTCACTTTCCTGGGATTTTTTAAATTCAAATCTCCTGATTGCAGAAATCACAGATTCCAAGGACGCTTCTAATTCGTGTTTTTCAATCAAATACCTAGCAAGTGCCCTTACATTTATCAGGCCCCTATTAATGTCCTTCTGTATAGAAAGATCTTCCTGAACCAACTTCCAAACATGCTCTGCTATTTTTGCCATATAAAAATATGTCAAAACATACTTAAATATGTCAAAAAATTCATTTTTGAATAATTTAAACAATAAGGTTTATATAGGGCTTGTCACAATGATAAAGTAGAGAGAATAGATATGTCAAACAGACAAATGCCTCAAATACTGAAGGTATGTAATTTTTCTAGACATATCTATGTCTTCAATAAATTGACAATTTAACATCGTCCACAATTAACTTCTTTTTCTGGAATTTGATGGACGATGTGGATGTATTTTCTGGGTTTAGAAGTTGATTGTGTTCGAAATAGAGGAAGCTATATGCGAAAGGACGACAGAAGCCCATGGAGAGGAGAAGTAGAGAGGGATTTGAAAGAGAGTGCAGGATGTGGAGGAGGAATATTATCAGCCAGAGGGTTCGTTGCAAGGTACCACAAATCCCCTGATGCAGATCTTTCTTGGTCTGTTCAATATTCAGTTCTTGGAAATGGAACATTTGCAATCAGAAGAGTTGAAGTAATGGAACCCTGTGCATATTCGGTTGCCCCAGATTTGAAACCACACGTAGAAGGAAGAGTAGAAAATTTCTTAGTGCCATATGAGATGTCTGGTCAAACAAGAGAAGCAAACAGAAGAGTTTATCTTGCAAACTGTGCCAAAACACCTTTGCTTACACTGGTTCCAGGAGCAGCTGTTTTAGAACCAACTAAACCAATTGTAGTAAAAGATTTGGGTGGTGTGGCTGAGCTTGTTGAAGGTCTTCTACTTTCATTTGCACCAGAAGTTGAAACACAAAAAGAAAACGATCCATATGATTACAGGGAAGGAATAGCTAGAGCTGCGCAATTGTATGGCAGAAGAAGTAGAGACAGGAGGGTCGCAGTTGCTTGATTATGAGAGAAAGTATATACAGGGATTCGAGAAGATATGGTGGAACAGAAAAGTTAGATTGGCTTACAAGACTTAATGTTGTTAGAGCCCCTGAAGATCATTTGTTAGGTGGAAGGGAATTTACTTACAAGTATGTTGTTGATTGGGCTACAAACAGACCAGATATAAATAAATTGGGGAAATAGTTATGCCAAGTTATATACTTGATGCAGATCAGATGTTGAATCAGGCGGAAAAAAAGTTTAATATAGCCTTTAGTCTGCTCACATCAACTGAAAAAGAGCTGTACAGAGTTAGAAGAAATTTTGAGGAATGTACAAATTTTTTGGAAAATGTAAATTCAGAAGCTGTCTACAAACCAGAGCTTAGGAAAGATGTCAAAATCGCACAAGTCGGAATAAGACACTATACAAGACAAATACAAAGGCTGGAAAGGGAACTGGAAATATACAAGCAAGCTAAAAACCAAGCAGAAGAAGAATGGAAAACACTTGTGACCAGAGTGAGCAGGAGAATTGTTGTTTTTGATCCATCCAGAGGAGAAGGTGAGTTCACTGTTTGGAATAGTGGACTTGCACAATATAATTAGTATGAGATCAACAGACAGAAGCCTATACAGAGCAGAAATTGAAAAGGAATTAGCTCAAGTTGGCTCAGTCAGACACTTAGAATCGCCTTTTCAAATAAGCGGTTCTGTTGGTGAATATGATTGGTCTGTTAGACTTAGGATTGATCAACATTCTGAAAATGAGCAATATTTAGTTGACAGAGTTGTGGTTCATGGAAAAACCAGACCAAATTTCCCAGAAAGAAGTCCTGGATTTTTGCGGACATATGGAGCACCTGAAAGAGTATCAGCTTCTCCACAAAAAGTTTCATATTTAGTTAATGATAGGGAACAATTAGTTGATCCATTTAATAGACCAACATTAGAAGTGACAGATAGTGGTGCTGTTTTTGAGGCGAGAAGAGGCCTGGCTCTTTCTTATCCAACAGGAGTTGCTGAGCTTGTTGAGGGTGTTTTATTGGTTGTTTCACCGCAATCGCAATCATCTAAAAGGATAGCAATCGATACAGGAGATAGGAGAAGAGCAGAAGACAAGCTATCTGCAGCAAAGAGGAACTAACATTTAAATACCCCCAATACAATTATACTATAAACCTTAATGAGCGTTTTCTAACGTTTTGATTCTTATGATAGATGAACAAACAAAATTGAAAACAGGGACAACAACTCTTGGTTTAATGGCTAAAGATGCAGTTGTTCTAGCAGCAGACAGAAAAGCAACAATGGGCTATTTGATAGCCACAAAAGACATCAAAAAAATTGCACAATTAGATGAACATATAGCAATGACAATTGCAGGTTCTGTTGGTGACACTCAAGTTATAGAAAGGCATCTAAAAGCAGAGTTCAAACTTTTCAAACTTCAGGAAGGAAAAAGAATCCCAGTAAAAGCAGCATCTACCTTGCTTGCAAATATTTTGTATGGTAGAAAATACTATCCATTCCTAGTCCAGCTTTTGGTTGGTGGATATGATGACTCGCCACACTTATATAGCCTGGCACTTGACGGTTCAATGGTAGAGGAAAAAGAATATTTCTCAACAGGTTCTGGTTCTCCAATGGTTTTTGGTGTTTTAGAAGATGGTTACAAAAAAGACATGGCTCTTGAAGATGCAAAAAGGCTTGCTGTAAGAGCAGTATACGCAGCAACACAAAGAGACATTGCTTCTGGTGGAAGAGGAATTGATTTAGTTGTTATTGACAAGAAAGGAGTCCATTATTCATCTGACTCTGAAGTTGATGCTCTTTTAGGCAAGAAATAATTTTATAAAATTTTTAAATTTTGAATTTTCGCAGATAATTTCCAAATAATTCTACAAAATAAAAGGACTTGAATATGAACATTTTGAAGGAACTAGAAAAAAGCTTACCGCAGGATGCTGAAATTTCTGAAATAAAATTCGAGGCATCTGAGCTGGTTTTGTACACGAAAAACAAAGAGTTTTTCAGGACAAGCGAGGACAAAATAAGGGAAATAGTTTCAGCTCTGAAGAAAAGAATAGAAGTAAGGCCAGATCCATCAATAACTTTGGATCCGGAAAAAACAAAAGAATATATCCTGAAAACAGTTTCAGAAGAAGCTGGGATAAAACAAATTTATTTTGAGCCTGAATTAGGAAAGGTTTTCATAGAATGTTTAAAGCCAGGATTAGTAATAGGAAAAGGTGGAGAAGTCTACAAGGACATAAAAGACAAAACATGTTGGCTTCCAAAAATTGAGAGAGCGCCTGCCTTAAATTCAGACATCGTAAACGCTGTAAGGGCCTTGCTTCACACAGAATTAGATTACAGAAAAAGGTTCCTGAATTCAATTGGTTCTAAAATTTCTTCTGAGCTCCCAGCTTTAACAACAAACCCAGATGAGTGGGTGAGGTTGACATTTTTGGGAGGGTTCAGTCATGTTGGTCGAAGTTGTTTAATGGTTGAAACATCTCATTCAAGAATAATGTTGGATTGTGGCGTTGATGTTGGTTCAGATACTGTACCATATGTTAATTCTCCTGATTTTGATTTGGAAAAAATAGATGCAATTGTTTTGTCGCATGCTCACATTGATCACATGGGCTTTATACCATACTTGTATGAGAACGGATACAAAGGCCCTTTGTACTGCACACCACCTACAAGGGATTTAATGGTCCTCCTGTGCATGGATTTTGTTGATGTTGCACAAAAAGCAGGCAAGCAGCTTTGGTATTCAAAAAAAGGCGTTGAAATGGCAGTCAAACATTCAATAACTTTGGAGTATGGTGAAGTCTCTGATATCACACCAGATGTCCGTGTCACTCTCCAACCTTCTGGTCATCTTTTAGGCTCTTCTCTTGTTCACTTGCACATAGGAAGAGGACTTCACAACATTTTGTACACAGGCGATTTGAAATTCGTGCCAACTCAACTATTTGACCCAGCTTATACTGATTTCAAAAGAATAGAAACCCTTGTCATAGAATCAACATATGGAGGCGAAGGAAACATCTTCCAACATAGGAGAGATGTCGAAGCCGACCTCCTCAACTCAATACAAAAAACAATGGAGAGGGGCGGAAAGGTTATAGTTCCTTCATTTGCTGTTGGAAGAGGACAGGAAATAATGGCGCTTCTAGGATCACAGGAAAATTTCCCATATCCAATATATTTAGAAGGTATGATTTACGATGCAACAGCAATCCACACAGCTTATCCAGAATATTTATCCAAAAGACTGCAGAGGGAAATTTTCCACAAAGGGAAGAACCCACTTGTTTCTGAATATTTCAAAAATGTCTCACCTAAACAAAGGGACTCTATAATCGATTCAAACGAGCCCGCTGTTATAGTTGCAACATCAGGTATGTTGATTGGTGGGCCTTCTGTTGAATATCTAAAAGGCCTAGCACACGATCCAAAGAATACTTTGCTGTTCAGCGGTTATCAGGCAGAGGGTACATTAGGAAGAAAAATACAAAAAGGTTGGGCAGAGGTCCCAATAAACGAAGAAGGCAGGAAAAAAGTTTTGAAAATTGAAATGGAAATAAAAACAATTGAAGGTTTGTCAGGACATGCAGATAGGAATGAGCTTCTGAAGTTTATAGGGAGGCTTACAAGTAGGCCAGAAAAAATAATTGTCAATCACGGCGAGCGCGCTCGGTCAGTTGATTTGGCGCATGCTGCTCACAAAATTTTCAGAGTTGAAACAGAAGTTCCAAAGAATTTGGATTCAATAAGACTGAAATAAAACAAAAAAAGATTTTATTAACTTCTTTAAATTTTCTAAAACTTTTTTGGTGAAAATAAAATTAAAAGTTTTTTTAATTAATTCTTGTCTTTCTGATTTTCCAGATTCTAAAATCTTTTCAACAAAAATTGTTTTAAATAGTTTTTTCACTAGCTTTCGTTTTTCAACATTTTCAGACTTGTAAGCACCGTTTAGTATTTCTATTGTTTGGGCCCTCCTTGATAATTCCCATAAAGATTCAGTGTGGTATCGTCTTCTTGTTTTTTCTAAGCATGATGCAAAAATTTTTATTAATAACCTTCTGAGAGCCTTTCGGGTAAAGTAAACTGCTTCAAAAAGAAGGGACATCGAAAGAACAAGAACCAATATTAAATATCTATCATCTATCTTTTCAATTGTTTCTGAAACTATTCTGACTTCAATCTTATCTTCCGGATTTACATATACAGTTCTGTGAGATTTAGCCTGATAATTTTCATATGTTACCTGAACATAGAACTCATATTGACCCGCTGTTAAATTTTTAGGTAAAAAGATTTTTGTTTGCTCTGTTTTTTCTTCGAAAAAGCCGATGTATATGGTATCCTGTCCAGAACTTATAATACCTTTTTCATTTTCTAGCCAGAAATTTATTAAAACATCACTACTTATATTGGCCATTCCTTTTAGGAAATATTTGAAGCTTAGGGTATTGTTTTCGCCTATGGGAGAATCGACTTCAATTAATTTTATATCAAACAATTTAACACAAAGATTTTGATAGCAAACTCTATCATCCTTACACTGGCTATCGCTTATACATTCATATATTTTAGTTTTATTTTCTTTCTTAACTGTTGCGCCGCTTGTTATTGACCCAGATCCGCCTCCTCCACCAGATGATCCAGAGTTCCCCGAGTTGCCAGAGGAAGGAGCTGATAGTGAGTATGTAGAAAAGCCAGCAGCAACTGCAACAGAATATGTCTTGTGTGTTGAGTTAGATGATACCAATGTTATGCATTGTGTCATTTCAACACAATTTGCTCCATTATCATCACACTTGTATATTTTGTCTCCTGTTCCTTCAACTATTATTGTTACATTGTCAGAAGGTCGCATTCCTAAGTTTTGTGCTGTCTCAAGCCATGTAGAAGAATTGAATCCTGTAAACTTTGTACCGTGTTCAGATGATGTACCAGATAAAAATTGGTCTGTAAAGTTCAAGCTTTTTCCACCAACTAAGTTGGCTCTCCCAAAAGTAAATCCGCCAACCTGCATCTGCGCATCTCTTACTCTGCTAAACTCTTGTGAGCCGGATGTAAAATTGTATGATTGTAATCCAGAGCCAGTGTTGATTTTGACACCATCATATGCAATCCTAAATTTGTATGTTTGTGCAGATGACTTTGTTGTAAAGTTCAAGCAGGCTGTTTGATATTCTAAACCAGCCTGATCATATCCAGATAATTTGTAGAAGTAGGTTGTGTTTGGGCTCAATGAGTAAACGCTAGATGAATCAACACTAAACTGGTGCCATAATGCATAGTCATCTAAACTACAGCCAGCTAAATTGGGCTCTGTTAATGTTGTGTTTAGGACAGAACATGTTGTGTTTGTTCCGTAGAATGATAGTGTTGCATTTGTAGGTTCTGTAGCTGAACAGAATATATCAACTGAATTTAGGTCTGTTTCAACTTTACAATTTGCAAGTTTTGGCGGTGTTGTGTCTGCCGATGAATTATATGAACTTGTACAAGATGGCCACCTTGAACAATCTATGTCAGAACAATCTGTTGAACCGTCCTTATCATTGTCAACAGAGTCTGAACACATTGTTTCATATTTAACAAATCCTTTTTCTACATCGAACTGGGAATCACATTTATGCGGTTCTTTCAGACAATCAGTTGGCACAAAACTGAAATACCCAGTTGAATTGCTAGATCCACCTGTCCCATAGCTAAATGTAGTGAAGTTTTCCCTACAAAAACCTGATCCAGAAGATTGCCAAATGCAGCTCCTGGAACTAGAGGAGCACGATCCTTGTGTTGTACATAATCCACAAAACTGACTACAGTCCATAGAGGAGAAAGATGGCCTACATAATTGTGTATCGTTTTCCCAAGAACAACTTGCAGCAGTACACGTTGTTTGATTTCCATTATAACTCTCACAATTATTAAATGGTTTCTTAGCAACAAATTCAAGCGATACTGTACCTGTTGCCGTTAAATTAACTGTTCTTCCATCTTTTTTTGTCCCTTCTTTCGATGTGTTTATTGAGTGTGGGGTTTGTAAAATTTTTGTTGTTGAGTTTTGAAAAAATTCTGTTAATATTAGTGACGGTATTCTTCCCTGAGAATTTGTGAGAGCATATGAAAGTATGTTACCGGTTACATTATACACAGTCACATTAATTCCAGATGTTCCAGGAGCAGCTGGAGGATTTCCGCCACAATCAGCAGGACAACTAGACGGTGTTTCTCCAAAACCACAAAAACCATTTCCACAGTTGGCTGACTCTCCACCTGAACAATCATATGGACATGTATACTGAGTTTCACTTGAGCCACATACTCTATCTCCGCAATAGCCTCCGCTAGATCCAGATCCCTCAAAATAGGAATATCCCCATTCCCTTACAACAACATCAACATGCCATTTTGTTGTTAGGTTTCCAGTCGCATCGGTGGTAAATAAAACCCTTGATCTGTTGAAGGAAGAATTTATTGCCGTTAAATCCCCATTAGATATGGAAAAGTCTGATGTGAAATTTGTTATTGTAACATTAGCTATTGTGATATTGCTAAAATTTCCTATTGTAAATGCAGAGCCTGATCCATTGCCTGTTATCGATTTTCCATTTCCATTTATTACTAAACTATTAGCGCCTATAGTGAAGCAATTGCCTGATCCTGCTATGTTAGATGAAAGTGTTGTTGAAGCATTTAGTGTTTGGCCACATGATGGAGGATTTGAAACTGATGGTGCTATGGAAGTCAAAAATGGATATCCATCGTTTAAAGTAGATATATCCCAATAATTTCTGTTTTGATTATCATTGTTTGGATTATTAACAAAATCCCAAGCTGTGCTTAATCCAGGACTTGATGTGTCTGTGAATGTGGAAACATTTTTCATTTGCGAAGTTGTTTTTCCAGTGCCGCATGCCGATGTTGATTTTCCTGTTGTTTGATTATCCCAAAAACTATCTGTACATGTACTTGAGGAAACAGTTCCAACCAATCCACCAACTGTACTGCTTCCAGATAATTTACCAGTTGCGTATGAGTTGTAGATTGTGGAACTGATCTGCATATATCCTACAAGACCGCCAATACCAGATGTACTTGAAACATTTCCCCGTGCATAGCTATTATTTATCACTGCACTCGATTGTACAAAACCAACCAATCCACCGACGCTTGACGATGTTCCAGTAACATTGCTTGTCGAATATGAGGATAAAATATATGTTGTTGATCCACTCATTATTCCAGCTAATCCACCAACTACGCCGCTCCCAAAAACATTACCAGTTGAGTAAGAATTTATAATTGTTGCTTGATAGTGCTCGCCTACAAGCCCGCCAACTCGGCTATTAGTACTAGAAACAGTTCCTGTGGCATATGATTTATCTAGTGTGCCCCCGCTAAGATATCCAACTAATCCACCTGCATATGCTGGATTGTTGCCAGATGCACTAACATTTGCATGAGAGAAAGAGTTGTTTATTATTGCACTGCTTTCGCCCGATAGACCCCCAACAAAATACTTTCCAAAAACAGTGCCAGTTGAGAAAGAATTGTTTATTGTTCCTCCCCAATGTGCACCGGCTATTGAACCGGTTCTAATGCTGCCATTAATGCTAACATTCACAAGACCTAAATTTAAGATCTGAGCGCCTGCAGTGGTTGCAGCGAATAGACCTTGATAATCAGTTGAAGATCTGTTTATGTATAAACCTGATATATTGTAGTTGTTTCCATTAAACGTACCAGAGAACCTGGATCCTGAAGTTGCTATCGGACTCCATCCAGCTCCAGAGTTCCAGTTAACTGTATCAGAACAATCCACATTGTTCTGCAGTTTGTAGCTTGCTGTTATATTATTTCTCGTTTTGTTCAGGTCTATGCACGTACAAATAGGTATGGGATTGGCTGTATTGTTATAGCAATCGCTTACTTGGCTTGAGCTTGTTGAAGAGAGTATGATTAATGCCAAAAAAACTATAGCTAACGCAGCACTACTTTCGCTTCTTTTCATAAAAGTCGATTAATTTCAGCAATATTTCATCAAATGTGTTTTTTCTTACAAAGTCTAGGCCTTCTAGTTTTTCTTTCGTTTGTTTGCTTATTCTTATTGTTGTAGACCCAGTAGACATAGTATATACTGTAGATTAGCTTATATTTAAACAAATTTAGAGTAAAAGAAATGAAAAGCTACCTATCATTATTTTCATATTCAGCATCTAGTCCTCTTTCAAACTCTTCCCTTTTGTCGCCGCGAACCCACAAATAGCCTGCATATTTTACAAGATGTTTTCTCAAATCTTCTTTTCGACAAAGCCTCTGAGCTTTATCTTTATCCAGATATTTTCTAACGATTTCAGCAAGAGCTACATGTCCACTCACATGATGGATAAATACAGCCAAATTTCCACCAGAAAACACTCCTTTTCTTTCTGTAATTTCCTTGTGCTGTACGAGCCTTTTAATCATGAATAAATAAAATTCCAGACACTGATCTTCTCCTAATCCATCTCTCCCATCAATTCTTGTGGGTATTTCATGCCCAAGCCTATCATACAATATTCTAGATCCTTGTTCTCTTGTATAATTTCTAAGTGGATCAAATTCCATTTTTAGAACTAGAAGGCTAAATTTTAAATACTGACATCTAGGAAAAGAATAGGTTTTTAAAATTAGGGGTAGAAAGGGCGAAAAAACAAAACCCTCTTTTGAAATTTGAATTTAGGAAGGCGTAAATTTTTCAAGCCATCAGGCGCAGAAAAATTAGCCTCCTGTTTTTGATTAACCTTTTTTGAGAAAAAGGTTATCTGTTCACAGCTGCGTGTTCAGGAGTCAAAATCAGCCAATCTTGCTCGATGCCGATTATTTCTCCGTTTGAAGCCATAACAGTCTTTTTCAATCTTTCAACTGCTCGCTTCAATTCGCCTATGTCTTTTTCCTTTAGGCCTTTGATCTTCAGGAAAATGATATTTCCTTCTCTGACCTGTTTAAGAACTCTTTCTGTGTCTGAAAATTCAGAAAGTTTCTCAACAACGATGCCAACTTTTCCAAGTTCCCTTGCAGAACCTGTAGAAAGTCCGTCAGCAACGTTTACTTCTACATATTCTTGACCCTCATCTAGAGATGAGAATTCCTTACCTTTAAAAAGATTTTGTAAACCCATAAATCCTACCCCCAAATAAACCTTCCCTTGTAAAAGAAAAGGACAATTACTGTGTAAATATAGGGTTTCAGATTTAAATTCGTTTGGATCTTGTAATTTGTGTGTTTCTGCAGCTAGTGGTGTGGTTTAAAGCTTATAAAATTTACTTTCAGCTAATATTATGTCAGTACTAAGCAGCAGATACAGAGAGTTTAGACTCGATAATGGATTATTTGTAGCTTTAGAGGACACACCAACACAAACAATTGCAGCAAAACTGACAATAAACACAGGTGCCCTGAGTGAGCTTCCTGGAGAAGAAGGGTTTGCACATTTTCTGGAACATTGTTTAATGACAGGGGGGAGCCCAAATTTTACTCCTGAAGAAGCACTTAAAACTGAACATATTTTTGGTTTTTGTAATGCAGGGACAGGCTTAACAGCGACACATATCGAAGCTGATATGCTTTCGGAACATTTCGAATTATTTATGGATTTTGCTTCTGGTGCTGCTTTTAGACCTACTTTAGATCCAGAAACAGTGGAAAAAGAACGCCAAGCAATACTCAGAGAAATAGCAGATGAAAAAAGCAGTGATTGGAGAGAGTCAAGTCCTCAGTATGATACGGCTCTGTTTAGAGACAATTTCCACACATATGAAATTGCGGGAAAGGATAGAATAATTGCATCTGCAAAACGTGAAGGTTTGAGAGCTTTTCACACAAGAGAATATTGTGCAAATAATTCACATCTAGTTTTAGTTGGATGTCTTCCAAATAATGCTGATCAACAAATCAGTAAGTTTTTTGGACAGGCGCCAGTTGGTGTAGCTAATAAAATTGAACTTCCGCTAGTTCCACCCTTAACCCAAAAAACAATAATACACACATCCAATCCAGACTTGATCAACCCTGAAAATCCAGAAGAGAGCAGTGCACATATAAGACTGGGCTTGATTGCTCCACCCAAAACTCACGATGATATTCATTCAATAGCTGCAATAGTAGAAATTTTAGGAGATTCTGGATATAGGCTCCACAAATCTGTTAGACATGAAAACGGATTAGCATATTCAATAAAAACCAAATATGTTGGCGGAAGAAGCTATGGACTTCTTACAGTTTATGGCGATATAAAAGCAACCTCTATTGATAGGGCTCTTGATTTGATATTCGATGAAATGAGAAAACTGCGAGAAGAACCTATAGATAGATCTGAGTTTGATTCGTGTATGCGAAAAGCAAAATATCGTGTAGCAAAAAAATTAGAAGCAAACAGAGGCAGATTAGATATAATAGAATATCAAATAAATTTCCAGCGTCCATACGAATGGTTTATAGACGGCTTTGAAAAATTGACCCCGGAAAAAATAATGGAAGCTGCGAGAAAATATTTGCCAGCAAACAGAGAAGATGGGAATTATGTTCTGTTGATCAGAGACCCTCTGAAGAAATCGTAAATTGATTTTGGATACAGTAAATTTTTTAGCCTTCAATTGTAGTTCTTTTGGGTACGGTAGCCTTTTCTTTCTAAGAAAAGGCTAGCTACTTGCTCAACTTAGAAATCTTTTCTTTGAGTTCTTCGAATTGGCTTTTTAGCTTTGATTCGCCCTTTTCAAGGGTTTTGACTCTAAGCTCAAAAAGCTCTGACTTTTCACCCAAATCTTTTTTGATGTCTTCTTTTGTTGATTTTACAAGAATAGGCCCTGCAATTTTGTAAACATCTTCTTTTGTTTTTTCAAGCTCTTCCAATGCTTTTTTAATTTCTGCAAGCTGAAGTTTCATTTGTTCTTTTTGCACAAGAACTTGCTGAAGTTGTTGCTGATACATCTGAGCTTGTGTAAGCCATTGTTGAACTTGAGGGCTTTGTTGTTCTGTCATATAAGCTTTTTCTGTAAAAAGGTCGTGTCTCCCACTAACCTCTTTCTCCGTTAATTGTTCACGAGACATCTCATCATCCAATGCACTATGTGAGATGCTGACTTAAGCAAAAATAGGAGGCGCGTAAGAGTTAGAAGCTGGTTTTACCAGCTTCAGTATCCGTTTTTCGTCGCTGTTGCTCGATTACGCCTTCCAATGCTTAAACTTTAAAAATGAAAATCAAATTGCTTGAACCCTTTTTGAAATTCCAGTCTTTGGTTTTTCAATTATTCTAAATCCACAGAATTGACAAATAATTTTCTTTGTTTTTTTCAAATCTATTTCAACTTGTTTTCCGCAATGCATGCACTTATAGATCATAGAAACCTCCAAATTAGTTTGGCTTGTAGGCCCTTCCTGCAAATTTGTTTCCGCATTTTTTGCATTCCCAAATCCCAGCAGAGAGCCTTCTAACAGCTGGTTTTTGGCAGCTTGAGCATAGCCATTTTGTCCTTTTAAAAGTATCAATTTCTACATTACTCTTCCTTGATTTGAGTCCGTATCTGACTCCGTATCTTCCTGCAGATTTAACTTTTCTTGTCCCCATAAACCTTTTATCCTAAAAGCTTAAGCAAAACAGGAGGCTATTTCGTGTCTCCTCTTCGCAAAGTTGACACGAGACATCTCTGCAACAATATTGTTGGAGATGCAGATTTTCCTTCGCTG
Organism: uncultured archaeon; assembly: GCA_964410585.1. Classification (GTDB taxonomy): domain Archaea; phylum Aenigmatarchaeota; class Aenigmatarchaeia; order QMZP01; family JACQNV01; genus CAYPFW01. The sequence continues at coordinate 398,850 of CAYPFW010000001.1, read as the reverse complement.
TTGCTTGGAAAAAATTACGCCTTCCACGCTTAAACCCTTTATAATTGTGAATTTTTGACTTTTGGGTACGGTAGACGACAGTAGCTGGAAACTGGTCCTCAGACCAGTTTCGGTATTCTTTGGAAGTTGTTAACTCCCGGAAAAGGCTAGCTATTTCAAGTGTTTTCTCAACTCTTTGCCGTTTTTGATTGCTCTGTCTAAAATCTCTTCGATTTCTTTCAGAGTCAAACCTTTTGACCCGCTTTTTTGCAAAGAAGATATATTTCCGTCATCTTTTGTAGTCACAGTCAGTTTTGAATCAGCGACATTTTCTTCTTCTACAAGAGGATCTACAAATAAATTGTTGCCTACCTTTATATGTGTTACAGCAACTGGTTTGCATGTTACTGGAAGCTTGCCTTTTCTTTCTGTACTTATAACTTTTTCATCTTCATATTTAGGCATTTTAGTGTCCAAAAGAGCAGCTATAGCAGCCAAGCCAGCTGCGTCTGTCATATTTCCACCATTGTCTAAAACATGTATGTCAACGCTTACAACCCAAACTTTTTCACCTTCGGCAATACAAAGCTTTTCAAGATCAATTGCATGTGATTCCCTTATTCCTCGATCAACAACACGAGCTAGTTCGATTGATTGGATACTTGGTGGGCCAGATTCAAAAAGAGGTGAAGCAATTGGTGAAAATTCAGCGCCAGCCATTAACACGCCTTCATTTGGAGTATCAGCAAACGGCTCCTTTACATCCATTTTAACTCCTGCAAGTATTTGTGTAGAGCCAAGTTTTACCAAAGCAGAACCCTCGGCTTTTTCAACAACGCCTGTCTGAATTTCAACTTTTCTAAATTCATCTAATTTTCTTCCGTCATCTCTTTTGCCTTTTTCAGCAAGCCCGATAAAATATTTATCTCTTGATAACATACTACTGTCCTCCATTGATTAAAGATGCTGCTCTTGCTTCTCCAATCCATCTCTCTTGTAAAGCTCTTTTTTGCTCCTTGTATATTTGTTCGCATCCTTTGATTGCTAGTTCAATGACTTTCAATACATCTTGCTTAGGCAAGTCACCGTCCATTTGCAAAAGTGTGACTTTTTTGTCCCTAGGACTATATGCAACAGGAAGATCACAGAATGTTTCATCTTCTTCTTTTCCTGCCAAATCCAAAACATAGTCATTTCCTATTTTTCCAGCAGATACAGATGCAACTAGATCTTTCATTGGCAAACCAGCATCAGCTAAGGCTACTGCTGCTGCATTTAGTGCAGCTGTTCTTGTTCCAGCATCTGCTTGAAGTATTTCAACATATACATCAATTGTGCTTTTTGGAAATTCGTTTAGATAAACAACAGCCTCAAGTGCCTCACCTACAACCTTTGAAATTTCCATTGATCTTCTTGAGTGTCCGGGTTTAACTCTTTCTTCTGTCGAAAATGGAGCCATGTTGTATTTGAATTGTAGGGTTGCTTTATCTGGTTTTTGCAAAAATTTAGGATACAATTCCCTTGGTCCATAAACAGCTGCCAAAGCATGTGTCCTACCCATTTTTACCAAAGCAGATCCCTGTGCTTTTTCCAAAATACCAGCTTTAATTATCAAAGGCCTTAATTCGTCAGCCTTTCTTCCGTCAGCTCTTTTTAATGTTGCCATAATTATTGAAGTTCCTCATCTGAATTTTCAGGCGCCTGTTCTTGACTGAATTCTTGAGCCTGTTCTTCTTGTGGTTCAGAACTTTTAACCTCCTGTTTTTTAATTCCTTTTTCCTCTAATAATTTTTGGATGCTGTCTGTCAGACCCTCGTGGTGTGATTCCTTTTCTATTTTTCTCAAAACTTCTGTGACCAAATCATAGTTGTCACCAAAGACCCAGATGATACCGTTTTGGCCGACATATATGTTGCATCCTGTTCTTTCCTTTACCAAACTAATCATTGATCCTTGTTTTCCGATAAGTCTAGGTACCTTTACCGGAGAAATTTGCATGAGCTTGCCACCAACAAGTTTTCTAGCTCTAATATCTTGTAAAGAAACATTTAGACTGTTTCCGCTTGCAACAGAAACTTTTGCATAAACAATGTCGCCTATTGCGTATATTTTAGATAGGTCGGTTCCTTGTCTTATGAATTGTCTTACACCAGAAAGAGGCAGATATGCATCATATGCTGAATCAATATTGATTATCCAACCATTTGATTGTACATCGGTGACTTCACCAATAACCATATCGCCGACAAGTGGTATATATCCACCTGATAGCGGGACAATAGACACAACGTGATTTTCTACATGCACTAAACCAAGTCTTTTAGAGTATATCGAATTTCCGTCCCTAAAAGTATTTCTTCCTGGCAAGAATTCCATTGAATTCACGATTTCGTCTCCAGGAACTACGAAATCTCGCTCATTTTTTAGCATCTCGCTCATATGTAAAACACTCCCTTTAATTTTATCCTTCTAATTTGATATTAAGGAATATAAATGCCCCTTATATGCTCTCCCTACTAACAACCTTAACTTCTGTCCTTCCGGCTGTGATTTTGTTCAATTTATCCATTATATCTGTTTGAAGTCCAGCGGATATAGTAACCAAAACAATCCAACCATCTTTTGCCCAATCCTCCTTCTTAACCTCTGCCATTTCTCTTATTGTATGACCAGCTTTCCCAGCAAACTCCATTGGAATTTTTATGGCCAAGGTGACTTTCTCAAATGAAATAGGAATTATTGGTTGGATCTTATCTATCACATGTTGCATTTGCATTTTTGCTGGTTTAAATGGATCAATATCAAGATGAGCTTCTCTCATAGCATTTAAAATTCTTGTTGTTGGATGCGGTATATGAGTTTTAGGATCAACGCCTTCCCTAGAAATCAGGTTTGCTATTTCCATCCTCTTTTCTTCTGTAAGTTTTCTCTTTTGATCTGTTGTAAGCTGTAGTCTTCCGTCTTTTATTATTTCAGCTGCAATTTTTAGAAAATCAGTTGTGTCAAAACATTCTTTTAATTCAGAATCAGGCGACCTATCACCTTTTTTTGCATCCTTAAAAATTTGGTTCACGGCCAGTGTGTTTTGGACAGAAACCTCTTTTCCCCTTTTTATTTCCAAGGCCATGTCAGGGTCAACAAGAATTTCAAAATCCTTCCCTTTCTTATTTATGCTTGCAATTACTGCATCTTCAACGGAAACCATAACCAATGCACTGCGAGAATATCGCAGATATCTTTTTTTCAATCACCTTCTTTATATTAAATTTTAGGGTTAGAAAAAGCGCCGCTTAAACCATCTTTTTAATCTCTGATATCGACAACCTTCTGAATTCGCCTTGTCTGATAATAGCAACTTCAACATTTTCAGCTGTCAAATCTTTTTCACCTGTAAGCAAAGCTTCTACAGCAAGCTTCGCAGCTGCATCTGCTGACATGTCCTCTTTGTATTTTGATTTGAACAATTTCTTTGCTTTATCAGCTCCCCTTCCAATCGCTTGTGCCTTCCATTCCATTATTGTCCCAGAAGGGTCTGTTTCATTCAGAGTTGGTCCTTTGTCATCTATACCGCCAATTAAAAATCCGACACCATATGGCCTTACACCTGCATACTGTGTTACAACATGCTTCCTGTCTGCAACGAAGTTTGTTATTTTTTGAACAGATGCGCCCACCCCATAAGTGACTTTGTTTATCTGAGCCCTCACTCTCGCTGTTTCGATAATATCCCTAGCATCTGCCAAAAGGCCAGAAGTAGCAACACCAATATGTTCATCTATCTCATATACTTTTTTGTATGTTTCGCTCTCTCCAAGCTCTGCTATTGTTTTAATTGCACCTAGGACTACAGCGTCTTTTGTTTTTATTCCTAGAGCAGTGTTTCCTTTTTTTACAGCTTGCCTTGCATACTCTACTTGTAATAGTCTTCCATCAGGAGAGAATACCACAATTGTCCTGTCGTAAGCCATGTGTGCTGGCGGAGATGGTTGCACATTTATCACCCTCTATATCCTTTTTAAAGGAACATAAAATAAGCCATTAATTCTAACAGCCTTCAAATTATTAGTATAATAGTAGTACTAGGTTTATAAATTTGTTATTCTGTTTTCATCTTCTTGTTCGCCGATTTTATTGTCCCAGAAACCCTCATAGTCTGCACAATAACTTTTGAATCGCCAATTTGGCTAATCAGTGCCAAGGCGACTTTTATTTTGTCCACATACAAATGGCCACATTTTAAAAATCCAGTCCCTGTTTTTGTTTTCCAAAGGTTTCTTACAATCCTCACATTCGCTCTTGCAGTTTGTTCTTCGCCAAGGAAATTTAGTATCGAGCCCCATATTGCTGTTTTCACGTCATTGTAGTCTAGGGCTTCCTTTGAGTGTATTTTGAAGACTAAGTATCTCGACCTCTCCTTCAATGTTGGCATTTTTTTTATTTTCATGCTAGCCTTTTAGAGCCTTCCGGCTTCTGCAAAAGGCTACCGTATCCAAAACCGCTAGCAAACTTTTGCATATTTCCTATTTTTATTCTAAAACCTCAACTCCTGGTATCACAAATTTTCTATCCAGCCTCTTCCTGTTTTCCCTTATCATATGACCCAAAAGCGCATGGCTTATTTGTGTATCTGAAAACCCTAAGATCCTTCCAAAAGAAATCAGTTCAGAGGGTGCCCTCAAATTCCATTCACTGAAAGCCCCTGATGTCAAAACAAAGGGAGTTTTAAACTTTCTAACCAACTTTGCATTGTACAAAAGATTTTTCAAAATATCTGCCCTTGGTTTTTTGTATGTGTATACTAAATCGCTGAGACAAAATTCAATTGCAACATTATTTTCTTTTGCTAATTTTGCCATTACGTGGTCAAATCCAGAATCTTCTCTTTTCAATTCTGGATGAAGAAGTATATCTATTTCCGGTGTCTCAACAGCCATCCTGTTCACTTCAGAATCGCCACCATGTACAGAAATTATTTCCACACTTTTTCTAAGCCTTTTCGCAAGCTCTCTTACTTGGTTTGGTTTTCCTTCCAGTTCAACAGCAATTGCGATATCAAAATCCTTTGTTTTTATTTTTTCTACGTTTGCTAAAAACTGATTTAAGCTTGCTTCGTTTGTCCAATTTAATGTAAGACAAACCCCACCAAGGCCTAAACTTTTCGCAATTTTTACTCCCCCTTCCAAATTCTCAAAATGGCAGTGGTAATCGTATTTCATACAAGTAATTGCCTTCTCTTTTAAATAAGCGTTTTCTAATGATATATGATCCTAAAAGGCAAAGTTGTTTCAGGAATGGGTGTGGGAGCGAAAATAATTGTTGACTATCTCCCAAAATTCAAGGAAGTTTTTGGTTTGGATGTTTTCCCCGGAACTTTGAATATAAAACTAGAAGAAGATTTTGATTTCCCAAAATCAGTATATATAGAAGCCTTTCAAAAAGCAGATGGGACAAAAAGAGGGCGTGTTTATTTTCTGAAATCCAAAATAGAAAATCTTCAGGTGATTTTGATTAAACCAGAAAAAACAGGTCATCCAAAAAATATCCTCGAAGTAGTTTCAGATAAAAACTTGAGAAGCTTTTTGGGGCTAGAGGACAATGATTTTTTGGAAATTTCTATGGATTAAAGTATGTCTGCCTGATCCTTCTTGCTTCTTCTTGTGTTTTAGAGTCTCCAAGGTTTTCGGCTTGTTGAAGGTAGAAGCTCATTCTTAATGGTTCACCACTTCTAGCATGTTCTGTTGCTTTGGTTAAGAGCGAAGTAACATATCTTTTATGGTTCATTTCAATAGCTGTTTGATATATTCCTGGTCTAAGGTTGGCTGGTTTGCAAGATTCCCTCACCCCGGCAATAAGTCCAATTATTAATAATCCGCCCATTGCCCATTCAAAAACAGCTGAGCCTTCTTCCATCTAAAATTCATGTGGGTAGCCAGTATAAATACATTTTATTAGGAGTTAGAAAGATTTTTTGTAGGAGGTGTATAGTTTTCCAAATCTTTAAACAAATCAACTAGCACCTGAGAAGTTTTTGATATAGCACCGCTATCTTCGCGCAAGGCACTAGGATGTTCAAAATGTAAACACATATTATCGCAGTGGCTCAGCATACCTGTTAACTTGTTTGGTCCTGCATCCCATGCAACAGTATCCAAAGGTTCAATACTCAAAGTATATCCATCAAGCTTTCCCCTTTTATGGACATTAAACCTGTTTTTCAAATACCTTGCTAAAGAAGTGCTGACATTGACTGTTGCTACTTCTATCTCATTTGCAGTACTTGGATTAGAATTTCCATGTATCTCAATGTAGTATTTTTGTGGGAATTGATCGACACAGTTTTTGAAGGCATTGTAAACCCTTGCAGATCTAACTGTTTGTATTTCAGTCCTATTGCTATAACTCTCACTTGGCCGGTTTACATTTAACCTCATTCCATCATCTTCATAGTCCCTTGCTATAACATAATTTGCCCTAAATCCTGCTATTGTTTTCAGTAATAGTGAATCTGTATTAGTGTCAAAACCTCCATGCGGCGCAACTATTGTTGTGTTAGGATATCTTGAACCAGCTTCCCAATCAATGCTTCCAAAACTCAGTCTAGTTTCACTTGGATTGCATGTTGTTCGCCTATCTACAACCCTTGCGAACTCTGCTTGTTCTGAAGGAGCTGGTAGGAAAATTGTTGCTGATACATCTGCATCTTCATCGTGTTGGATTTTTTCCAATTTATTTGTTTTTTCTGATCCAGAGAAAAATGAAAAGATTTTGGAAAAGAATGATTTTATTCCATCAAATATGCCGCCAAAACTACCAGAGGGTTTTTCTGTTTCTCCAACACATGTATAGTCGACAGGACAATCTAGACTGTATTCAAAAACAGGAGTTTGTCCATCTGCGCAATTGTGTAAAACAGCTGGGCATATTGGTATTGAACTTTCTGATGTTGAAGTTTCTTCATCAACTGCTTGGTCATTTGGTTCTGGTGTCTGTTCTTCAGAGTCCTCACTTTCTTCAGACAGGTCTTCAGGTTCTTCAACAGGTTGTTCTACTTGCCCTCGAGTTGTTTCTATAGATACATACTTAACAACAACACCATCTTCGCCAACACCATAACACAAATTAGACCCTAAACAATCAACATCACTGAAAAACACAACGCGATCTAAACCGCTAACCATCTGCCATGTTTGTCCGCCATTTGTACTTGATAAGATAGCTCCATTCCCAAATATCCAGCCTAGATTTTCGTCTGCAAATTCTATTGCACCGCATCCGCCAATAGAAGGTATCTCATAATCTGTCCAAGAAGAGCCCGCATTTGTGCTTTTTGATATGTGTGTAAATGAGCCGCATGTCCAAATAGTTTGTCCATCAAAAGTAAAAATATCGCTGATTGGTAGAGTTTCATCAGAGTTTAGATCTATCCACGTTTCTCCGCCATTATTTGTATATTTTAGTGTCCCTTCATATCCAACAATCCATCCTCTTTCTCCAATAAATGTTATTCCCAAAAGAGTTGGCTCGAAGGTGCCAGTTCTAGGTGGCAAATATCCGGCCCAATCCACACCGTTTGTAGCCCTTAAACGTGTCCCAAGATTTCCTACAGCAACAGAATGTGTTTGTGTAGCATCAATGTCCCAAAGTGTTTGATCACTTCTGTCGACAAGAATCCATGAAGTTGTTGCTGTTTTTCTGAGTATAATTCCATCGCCTGCTGCATAGCACGTTTCACCCACGCACTTAATCGCACGCAATGGCTCTGTTGTTGGTATTGTCTCCCTTTTCCAAGTGTCTCCACTGTTTGTTGTTTTGATTATTATTCCTTGTCCACCAGTGAAAGGTGCACCTCCAACGGCATAGCAAGTCAGTTCATTTAGACAAGAAATTCCATTCAAATCGTTTGTAACACCAGAATCAAGAAATTCCCATTCTTGTGCAGATACACCGACAGAAAGAGCTAACGAAGCAAAAGCAATCATCAAAAAATAATGTAATCTCATACTATTATTTCGAGGATCTCATTTAAATCAGTAGAGGAAGGTCTCTGGTAAGCTCCTCTCACTTATTTCCCCAGTAATATTTGTCAGCATTAACTTTTTTACCTCATCTAAATTTTTCGTGTGGCCGAGGACCCACATTAATTTTACTAAAGCTGTTTCTGGTGTCCAATCACAATTATTTCCAATTGCACCTGCTTCTTCAAGTAGTCGTCCTGCTGTATAAACATTCATTTCAATTCGACCATAAATTGTTTGTGGGGCTATAACAACAGGAACCCCAGAATCAATAAGCGATTTGACACTGGGTATTACGTTCTTTGCTAGCCTGTCCCCAAAAGCATTAGATGGCAAGTGACCCAATCCAGTTGCTGATATAACAACACCGTCATAAAACTTAGATAGTGATTGTATGAATTCAGATTTTATTGCTGGATGAGATTGTATTAGACAAACATTTGGATTCATTTTTGTATCCAGTTTCAGGTTTCTTTTTTCTCTTGTATTATAATCTTTTCTCAAATACTCAATTTTTCCATCTTGCCACACCTTTGCAAGTGGTAGTGTGTTGATGCTTCTGAAAGCATCCCTTCTTGAAGTGTGCATCTTCCTAATCCTTGTTCCTCTATGGGCAAAACAATAATCATCTGAACTTGTTGCATGCATGCAAACAGAAACTTCTGCAATATCTGAAAGTCCTATCCTAGCAGCGCAAAGTAAATTTTGAAGATTGTCAGAGCTACCTCTATCAGAGCTTCTTTGTGCTCCAACTAAAACAATTGGGACAGGAAGGTTTTGAATCATAAAACTCAATGCGGCAGACGTGTAGTGCATTGTGTCTGTGCCGTGCATCAAAACAACACCAGAAGACCCAGATTTTATTTCCTCTGCTGCTTCTTTTGCAATTATTTCCCAATGAGCCGGATGCATGTCCTCTGAAAGTAAGTCAAATAGTTTTCTCGGTTTTATATTCGAAAAGTTTTCTAAACTAGGAAATATTTTCAGTATATCACTTTGGTCAAAAGCAGGAAACACAGCGCCTGTTTTATATTCAACTCGGCTAGCTATTGTTCCGCCACAACCGAGGATAGAAATTGTTGGTTTTTTTGAATCGAAATTAGTTTTTGGTTTTTCTTTTATTTTCCCCAGCTCAATGTCCTTTTCCTCTTTCAATTCTTTGTGTTTGTGCTCAATTTTTTTCAAAGAAAAATCTTTTGAGCAGTCAATTCCTACATTGTATCCATTTTCTAATTTTAGAACAATTGTAGAGTGGTTGCCTATATCTGGTCTTGGCATCAACAAGCCCGTATACTTTTTTCCAGATACCGAACCTGATTTGTCAGATGTTTTAATTTCTATTTCAACTTCTTCACCTATTTTTATTTTCTTTTTGTCTAATTCGTCCTGAATTTTTTTAGAATAAACCATTTAATATATTTGTAAAGGGCTAATAAAAAGACTTATTTTAGTCTATCACGAGAAATAAAATCCCGATACTCCTCTATTGTTACTGTTCTATTGCCAATTGTTGGCTTGTTTATCAGAGGCTTACCATATTCATGGTCTCTTCTTGTTGAATAAAATCCCTTATCTTTTTCTAGCATATACTGAATATGTAGCCAAAGGATAATAATATTTTCTGCCAAAAATATTCCTAAAAGAATAAAAGCTTAAATATCCCAAATTCCAATACAATCTATGTTGCCAAATTTAGACGAAATAAAAAGAAGAAGGAAAGTTTTGGGTCTGACCCAAATACAGTTGGCCAAAGAGTCAGGAGTTTCTCAATCGCTAATAGCAAAGCTCGAGGTCGGAAAACTAGAACCAACATACACAAACGCCAAAAAAATATTTTTTGTTCTGGATAAATTGGAAAATAAAAATTCAAAAAAGGCAAAAGATCTGATGTCAACAAAAATAATAAAAATCGAATCAAGCGATATAGTAAAAAATGCGATAAAGCTGATTAAAAAAAATAATATTTCCCAGCTTCCTGTTTTTGAATCTGAAAATGTTGTTGGGAGTATATCTGAAAAAACGATACTTGATAAAATAGCAGAAGGCGAGGATATAGAACTTCTAGAAAAAGAAAATGTTGGTGATGTTATGGAGAATCCTCTTCCAACAATAAACGAAGACACACCAATAAACTCTGTTGTAGCGCTTTTGCAGCACAACCAGGCGCTTCTTGTTCTGAAGAAAAACAAAGTTGAAGGGATAATCACAAAATCAGACTTGCTTAAGTGATTCTAGTTGCCCTAAGTATGTTCCATCCAAAAGGTAGATTTCTGTTTTTTTCTTGTCTATTAAAGAAGTGATAGGACCCAAGAAGGTTTGTTCATTTTTTCTTTGTCTTCTTTGTGTTTCGGTATTAAGAGCAGCTCCTCCTGACAAATCATTGAACGCCGGCATCAAAATTATTTTTGGAAGTTTGCTGGTTTTTAGTTTTGGTTTTTGGCCTCTTTTTGATAGAGTTTTATTTTTGCCTAAAAAAGTACTATTATATTTCTCTTGAATTGCCCCAGGATCAAAATCAGCTTTTACCCAAACCCTTTCAACAAATTTATGTCCTATCTTATCTTTTATTTCTATCAAGGGGTGTGTGTGGGAAGTGATTAAGTATTTGCATTTTAAAAATTCTTTATTTGGCCAGGCATGTCCATGCATGATGTATGCGTTATCTATCCTAAAACCATGCGTGTTGTGTATTTTGATACCTTCAACTAAAGCAGGAATTTCAGAATCGTGATTTCCCAAAACAATATGGGTCTCTATTTTTTTGGAAAAATGGGAGAAAAAATCTGGAACCTCTTTTAATTCTTGCCAACTTACTCCAGGAACTTGGTGTTTTATATCCCCAAGGAAAACAATCCTTTCAGCTTTTGTTTTTTTAATCAGTTGGTCAATTTTGTTTTTCATTTTTTCTGTTTGGGAAGGTACCCTTATGCCGGATTTGTAAAGGTCATACTCCAAACCCAAATGTATGTCTGCAATAACTAATGTTTTCCCAAAAAACAGTGCTGGTTCATTTTGAAGGAATTTCAAATCCATAAGTGTATTTAAAATTTGGATGTAATATAACTTATGCCACAAACTTACGGTACAATAATTTCAACCTTCGAATCCCCTTCAACAAGGAAGTTTTCTTTTGTTTTGAACAAAGATGTTGTCATACACAGGGGTCAGTTTGTTCAATTGGATACACATGAAGGCAAGCTGATAGGAAGGGTTTCGGATATTCTAAGAACAAACAAGTATTTCAACAGACCAGAATCTGTTTCTGATGTTCAAAATACAGGAGGCCAAATGGATTGGCATTATCCTGTTTGGGAACACGAATATTTAGTAGCAGAAGCAAAACCCTTAGGCGTTTTCAATTCTGGAAAATTTAAAGAATCTACATTTCCTGTGTCTCCTGGAAATCATGTATACGAACCGGATTTAGAAATACTTGCAAAGTTTTTTGGTTTTGATCAAAATGGAATACATCTAGGAAAATTAAAATACCATGATGTTGATGTGAAATTAAACATGACAAAACTTTTCCAAAAACATTTGGCTATCTTGGCTATTTCGGGCTCAGGAAAAAGCTATAGCATAGCTGTGATGCTTGAAGAGCTTTTGAACAGAAAATCAGAACATGGTCAGCTTTCTGTTGTTGTAATAGATCCACATGGAGAGTATTCTTCACTTATTAGAAATTCTGAGCTCTCAAATAAAGTCAAAATCTTCCAATCAAATGACATAAGAATTGGTGTGCCCAACTTATCTCCCTATCAGCTTTCTAAATTTGTCCCTGGATTGGTTTCTCATGCACAGACAAGGGAACTTGCTAGAGTGGTTAGGGAAATGCCTAAAAATTATGGAATCCAAGAATTAATAACAAGCTTAGAGCAAGATGAAAAAATAAAAGCATCAACAAAAGATGTATTAGTTTCGCTCCTATACAACCTTCAGTCAACAGGCATATTTGGTGTTTCAGATTATCCTTCAGTAAAGGAAATAACAGAACAAGGTAAGCTTGCAATAATAGACTTATCACAAATAGTTTCTTTGAGCAAAAAACAAATTATTGTTTCCTATTTAGCTAGCAAGCTTTTTGATTCTAGAAGGCGCGAAGTTATCCCACCTTTCCTACTTGTGATAGAAGAGGCTCATCAATTTGCTCCAGAAAAATCAAGCAAGGATGGATCTATAAGCAAAGGAATAATAGAAACAATTGCAAGGGAGGGTAGAAAATTTAATGCTTGCCTTTGCTTGGTTTCTCAGAGGCCTGTTCAACTTTCAACAACTGCTTTATCCCAGTGCAATACAAATTTTATTTTTAGAGTCACAAATCCATACGACTTAAAACATATACAGGAATCATCTGAAGGAATAACTTATGATGTAGTTAAACAAATATCTTCCCTACCTGTTGGAACCGGTTTGATAGTTGGCGAGGCTGTGAGCTTCCCTGTTTTTGTTGATGTGAGAAAAAGACAATCAAAGGAAGGTACTAAAGGCCAGTCTTTAGAAGAAGCTGCGAAAGAATATGGTAAGATAGTGAAACAAAATAAGGAAGATGCACAGTCGTTTATGTAAGCCTTTTTTCAATAAAAGGCTTATGCCAAAATCGGAGCCTAGAATTTTGCTCACTCCGATTCGCAAAATTTTTACGGCTTCCACTAAGCTATCTATCCATCAAAGCCAAAACTTTTCTTGTATCTTTTGGTATCCTTTTTCTCTTCATTCTTTCCTGTAAGTCTGTTTTCATTTGTGTCGCTGTATCGTATGGTTCCCCATTCATTCTCCAACAATTCAAAATAACCTGGCCTATTTGTGTCCTTGGGTTGATATCCCCCTTTTGTGGAATCATTGATGCTCTATTTCCCGATCTATCAGTTCCTACATCAAATGCATTGTCTTGGTAAATATGATGAGGGGGCTTTTCTCCTGTTAAAAGAGTGTATAGAGTTGATCCTAGTGAAAATAAATCTGATCTAGGAGAAACAGGTCTTCCTTCTACTTGTTCTGGAGATGAATATCTTGTCCATAGGCCTGTTACAGGATCCCTTGTTCTGTTTATGCAAGCAAAATCAAAATCAAGCAATACAATCGGCTCCCTTTCACCTTCTGTTATAAGAAAATTATCTGGTTTTGGGTCTCTATGAACAGGTGGCCTTTTCCTCCCAACTTTGACACCATGGAACTGCTCAAAACATCTAGCCATTTCATATGCTAAGGCTAAAACGATTCTCTCCTCCTGTGGTCCATATTCTGAAAGCGGCCTGCCGTCTATGTGTTCTATTGCAGAAGTTGTTCCAGAATATCCTAGAAACCTTGGAAAAAATCTGCTTCCTGTTTCTGCTAAAAGAAGATGTGCATTGACACCATTTTGAAAAAGCTTTCTGTTTTGCCTATTTTCGTCGTCGTATCTTGTTTCCCTTAATTCCCTGATAACAACTTGCCCTTGTCCTCTTATAGGTTTGGCTAAATAAACATCACACATTCCACCGCTTCCTATTTTATCCATTTTGATATAGCCCTGACTGCCTATTGGTATTATCTTTGCCATAATGATCAAAAATAGTGATATTATTTACAGAATTATATAAAAGTATCTATACTTTCCTCTGAGAATACCTATTTTCTAAGCCTCTTAAATCAACTACAATCGGCTGACCAACATATTCTGCCTTTCTTTCACTTGGTGTCCTTAAGTCAAGTGGTCCCTTTCCAACTGCTTCTAAAGCCTGCTCAACAACCTTTGAAAATGCCTCCTCAAATGCTTCTCTGTTAAACTTTCCTCTATAAACCATATGTCACCAATAAGTAGTTAAATAAATGGATATATAAAGGTTTGCTTTTTGGGAAGGTTTCGGCCTATTTAATAACAAGTGTTCTTGTATCTACCCCACCTGATCCTCGGGTTAGGTCAACAAAAGTCACTTGGCCAGTTTTGCTAACTAAGGTGTTTATCATATGCCCTGTTGACATGTTGCCAGAAATAGTATATGAGGTTGTAGGAAGCCAATATACGTCTTCTATTGACGGGTTTCTGCTCCTCATCAAATTCCAAGCTCTTGTAGAAATCCATCCAGAGTCTGTGCAATTGCCGCCTTCAACTAAAAACTGGCCAAACCCTATTGGCTCGTATGTTGCATCTTTTCTGTGTCCCCTAACTCCTGGATTAAAAACAGCATACATAAAATCAATTGCCTGTCTTGGTGTCATGTCCTCTATTGGTCTGAATCCCATTCTAATTGCTTCCTCATCCAAAAACCTACTTGCTTCCTGTTCTTCTTCTGGTCCAAAAAAGTGTGATATGGAAGATTTTCCCATTAATTCTGATTCAATATATCTTGCAAGTTCTGGCGACCTTTGTCCAGGCTGATTTGGGTCAAATATTTGAAGAGGGACAAAGCTAATTGGCGTATTTGGATCCCTTTCCATCCCATTATATTCTGCTAACCTTCTTTTAAGAGTATCAACTGCCTCTAGTGATATAGAATCTAGCAATTCTCTATTCGCCTCCAGATAGCCTATAGCACCTCGCCTATTCATCCTTATTCTTTGGTTAAAACTATCTATTCTAGGGTCTGGTCTATCAGAAAAAAGCTTAAAAGAAACCTTTTCTTCAACAAATTTCTCAGGATCCAAAGCTTGCCTGACAATAACTTCATATCTAACTGTTGGTGACAGTTCACCGCTTTTCACCCCATTAAACACAAACACATAGGCCTTGTCAAACCAATCGGGGTTTTCCATCAACTCTCTAATTGTTGTCTCATATCTATTGTCCCTAATATGTTTAAGTTGTGGATCTGCAACAGCTTCCCCGCTAACAAAAACAAGTGGGATTGCTAGCGCTAAATATCTCGTCTTAACCATAGCCATTAATTAGTAGTAACTTTTATATTCTAAACAAAAAAAAGCGAAAAGTATTTAAAATTGATTGAATTTTAGCCAGCTCTTTCTTTAGCGAATTTAACTAAATCCTGAATTAGGTCTTTAATCCATGGTGAGGAATCTGCTGAAATTAAAATAAGATTTTTACCTGATGCTCCCCCCCACTGATTATCTACAATCATTAAGTTATAAACAAAAGTATCTGTTATACCATCGCTTTGTTCGTCTACAGCTATATAGGAAAAGCCATTAATTTCTCCAATATTCTTTTTGACCCTTCCAGAATAGGTGTTAATTCTAACAGAGGTACTAGTTTCCCCCGTTGATACTAGATCTAAACCACCACTCTCTGTGGGTTGGTACACAAGTCTTTCGTCCTCATCTATACGAAGGCTATCAGGGTTGTTAGTCACTTCTTCATTCACAAGCTCTTTAAATTTTCTTACCTGTTCACGTATGAAATCATCCCTTGTTTGTCTGGCATATTCCCCATATTCTTGTTCAGCTGTTTTTGTAAGTGAAAGACCTTTTCCACTTGTCCCATCTAATTTATTGTCATAATTTTCCCCATTACCATCATAAAACAAACAGTAGTCAGACTCTCCTCCCCCATAGAATACTTTTAGTTCAGCTTTTGGTGGCATTGGAGTGTTAACTCCTGAATCAAATGAGAAAAGTTTCGCATCTCTATGTGATTTGAATTCAATTCTCACAGGATCTTGTATCTCACATCTTTTTCTTTTTGCAGCTTCACCCAATTGTGCAGCTTGGTTCAAAAGCAAACCAGCTGGTTGGGCGAAAATTTGAACCAAAAGTCGTGTGAACAGACCATGTGATTCTGTTAGCAGTGCTTGCCTTTCTTCATCTGTCAAAGCTTCGTCTAGATTGCCTTCTTCAATTGTGTTTGCCAGTTGAGAATTTCCAATAAGCATTGTCACAAATTCTGTTGGCGTGGTTGGTTGAGTTGCTGGTCTAGATACTTTTAATCCACCAGCCACAGCATTTATCTTCTCGATAGTTTCTGCGTCGTCTACTGGTTCTGCTGACCCCTTACAAATATCCCCATTTCCTGTTGTATCTGACACAAACCCATCCGAGCATTTGTAGTATCTGAATCCAATGCTTGCTCCATTGTTTTGCTCGCAAACGCCTTCTTTCAAATAAGTTGAATTTGATTTTCCAAACCCTAAAAACCCAGATCCTGTAAGCACAACACCCTTATCTCTAAACGAGTGTCTGACAACAATCCTTCCATTTGCTGTTACTTCCCTTGTTACAGTTGATCCAAACAAGGGTCTATTACCTCCGTCTGGTTTGTCTTCGCAAACTATTTTTGTGTTTGCTTCAGGTTTTGATTTTGGATGTACAACAACTTTTTCACCCGATGGTTTGTAGTTTCCATCGCATCTTCCAAGCCCATTTAGATCAGTTACACAATCACACTCAAGTGTCCTATATTTTCCTGATCTGTCTTCAATATTGTCTAAATTGATTAGTTTTTTTGTATCTATGTTTTCTGGACAAATTGCTTCTTGTAGATGTGAAGAATCTAAGCATTTATCAGGTAAGATATTGAATTCATCAACAACATAAGATGCAGTATATTCATTATCAGCATCATTGTCTGTGCAATGCTGCTTTACAACGCGTGCATCTACTGGGCTTTCGTATTCTTTTTTATCTAGTTTTACACAAGCAGCTCCTTGTCCTTCTAAGCCTTCTGAACAAACTCCACCAAGCTGTCTTGCGCAGTTAACTTGTTTTGTGACAATTTTCCCATTTTCACATAACTGCTCTTGTAGGATAGTTGAATATGAATTCAGTTTTGTTGGATCTATTTGGGTGCCAGGCATGCATGTATCAGGTAGTCTCAAAATCTTTCCATTTTGGTACTCAGCTGCTCCGCTTCTTGTCAGTACCTCTATCCTGTCTTTATCATAGTTTATGCATGTCTCATTCTCAGTTGGTAGTCTCTCAGTTGTTGGTATTTCCGGCCCCGATAATTCTGTTGTTCCGCCAAAAAAGCCGTTTATTGCGTCATCCACTGCTTTTTTTAGAGCATTTAATTTTCCAAACATATCCAATGAAGGAGCTTCCTTTTCTAAAGGAACTGCGTTTGTACAAGATCCTTCATTTAAGCATCCCTTTCCCGGCTCATCGCTGCATCTATAATAACTGAATTTGGTTTTTGCATTTCCATCGCAAACACTTTCTCTCAAGAAATCGCCTTTAACAAACAAATAGTTGTTTAGCCAAGACAGCGGATTGTACCATTTGACTGTTCTACCTTTAATTGATACGCATCTATCTGGCTCTTCTTTAACAATAGCTCCACTTTTCTCACCCTTGATTGTAGCAGTTGATTTTATAGAGGGTATGTCGCCTGCATCAGGAAGATCTTCACAAATAACACCTTCATTTCTTCCTAAAGTTGCTGGGCCTGATGTCGGTCCTGTAACCTCTCCTTCTGGTCTAAATCCAATATCAAATTCTGGGGGAACACAATATCCTGGAGACGATCCTTTACACTTCCAATGTTCATATGGAACCAAAGTTTTTTCATATCCACCAGGACAATAGCACTGAGAGCCTGTTGTTAGTTCTGGGAAAAGGCTGTTTCCAATTGTCCCTTCACCTGCATAATTTTTTCTATAATCTCTATTGTTAGCATAAACAGCATTGCAGTAGACTCTTTCTGTGTTAACTCCTTTTTTGTCGCAGAAAGCCTCGTTCAAAGAATGGACAAATTCTTTTCTATTATCATCATAATAAATTTCACAACTATCTAAAGTCCTCTGTCCTCCAGAAACAGTTGTACCACCAATTGTGGGAATCTTATCTGGGTTATTTGGATTCTTTGTTGCATCCCTATCTGTATCTGAACACTGTTCAATTGTTCCAGTTGGTCCTGTCGTTTCACCGTCTGGTGTTTTATCGCCATCAGGCTTTGTTTCAGGTTCTGTTGTTGGTCCCGTGCTTGTAGATGTTCTCTTTTCAAAATCTCCCCAATATTCACACCGTCCTGTGTTTTCCCATTCCCCCCATCTTGTTGGGTCTTTTCCTGGTTTTCCGCATCCCCAAACTTCATAATGTGTATCATTTATTTTCTTTCCAAACTCTTGATCGCAATCAGCTGTTGCATATCCTAAGCTACTGCAAACTTGCTCCTGTAAAAATGGGATTTTGAATGTCCTTCCTGCTGTGACTTTGAGATCATATCTTATCCTAGAGGTTGCTTGGGAACCTGGCTCCGGTGAATCAGTAATACTATAACACTTATCGAGTCTTGATCCATATCTAGAGGTTACATATGTTTGTTGTATGAATTCGTCCCCCTTTCCTAAATCAGGGTCAGTACATACATCACCTGTTAAATATCCAGAACCTGTTGTACCAACAGCTGAATTTTGGTTTGTTTCACAGCTTGTTCCTTTGGGAAGTCTTATCCAAAGGAGCTTGGAACGTGAGCCTTCTTCGCATACAGCTTCTTTTATGACAGCTTCAGAAGATAGCTCAGTAGAATATGTTCCACACGAATCTTTTATAATTCCATACACATTTGACGAAATAAAACTAGGCGTCCAAATTTGCTGCGAAAGAGGTGTTGTCCCATTGTTGTCATAGTCTTTTTTACAGCCATCTGATCCGCCCAAAGCCAAAGTAAACTCTTCTACCTTCAGCACAGTAAGTCCGTCTTCTGTATAAGGGGTATCGCGTGCTTGTACAGAAACAATTAGGCTAATTAAAATTAAACTAGAAACAAATATGAAGACGCTTTTACATCCCATCTATAAATTTGTATAAGTAAATATATAAAAGCAGGATCTATTGTAAAACCTTATTAGTCAGCTCTAAGCACAATAAGCTAGAAAAGTGGTTTTGTGTCCATTCCCCGTTTTTGAAAAGCTCGTATTTGCAAACTGAGCCAAATTCTGTTCTTACTTCCTGTAAATTTCTTATAGTCCCATCTTGTGTTGATTGTGGTTTTTCAGGCATTTTGGCAATAGCAAAAGCTGTTTGGCTTGTTTTGGTCTGGGAAAGCGCAAAAGTAAGAACTACAAGCAAAATAATGGCGCCAGCGATGAAAACATTCCTTGGTTTAATTGAAAACTCGGGGACATGTTCTAATTCTTTTTTGACAACCTTCCTAGCAGATTTTTTTGGCATATTGATATTTGGAGACTTTCCTTTATAAAGATTATATTTCACCTCTTTATAGTAGTTATAAAATTCTACCGAATCTGATTTTTATTTACTCAATACAATAGATTGTATGGCACTAGAGGCATTAAGTTTTCTTGGTTTGTTTGCGATAACAATAGTCATCGGTTATATTGGATCTTTGATTTTCAAAAGAACAGGTGTGTCAGATGTTATATGGCTCCTGTTGCTTGGTTTGATTTTGGGTCCTGTTCTTGGTTGGATAGATAGGGCAGTTTTCATCGCAGTTCTACCTCTTCTTTCTGCGCTTGCGCTTATACTAATCCTGTTTGATGCAGGCCTGAACATGGATTTTTATCAAGTTGTCAGAAACTTTTCAAGAAGCCTGCTGCTTTCAATTGTTTGTGTAATAGTTTCTGCCGTTGCTGTTGCTTTATTTGTATTTTATTTTTTGAATTTTGGTATACTTCAAAGTCTTTTGGTTGGATTCATCATTAGCGGAACAAGTTCTGCTTCTGTGGCCTCAATTGTAGGGAGAATCAAAGGGATTAGGGAAGATGTGAAAACTGTTTTAACCTTAGAATCTATACTCAATGATCCGATAACAATAGTTGTACCAATTGTATTGATTGGTTTGATGGCAGGCGGAACTGAAATAAGTGCAATAAGTCCGATAGCCGGAATAGTAAGCGCGTTTTCTATTGGTGGAATGGTAGGCCTTATTGGCGGTGTGATTTGGCTTCTAATCGGTGATAGGCTAAAAGAAAAACACTTAGAATATATGCTGACTTTGGCAGCCCTTTTTGTTATTTATGTTATTGTAGAGTCATCTGGAGGTAGCGGAGCAATAGCTGCTCTGTTGTTTGGTTTAGTATTAGGAAATAAAAGAACATTTTATAAAATGCTGAAAGTCAGGGAAAAAAGTAGGGATGAATATGAGGGAGTCAGGGCAACTCAATTTGAAATCTCTTTCTTCATAAGATCTTTCTTTTTTGTATATTTGGGTTTGATAGCTGCTGTGAGTAGCCTACAGTTTATTGTATACGGAATAGCAATACTTGGAATCATAATATTGGCTAGATTACTTTCAACTGAAATAGCTACATATAAAATGGTTCTCAGGGGCAATGAAAAAAATATAATAAGGGCGATGGGTCCCAGAGGTTTAGCAGCAGCTGTTATGTCTCAACTACCGCTAAGTATGGGTCTTCCATATGGAAACGAAATATTGAGCATTGGCTTTATAGTCATCCTTGGGACTACACTTTACACAACTATAATGGGGTTTGTTTTTAGGAAGCATAGCAAGCAAGGAAGCCATAAAGTTCATCGCAAAAAACAGGTCAAAAATATAGACCTAGAAAATGGAGCCAATTCAACCCCTGTAGAAAATAAATAGAATATATGCCACATAAAAAAGCAGGAAGGCTAGTCCTTGCCACCTATTCAGGGTGTTTTTCTTTCCTATAAACATAAACCCAAAGAGTAAAAGCGTTGATGCAACAACCATTACTATATCAAAATTTAAAATTTGTGGGAAATTTATTGGTCTTATTGTTGAGCTGATACCTAAAATAAAAAAGATGTTGAAAATATTTGAGCCTATTATATTTCCTATTGCTATTTCAGATCTTCTTTTTCTCATCGCTACAATTGATGTTGCAAGTTCTGGAAGGGATGTTCCAATAGCAACAATCAAAAGCGATATTAGGGCCTGGCTTACGCTGAACTGGTTTGCAATAAAAATAGCACCATCAACAACCCATTTTCCACCAATAACTAAACCAATCAACCCAATCAAAATCATCAAGAAGGACGAATAATTTGGATATGTTTTTATTTGGACTTGCTTTTCTAAACTAACAGACCCCCTGATAAACTTAGTAACATTATCTAGATGACGTGTTCTGACTAGGATGGAAATATAATAGAGGAAAATCAAAAAGAAAACAAGTAAAAGCAAGCCATCTCCCCTGCTTAGAATAGGGGGTAGTCCACTCAAAATAAAATCGTTTGCAATTATAACCAAAATGATTGCAGCAATTAGGCTAAATGGGATCTCTTTCCATATAGTGTTTTTGGGTATTGAAATAGGATATACTAATGCGGCCAAACCCAAAATCAAAAGTATGTTTGTTATGTTGCTTCCAACAATGTTTCCTATTGGGATTTCATCGCTAGTTGAAACTGAAAAAATGTTTACTGCTAGCTCAGGGAAAGATGTTCCAAAAGCAACAAGAGTGAGGCCTATGACAATGGGGGCTATGCCTAATTTCTTTGCAATTGATGATGAACCATCAACCAAAAAACTCGCACCCTTGACTAAAAAAACAAACCCAACAACAAACAAAATATACTCAATCATTGAATTAGTTGCCTTTCCAAATTAATAAATCGAAGAAATAACTATCACATCTTATTTTATTTGAAAGGTGTTTATTGGAATGTATATCCCTTTCTTTGGGATATCTTACCACTTCGTGTCTCGACTGTGAAGGCGAGCACGAGATCAGTGTCTCAGCAATATCATAGGACACTGAGACATCTCAGCATCCAACACACTCCGTGAGATGCTGACATCTCTGCACCAATGGTGTTGGAGATGCAGATTCTTTCGGGAAAAAAGGGGGAGTATGTTAGAAAAAATTGAAAGCCTTGTTAGAAGAGCAAAGCAAGCAGCTGAAATAATTAAAAAGCATGAAGGCACGATAAGGATTTTGGCAGACTATGATTGTGATGGTATCACAGCATCTGCTATTTTGGTGAAGGCTCTTTTGAGAGAAGGGAAAAGCTTCCATTTGACAAACACAAAACAAATAAACGCAGAGCAAGTTGCGCAGCTAGCCAATTGCAAAGAGAACCTAATAATATTTGTTGATTTTGGTTCTGGAAAGCTAAAAGAGATAAACCAATATCTGCTAGACAAGGATGTGATAATAATTGATCACCACTTAAAACAAGGCGATGTTGGCCCTAGAATTGTTTTTGTCAATCCAATTGAATTTGGTGTGGAAGGCGACATATCTTCTTCAGGTGTTGCATATCTTGTTGCTCGGGCAATCAGTCCTGAAAACAAAGACTTATCTGAAATTGCAATAATTGGAGCAATTGGTGATTCCCAAGTTGGTTCAATAGGTCCTCATTGGGGTGTTTATGGAATAAACTCTGAAATCCTAAAAGATGCAAAAGCTGCAAAAAAAATCAAAGTCTCAAAGGGCCTGAGAATTTGGGGAAGGAATAGCAGGCCAATACACAAGGCGCTTGAGCTGTCTATTGATCCTTATATCCCTGAAGTGACGGGATCAGAGTCGCAGGCAATACAGTTTTTGCAGGAAATATGCATAGACCCAAAAATGGGAGAAGGTTGGAGGACACTTTCTGACTTGACTTTTGACGAAGAAAAAAAATTAGCATCTGCAATCATCATACAGCGCATACATTCAAATCACCAGAACCCAGATTGGATATTTGGTGAAATATATGAGTTGACAACAAAGCCCCCAGAATTCAACAACGCAAATGAGTTTGCGACAATGATAAATGCTTGCGGAAAATTAGGAAAAGCGCCTATAGGAATTGGTTTGTGTTTGAATGATCCATCTGCTTTTTCTGAAATACATTCTATCCTAGACAAATATAGGAGGAAAATAGGTGAAGGCCTCAAATGGGTTTATTCAAACAAGGATTCTGTATTGAAAGGTGAAATAGGCGATTATATAGTTTCAGAAGACAAAATATCAGAACATCTTATCTCAAATGTGATTTCGATCCTGCACAAAACATGGGATGAAAAAAGGGTTTTGTTTGGATTTTCAAATTCTGAGAGGGGTGTGAAAATTTCAGCGCGGTCAAGTGATTTTCTAATTAAAAAAGGCATAAATTTAAAAGAAGTCTTGTATGATGCCTGTAAATATTTGGGTGGCGAGGGCGGTGGCCATTCAGCTGCATCCGGAGGGACAATTCCAAAAGGCTCTGAAAAAGAATTTATAAAGTGTGCAGAGCAATTACTTATCGATCAACTCAAGCTCAAAGGGCTCAAACCTTCTGATTTAGGGGCCCCAAAACCAGTTGAGCCAGACCAAAACAACATAGCAGTTGGTCTTAGCAAAGATTTAAATAAAGAAGATCTAAATAAACCATCCGAGGTAAATGCAAATGGCAAAGGAACAAGCTCAAGAGGAGAAGAAACCAGTAGAGAAGAAAGCTCAGAACACGACAGAAGAAAAAGCACAATTAATAAAAAAATGGAAGGGCAAGGACTGGTACAGTATTTTGGCTCCTAAATTTTTCGGTGAAAATTTCTTGGCAGAATCGCCTGCAACAGATCCAAAAAGTTTAATTGGAAGAGTTGTCCCAGCTTTGGCTTCTGATTTGACAGGAGACAAATCAAAAAATTACATGAAATTATTTTTCACAGTAGATGACGTAAAAGACAAAAGGGCATCAACAAGTTTCCATTCTCTAGAAACCTTGAAGGAATATATATCAAGGAATGTAAGGGCTGGTTTGGAAAAGGTTGAATCTTTTGATGAAGTTAAAACAAAAGATAACTGGGTTTTGCAAGTTTCCTCTACAACTATTTTGAATAGGAAAGTTGAGTCGAGTGTTCGAGCAAAAATAAGGAAGGAAATAGCAAGTCTCTTGAGTAAATCAGTTGAAGAAACAAGTTTAGAAGAATTTATTAAGAGTGTTTTATCAAACACTTATCAGAAAAAAATAAGGAAAGACATTTCATCTATTTATCCAGTCCGGTTCACAGAGATCCACAAAGTTGAAGTCTTGCAAGCTGGTGCTAGCTGATTTTGAGAACTTAGTTTTAACGTCGCTAATTGTTTCGTTCCAAAAGAATATATAACCTTAATACAAATTATGTTTGTGATAATATGCAAAAATTAGCTCATAGCAAGCACGAAACAGAGTGGATTACTCTATCCTTAGATGAGTATGAGAGTATGAAGGCCACAATCGAAACTTTGTCCAGTCCCGAAGCTATGCAAAAAATAGCAAAAGGCGAAGCAGAGCTCAAAGCTGGGAAGGGAAAAAAGCTTGAAGACCTTAAGAAAGAGCTTGGTTTTTAGAACTCATCTTTGTGCCAAATGGCCACTATTTTTACAAGTTTTTCATTATCGTACGTTTCATACACAATTCTCCATCTCTTCTCAAACCGAAGCTCCCATTTGCCTTGAAGCGGTTTTCGTAGCGGTTTTCCGTAAATTTTTGGATAATCCTTGAGCTTTTCTATTTTATTGTAAAAACGTCTTTGCATCTCGCCATCAAATTTTTTCAAATCCTCTTCAGCTGTAGGCGAAACTATAATATCATAAGTCATAAATATATTGACAATGTGTGTTAATAAAAAGGTAAAAATTCGTAAGGTTGAAGTTTTGCAAGCTGGTGCTAGTTAATTCTGCAGAAAGGCATTTATAGCATAGCTACACAATTATTAACATGAATGCACCAAAGCTTATTTTATTCTGGGTATTGGGTGGGGTATTCATACTTTTTGGATCATGGATTTTGAATAATTTAGAATTAACAACAGGCGTATCACAATTTTCTTATATTTTTGCTTTGGTGATTGCACTCGCATCGTTTTTGATTGCTGGCTTGTTTTGGATATCTGTTGCTGTGGCGACGAGACATTAGATTATAATTTGTAAATCTTTGGGTATTATACTTTTTTGAAAAAAGAAATATAGATGTTCCAATCAAATTAATATTTCTTAGAAATCAGTGCATCAAGCAGCTTCAGCCTTCAGTGCTTTGAGTTGTTTTCTGAATTCAGTTGCTTTTTCTTCCAAAACATTCAGTGCCTGTAAAACAATATCGCTCACACCAAGGCCAGAAATAGTTTCAACAGTGAAAACAAATTTCTTTGGGTTGCCTTTTATTTCAAAGCTTCCCTCTGGATCTTTTGTGCCAATTACATCAATTGTCCTGGCGTCTTCAACTTCCAATTTGCTGTTTAAAAATTCAAGTTTATTGTCAGATGCAAATTTCTTTGCCTTTGCTTGGTTTGACACTTCAACATCAGGATAATATTGATAGCCGACAACTGCAGCTTGCCATTTTGCATGCTCTCTTCCTGTACCCAACCTTGCTGTCGCCTCTAATTTCAAAGACTGGTTTTCTAGAAGCTCTGCAATAACTATATCACCATCAACTGGTTTGACATCCTTGTTTGCTGATTTAAAATCCTTTGAGTAGACCATGCAAGGGCCTGTTTTTTCCAATGCCAAAACAACTTGACACAAGCCGCATCCTTTTCCTTCACATTTGCAATCTTCAACTTTGTTTAATTTTCCAGACTCAAATTCAAGAGGCATCAAGCCAATCCTGTGAGCCAAAACTTCATTGAATAAAACAGATGTGTTGTCCAAAATATCAACATAATCTACAGCCAAAGTTGGCACCTCAGAAATCATTGCCCGCCTTAAAGCGTTTGCAAAAGCAGGTGTTGTGTCAGACAAAACAAACTCAATTTTTTGGTCAGATTTGCTCAAAACAGATACATGCATAAT
Source organism: uncultured archaeon (assembly GCA_964410585.1). Taxonomy (GTDB): domain Archaea; phylum Aenigmatarchaeota; class Aenigmatarchaeia; order QMZP01; family JACQNV01; genus CAYPFW01. The sequence continues at coordinate 373,301 of CAYPFW010000001.1, read as the reverse complement.
TTTCAGGCCTCTAATTAGAATTTATAATTGGTATATAATAAGATGATGTATATATAAAGTTACCCTTCTTTTAGAAAAAGAAGGCTACCGTACCCAAAAAACTACTCTACAAAATAAAATGCGGGGGTCAGATAGTGGCCAAACAAAAACAATATAGAGTCATTGTTTTTGGACCCTTTCTGCAAGGTTGAGGGCCTTGTGTCTTAGCACCCTTTTCTGTGCATAAACCAAAGCGCGCCCGGAAAAGGATGAGAAATGACTTCGTGAGTTCAAAAGCACCGCTTTCTTTAGAAAAGAAAGCCCTGCACGTTCAAAGAAACTACTATACAAAATGAACCTGAAAATCTCACCTCCCGCATAAAATTCAGAAACCAATATTTGAAAGGCTTGCTTAGGGCTGCACGCTCTTATCATTTATAAATATATAAATCCCTAATATATCATTCCTAATAAACAATCTATTTGGTGAGTTAATGGGTAAAGATAAGGTTAAGGAAGATCCTGAAAAGGAAGCACGAAGAAAGGAAATAGAACAGCAAAAGGCAGAGAAAAAACTAAAAGAAAAAGAATCTGGAAAACCAAAAGAAAAAAGAGCTGAGCAAATAGTTAGGTTTCTAGAAACAGATTTGGATGGCAATCTAAGCTTGAGCAAAGGGATAAGACAAATAAAAGGCGTCAGTTTTATGTTCGCAAATGCAATTACACACGTCTGTCCATTTGCTGAAAAAAAATTAGCTGATCTTTCTGAAGCAGAAATCAATGAATTGGAAAATATGATCACAAATCCTCTGAAATACAATCTGCCACCATGGATCACAAACAGAAGAAGGGATCCAGAAACAGGACTAACATCACATTTAATTGTTTCACAATTAGACTTGGTAAAAAATACAGACATAAACAAAATGAAGAAAATGAAATCATACAAGGGAATAAGACATTCATATGGTCTTCCTGTTAGAGGACAGAGGACAAAATCATCTGGTAGAAAAGGAAGGACAGTTGGTGTCGCACATAAGAAAGAAGCACCAGCAGCTGCACCTGCAGGAGGCAAAAAATAATAAATTGAGGTTAGTCGGTGGAAGCCGCAATTTTTTCGAGTCAGCAGACGAAGAAAAAATAGGCTCCTGTTTTGATTAACCTTCGTGTCTCGCAGAGTGCGTAGGACACGAGACATCTCTGCAACAATATAATTGGAGATGCAGATTTGGGACAAAAGGTTATGCGAAATATTAAAAACAAATCCAGAAGACCGCGAATGATTTGGAATGCAAATCTTATAGCTGAGGATAAAAAAATCTTAGAAGAGTTCGGTCTTAGAAGAAAAAGAGAAATATGGAGAGCTAAAAGTATTTTGAGGGAGTTCAGAACAAGGGCAAGAGAACTTACAGCCCTGAAAGATAAGAAAAAAGAAAAAGAGCTTATAGACAAGCTTGTACAATTGGGTATGGTCAAAGAGAATGCCACACTTGATGATGTTTTATCTTTAAGCTTGCAGACAATTTTGAACAGAAGGCTTCAAACGCTTGTTTTCAAAAAAGGCATTGCAAAAACTCAAAAACAAGCAAGGCAAATGATTGCTCATGGTCACATAGAAGTTGGTGGAAGGACAGTTAACTTCCCTTCATATCTTCTTCCTGTTAGTGAGGAAGCAGAACTGAGAATGTTTGAAGGTTCGACTAAGAAATTCCATGCTAAAGAAAAGCCTGCAGCAGAACCAGTAGCTCCTGCAGAAAAAGAAGGAGGTAATCAGTAGTTCAGTAGCTGGCCATTATAACATAATGGCTTTTCACTCAATATGGCAGAACAAAGACAGAAACTTGGGGTTGCATATATTTTTTCATCCTCAAATAATACAATAGTCCACATAACAGACATCAGTGGAGCTGAAACAATATCTAGGTTCTCTGGTGGAATGATGACAAACAGGGATAAAGATAAGGGAAAGGCTTTTCCATCAATGCTTGCGGCTAAGAAAGCAGGGGAAGAGGCTGTAGCAAAAGGAATAAATGCTGTTCATCTTAAAATCAGAGCACAGGGCGGAAACAAAAAAAGAATCCCAGGCGAAGGTGCTCAGCCAGCAATAAGAGCTTTGCTTAGGTCAGGATTAAGAGTTCTTTCTATAGAAAACTCAACACCAATACCACACGACGCAACGAGGGCCAAGGGTGGAAGAAGAGGACGAAGAGTGTAAGCTTTTTCTGGGAAAAAAGCTTATGCAAAAACAGGAGCCTAAATTTTCCTTCGCTGTGGCTCAGAAAATTTTACGGCTTCCACTAAACTTTTTCTCTACCAACTTCAAACTCAGCCAAATATCCATAGTGGTCTGAAATTGGTATATCTGTTCCAAGCATTTGGGATCTTCGGGGATTTATTCTAACTTCTTTTCCTTCCTTGTAGAAAACAAAATCAATTCTTCCATGTTCAGGATAGTGGCTATACACATTGCTATGGGAAAAGGTTTCAAAATCCTCTTCCCTTCCAACTAAACTATCTGCGAAACCAGCGTCTTCAATCATCTCAAATTCTTCTGTTTGCTCTCCTGTTCCATCTAAGAATCTAGTTGTATTGAAATCTCCTCCAAGAAAAATAGGAGCCTCAACATCTCTTAGTTCTTGCAGCAACTGTTCTAGTTGAGCTACTCTTATTTCCACATCCTGCGGCCTATTTGATAGGTGTGTATTTACAACAAGAACCTCTCCGTTTGGTGTATTTACAAAAGTTTTTGTATATCCTTTTCCGCAAAACCTCTCATCAAAGCTTCTTCCACTCGTCTCAAACGCATGAAAATCAGAAGATGTGATTGGATATTTGGAAAGTGTGATAAGTCCGCCTGTTGCATCAAAAAATGGGATCAGTCCCAGAATCCTCCTCTCTTCGCTAGCATTTTTTGGCACATTGTAACCGAGAGCACATGTTTCTAAATTTGAAAGAAAGACAGCCCTTCTGCTTGGATCAAAAGATTCCTGGATAAAAATAATCTCAGGCACTCTCATATACAAATAGTCAATAAAACTGTCCAACCTCTGGCTGTTTTTTCTAGAGCCAAAGTATGGGGTGTCCCAAATATTCCAAGTAAGAACAGAAAGTTTCATTGACTTATTTAATAGGCAGAAATAAATTACTAGGGGATCTGAATTCAAATATATAAACCCTCCCCTGCTATTTATAGAATACTTATTCATGAGAGAGGTAATCGCGGAAGGCGTAAAAATTTGCGAGCAACAGCGAAGCAAATTTTAGCCTCCTTTTTTGATTAACCTTTTTCTCAAAAAAGGTTATGGCTAAGCATCATAAACCAAGAGCAGGAAGCAGGGGATTTTGGCCGAAAAAGAGAGCCAAAAGAATCTATCCAATTTTGCGTGCATCTTCAGACAAAAAGGAAGCAAGGCCGTTGATATTTGCTGGTTACAAAGCTGGAATGACTCAAGTTAGCTTTGTTGAAACCAAAAAAAGCGTTTCCCAAGGACATGAAATCCTAAAGGCAGTGACTGTTTTAGAGACTCCTTCTCTTGTTGTCGCTGGTTTTAAAGCGTTTTCAAAAACACCATATGGATTGAAAGAAAAGACTCTCATTCTTTCTGAAAAATTGGATAAAAATCTTCGAAGAAAAACGTTCTTACCAAAGGAGCATGATAAGAAAAGATTGGAATTGGTTGAAAAGTCTTTAGACAAAATTTCTGAAATTAGGCTTCTTGTACACACAAAACCAAAAGAATCTGGTTTAGGGAAAAAGCGTCCAGAGCTTTTTGAAGTTGATTTATCTGGTGATGTTGCTTCTAAATTTGCATATGCAAAACAAAAATTAGGGCAGGAAATAAAACCAGAAGAAGTTGTAAAAGAAGGCGAATATGTTGATGTAAAAGCAATAGACACAGGCAAAGGTTTCCAAGGTCCTGTAAAAAGATTTGGAATAAAGGTCAGAAATAGGAAGAGTAAATTGAAAATGAGGCATACAGGAACTTTAGGACCTTATACACCAAACAGGGTTTTGCCAGGAAAAATTCCAGAAGCAGGTCAAATGGGTTTCCAAACAAGGACAGAATACAATAAAAGAATCTTGAAAATTGGATCTGGAAATGTAACACCTAAAGGTGGGTTTTTGGAGTATGGTGTTGTTAATGGTCCCTATGTTTTGGTTGAAGGATCTGTTCCAGGACCTAAGAAAAGGCTAATATTCTTTAGAAAGGCAATCAGAATGCCAGCAGTTGAACATCCAATAAAAGTCGAACAAATTGTTTTGGATTCTCAGCAAGGTGTTTAGATTTCTTAGAATTTTCTACTAAAACGACTACTTATCTTGCACCCTGAGTAAACGAACTTCCTCGAGCTTCACCAAGAGTTCTGGTTGATGGGTCCCTTAGAGAATCATAATAATTGATCATTTCATCGAAAAACCTGGTTTGTTGGGAAAATGTATTTCTTATTTCAACATGGTCATTGTTTTGCCCCGAGATTTGAATAAAATAGCTATTTTCAAAGTTTATGATGTCGCGTATCTCGTTCTCTGCTTTACCTGATTTAAAGGCAGCTTCTATTTTTCCTTTTGCTGATCTCAATCGGCCATTAATTGCTTCAAAATAGTTTTGTAAGTCACTAAAACTAATTTCTTCAAAATTATTAATTTTTACTATAATATCGTTTGATTTCAAACCATCTACCTTGTTTATGACATTAAACGCATCCTCAATTGATTTTGCTTTGTTCAAATTAATGTTTAGTTCTTCAACTGTTTTTGATATTGGGTAGACTTTTGGTGCGGGCTTTGCCTCTTTATCAGTTTTAGCAACTAGATTTCCTTTACTGACCTCTATTTTGGCTCTATCAAAAGTTGCTGTGAATGTTGATGGTGAAAGAATATTCAGATCAAGTATAGCAGTCGTGAATGGGGATGTCCTTATAATTAAATTGCCAATTTTTCTGGTTTCTCTAATAACTTCAACTGTAAATTCGTCGACATTTGTCCCACTAGTTGGGACTTGTATTTCCCCTTCAGTTGGCTTACAACTATTTTGAGAACTTGTGTCTGCTTTTTTTTGTATTAATTTTTGTCTTAGTTGCCTTAGCTCTTCAAACAAAGGCTCTGCTAAATTGTGTATTTCATCATATTTTCTATCTCTTTGATCTAGAAGTCTGTTAAATTCTTCTATTCCTCCCAACTCATTTAGAACCTTTGATACATGATTGAATTCATCCTCTAATACTCTTAAGTTTTCATTTATTTTATTATCATCTTGCCCTTTGCCTAATCTGGACTTTTCATAATCTATTGCTTCTTCCAATTCTGTTTGCCAATTATGCAGTCTTTTGATATCCGTATTCTTTTCCTCATTTAGTTGGTTAGTAAGCCTATCAAAGTCTTCCCAAAGGTGATTTGTTTTGTCAAGTATTTCTCTTTCCTTTTCGTCTATCTGTCTTTGTAATTCGTCGCAGTTCTCTTCAGCTTTCTCAAAACAATTAGGAATAAGTACTGCTTCTGCACATTTATCCAGAACTGGGGAACATCCTTCCCAGTCTTCCCCATATGCTTGTTTGTGGCAGAAATCAAAAAGTTCAAAAGGATCAGGTGAATTTGGATTTGCATCGAGACATTTTTTATATTCTTTTGATTTCTGTTCCTCTTCTTTCTCACATTCTTCCCAAACCTTGCTGCATGGACCCTCATCATAAGGAGCATAAGAACTTACACAGTTCCTAAATCCTTTAACATCGCCTTCATAGCTTTTCACTCCTCTTCCACAAAAGTCGTCATCACAAACATATCCAATCGTTTGTCCAAACCCTACAGGCACAATTGACAAAACCAAAACTGCAACTACCAAAATACTCAGCACTTTTTTCATAAACTATCAAAATAGTCCTTGAGGCTGCCCTCACATGAATTTATATCTCCTATGGAAGATGAAATAATTCCAAGTCTCAAATCATTTACAAAGTCTAAAGCTTGCTGACCCTTCTTACCAGAAGCATCTGAAAACTCCTGCAAGTTTGTTTGGGTGCATGTAACATCTTTTCCTTCAAGTCCTGAAAGCTCTTCACTTGATGCTTTTAGAATAGATAATTTTAACTTGCAACCATTTTGGGGTCCAGTGATTTCAAGACCGTAAACATCTTCACCTGATTTGATAGTCATCTTAGCTGGAGAGCATCCTCCAAGATTAGAAACAAAACACTCATCAGCCTGAGAAGATGCTTCATATGATCCCTCTCCACAATCTTTTGTGGGTTGGTTTTGTGTGCATCCACTGATTAAAACGACTACGGCAATTAAAAATATATAGGCTAGTTTAGCTTTCATAACTGTAATTGGGTTGTAGAATATATATTTACGTTTGGTCTTCGTAAAACAAGTTGTCTATAAAAAACACGCATACAGGAAGCAGGAAAACCATCGCAACGACAATTAGGGCTGGGAGCAACGGGTCAACTTTTAAACTTTCAGCAAAAGCATACATCAAGAATATGTACACAATAGCAATCAGAATAAACACACCATACTTTGTTCTTCTTCCATGAAAAACTTGCTCATCATCTTTCCAAACCATACTGAATAATTGATCAAAAGAAGATAAAAAGATACCTAAGTCTGATTTTCAAAAACCAAAAGAACAAGAAAATATAAAAATAAAAATTAAAGGTGGAAAGCCTTATTTGGCCTTCACGTAATCAAGACAAATTCCAGCAGCGACTGTCTTACCCATGTCTCTGATAGCAAACTTTGCTAAAGATGGGAAGTCAGACTGCTTCTCCAAAACAACAGGTGTGTTTGGTACGACTTTTATGATTGCTGCGTCACCTGTTCTTAAAATATCCTTGTCTACTGTGACTTCAGCGCCTGTTTTTGGGTCGATTTTCTTGACAACCTCAGCTATCTTTCCAGCAACGTGTGTTGTGTGCATGTGGAAGACTGGTGTGTATCCTGGTGTGATTGCTGTTGGATGCTGTAGAACAATGATTTGTCCTGTGAATTCTTTTACAACTGTTGGTGGGCTTGATACAGAACCCATAACATCACCTTTTTTGACATCTGTTTTTCCTACACCTCTGACGTTTATACCAACATTGTCGCCTGGTTCAGCTTGAGGTACAGATTTGTGATGCATTTCAATTGATTTGACTTCACCCACAGCGCCAGTAGGCTCGAAAACAACTTTGTCAAGAGGTTTCAAAATACCAGAATCTATTTTTCCAGTAGGTACTGTTCCCACACCTGTGATGTTTAAAACAGATTGAATAGCCATTCTAAACGGTTTGTTTGTTAGTTTAGCCGGAGCTGTTAAAGTATCGTCGAATGTTCCTATCAGTGTGTTTCCTGTCCACCATTTTAAGTTGTCTGATTTCTTGAAAACATTATCTCCAACATATCCTGAAACTGGAACAAATGGTACTTTATCAACCTTGTATCCAATTGAAGAAAGCAATTTCTTTGCTGCTTCTTTTGCTGTTTCATATGCTTTTTGGTCATAACCAACTGCATCCATTTTGTTGATTGCAACAATCATTTGTTGGATACCTAAAACTTTAGACAAGTATGCGTGTTCTTTTGTTTGTTCCTGTATACCATCTTTTGCAGAAACAACAAGTATAGCAGCATCTGCTTGAGAAGCTCCTACGATCATGTTTTTAACAAAGTCTCTGTGGCCCGGAGCATCAATAAGTGTGAAGAAGTATTTGTTAGAATCAAAACCCTTGTACATCAAGTCGATTGTAACTCCTCTTTCTCTTTCCTCTTTGAGGTTGTCCATGATAAATGCGAATTCAAAAGTTTCTTTTTTCAATTCTTTTGCCTTTTCTTTTAGCTTTCTCATTTCTTGTTCAGGTATTGCACCAGAATCGTAAAGTAGTCTTCCTACTAATGTTGACTTTCCGTGGTCTACGTGACCCAATGTTATTAAGTTAATGTGTGGCTTGTCTGCCATAATGTCCTCCTATTATCTTTTCAAATTAATCTATTAGTAGATATAAAAGATTTATATATTTGAGTGGGGTATTTAAATACGTTTTTGGCGCATAAAGCAATCAATCGCTGTGGCCGTTATGGAAACAATAAGTTGGTCAGATTTTGAAAAAGTAGAACTGCGGATAGGTACAGTAATAAAAGTAGAGGATTTTCCAGAAGCCAAAAAACCAGCTTACAAGCTTTGGATAGATTTTGGGGACTTAGGAACCAAAAAGTCAAGTGCACAAATTACTAAACTGTATAGGAAGGCGGATTTGATTGGAAAGCAGGTTTTGTGTGTTTTGAATTTCCCACCAAAGCAAATTGGGAACTTTATTTCTGAAGTTCTTACAACTGGTTTTGTGACAGAGAGTGGCGTTGTTTTAGCTGCAGCTGACAAAGGGGTCGAAAACGGCGCCAAGTTGGCTTAGGTAAAAAATTTAAAAACTCTAATTTGATAAATTGGAAAAATATGAGCGATAAGAAAAATGCTAAGGAAGAGTCTACAAATATTCAAAAACAGCTGGAAGAAAAAGCACAGCTGGCCGATGAAAGGTTAAATCAGCTAAAATATCTACAGGCAGATTTTGACAATTACAGGAAAAATTTTGAAAAAGAAAAGGAAAATATAATAAAACTTGCAAATGAAGGGATAGTCAAAGAGTTTTTGCCACTAATAGACGATTTTGAAAAAGCCGTGCAAATAGCCGAAAACGAAAAAGACAAACATGGATTAAGTTTATTATACAAAAAACTTTTAAAAATTCTAGAAACCCATGGTTTAAAACAAATAGATTCGCTAGGAAAAAAATTCGATCCCTTTTACCATGAGGCCCTGATGAAGGAGAAATCAGACAAAGAAGAGGGGACAATTTTGGAAGAGTTTCAAAAAGGATTTATGTTAAAAACAAAAGTCATAAGACATTCAAAGGTAAAAATATCATCAGGTGATGAAGTATGAAAAAAGAGAAAATTATTGGAATTGACTTGGGAACTTCAAACTCACAGGCAGCTGTGATGATAGGTGGAAAACCAACAATAATTCCTTCAGCAGAGGGGGCTACAGTGGCAGGAAAAATGTTTCCCTCAGTTGTTGCTTTTACAAAAGATGGTCAGCTTTTAGTTGGCGAGCCAGCAAAAAGGCAAGCTGTTTCAAATCCAGAAGGGACAGTGATGGCTGCAAAAAGAAAAATCGGAACAGATCATAAGTATAAGATTTATGGAAAGGAGTATACGCCACAGCAAATTTCTGCTTTCATCCTTCAAAAAATAAAAAGAGATGCAGAGGCATTTTTAGGAGAAGAGGTCAAAAAAGCTGTGATTACTGTGCCTGCTTATTTCAATGATAACCAAAGAACAGCAACAAAGGATGCTGGAAAAATAGCTGGTTTGGAAGTTGTCAGATTGGTGAATGAGCCAACAGCAGCCTCGATGGCATATGGTTTAGATAAGGAAGGCGAGCACAAAATACTTGTTTTTGATTTGGGGGGAGGAACACTAGATGTCACAATAATGGAGTTTGGAGATGGGACATTCACTGTCCTTTCAACATCTGGAGACACCCAACTTGGTGGAACAGATATGGATTTGGTTCTTATTGATTGGATAGTTGATGAATTCAGAAAGCAGGAAAATGTAGACTTAAAAAAAGATAGAATGGCTACGCAAAGAGTGAGAGAGGCTGCTGAAAAAGCGAAAATAGAATTGTCAACTGTTTTGGAAACTGATATAAACCTGCCATATATCACAGCAGACCAATCTGGACCAAAGCATTTGAATTTAAAATTGACAAGGTCAAAGCTCGAGCAATTAATCGAACCAATAATCAAAAGATGCATTCATCCAGTTGAACAAGCTTTGGCAGATGCAAAACTGACAAAAAATGATATTAAAAAAATAATTTTGGTTGGTGGTCCAACAAGGATGCCAATTGTACAAAAATTTATAGAAGAAAAAGTTGGCAAAAAAGTTGAAAGATCAGTTGATCCAATGGAGTGTGTAGCCCTCGGTGCTGCGATTCAAGGAGGCATACTTGCAGGTGATGTAAAAGATTTAGTTCTTCTAGATGTCACACCGCTTACTTTAGGTATAGAAACTTTGGGCGGCGTGATGACACCGTTGATTGAAAGAAATACAACAATACCGACAAGAAAGAGCCAAGTTTTCTCAACTGCTTCTGATATGCAAACAGCAGTCACAGTTCATGTTTTACAGGGTGAAAGACCAATGGCACAAGACAATACGAGTCTCGGTCAATTTAACTTAGTCGGTATTCCACCTGCTCCGAGAGGAGTTCCACAGATAGAAGTCACTTTCGATATAGACGCATCTGGAATTCTAAACGTATCGGCAAAAGATCTTGGAACAGGAAAAGAGCAGAAAATGACAATCACAGCCTCCACAAAACTTTCTGATAAGGAAGTTGAAAAAATGGTAAAACAAGCAAAGGAACACGAGGAAGAAGACAAAAAAAAGAAAGAGGAAATTGAAATAAAAAATAATGCAGATTCCTTGATTTACACAACAGAAAAAACTGTGTCTGAATTGGCAGACAAAATATCAAAAGAGCAGAAGGAGAAAATAGAATCTGCCCTAAAAGATGCTAAAAAAGCGTTAGAAGGTAAAGACACACAAAAAATAAAAGAAGAAACAGAAAAGCTACACAAAGTCCTTCAGGAAGCTGGGACAGCTATCTACCAAGAGGCTGCAAAACAGACGGGTTCACAAAAAGATGCAGAAGAAAAACCAAAAGATGAAAATGTTGTGGACGCTGATTTCAAAGTAGAGGATGAAAAGTAGCATTATTTTTTTAAAACTGAAAATATGTCACAAAAAAAAGATTATTACGAAGTTCTTGGTGTGACTAAAAGCGCTACACAAGATGAGATAAAAAAAGCATTCAGGAACCTGGCCAGAAAATATCACCCTGATGTTAATCCAGGAAACAAAGAATCAGAGGAGAAGTTTAAAGAAGCAAACGAGGCTTTTCAAGTTCTAAGCGACCAGCAGAAAAAATCCCAATACGACCAATTTGGTCATTCAGCTTTCAGACCTGAAGACTTTTCTGGTTTCAAAGGATTTAATTTTGAGGACCTTTTCAAAGATTTTGGGGATATATTTAATGTTTTTTCCGGTGGATCAAACAACCAAAGGGGTGGATCTGATCTAAGATATGACATTGAAATATCACTTGAGGATGCTTTTCATGGCTTGACAAAGAAGATTGAAATCCCACAATTAGCTAAATGTGAATCGTGTAAGGGAACAGGTGCTAAAGAAGGCTTTCTAAAAACATGTGAAAGATGTGGTGGTGCAGGAAAAATAAAAAAACTACAAAGAACATTTCTTGGACAAATGTTTAGTGTTTCTAATTGTGATAAATGTGGAGGAAGTGGGAAATTTGCTACAAAACATTGCGATTCGTGTTCTGGAAGGGGAAGAATAAAAAAAACAAAAAAAATAGAAATCAAAGTACCAAAAGGTGTTGATAATGAGCAATATTTGAGAATTGCAGGAGAAGGTAATGATGGTGAAAATGGGGGAAGAAAGGGCGATCTTTATGTTGTAATAGCCGTTAAAGATCACGAAATCTTTGATAGAAATGAACAGGACTTGTTTTGTAAAATGACTTTAGATTTGGGAACTGCAATACTTGGTGGTGAGGTTGAAGTTCCTGTGATAAATGGAAAAGCTAAATTAAAAATACCTGGTGGAACACAGAGCCACACTATTTTCAGGTTGAGGGGTCAAGGTATGCCTCACTTGAATTCTAATAAAAGAGGTGATTTGCTTGTAAAAGCCGTTGTTGAAATACCTGAAAAACTTTCCAAAAAGCAAGAGGACCTTCTCAAAGAATTTTTATCTGAGAAAAAAGTTGAAACAGCAAAAGGATTTTTTGAAAAGCTAAAGGAATTTGTTTGAAATTATAATAAACTATCAACTTTCCTGCACATCTGTTGTGTGGTTTTCACTGCTTTTTCAAACCCTTGTTTTTCGTTTTCAGATAAATTGACTTCAACTATTTTTTCCACACCATTTTTTCCCAGGACAGCAGGAACACCTATGTATAGGCCTTTATGCCCATATTCCCCATCCAAAAAAGCAGGCAAACAAAAGATATGTTTTGTGTTTTTCACAACTGCCTCAACCTGTTTTGCAACACATGCTCCTGGTGCTATATAACCGCTCTGTCCTAAAATTTGAACAAGTTCGGCTCCTCCATTTTTTGTTTTTTGGATAATTGATTCCAGTTTGTTCTCTTTTACAAAGCTGTTAATTGGCTCGCCGTGTATTTTTGTTTGGCTTTCCAAAAAAACCATATCATCTCCATGTGTCCCCAGTATCATGGTTTTGATGTCTGAAACAGGCTTTCCTGTTTCTTTTGAAATTAAAGTTTGCGCCCTTGAGCAGTCCAAAAGTCCACCCATACCAAAAACTTTTGATTTGTCAAAGTTCAGAAGTTTGTAAAAAGCGTATGTTAAAGAATCAACAGGATTGGCAACATTCATCACAATAGCATTTGGAGTAAATTTTTTTATCGAAGAGCTTATTGTTTTTGCAATCTGGAAGTTTTTCTCCAAAAGCTCTTCTCTAGAACCAGATCCTTGTATTCTTGGAAAGCCAGCTGTATTTACAATAATATCAGACTCAGCAATCATTTCATATTTTGTCCCGCCTTCAACTTGTGTTTCAAACTCCAATGAAGAGGCGGCTTGTTGAATATCTAGAGCCTTCCCTCTAACTGTTTCAACAATATCAACAAGAACCAAATGCTCGCAGAGATTTTTTTGTGCAATAACCAAACCAGCAGTTGCACCAACATTTCCTGCGCCAATAATCGAGATTTTCATATGGAAATTCCGAATTTTTTCAAATCAGATTTTAGTTTAGCAATATTTCCTCTTGAGTAGATTAATACGTTTGCCCCAAGTTTTTTGGCAGGGAGCGAGTAAAACTCGCTGTCGTCTATGTATATGATTTCACTTGGTTTGCACTTCGATTTTTTCAATAAAATTTCAAAAAACTTCTTTTCAGGCTTCGATGTTTGATGATCAAAAGAATATACTTCAACATCAAAATATTTCCTAAAATTATATTTTTTATCGAGAAATGTGACTCTGCTTTTTACATTTCCAGAAAAAGCAATCAGTTTGTATTTCTCTTTAAGGTTTTTGAGAAGTTCGAAAATATCTTTGTCCAAAACATAGCTTTCATACCATTCTTTTTTGAACTTGCTTGCCTTGTATTTTTCTCCAAGAATTTTTTGGGCCCAGAGCCAAAATTCTCTGTCAGAAATCAGACCTTTCCTTAGGTCTATACATTTCTCAGACCGCAGTACTTTCTCTGCAATCTTACCATATTTTTTGATTAGAACAGAGCTGCCATCTGCAAAAAGCACACCACCTAAATCAAAAACAAGAGCATTGATCATAATTTATTTTGCCATTGTCTGTTTATTAATTCGGGACAACAAAATATGATACATGTTAGAACTCACATTTTTGGGAACAGGAACAGGTGTGCCAACGCCTTGGAGAAACCATTCAGCAATTTACCTCAGACATGAGGATCAATGTTTCTTGTGGGATTGTGGAGAAGGGACGCAAAGGCAAATTTTCAAAGCAAAACTAAACTTCATGAAAATTGATAGGATATTCATCAGTCATTGGCATGCTGACCATTGGGCCGGGTTAATTGGTTTGATCCAAACAATGAATTTAGAAAAAAGAAAGCAACCTTTAGAAATATATGCTCCAGAGGCTGAAAGGTTTGTCGGCGATCTTCTGGACATGGCTTACTGGGGGCCAAGGTTTGAAATAAAGCCAATAAACATACAATTCCAAAAACCAGAGGAGACTGTTTTGTTTAAAGGAAAAGATTTCACCATCTCTTCTATTCCTGTAAAACATTCTATCCCTGCTGTTTCTTTTTGCTATCGAGAAGAAGATCGTTGGAACGTTGATTTGCCGAAAGCAACAAAATTGTATGGTTTGAAGCAAGGGCCGATGGTTGGGAAGCTAAAAGAGAAAGGTGAAATAGAATTGAAAGGAAAAAAAATAAAATTAGAGGAAGTTGGAATTTTGAAAAAAGGTGTTAAGCTTGTTTATTCTGGGGACACAAAGCCAACTGAAAATTTGGCCAAGCTTGCAAAGGACGCTGATTTGCTTATACACGAATCAACTTTCGGTGATGAGTTTGAAGATTATGAAGATAGGTACCACACAAAAGCAGCAGACGCAGCTGATTTGGCAAAAAAATCAAATGCAAAAAAATTAATTCTCACGCACTTTTCTAGAAGATACCAAGATGTCGGTCCACTTTTAGAAGAGGCAAAAAAAGTTTTCCCAAACACAGAATGCGCAAAGGATTTTTTGAATGTTGTTTTGAAATAGGACTACTCGATCAAATCAATTGTAGCTAGCATTAATTTTCTTACATCATCTTCCACCATTTCAAATACAGTCTTATTTCCACCATGAGTTATTCTTTTTCTACCTATTCCTGCGCCAAGATTTGTGACAACAGCAATGCATCCATATTCCATGCCTAAAAGTCGCGCAAGCTTTGCTTCACCAGGAACCGTCATACCAACTAAAATTGGTTTGTGTTCTCCACCTAAAAGAGTTTTCAACATTCTAACTTCCATATGGGATTCGAACACAGGACCTTTTACATAACAAGCATAAATACCGTTTTCTGTAACCCTTATACCCTGTTCTCGAGAGGCTCGCACAAGCTTAGAGTCTAATTGAAATGGATCTGTCATATCTGAATATTCTCTTCCTTCATCTATTGAAACATCTGTATTCGTGAAGTCGACATAATCAGAAGGAATAACCAGGCTGCGCTCACCCACGTTTTCGTTAAGAGATCCAACAGCAGATGTTACCAAAACTTTTTCTACGCCCATTCTATTTAGATGAACCATATAAGGTCTAGGATCAATTGCGTCCGGTCTTTTGAATTTTGCTTCCTGTGGGGCAACATCATGTCTGTTAAAATATACAACACCTATCCCAGATGGTGTTCTGCCTACCGAATATCTGAAAGGTGTTCTGAGTCTTTCTCCTCTAACAGAATATGTAACAACCTCTTCTCTCCTTTCAACATCTTCTAAAAAACTTTTAGCACCTGTTCCACCAATCACAGCGATTTTTGACATACTCTAAATTAGCAGTAAGTTTTTTATTCCTATCGAAGCTTTTAAATTTCTTAACAACAAAAAAATGAATGATAATTTTTGATGGGGGAGATTTTAGAAAAAGATATCTAAGGGAAGTTGGGAGTTATACAGATCTTTCGCTTCTTTTAGAAGATCCAGAAGCTATGGCGCAAGTTGTGGATGTTATTTCTGATTTTAAAGGTGGAAATGCTCCACCTCTTAGGTTAACTCCTGAGCAGTTCATGGAAAGATATATTATGGTTAATAGAAGGAGAAGGAAAAGGCCCTATGACCTAAGCAGGTTAAGAGAAGATCCAGTTGCAATAGCCGCTGTTGCAAGAGACATAACAAGCCGGTTTGATATAAGTCCGCAAACACAAAGGGAGTATTTGTCTGAATTTGAAGATCCATATGCCACGCCAGATAGTTTGGATTTGCCAAAAACTGAGGAAAGTGAAAAACATTCTAGAGTGCACAAAATAGCTGGAATAGGAAGTGAAGGATCTGTCATAGCAAGCATAGTTTCATTTGCAATGCAGATAAGGTATGTGCCAATTGCTGATGAGAAGGGAAGGCTTGCTGGTGATGATGTTGTGGAAAGGGACTACATAAATAAAAATGGAAAACATAGAACAATGGAAGTCAGAAGATCCAGCATAACAGGAACAAGAGGAAGAAAAATACTCATAGTCGAAGATATTCTTTCTTCTGGAATAACAGCAACAGAGGGTGTAAAATTGATTGGACAAGCGGGTGGCGATGTGGTTGGCGTTTATGCTGTGGTTGTCGATGAGTCAAAGGGTGGATTAAAAAAGCTTAGAAAAGCTGGAGTTAATGTTGACTATATTGTAAAAATTTAGTTTTAGTGGAAGGCGTTTAAAAATTTTGCGAAGCGATCTGAGCAAAATTTTAGCCTCCCTTTTGGCTTGAGCCTTTTTGAAAAAGGCTCACTCCCAGACAAAATCCCAGCCTCTGTTTTTTGGATCAAAAAGTTCCTTGTCTTTTCTTTTTTTCCACCAGTAAACCAAAACCAAACCAAAAATAAGACCGCCCAAATGGCCAAAGTTTGCGACCCCAGAATCAAAACCAGTTAGTCCAAAGAAGAATTCAATGCCTGCAAAAACAATAACAGCTAGCCCAGCTGGCATTGGTATGCCAGGGAACATGATTATCCAGTTTTTTGGATAAAGTAAACCATATCCTGCCATGACTCCATATATTGATCCAGATGCACCTATCATTGGAATGATCAAATCCCTTAAAGCAAATGCTGCTGGAGTGAAAATATAACTGAGAAGGATATAGAAAAATCCAGAGCCTACTCCAGCTATTAAATAAAGCATCAAAAACTTTTTTCTCCCCAGAGCCCTTTCTAACTGAGATCCAAAAATCAGCAAGACAAACATGTTAACAAAAATATGTGTGATCCCACCGTGCAAAAACATATAGGTGAAAAACTGCCAAACACTTCCTGAGAAGGCATCTGCTGGAATTAAAGCAAAATTTGCAGTTACCCAATCTATTTGATAGCCGTGTATCTCGGTTTGTGGTGCTATTGATTGAAGTATGAATATGATTACATTGATAATCATCAGTGTTGCTGTAACTTTCATAACTATATTAAGCGCTATTTAATAAAACGTTTAGCCTGTTAACACTTTCTTTGTTCAATCCTGCTTTCAAAAGATTTTCGCAAAAATCAGGAATAGAAAGCCATTTTGTCCCTGAAATCTCTTTTTTATTTAAACTGATTTTGTTTTCTTCTAAATTTATTTTGAAATAAAAAACAGTGAAGTCTAAATTTTTTCCAGTGTAAGAAATTTTCCCAAGAAAATCTTTTTGATCCACATAGACATCGATTCCGAGTTCTTCCTTTAATTCTCTTTTCAAAGCATCTTCTTTAGTTTCTTTTTCTATCCTTCCCCCTGGAAGAGAGTAGAAGCCTTTGAGTGGTTTATCATTTCTTTTGATTGCGAAAATCTTGTTGTCTTTTTTGAAAACAGCGTGCACCAAATGGATCATAAGTCTTTATATTATTGAATAATAGCTATCTTTTTCTTTTCAAAAAAGAAAAAGCTACCGTACCAAAAAGAAAACACTATAGGATTTATATATCAAAGTAATATCTTAAAGGATATGGTAGTTTCAGCTGACAGGAAAAAGGAATTGATGAAGCAAGGATATAGGTTAGTTGGCAATCACTCAGCTATCAAAACATGTCTCTGGTGCAAAAAAGCAGTGAGAGGCGACGATACCTGCTACAAAAATACTTTCTATAACATAAAGTCCTGGAGATGTATAGAAGCATCTGTGACTTTGGATAATTGCAACTTGAGATGTGAATGGTGTTGGAGGGATATAAATTATTCTTCTCTGACTTTTGAAAAAATAGATGATCCAAAAATGATTGTTGATGGTTTCATCGAAGAGCACAAAAAACTTTTAGTTGGTTTTTTCGGCGCAGAAAGAGTGCATAAAGAAAGGTTGGATGAATCAATGAAACCAAAGCATGTCGCCTTATCTTTGACAGGTGATGCATGTATGTATCCAAAACTCCCAGAACTGATAGATGAAATACATTCTCGCGGAATGACTTCATTTTTAGTGACAAACGGAACCTTCCCAAGGATGTTGGAAAAACTTTTGAATGGACACCAACCGACACAAGTCTACATAACTGTGCCTGCACCAGATGAAAAAACATATGAAGAGGCTTGCAAGCCTTTGACACCAAACACTTGGCCAAAAATAAAAGAATCCCTAAAGCTTCTTGGAAAATTCAATAGGTCAGTTGTGCGGTTAACATTGGCTAAAAACTTGAATATGCTTCATATCGAAGGTTATGCTGAGCTTTTGAAGGATATAGATTTTGATTGGATTGAATTTAAGGCCGCGATGCCTGTCGGTTATGCAAGATATAGGCTAGCCTATCAACAAATGCCAACACATGTAGAAATAAAAGAGTTTGCAGAACAGCTTTGCAAAAAACTTGGCGCGCATATTGTGGATGAAAAAGCAAACAGTAGGGTTGTTTTGGCTTCAAGAAAAGATAGAGAAGACAGAAAGCTTGTTTTCGATTGGGATCATGACAATCATCCAATACCTTCGCAAAGGGAGGTTTTAAATTTCCAGAAAAAAGAGATGCAAAAAATAGATTCTTGTTGCTCATCAGAAGAAGAGCAAGGCGAGCTTATTCAGATTGGGATGTAAATAATCATTTTTTAGTTCTGATTTTTCGATTTTTTCTTAAAAAATATACAACATTAATAACTAAAAGCGTTGTATAGTAAAGAACTCCCCAAGCAAGCAAAACTTGAGGGGGCAGCATCCTTTTACTGCTTGTTGTTATTGGTACGTTTTCAAGAACTATTTCCTGATCTATTGGGAAAGTTGAAACCCAGAACGATTCTGTTAAGGCTGCCGCACTAACTGTTAGAAGTACAAGAACAATATAGAAAACAAGAATATGTGGGTTTTCACTTGCTTTATTTTGAGAAAATTTACTGAATAGACTTATTACAAAGAAAATTGGTGGAATTAATGTTTGGCTAGCTATACCGATAAATACAATACAAATAGAAGCCAGAATCAATATTAAAAATAGTTGTCTCCTCTCTTTTCTTGTTTTCGTTGGTTTTGTAAAATAGAAAGAAAAGACTATTGTCAAAAATTCTACTAAAAAAAGAACAACGGCTGTGTCGAAAATAAATTTGACATTTTCAGAAGGGAACATGAGGGCAAGTAAAAAGTTAGAAATAAGTAGAACTAAACTTACAACTGACAAAATAAAGTACTGTGTTCTTGTAAGATGAATTTTTATCATTTCCCTTCAACCTTCTTTCCCCTTTCCTGTGGGATAACTGTGAGTCTTCCTTTGAATTTTTTTTCGAGTTCTTTTCCGCCAAAATATTCGTGTAAAAAAACCGCTAAACCAGCAACTTCTGAGTGCGGTTGATTTGTCACTGAAATGTTGAAGTCAGCTTCATGGTAAACTTGAGGAGGGACTTTTTCTCCGCCAACAACCAATAAAATGTTTTTTATTTTCCTTAATTTTTTTATTTCTTTTTGTATTTCCAAGCCATACATTGTCAGGTGCACGATCTTGAATTTTTTCTTTTTGTATTCAGTGAAAACTTTGCGCCAGCTGTCTGAAAATTCAATTTCAAACTTTCCGCCGAAGTTTCCGACAACCCCACGGATCGAATTTTCAAAGTGATCGTCTTTCAGACCTGTATAAATGATTTTGGATGCGCCAAGCGCCCTAGAAACAAGCCCGCAGTGTGTCGATATTCTTTGATCCCTGAATGGTCGGTGCTCTAAGCGGAGAACGATTATCATATTAAATGGTTTATATTCGCGTGTATATTAATTTATAAACACCTAAAACAAAAAACTACATCAAATCAATAGTGAGGTATATTTATTCCAGGTGAATTTTCAGGGCGAAATTTGAAGAAGAAAAGGAAAAAGTATAGGTGGTATTCTAGATCAAAAAAGGAAAAGCTAGGAAAATATTGGAAGCTTACTCCTTTGAAAGGTGCGCCAGCTGGAAGAGGCATTGTTCTGAAGAAAAAAGGTGTTGAGCAGAAACAACCCCACTCAGGAATTATCAAATGTGTTAGAGTACAGCTTGTTAAAAACGGGATTCCGGTTACAGCTTTTGTTCCTGGGACAAATGCAATCAAGTTTATAGATGAGCACGACGAAGTCACTTTAGAAGGTATTGGTGGATCTCAAGGTGGTGCAATTGGTTCGCAGCACGGTTTGAAATACAAAGTTGTTGGTGTTAAAGGTGTGTCGCTTTCAGAACTATTAAAAGGAAAGAAAGAGAAACCAAAACAGTAACCTTTTTTCTAAAAAGGTTAATCAAAAAGGGAGGCTAAAAATTTCCTCATTTCGATTCGGAAATTTTTAAACGCCTTCCACTATTAATTTCATTATGGAAGCTGGAAAACCAATGTTGTTCAACAGATGGGACACAGAAGGAATAGAAGTAAATGATCCAGGTTTGCTTAGATACATTAATCTTGCTCCTGTTGTTGTTCCTAGATCTGGTGGAAAGTTCGCGGGCGTGCAATTCAAAAGAAATCAAATGTCAATAGTTGAAAGATTCATGAACAAGCTGATGGTTCCAGGACACAGAGGAAAAAGACACAAAATCAACAGCGGTCACTGCGTTGGTCAAACCCAAATGTTGTTTTCTGCAACAAAAAAGGCTTTCGCTCTTATTGAACAAAGGACAAAGAAAAACCCAATGCAAGTTTTTGTTGATGCTGTTGTTAATTCTGCAACATATGAAGAGGTCACAGGATATAGAGTTGGTGGAATGATTGCAAGAAAAGCTGTTGTTACAGCGCCGCAAAGAAGGGTTGATTCTGCTTTAAGGAATTTGACACAAGGAATTTACAAATCTACTTTTGGTTCTAAAAACAAATTGCCCGAAGTTATAGCTACAGAGCTAATTGCAGCATCGAACAACGATGTAAAATCACATGCAGTGAGAGAGCGACAGAGGCTTGAAAAAGAAGCAGAAAGCTCAAGATAAGCAATATATTTATATCTATTTAGTCCTATTATACTATCGTTTTTTGGAGGCCAACTAATTTTATGGCTAAAAAAGATATTGCAGAAACAATCAAAGATTTGCAAGGAAAACCAGATCAGATAAGAAACATGGGTATAGTCGCCCACATTGACCATGGTAAAACCACATTAAGCGATAACCTTCTTGCTGGTGCTGGAATGATTTCAACTGAGCTTGCTGGAAAAATACAATTCATGGATTTTGATCCACAGGAAGCTGAAAGGGGAATCACAATTTTCGCTGCAAATGCTTCGATGGTTCATGAAGTTGAAGGGAAGGAATTTTTGATTAACCTGATAGACACTCCTGGACACGTTGATTTCGGGGGCGATGTCACCCGCGCGATGAGAGCTGTGGATGGAGCAGTTATAGTTGTCGATGCTGTTGAAGGCTGCATGCCGCAGACAGAAACAGTTATACGTCAGGCTCTAAAAGAAAGAGTAAAACCAGTTCTATTTATCAATAAATCAGACAGACTGATTGGTGAACTAAGATTGGATCCTAAGCAAATGCAGGACCAGTTTACAAAAATTATTTTTGAAGTAAATGAATTGATTAGCAAGTATGTTGAGGAACAATACAAGGAAAAGTGGACTGTCTCTGTTCATAATGGCTCTGTTGCTTTTGGTTCTGCAAAACAAAGATGGGGAATTTCAATAACAATGATGCAGAAGAAAAATATTACTTTTGGCGATGTTAAAAAATTCATAGAAGAAGGAAGGGTCAAAGAGCTTGCTGAAAAAGCGCCTTTGCACGAATCTATTTTGGACATGGTTGTCAAACACTTGCCAAATCCTTTGGATGCTCAAAAATACAGGATACCAAAAATTTGGTCAGGTGAAGTCGAATCAGAAGTTGGAAAAACAATGATGAATGCAGATCCAAAAGGAAAGCTTGTTGGCGTTGTCACAAAAATTTATACAGATCCTCATGCTGGTTTTGTTGCGACTGTTAGGATATTTTCAGGTTCGGTTAAAGTTGGCCAAGAAGTTTGGTTAGTTGGCCAAAGCAAAAAGCAGAAAGTACAGCAAGTAGCTGTTTACAAGGGAAACCAAAGGATACCGATGGAGGAAGTAAAAGCAGGAAACATTGTTGGTATTGTTGGTTTGACAGATGCTTATTCAGGTGAGACACTTTGTGATCCTGATTCACCAATTCCAGGTTTCGAAGCTATCCAACATTTGTTCGAGCCAGTTGTCACAAAATCAATTGAGCCTAAAAAACCAAAAGACTTGGAAAAATTCATCCAAATTTTGAGGAAAGTCTCGAGAGAAGACCCAACTTTGAGGGTTAATATAAACGAGGAGACAGGAGAATATTTAGTTTCTGGATTAGGAGAACTTCACATAGATGCTAAGATAGAAAGGCCTTTGAAGGATGCAGGAATAGACGTTGAAGTATCGCCGCCTATAGTGATTTACCACGAGTCTGTTGCAAGCACAAGTCCTCAAGCAGTTGAAGCAAAGTCACCAAACAAGCACAATAGGTTCTACATGATTGCATCTCCTGTTGGCCAACAAATTCACCAAGCAATGGTTGAAGGGAAAATAAAGGATGTAGAAATCAAAAGAAAAGACCAAGAGCTTGTTGAAACTTTGGTAGCTAATGGAATGAACAGAGACGAGGCAAAAAGCATCAAAATTATTTTCAATAAAAATATTTTAGTTGATGCAACAACAGGAGTGTCAGCTATTTTGGAAATCATGGAAATGGTTAAGGAAGCTTTCACAGAAGCAATGAAGGAGGGTCCATTGGCAAGGGAGCCTTGCACTGGTGTGAAAATAAGTTTGGTGGATGCAGCTTTGCACGAGGATGCTATTCACAGAGGGCCTGCGCAGGTTATTCCACCTATAAGAGCAGGATGTAGAGATGCAATGGTTAAAGGCGCAGCATTTATCATGGAGCCTAAACAGATTGTCAGAATCGACGTACCAACTGAACAAATTGGAGGCGCATTGAAAGAGGTTCAAAACAGAAGAGGACAAGTAATTGACATGAAAGATGAAAGAGGCGCAACAATTTTGAAAGCAAAAATCCCAGTTGCAGAAATGTTTGGTTTTAATTCTTCTTTAAAATCATCAACAAGCGGAAGAGGATTTTTCTGGATGGTTGACATCGTCTATGAGCCTGTTCCAAAAAGCATAGAAGCAGACGTTGTCGCAAAAATCAGAACAAGAAAAGGA
The DNA here is from genome assembly GCA_964410585.1 of uncultured archaeon. Classification (GTDB taxonomy): domain Archaea; phylum Aenigmatarchaeota; class Aenigmatarchaeia; order QMZP01; family JACQNV01; genus CAYPFW01. The sequence goes on along the minus strand of CAYPFW010000001.1, from coordinate 350,433 downwards.
ATAACTGGAAAAGAGGAAGAGTCCGAGGAATAAAACTACAAAAGTTGAATGTTGCTTAGTCCTTGTCTTGCAAGAAAAACGTAATTATTTTCTGCGTCGAGAGCAATTGTTTTTTCGCTTAATTCGTTTTCTTCACCATTTTCTCCAAATGATCCCCAACCATCACAATATGTACCCACTACTGGTATTTTTTCTTTTTCTAGAATTTCTATTAAACGGTTAAAATGTTTTCTGTTGCCTCCTATGGCTGCTGCTTTTAGTCTTAGGTCAGTTAGTTTGGATAATTCTTCTAGCACCCTTGGAATATAGACTTCTGGTGGGGTGCTATTGAAACCATTCATCCAGTCGTAGTGTGTTATTGCGCTCGCACTAGGACCTAGCAGGACAGCACCACAGCAATCTCTATATCCAGGACTGTACATATTTCCCCTAGCTACTGTAAATCCTGGATATCTAACATAGTTTTCTCTAGGACTAAAGAGACGTATCTGAAATATTCTTTCTTCTATTTGATCCTGTTCCATATGTAACTACTTATAAATAACTACTTTATAAAGGCATATGTGTATAATATAATGAGTAGATGTAAAATAAAGGGAAGGTTAGAGAAACCGTAGGTTTCCTATGAGAGAGTTAAAAATCCTGTACATTTTAACCTTAGTTTTGGTAGCTTTGGCTAGTTTGTATGTTTACAACAATGCAGACTTGACAGGTTTTGTTGTTCAAAACCAAACAATAGAGCCTTTTTTCCCGGATGTAGACGAAAGAATAGGAAAATTAGATACAGTAGATGTTGTTTGTGGTGGCTTGTTGTATTCCAATTTGCCAAAAGGCACAACATGTAAAAACGATATTTTGGTTCAACCAAGAACGCAAGAATTTGGTCAATTCAACTGCGCTGAAGAAAACGACTGCAAAAAAGAAGGCTTCTTATGCGCAGTTCCCGGACTTTGTGAAAAATCGATTTCAGGACTATCTTTATCTGTCCTATTTGAAATTCCAAAATTTTTGGAAAAAGATAAACTGATAGGAGGAAAAATTGTTTTTGTAAACAATGGGAAAAAAGATCTTCTACTAAACCCAGAGGTTTCTTTGTATGGCTTGGAGGTTTATAATTCTGGAAATGTTTTAAAAAATATTTCTCTAAACCTAAAACCTGGTGAGAGGAAAGAAGTTTTAGTTCAAGTAAAGGGAACAGATGTAAGCGATTCTACAAACTTTGATTTGGAAAAATCGACAATTAATATTAATTTTGGTTCAGAAGACGATGTTTTCTGGTCTGCTTATGTTTATGATCCAAAAACAGCAAAAAAATGCGGAAACAAATTTTGGAACTATGAAGGTGTGTGCTACAATGATGTTTTTTATCCTCAAGGAGAATGTGTGATAGGGAAGACGTGCATTGACAATTTGATCAAAAATATAAGGGAAAGAGATGTCCTAGCTCTAGGAAATAAAACAGCTGTTTTTGTGACTGTAAATTTGAAACCAGAATACAGGTACAATGAAACATACTATTTGTCTTTAGGAAGAAAAGTCTCAGAATGGTATGATAGGGAATCTGCAAGGCTTTTATCAAAAGATATGATGAACCTAAACTTCGAATTTAGGGGACATTTGGATGTAAGTTATAGGGATGAGACTGACCTAAAGAGACAACTGGAACAAAAGTTCCCAAACGCAGATTTTATTTTAGCTGTTCTTCCTGAACTTGAAACAACAGAGCTTGGTGGATTCACAGGAGGATTGTATTACTTTGGTGGGTTCATAGCACTGAGTGCAAACAACTTTGATGATGTAAGTATAGCACATGAGCTAGCACATGGTTTTGGATGCGAAGACGTATATGGATTCCAACATTTGGGAAACAGTAGATGGAACAACAACTTGCTTGTTGCATCACAATGGATATCTGGTGATCTGCTTGGCATAAATGTTGGAAGAAATCTAAACGACAGAGTTTTAGGTGGTTGTGCAGCTGAAATGGGTTGGAGAGATTATGATAAAGATAACATCGTCGATGTTATTGATAAAAATGTGGAAGAGATTGTGCCAAATTGGATGAAAGAAATAAGTATAGAAAACGTGGAAGTTATCAAAAACCAACAAACAGAGTTCGAGGTTGGAAATTATAGGTATTTCATTTACCCAGATGATGTTGTTGTGGTTGGTGAAACAAAGTCTGGAGATTTGCCAATACCCGCAAACGTCACTTTGAGCGCGTCTGGACAATCAGAAATTTTGCAGTGCGAACTCGACAAAACAAAATTCTATTGTTTTATCAGAACAAATGTAAAAGGCAATTTAAAACTTAGAGCAGAATTTGGGAAAATGGTGGATGAAAAAGATGTTGTTGTATGACACAAAAACCTTATATTGAAAGAGTAGTTGGTTCTGAGACCTATCAAAGATGGAGCCAAATTACTGCTTACAAAGATAGGGTTGATATGGCCTCCAGTTTGCTGTTTTTCCACATTGTCAATGGAACAAATGAAGTTCTAGCAGGAAACGATTGGGATGAAGTTTTATTAAAAAGATCTGTGGGTACTGTGTTGAACATAGCAACATACAAATACCTTAACAGATACATGGATTGGATGAGAGGAAAACTAGACCCTGAGAAAACAGAAGGAGCCAGAAAATTAGCTGCAGATGCAATTGCCACAGAAACTTTTGGAACAGTTGCTTATGGTTTGGTTCAGTTTGGGATATCTTTTGCGTATCAGCTTGCAAAGCCTGGTGCAGATATAGATTTGAGCGAAGCATGGAAGACAACAAAAAGGTTCGCTGTTTATGTTTGTCCAGCTGGAATTCCCTATGGAATTGTTAGGGATGGATTTAGGCGGTTTTTTGGTGTGTCCGAACCTGCTCAACCGGCTGAACTTTACGAACAAGATGTTTAATCTAAATCCACAAAACGAATTATTTGTGGATTTAGAGTCGTGTCTCGTAGACACGAGACATCTCAGCATCTTTAGCATTTGGTGAGATGCTGACTGTAAGGCAACCAAAAAATTACATAAATTGCCTTACACTAATATATTTGGAAAGCCAAAAATATAGATGGATGGTTTTCAGGTTTTCCTTGTTGTTTTGATTGTTGTTGGGCTAGCCATTGCTTTGGGTGTTGCTGTCCTGCAAAACCAACCAATAGAGCAAACGTGCGCAGATTTGAATGGATATTTGTGTCAACCAGAAGAATGTTTTGGAGAACTTTCTACAGCCTCAGATGGTTTCTGCTGTTCGCAGAAATGTTCAGGATCTGATATATCGGCAACATGTGATGAATTAAATGGAAGAGAATGTTCTCTGGACCAAAAGTGCTCAGATACTCTTCAAGCAACTATAGATACAGATAGTTGTTGCACAGGGACCTGTGAAGATATAGATAAATTAAAAACGTGCTCACAGTTAAATGGTTACTCATGTTCAGATGCTTCTGAATGTAGCGGTAATTTTTTATTTTCTAGCGACTCAATTTGCTGTGACAAAGAATGTACAAAACCAATAAGCTTTTCACAGTGTCAAGTTTTGTGTCCATATGATTCTCTTTGTGACAAGCCAATAAAAACAGATGGTGCGTTCAAGTGCTGTGAAACATCATGTAATGCCCAAAAAACAAATACATGCAACTACAACAAAATCTGTGAAAGTTTTGAGGATCCTTCTTGTTTGGATTGTCAGTGTAGTGGTGTAGTTTGTGATGGTGTATGCCATGAAAACGTTGATCCAAACTTTGAATGTAGCATCTTCGAGGCGCCTTACATAACAATAAATTTGGATACAGCTACTGTTCCTAAAGATAGTTGGGTCGATGCAACCATGATTATTAAAAGTCGAATTAAGACACCTATAGAAATATCTCTTGATCTAACAGGGCAAGGTGTAGATGTGCAGGCCGATGCAAAAAATATAAAACTGTATGATTTGGGTGTTGTGTCAATTCCAGTCAAAATAAAGGGAAATATTGTTTCCTACTACAACATATCTTCTGTTTTTGGAAATACTGTAAAGACTCTAGTTCCAAGTTTTATAAATTTTGAAGGCGATATAAAAATTTTTGGAAGAAGAGACACCATAAAGGAATCTAAGCAGATTTTAGTTTATGACTCAAATGCAACATCATGTGGTAAAAACAAGTTTGGGTTAGAGGGAATGTGTGTTAATGGTGTGTATTATCTTGATAGGGATTGTTCTACAGGAGCAGATTGTTTGAATGGTATGTCGTGGTGGTTTTTCATTGACAAATTTGTAAAACCAAAGGGTAAAATAAGTGTAGGTCTGATATCTCTAGACAGGGAGCTAACAGGAGACGAAATTTCCAATACAAAGGAAATAGCTGATTGGTATGATAGAGAAGCTTTGAAATATGCTGGGAAGGATATGATAGATATAGAGTTTTCTTACATAGGTCGTGTTAACATATCGTCTGATATAATAAAGGATGCGACAGATGAGTTTGCTGGAACCAATTTCAATACAACAAGCTCGTATACAGAATTAGCAAATAAAGTGGATCTCAGCCTTTATGATATTATAGTAATAATCACAAATAAACAAGTTAAGTCTTCTAGAGGACACGCTGTTGGATTGAAATTTTTTGAAAATATGATTATACAATCTACTACTCACCCCACATATATGGCCCATGAAATTGCTCATATTTTTGGATGCAGAGATCTTTACTTTGGTAATCTGTGTGAAAGTGCTTTCAACAACAATCTAATGTGTAGCACTGGAACAGAGCTTAAAAAAATAGATCTCGGTGTGTGCGCTGCTGAAATGGGATGGGCTGATAGAGATGGCGACAATATCCTAGATATAGATGATGCAGTTATAGAAGAAAAATCACCTTCGTGGTTAACTGGAATAAAAATTGAAGTTGCAAATCAAAGTATAGAAATCGATCAAACAAACAAAGAATATGTGGAGGCAATTGTCCATGTTAAAGATAATAGAGGGGGCACAATTTCAAATGCGAAAGTGACCAGAAAAGTTAATACAATGGCTTATCCTTGTCTTTATCCATGGGTTCAAGATTTGAAAAAGGCTTATTTTTGCAGTGAGTACTACAGTGGACCCTATCCTGTTGACATGGAAATCACAGCAGAATATATGGGATATACAACTGTGAAGACAGTTACTTTCCGAAAATAGTTTTAAATACATGAAATAATTAAATGCATGGAATCTGTTTCAAATACAAAAGGGAAGTTTGTTGATTTTGTTAGTTTTAAAAATAAGCCAGTCGGTTCAAACTGACCAACTGTTTCTAGGAAACTTATGTCTGATTTAGATCACCATAAATTAAAATTGTTGTTGCAGGAACTGGAAAAGATTAGGGGTAGCCATACAGAACTCGTGACTGTATATGTGCCTGCTGGATACAACCTAAACAAGGTTATAGAGCAGATAGCAGGCGAGAAATCAACTGCAATGAATATTAAATCAAAATCGACAAGGAATAATGTGATTGCTGCTTTGGAAAAAATATTGGCTCATTTAAGAGCTTACAAAGAAACTCCGAAAAATGGGCTGGCTGTTTTTTGTGGAAATATTTCTAAGGTTGAAGGTGCAGACGACATAGAACTTTGGGGAATTGAGCCCCCAGATCCAATAACACAAAAACTTTACAGATGTGATAAGGAATTTATTTTAGATCCATTGAAAGATGCTTTTAGAGAAAAAGAGGTCTATGGTATAATGGTTTTTGATGCAAATGAGGCTACAATAGGTTTCATACGAGGCAAAAAAGTTATTCCAGTTAAACACATGGATTCTATGGTTCCAGGAAAATTTAAAGCGGGCGGGTGGTCTGCAAATAGGTTTGCAAGAGTAAGGGAAGGTTTGCTAAATGATTGGTTGAAAAAAATTGCACAAATAGCAGATGAAATATTTTTGAAGGAGAGAGATTTGAAAGGAGTTATATTAGCTGGTCCTGGCCCAACAAAAGATTTTTTCATGAAGGAGGCATATTTGACTTCTGAAATACAGAAAAAGGTGCTGGGGACAGTTGACACTGCATATTCTGGTGAGTATGGTATGCAAGAAGCACTGGAAAGAGGAGAGAGCTTGCTTGCAGAGGCTTCTTTTGTCAAAGAAAAAAAGCTCATGGAAAGGTTTTTTGCTGAGCTTGGAAAGGAGACAGGTCTGGCCTTGTATGGTTTGAAGGAAATTGCAAAATCCCTGGAATCAGGCGTTGTTGAAACATTGCTGGTTTCAGAAGATTTTGATTGGATAGAAGCTGAGGTAAAATGTTCTTGTGGACACTCTGAAAAAAAGCTTATTAGAAGAAGCAAGCTGAGTTTGAAATGTCCAAACTGTGGTCAAAATTTGCATGCAACTGAACACGATGTACTGAACAAAATAATACAAGTAGCAGAAAAAAACCAAACAAATGTTGAAATGATTTCTGGAGAATCTGCATATGGGGAGCAATTAAAAGGATTAGGCGGAATTGCTGCTATACTTAGATATAGAATGAGCTGATTAGAGCAATGTGTTTTTAAATCTTTGTTTGATATTCTAAAAATGGCAGATCTAGTTAACACATATTCTGAGGATGGAAGGATTAAAGAGACAAAAGAAAAAGTACAAATAGACAAGCAGAACGATATCCTGAAATGTGTGTATATTTTTGTGAAAAATTCAAGGAATGAAATTTTCCTTTCTATTATTCCCGAGAGAGCTGGCATGTATGTTGGGAAATATGGAGTTTCATCCGCAGGCATTGTCAGGAGCACAGAAGACATACAAAAAGCAGCACACAGGACGCTTGGGAAAGAGTTTGGTATAAGGCCGAAATTAAATATTCTAGGAACAAGTTTCTATAATTTTGATGGAGTCAAAAGATTTGTAACAACATTTTATTGTATTGCAGACAAAGTTGATCCAAACAAAGACGATGTTGCTGGTGGCGAGTTTGTGCAGAAGGAAAAAATAGAAGAGATGCTTTCAAACCAAGAAAGTTTTGCACCAACGTTTTTGGTTTTGTGGGACAAATATAAGTATGAGTTGTAGTGTAGAGTGGTTTTTAGTTTGTAATAAAACTGGTATACGAAAAAAATATGCAAAGCACAAAATCTTGGCAGGAATTTGAAGCAGATATTGATAAACTAGTAGAAATGATGAGAAACTATAGGCCTGATGTAATAGTCCCATCCATGTGTGGTGGTTTAATTCCTGCTGGAATTCTTGCAGAAAAATTAAGTCAGAAATACGGTGCTCCTTTTAGGGATGTTAGACCCATAAGCATTGTAAGGAATGGGGATGAAAGAAGGATTGTGTACGATATACAAGGAGATATTTCTGGATTAAACGTTTTGTTGCTGGAAGATGATTTGCCAACTGGTAGAGGATTTGTGTATGCTCAACGAGAATTCCAGGGGAGAGGAGCAAGTGTGAAAATAGCTGCTGTTTACGTCAATTCTGTCACTGAACATATAGCTGATTTTTATGGAGAGAAATTAGATCCTCTTCCAAACCTGCCTTGGAAGCCTTCGCGTACAGGGGACAGAAAGGGGTGATAATATGGCAAAAACAATAAAACAGATTGTTGTTTTCAAAGCTTCATCTCATGAAGTCTACGAAGCTTTAATGAATTCTAAAAAACATTCCCAATTCACTGGAGATGTTGCAAAAATCAGCACAAAGGCTGGCGGGAAAATATCAGCATACAGTGGCTATATTGAAGGTAAAAACTTGGAACTTGTTAAAGACAAGAAAATTGTCCAAGAGTGGAGAGCTGCAGATTGGCCAGAAAACCATTTTTCAAAAGCGACTTTTTTGTTAGAAGAAACAAAAGATGGGTGCAAGCTGACTTTTACACAGGAAAATGTCCCAGATAAATTTGCAAAAGCAATAGGCGATGGTTGGCATGAGCATTATTGGGAACCAATGAAAGAGATGTTGGAGAAATAAGTTATTTTTTGAATTTTTGGTGTAGTGTTGTTATAACAAAATAAAAAACAAGGCTGAAAGCTATCCCTAAAACAGCGCCTGCTGTGATGTCTGCAAAAGTGTGAACACCTTGCATAACCCTTCCAATTGCTGGTAGAATTCCAATCAAATAAATCAAAACAGAGCGACTGAGCTTGAATTTTTTTCTAGCTAAAAGGAATAGTCCAGTTGCTGCGGCAAAACCAGTTGTTGCATGGCCTGAAGGAAAGGAAGGATCTGGCGGGCAATCCGCAGTATAGTTTGGGCTTCCTGGAATTGTTGAGCAAGGCCTAGGTACTTGGAAGATATCTTTCAAAATGACGGATGATAGGAAGGCTAAGCCCATTGAAACGCCAACAAAAATAATGAATGCTTTTACCCACAAAAGCTTGTTGATTTTTTTTGCCCTGTAAAACATTCTGGCTGCAAAAAGCAAGACAGATAAGATTATCCAAACCCTTGGATCTCCAAAAAAACTAAAAGCATAGCCTACTGTTTCTATCATATAACTGTGACTCCCAATATTGCTCCTATACCATAACCAACCAACGCAGCCACTATTCCGATAATAGATATCTCCAAACCACTCCTCCACCACTTACCTACTGTTACCTTCGCTTTTGCTGCACCGAGTAAGAACAGGACGAGTATAGAAATTATTATTGATATTATTGAAGCTTCAGGCACTGGTAAAAACAAGAAGGACAAAAGAGGGAAAAGCGAGCCAACTAGGGCTGAAAACCCAACAACAAGGGCGCTTTTTACTGGTTTTTCATTTTCAGGTGCAGGAAGCTTAAGCTCTTCATTCATCATTGTGTCTAGCCAAACTTTTTTATTTGATGTGATTTTACTGACAACTTGATTGAGCAAGGTTCCTGTGAATCCTTTTTGAATGTAGACCTGTTTTATTTCTTCTCTCTCTTGTTTAGGAAGTTCTTCTATCTCCCTTTTCTCCCTCTCTAATTCGCTTTGGTAAAAGGCCTTCAAAGATTTTGTTGAAGTATAAGCAACGGCGCCCATTGAAATTGATTCTGCAAATGTAGCAGCTAAACCAGCTATTATAACAAGTTTTGTGACTGTTGTTGCTGCAGCAACTGCTAAAATCACTCCAAGAACATTGACTAAACCATCCTGTGCTCCAAGGATTATATCTTTTATTTCATATCCAAGGCCGCTTGTTTCCTTGTGTGGAAATTTTATTGTTCGTGGCTTTCTGCTCATCTAAGTAATTGGCTGAACTTTGATATATAAGTGATCAATGAAGAAAGTGTTTTATAAAATAAGCAGGCTATTATATTATTCATTTATTGAATACGCTACTAGCTATGGGAGAAATAAAAGAGAAATCCTGGAAAAAGGAACTAGAGAGGCCGATATACGAAGAGTGGAAGAAATCTAAAACTTACAAGTTTGATTCTGATTCTAAAAAACCTGTTTATTCAATCGATACGCCGCCTCCATATGTAAATGCGCCTGTTCACATGGGGCATGCAACAACATACATACTCATGGACATGTTTGCAAGATTCAGGAGGATGAAAGGATTTGAGGTCCTGTTTCCTCTGGGTTTGGATAGAAATGGATTACCGATAGAGGTCGCCACAGAAAAAAAATTCAAGATCACAATAAACGATGTCAGCAGAGAGGCCTTTATCAAGCTTTGCAAGCAGCTTTTGGAAGAATTTAGTTTGAAGTCAACTGAGACATTTTTCAGAGCTGGAATTTCTTTCAGTTCTTGGGATATTGGAGACAATCCAGGCGATGTTTATCTTACAGACTCAGATGAGTATAGGAAGCTCACACAGGCGACGTTTATTGATTTGTGGAATGCTGGTTTAGTATACCAAGACAAGAGGTTAAACAACTGGTGCCCTGGATGCCAAACAACTGTAGCTGATAATGAGGTGGATCATGCAGACATTAAAACTTTTCTAAATTATATCAGAGTTAAAGTAAAAGAAACAGGCGAGCATTTAACAATTGCAACAACAAGACCTGAACTTCTTTGCACAGCTGCAATAATTGTCTACCATCCAACAGATAAAAGATATATGCACCTGAAAGGAAAAACTGCGATAATTCCAATATATGATTTAGAGATTCCAATAGAGCCGCACCCAATTGCAAAACCAGAATATGGAAGCGGTATACTTTACATGAGTAAATCCGCAGGTGACCAAAATGCAATAAGATTTTTGATTGAAATGAAAATAAATGCAGAGTCCTGTATAACAACAAAAGGAAGGATGGACAAAAATTCTGGATTTGTAGAGGGCTTAAAAGTCAAAGAAGCTAGGGCAAAAATAATTGAGCGGTTGGAGAAGGAAGGCTTTTTGATTAAAAAGGAAGAAATAATGCACAGTACACCTGTTTGCGAAAGGTCTAAGGATGAGATTGAGTTCATAACAATGCCTGAATATTATTTGAAGCAACTTGATTTTTTGAAAGACGTGAAGTCTGTATCAGACAAAATAAATTTCTATTCTCAGAAAAACAAGCAGATACTTTTGGATTGGATAGGCTCTGTGTCTATTGATTGGCCGATTTCTAGAAGAAGATACTACGCAACTGAAATACCTTTGTGGTATTGCAAAAATTGTAAAAATACAATTGTTCCATTAAAAGGCAAATACTATAAACCATGGATAGAGGCCCCGCCTGTTAAAAACTGTTCTAAGTGTGGGAGCACAGAGTTTGAAGGTGAGACAAGGGTTTTTGATACTTGGTTTGATTCTTCAATTTCGCCTTTGTATATTTTGAAATATTTGGAGAAACCCGAGTTTTTCAAGAAGGCTTTTCCTGCAACTTTAAGGCCGCAAGGGAAAGAGATTGTGAGAACATGGCTCTATTACACGCTTTTGAGATGTTACCAGCTAACCAAAAAACCAATTTTCAAAGATGTTTGGATTCATTATCATATACTTGATGGAAAAGGAAGGAAGATGTCTAAGAGTTTGGGGAATACAGTTGACCCTGCACATCTTTTGGATAAATTTGGAGCAGAACCTATCAGATTATGGGCTGCGCTCGAAGGCAACCTTACAGACACTGATTTTAGGTGCGCTGAGGATAGGATAGAGGGTTCTGGAAAATTTTTGACAAAAATTTGGAATGTTGCAAAGTTTATTTCTCTGTTCCCTGAGCCAAAAAACCAAGGGAAGTTGCAGCCGTTGGATAATTGGATATTGTCAGAGGCTGATAAGTTGGTGAAAGAGGCAAATGAAAAATATGAAAAATATGATTTCCATAATCCTGTTTCAAAAATAAGATATTTTATTTGGGAAATACTTGCTTCCCATTATTTGGAGCTTGTCAAGTCAAGGGCTTATAACGAAGCTGGAAAATTTTCAGATGAAGAGCAACAAGCTGCTCTGTGGACACTAAACAAAGTTTTGGATATTGTTTTGAAATTGCTTGCGCCTGTTGCACCTTTTATCACATACAGGCTGTATATGGATTTGAGGGAGAAGAATGTTCATTTAGAAGAATTTCCGGAAAGTGAGAGTTTGAGCTTTTCAGAATTTTCAACAGAAGAGCTGGTTGAATTTAATTCAAGTGTTTGGAAAGCAAAGAGGGAGAAGAACATAAGTCTGAAGGATCCAATTGAAGGGATAAAAATTCCTGAAAAACTAAAGTGTGTTGAAAAAGAGTTGATGGAGACGCATAAGTTGAAGTAGTATTATATAAGGTAGTTAAGCCAAATAATATAATTGCTGATAGAACTTTCTTGAATACAATTAGTATAGCCAAATTCTAAAAAGTTCTGTCAGGGGCTATAATATGGTTCTAGATTTAGCTGTTTTGGGCTCGGTAAATTATCTTGCAGTTGTTGTGGCTGCTGTTGTTTCTTTCGTAATTGGAATGGTTTGGTATTCGCCCCATCTTTTTGGAAAAATTTGGATTAAAGGTCATGGATTTAATGAAATTGAGATTAAGGAAAAACACAAAAAAGGAATGGCAAAGGGTCTTGTTGGTTCAATTATTGCTGCGTTGATAATGGGTTTTGTGTTAGCTTTTTCTATCAAACTGACACAAGCGACAGGACTTTCAGAGGGTTTGATCGTAGGATTTTTCTTGTGGCTGGGACTGATTGCAACAACTGCTTTGAACAAAGTTTTGTGGGAAGGAAAACCAGTCAAACTTTATTTAGTTGATGTGCTGCATTATTTGGTTGTTATTTTGGTTATGTCTGCTATTTTTGTTTCTTGGGTTTAGATTTGACCAGGTGGTGTGATTTGGGCTTATTTAGACAAATATAACACTGTTATACAAAATAAAACAAATTTAAATAGTAAAACACTATAAATATACTATATGACAACCCTAACTTTAAAATTTAAGGATGTTGAAGCTGAGATTTTGGACAATTTAGTTGAGAAAGGCCTCTTTGCCACAAAAAGCGAGGCAATAAGGGCAGCAATAGTTAAATATGCAATGGACCTTGGATATTTCAACAGGAAGGAAATCTGGAAAGATATTACTTCCTATCCAAAAAGAAATGTGAGCCCAGAGCAATTGAAAAAAGATTTGGAAAGGTTAGAAGATGAAACCTAGAATTTTTCTCGACACAAATGTTTTCATATATGCATTTGAGTTTCCAAACTCAAACAGTAGGCTGATTTTAGATTTGCTTACAAATAGCACAATAGAATGTGTTATTTCAGAAAGGGTTTTAAACGAAACATTTTCTTATTTCAAGAAATACCATCCAAAAGACCTTGCATCTAAAATCAAACTGTTTTTGCTTGAGTCCTGTACGCTTGTTCTGAACGATGATGTAAAAGAAGAAAAAGAGAAGTGGGTAGGAAAAATAAAAGACAAGGACTTAGAACAACTTGCTGTTGTGAAAAAATTCGGCCTCAAACATTTAGTAAGCTATGATAGGGATTTTGAAAACTTTCCAGAATATACGACACCTAAAGAATTTGCTAAACTCTTCAACTTGAAAGCTTTTGAGTCAGAATACTGAAAAATCAAATCTTCAAGGAAAAGAAATCACACACGAAAACAAGAACCTATATCACAAATCAACCAAAGAAGGCTTAAACACAGAATTATAATTTAGCCCAATAATCGACTGCTTAATTTGTTTGAAATAGGGCGAATCAGAAGTAAGATTAAGTTGAATACACGCTGAATCTAAAGCATTCAATGAGTTTTCCAAGCCTTTAAGTCGGTTAATCATATTTTTTGCAATCTGCGTGAAGATGCTTAATATGTTAGCTTTCTATATTTAAATGATTGGTTGTCTTTTGGTTGCAACTTTTTGGTACTTTTGCTTGTTTTTTTGAGCTTTTTTGTCAGTTTGTATGTTTGCCTCGGCGTCAGTATCTTTTTGACAAGTATAACAGTGTTATGGGAAGCTGTCTCCGTCCCCAAAATGTTCCACATAAGGCAATTCTGTTTCCTTTGTTATCTTTCCATAGACTTCCCCAATTTGGTCTGCGCACCTTTCTAGTAAATCTTTTGGGAAATCTCCGGTTGCTCTAATTTCAACAGATCCGTGTGATCCTATTTGGTTCTCCAACATAGCCTCAACATCTGAACATCGTACATAAACCCACGCTCCTTCTTCTGGTGGTTTAGGATTTTTGCAGTCTAAGTATAAACCTCTATGTTTGTTGGACAATCTTGTTGCAAGCATTGCAACTTCAGTTGTTGGTCTTGTGTGCATTATCCTATTCACAGGATATGTTTTCGTGACTTCCATAATTTATTCTCCTTCAGTTGGTTTCTGACGTCTGTGATACGAACGTATAATATCTGCCAATCGTGATTGTGCCATGTCAACGCCTACCAACTCAAATTTCGATAAAAACTCATCGAACCTTCCTTCTTTTCTTCCCCCAATAACCTCTCCACCTGAGAAAATAACAGTGTAAGCAGCTGGATTTTCCCTCTTAATTCTTTCAGCAAAAGCATAACCATCTACATGCCCCCCCCGTTTGCATCAAATAATTCACCATCGATGACAGCAACATCTGTCCAACCAATGTGATTTTCAGCCTCTCTAGCAGAACCATATAATCGGGCATCAACAGGAATTCCTTCTTCTTCAAGATATCTTGGTAACAAAAGCTGTATTGGTTTCAAAGCAAGTGTATTATCATCGACAATCAAAACATTTACCATATCTCAATTTCTCCTCACAAAATCCCTAATAACAGGAATCATTATTAAATAATCCACACTTTTACCCTCTAGGTTTGGATTTGCAAACTCAAGTTCAAGTTGCCTGTATTCATCAAAATCCATATCTCCCAAAAACGTTTGTGCTTTCCTAATTGCGGTCCTTTCCTGCCGGCTCATGTAATCAAAAGAAACAGCTCTCGTCTGCATTCGATTAAGAAAATCTAGTCCTCTTATTGTCTTCCCCGCTGAATCTGGATGTGCGTATAACATAAGATGCAAAATTTAATTTCAAGCTTTTAATTCCTTTTGTTGAATTCATAGACTTCTGGGTTGAATTCAGCTAAAAGTGAACGGTATTGTGTTCTTCTAAGCCTCTTAGAATCCCGGGATTCAAAACGTCTTTGCCTGATATTTGATAATATTTTATCAGGCTCATCACCTATGTATGCCGGATTTGTTAGTTCGGGATTTGGATGAATGGAATTAGGATTTACAGTGGGTTGAAAAAACGGGATAAGAATATAGAATTCCATAGACTACCTCTTGTATCTTTTCAAATAGTCTTTTGATTTGTCTGCTTTTACACCTTCTAAATAAGTTTGCAAATCTTGTGCACCTTTTTCAACATCAACCAAAACCTTTTTTCTCCAATCTTCAAATGTTATTGTCATAATTTCCTCCTCATCAACTGAATTTGAATTGTAGTTTCTTTGGGATACCTTACTCCTTTTCTTTAATCAACGGAATTTCAATGCCGTTTCTTTGGAGTTCCTTAAGACCTTTCTTTTTGAAAGAAAGGAATTAAGAAAGGAGGGTTCATAGCAGGCGGAGGCAATCGGCCCGCTACTACCTCTCCTTTATAGGGGGTGATCTCTTTGCCCTTAACGGGCTAGAAATCGTGCGTTCGGTTTTACCCGAACAAGCACTATGATTGAGTGAAGCCGCGAGAGCAGCTGGAAACAGATCGTAAACAATTGTCTAGGATCTGTTTCGATTTCCGATATCGCGGAGGTTTTAGACTTGCCTTTCTGGTTTGTCTGGGATTACCCATCTTGATTTAGGAGCTGGAGTATAAACTACTGGTCTTCCATTTACATATAGAATTTCAGAACCGTCTCTCCTTATTTCAGAAGTTACACCTCTACCCAAACTCAAGCCTACAACTTCCTTATCTCCATTAGCAAGTCCTGCTAATTGTTTTCCAAGATCTCTTATTGTTCCTCTATAATCTGCCATATAGATCACCTCTAAATATGATTGCAATGGAATCAATGCCCGTTGTAATTTGTTAGGCATCCCTGCGGTGTTTAAAATGTAAGACGCAGTTCATTCATCCATTGCAAATAACTACACTAAAGTAGTTATTTAGTTATATAGGGTATGTATTTATAAAGCTTTGCATCATTTATAACTTGTAAATAGTTAAAAATATGATAATTATGAAAGAAAAGCTAGCCTTTTTCTTAGAAAGAAAAAGTCTACCGTATCCAAAAAGAACTAGTGTTGAAATATGAAAAAAGAAAAAAAGAAATTGAGTGAGAGAATAGTAGATAGGATAGAAGAAGACTATTCTGAAGACCTCCAAGAGTCAGAGGAAGATTTCGGCTTCAAAAACGACGAAACTGAGCTTTTGTCAGCTCTAAAAAATAGGAAGAGATTAGAGGATTAATATGGCATACTGGGCTTTTGGGTTTGGTGATATGAAGGATTTGGTTTTGCATAGGCTAGCCGAGAGTGGATTGAATATCACAAAATCGTCAAACGGCGTTGAAACTTACAGAGTTTTTGAGGGAGAAAAACAGATAGGTGTTCTTTATGCAAGAAGGGATTCTAGAGGTTTACCAGATGATACACTGCTTGCTGTAGATGAGTCAGCTGTAGCACGTTTGCGAGGAGCAGAAAGTTTTCACTTTGCTTCATGTAAAGTCTATAGGTCAAACCTCCCATCTGAGGAGGAGGCAAAAGAAGACTTAGAAGATATGTTCAAAGCATACGAAGATAGTAGAAAGTTAAAAAAAGAAGACTTCTGAGAAAGGTCTTTTAAAACTTATTCTCAATTTTTCAAAGAAGCTAATTTTGCGTGCTCAATAACTGTTTTAACATCTCCAGAAAAAACCTTACTTGCTCTCAATATTTCTACCCCAATTATAGAACCATCTTTAGCTACATCTATTACCACACCATTTGGCAATTCCACACTTTTCCAATACTCTTTGTCTTTCATTTGTATGTTCAAAATGTCATCTTCTTTATCGTACCAAGTTTCCATAAAATCACCTAATCGAGCCAAAATGCAGTTATTATTTTAATTTTGTTTTCGAGCTTTTTATATACAACCTTGACTATTCTCCCGCTTGGAGGAACTTTAGTTATAGCATTAAAAGCATCTGACCAATTTTCATCTCTGAGTTCTACTGAATTTTCGATTGCGTAAATTATTAACTCGTCAGTTATATCGCTTCTATATTTTCTTTTTAGTGTCCAATGTTTAGAATAAATTAATTTCATGCTTCACCAACTATATTTATTGGCCAAACTCGATGCCTTCATTATTGTTTTCAATTTCTTTGGTTTTAGCAAACCAGCTAACAGAAGCTTTGCTTTGAATAGTTTGCTCAAGTTGGTTAAGTCCATGCCGTTTACCAAATTCCCAACTTTGTTCAATTCTTCGTTTGTCAATTCCCTGTAGTATTGTAAAGCATCTTTGTAAACAGGCGACATGATAGGATGGTTCATTATCCTACTTTCATATTCATTTATTTTCCCCTCTTTCACACAGTCAACAATTATCTCAGCTGCGAAAATAGCAGCAGCCATGCCGCCTTTTGTCAAAGGGTTTGTTATCCCAGCTGCATCGCCTGTCAAAATCACATTATCCCTCTGCACTTTTGTCCCAAAAAATGGAATGTTGTATCCAAGCCTGTCAACAACTTCAGCCTTTTCAAATCCCATATGTTTTACAAAAGCATCAAGCTGTTTCATATCACCCAAAACACCAACATTAAAAATTCCACCTTTTGCAAAAACCCAAGAATATTCCTGAGAAAATCTTTTGTCAATGAAAAACTCCATCCCGTCGTGTTTGTAGTCAAGCTTCAACCTAGTCTGCACTCCAGTCATATTAGCAGATTTGTTGCCGACATATTTTGAAACAGTAGACAGTGGACCATCCGCTCCAATCAATAAATCATATTTCAAATCCTTCACATCATTTACTTTTGTTCCCAGTTGTAAATGGCCTCCTCTTTTTTCAAATTCTTTTGCCATTGCTCGAAACCAAGAAGTTCTATCCATTGTGTGACATTTCTTTTTCACATATGATTTTGTCCCGTTTGGAAAAATAAAAGTTGCATAATCAAATGTAGAGGGCGCATATTCTGACCAATCTTTGAAAGGGACTCTAGAAATTGTGTCGTGTGATAGGCCTTCGCCGCAAAGCGTGGAAACTATTACTTGTTGTTTCTCGATTATTGTAGGATAAAAACCAGCTTCTAAAAATTTCAAACCAGCAACCAAGCCCGCCGGTCCAGCACCAATAATTTTTATATCTAATTCTGACATATAGAGCTCCGTTATAGTGAATAGAATGAGTTTTAATAAGCTAATTTAAATAGTTGAAACTATCTCTTTCTTCCAGACTTCTTGATAAGTTTCCTCTCAACCAAAGCGCCAAATACAAGGATAATGTAAATAATTATAGCTGCGCTTAGTGCTATTTCATACTGTCCTAAACCAACAATTAAACCAAGTGCGGCAACTGCCCAAATATTGGCAGCTGTAGTCAATCCATGTATACCTCTCCTATCAAAAAATATTGCACCCGCACCCAAGAAACCAATACCTGTAACAACACCTGCTGCTATTCTAGCGATGTCAACCCTTTCATCCAAAACGCTAAACTGTAGGGACACTATTGTAAATAAACAAGCACCAAAACAAACAAGAGCATGCGTCTTTAGACCAGCTGAAATGCCTCTTAGTTCTCTTTCTAAACCAACAAGTGCGCCAAAAATTGCTGCAATTGCAAGCCTCAAAATAATGTCATTCAAAACAAGTTCTATAGCCATACTTATTTTTGGATGAGGCTGTATAAAAACATTCAATTGAATAATTTTTTAACTTTTTCCAAATTCAATTCAGAAAAATTGTCCAAAATAAAATCTGCTTTTTTTAATTCTTCTTTTGTGTGATAATTTGTTAAATATCCAATGGCTTTCATTCCACCTCTTTTTGCCGCTTCTATACCATTAGCAGCATCTTCAATTACAACGCAGCTTTCTGGAGGAGTTTTTAATTCCTTTGCAACTTTAAGGAAAATCTCTGGATTTGGTTTGTGTTCTTGAACTTCATCCCCTGTCACAATAGATGAAAAAAATTTTCTTACTCCTAAAATATCCAGGATTTGTTCAGCCCTTTTTCTAGGCGAAGATGTGCCAAGGCCAACTGGAATTTTGTTTTCTTTGAGCTCTGTTAAAAACCGAAACAAGTGTACATCGATCCTGTTATCTTTGAGAGAAGCAACATGGAGGTTTGTTGTTTGGTCCTTGATGAAATTCTCATCAAAAACAACATTGTGTTCTCTTTTCCATTTTTCGACAAGACCCTTTGCAGTTATTCCCAAATATTCTTTGAACTTGTTTTCATCTATTGAAATACCGTGCGGTTCGAGCAGCTTGTTGAAAGAATCGAGTACTAATTTATTAGAATCAACAAGAACACCATCCATGTCAAAAATAACTGCAAATTTCATAAAAAATAAAATAAGCCCCCGATGGGATTTTCCCAACCTTTTACCCAAAAGGTTGATCAAAAACGGAGCCTAAATTTTCTTCGCTTGCTAGCTCGAAAATTTTACGGCTTCCATTGTATGATAGTTCTTTTGGGATACCTTACACCTTTTCTTTCTAAGAAAAGGGGTAGTATTGAACCCACAACCTTCTGATATCTTTCTGATCATCGAGATAGCAGCTGGAAGCAGATAGTACCTGCTTCTATTGACTTTCCCTCAGAATATCAGATACAAGTCAGACGCTCTGCCGTTGAGCCACGGAGGCAAATTATACGACGAATCAGCACGTATATGTTACGGCACACGGCTCGGTGCGGATGTCGGCGTATGGTAAATTAAGATGTATAGTAATATATATTTATGAATGTGCTTGGAACTGATTTAGAATGTTGTAAAAATAATTTGGTGGTAAAACTAAAATATTTACTCTTGACATTATTGAAAGGGTTTACCTAGAAAACCAATATACTGTGATAGGAAATCCAAAAGAAGATTGGTAGCTGCTAAAATCCTAATCGTTTTTGTCCAACCTTATTTCATGTTCTTCTTCTTTTTTGCCTAAGTCTCTTTCAAGCCTTTTGATATCTTGTTTGATTGCTTCTAAATGAGCCAGAATCCTTTGCTTTTCGTGTTCGAAGTTTTCCAAATCTTCAAACTGCCTTTTAGCATGCTCGAACTCATGCCTGTGCATCATAACATATGGGAATTTGTTCATTTCCCTTGCAACGCGTGCACACATTGCGCCAAGCCATTTGTTCATTGCAACTTTGACATCCTTCTTGATCATTTTGTCGCCGTCCATGTGGGCTTTCATCAATCTAACAACAGCTGCTGTTGGGAATGGAAGTTTTTCTACTTCATCTAAATTTTCATCTTCCTCTTCTTCTGCTACTGGAGCTTCAGAGCTCTGCTCAGTTGGTTCAGGTGCTTCTCCTGATGGTTCTGTATCTTGAGAAGGTTCTATTTTTTCTTCAACTGTCATACCTTCCAAATCCAATTGCTCATTTGATTGAGTAGTTTCGTCTGTCATATAATCGATAAACACCGCCACTAAAAAAGCAGTATTTTTTACCTCCCAAAACATTAAAAACTTAATCGAATTAATTGATTTTAGGATATATAAATAAAATTCTAAGAGGTTTGAGCAGTAAAATATAACAGTGTTATATAAAGGCACACACCATCAAAAAAACAAACCTTATTAAATGTCTTTTGCCTATTAACCTATATGCCTATTGACTGGGATTTTGTTTACATACTCTCTGTTCTAGTTTTCATAGTTTTGGTAGCCGGTTATGTTATAATCGACTGGAAAAATTTCAAAAGAGAATTTATTGTTCTGCTAAGGCGCACGCAAAAGGGAAAAAGAACAGTTGAAAAAATAGGAAGTTCTCATCCCAAATTCTGGAAAGGTGTCGGTTATCTAGGCGTTGCAGCAGGCTTCTATGCATCTGTTTTCGTTTTCATTACACTTATCCAAAATTTAGTTAGGGTAGCTTCTGTTGGCGGCCCTTCAGGCTTGTCCTTGGTCCTACCTTCTCCATTTCAAACAGTTTCAACTGCTCCAGGCGTCTTAGCTGTTCCATTTTGGTATTGGATAATCGCTATAGGTCTGCTTGTTGTTGTCCATGAAGGCATGCATGGCATCCTCTCAGCTGCACACAAAATCAAAATAAAATCCTTGGGCTGGGGTCTGTTCCTAGTCATTCCCTTAGCTTTTGTTGAGCCAGATGAAAAACAACTGCAAAAAAGAAAAACAATGACACAAATGCACATATTTGCAGTTGGCTCGCTTGCAAACTTTTTCGTCGCTTTCCTATGTGTATTAATAGCAACCTTTGCCTTTTCAGGCGTATTTTCTTCTTCAGGTGTCTCTTTCCAATCTGTGATAAAAGATTATCCAGCGCAATCAGTAAACATGACAGGTGTGATCACATCAATATCAGCCGGCCAAGAATATACAATAAAAAGTTTGGATGATCTATCAAGTGCCTTAAAACAAATTGGCCCTGAAAAGGAGATAATCGTCAAAACAATAACACCAAACGCATCTTTCCATCCACAAGCTGTTTTTTCTGAGAGGGTTTTTGATAAAATTTCATCGAGTCCAATAGGTTTCCTAAACCTGAACAATTATTTTGATCCAAGCCCTCTAATTGTTTTAACAGATAGAGGACAAGAAAAATCCTACACAGTGAAAACAGTTGGAAATCCAGACATACCAGAGGCTGGCTTTATAGGAATTTCAGGCCTGTTTGAAGTTAAAGAATATACGCAGGCATCTGCACCATATGCGCCTGCAATTGGATTTGTTCACGGTTTAATTTTCTTCCTCTTCCTGATCAATCTGGGAGTTGGTTTGGCAAACATGATGCCAATAAAACCGCTAGATGGCGGCAGAATGTGGGATGTTTTGTTCAAAAAAATCCACCCAAAAAGAGCAAAAGATTTGATAACAGGTATTTCCTATTTAACCTTGCTTTTGATAATCGCAAATTTTGTTTTCCCGTTAATTAGATTTTAATTTTCCGGTCGATAAACCTTTATATAGCCCGTATACTATTTCTCTTTACGCAAGCTTCCGTATCGACCAAAAACCGATACAAAAAAGGAAAGCTAAACGGAGGAAACAAATATGGTAGAATTCGAAACAGTAAAAGCCGAAGAACTAAAATTCGGAAAAAACAACTTCATCGAAATAGCAAGAAAGAAAGCAAAAACAGAAGACGGTGAAAATGAATTCATCTCTTTATCAAGAGGGTTTTTCTTGCCAGATGGAACAAAAAGATTCAAAAAGTCTATAGCAATACCAACAGATAAAGAAATGCTAGGCTTTGTTGTAAAAGCTCTTAATTCTGTTTAAAGCTATATCTTTCAAGAGATATACATAACAATTACAAAAATCTATTTCTATTTTTTCTTCTTCTAGATGAAAGTCTAGCCCTTTCTTAAAATGAAAGGACCTTATGTTATAAGGCCGAAATCTGAGAAAAGTCTACAGTACCCAAAAGAGGCTATTTACAAAAACACTTTACTAAAGAAAAAAATTTAAAATTTGGATAAGATCAGAAATATAAAATTTAAAAACAATATTAAACCATGAAAAGAGGTATAGTAGCCTTGATTAGAAAAAATAATAAAACTCTTTTGATAAGCAAAAAAGATGGTTTTAGAACAGTCTGGCAGTTTCCGACATGTGAAGTTGTCGAAAGTGAAGAGCCAGAAGCAGCAGGTCTGCAAAAAATAGGGCAAAAATTTGGACTTGATCTGGAGCTAAAAGACTTCATAGATCTCATAATTCTCCCAAATTCAACAATATATTTCTATGAATTTTACCCAAAATCAGATGATCCAATTCTACCAAAAGAATTCAAAGATTTTTCTTGGGTTGAAAAAACAAAGCTAGAGGATTTTTTATCAAAGCAAGCAATAGATGCAATGCCAAATCAGGTTATTAGTCTCTTAAAATTCTAATAAGTTCATTTACTTCTTCGTTTGTCAAATTAACCCTTTCCTCAAAAGAAATTTTTTCTCCGGATCTTGGTATGACATGCATGTGTATGTGTTTAACATGCGTTTTTTTCTCCGGTTGAACAATATACAATTTTTCATTTAGCCCAAGAGTATATCCTTTTACTCCTAATTTATTTTGAAGTGTCTTCCCCATTTTCAAACAAGTATCAAAAATATTTTTTCTCAAATTTTCAGGCGCATCGTATATGCTCTCATAATGTTTTTTCGAACAAACTAAAAGGTGGCCTTTTGTATAAGCCAAGTCAGCTACAAACACAACTACATTTTCATCTTCCCAAAGAATTTGGTGCCTCTTTTCCAGCCAACTGCAAAACAAACATCCCATAAAATAATTTATAACTGCTCCTTTATCTTTTCCGCAGTCTTAGTACCTACAAGCCTCTGCAAACTCTCTATATGAACCTTTTTCAGATCGCCAATATCCTTCAAGCCAGCAGAATGCAATTGTCGTGCTCTTACTCTTCCAATGCCTTTTAGTTTTATTAATGGTAAAAGCTCTTCTTTTATTCCATATTCCACTCTCACCCTAAGTTTTTTCAAATTTTTCAGCATATCCATATGGTTTAATAGGAGAGCTAATTCAGTTGAAGAATAAAGCAACCAATCAAGTATATCCAACCTAGCTCTCAATTCTCCTGGTGTGACAGATAACTCTTCTAATATTTTGTCCTCGCCCATTTCATTTATCCAATAATAAAAAACAGTAGCAGTCTTTACAGAATCCATGTAGTCTTCATATTCAACATCCCACTCGTTAGGCATCTTATCTATCAATCCATCCATCTCCTTCGCTAAAATCTCATTTAATATCTCAGCATCTTTTTTCTTTGCAGAAATAAGTGGCCTAGCCTCCATGCATCTAGCCATTATATGCAACATACCAAACCAGCTTACACCGTCTGTTTTTACCCTTTCAAAAACTTTTATCAAATAATTGGCAGTTATAGGATCTATGTATAGTTCAGAAACCCTTTTTCCAATTTTAGTTGGTTCTAATTTCTTCTCTTCTGTCAGTGAGTTTGCTCTTTTGAAAGGGCTATCATCGCTTTCCTGATCTGTCGAAACAAATCCAAACTTCACCAATAAATTCAACATCTTATCCAACTTTATTTTTAACTGGTCAAAATCTTTAAATTGGTGTGCATAGAAAGTTTTTTTGAAAAAGTTTTCAAGTTCTTGTTTGTTTGTGACAACTCCTGAAGCTATCAAAGCAAGTATATGAGTTCTTAAAACAGGTTCAACACCAAGCTTGGAGTAAATGTTTTCTGTTTGTCCGTTTATGTAATTTTCCAAGGCATATACAGATTCCCTTTGATTTTTAGGAACAAGAATAGCTTCGCCTTTATCATCATATTTAGGTCTTCCAGCCCTTCCACACATTTGCTCTATTTCTAAGTTAGGTAAAAAATCCATACCTTTGAAAGAAGAGAACCTTTTGAGGTCTTTTATTACAACCCTATATGCAGGCAAGTTCAAACCAGCAGCCAGAGTGGGTGTACAACTTACAACTTTTACCAATCCCTTTCTAAAGGCATCCTCAATTATCTTCCTTTGCTTGTTTACCAATCCGGCATGGTGGAATGCGGATCCTGCTCTAATACAGTTAGCTAGTCTGAGGCATTGATCTGTTGGATTCTCCAAAGCACTCTCTATTTCTTTCGCAATTTCGTTTAATTGTTCTTTTGAAGTTGGATTTAAACCAAATAATCCTGTCCTTAAAACAGATCCAACCCTTTCTGCTGTTGACTCTGTTGACTTTCTTGTTGAAACAAAAACAAGTGCTTGCTTATTTTTCGACATTGTATCCCTTATAATAAAATCAAGTTCGTCTTGCAAACTCTCAAATTCAAAAACTTCGCCTGAATTAAATTCAATCTTGCTTCCAAAGCATATGCCCTTTGTCAATTTAACGGGCCTATAATCTGATCTAACTGAATTAGCATCCAACCATTTTGCCAAATCTTGGTAGTTGTTGATTGTAGCCGAAAGGCCCAAAATCTTTGGGTTGCAAACCTGTCTTAATCTTGTCAAAACAACCTCCAAAGTCGGACCTCTGTCTGCTGAATCTAGGAGATGTATCTCATCTACCACAAGTAAACCAACCATATTTATCCATGGTGTACCATGTCTGAGAAGGGAGTCTAACTTTTCAGATGTTACAATAATTATATCCTGGCTTCCTAACCAGTTGTCAGATGCATCAAAATCGCCAATTGAAATTGCAACTTTAATTCCAAGGCTTTCATATTTTTCCCTAAACTCCTCATATTTTTCAGTTGCCAAAGCCCTGAGCGGGACAATATAAACAACTTTCCTTCCTTTTTTAATTGTATCCAGTGCAGCGATTTCCGCAATTAGTGTTTTTCCAGAAGCAGTTGGCGCAGCAACAACCAAATTCTTATCGTTGAGTAAACCAGCATCTACAGCGGCCCTTTGTGCAGGATTGAGTTCGCTAAAACCAGAAAGTTCCAAAACTTTTTGAATAGAATCAAACATGCATTTAATTAGTGCAAAGAGATATATTGTTTTGGATAAACAAGGAAAAGGCTGCGTATATTTAAGTTTGTTCGACAATAATACATCATGTATGCAAGCAACCGTGAACGGGATGGAAAAACGGATTCTGGAGTACATAACCAAGGATTATTCTTGGGAGCAAGTTGTTTACGAAATAATTGCAGCTGAGGGTTTGGACCCTTGGAACTTAAATCTATCTGTTTTATCTGACTCATTTTTAAAATTTATTAACAAAGTTGACGAGATTGATTTTAGGATACCCGCTAAATACATAATTATTTCTGCTGTTCTTCTAAGAATGAAGTCAGACTTTCTTCAATTCCTAGACTTCGGACAGGAAGCAGAAGACAGCTCTTTCATCGAAAATGGAGAAACAGAATCAACAAGGCTTGCCCTTGATATAGGTGATTTCAGCATACCGTCAAGAAGGCTTCCAGCAAGAAGAGTTGCTGTCACAGATTTGATAGATTCCCTGAAAAAAATAGTTGATACAAAAGAAAGAAGGGAACTTAGACTTAAGAAAAGAATGGAAAAAATAGTCATAAACGAAATTACAGTGTCAGATAGGATAAAAACATTATACGAAAAAATAAACTCTCTTTTAGGAAAAATAAAAGATGAAGAAGTAAAATTCTCAACTCTTGTACCTTCATGGGACAGCAAAAATATAGTGGAAACATTCATGCCTTTGATGCATTTAGACCACGATAAAAAGGTGGAGTGTACACAACAAGAATTTTTCGATGAGATTTATGTAAAGAAGCTAGAGAATGGAGCTAGCCTTTTCCAGGTGCAGTCAATTACACCCAAAAATGAAAATTTTACAAAAAAACCAAATAATCCTAGCCTTTCCTTTTCAAAACCTGAAACAAAAAATCAGTCACAAAACGGTTTTTCAAAAAAGTCAAATTCACCAAAATCCAAAATTAATAAAAGGAAGGTCAACAATTAATCTATGGCTAAACTCGATGAGGTTCTAATAGACCCATTCTCAAAATTGTACGAAGAAGAAATTTCAGTGGCAGTTCAGGAAATAAAACCGCAAAAAAAGAAAAAACTTCCTGAGAAAGAGGTACAAGAGCAAGTTCAGCCTATTCAACAACCAGAACCAATTGTCCTCGATCCTTCTTTTGTTCCAACTGAAAAACAGCTTATAGAGGCCGCTCTCTTCACTTCAACAAAGCCTCTCAAAATTGATGAAATTTCTAGAATAGTTGGAGTTAGTTCTTTGGGTTTAGTCAAAAAAATAGTTGAGGAGTTGAAGCATGACTACGCAAAAAATGGAATAGAGATTTTGGAAGTGGCCGATGGCTACCAAATGCAGGTGAGAAAGGAGCTCATACACAAAGTTTCAGGTTTGACACCTCACCAAGATTTATCAACTGGTCTCAAAAAAGCTTTGGCCATGATAGTTTACAAAGAGCCTCTAAAACAATCAGAGTTAATCGATATGCAGGGAAGCAAAGCATACGACTATGTCAAAGAGCTCGAGGAAAGGGGAATGATAAAAAGAGAGCCTTTCAAGAGGACAAAAATCTTAAAACTCACAAAAGAGTTTGAAAGCTACTTTGGAGTCGAAAAGGAAAAAGTCAAGGAAATGGTCAGAAAAGAAATGGCCAAACACGAACTGAAAAAAGAATCTGAAAAGTCAAATTGAAATCGATTTTTTTAAAGTTTTTCACAAAATTCCAAGAATCCCTAAGTTTCAATCTTTTCTTTTATTGGCTTCTCCTTCTTTATTTTTTCCCCAAAAAGAAGTTTTTCTGTTAAAGAAGCAAAGTCCAATTTTGTCCACTTCAACTGCTGGAACGGGAAAAAAAGCAAAAAAGGATTCTCATTTATGAATTGTTTTTCCTTGTAATATGACAAAATTTTGTTGTATAGGTCTGTATATTCTGTATAAT
The DNA here is from genome assembly GCA_964410585.1 of uncultured archaeon. GTDB lineage: Archaea > Aenigmatarchaeota > Aenigmatarchaeia > QMZP01 > JACQNV01 > CAYPFW01. The sequence continues at coordinate 323,619 of CAYPFW010000001.1, read as the reverse complement.
TTTTGAAAGCAAAAAGACCGCAGGCTTCTATGTCCCCGCTTATTTGGAAAACAGGTGTCGATGTTTTTGTAAGAAGCTCTATACCTTCTTTTCTGTCTTTCAAAGTGAATTTGGGGTTAAACTTTGCATGATAGAAAACCATCAACTCAGAACCCAATTTATCCAAATTTGGTATATTAACTATTTTTATCAACTCTTGATCCAAAAGTTTTTTCCTCACTTTGCTGACGGTTGACCTTGTTTTGCCTGTTATTTTTGAAATTTCAATGTTGTTCTCTTCAGGATATTTGACAATTGAATGGAATATTTTTTTCTCTGTGTTTGTCAAAGAAACATCAGCCTCCCTTTTCCACAACGGTTTAATCTGTAAATCATTTTTATAACCAAACAACCTAGCCAATGTTGTCGAAAAGTCAAAAAAAGAATAAATGTTACAAAGGTCTATAGGATAAAAAATCCTTTCTACAAAATCATAAAAATTGTGTGCCTCATAGTCTAAAATATAGTAGTCTTGAGCTTTCCTTGCATCTGTCAAATCCTTAGACAAATAAAGTATGAAAGCTTCTGTGTCGCTTGTTTGGACCCAAACAGCTTCTGGGTGCTCCAGTTTTGATGAAAAAGATTTTCCCTTTGCCCTTACCTCTCTTGGATATTGAGGGTTAAATTTTCCATAGACAATACTTAGAACCTTACAACCAAGTGCAGCTACATTTGGAATCACTATTGTCGAATAATACTTTTCAACTTTCAGCCTATTTTTTATTGCAGTGACTGTAGACCTTTTGATGCCTGTTTTTCCAGAAAGCTCAATATCATTTAGTTCAGGATATTTTACAAGATTGTAGAAAACCAATTTTTCCTTATTTGTCAAGTTAAAGATAGACATATTAACAATAGTATATTCAGGTATTTAAAAAGCTTACATTTTGATAATATAAAAAGACATATTATCTATTTACCCTTCTTTGCCAGACATAAAAACCGCGGGTTCCTGTTCTATCCAACTTATCATCAACAAACTCAAATCCAGCTCCTCTCAAATCAGTATCAATCTCTTCTTTCCTGAATACTGATTTTTGGAATGAATATGTTCTAGCCTGTTTTCCGGGAGCTTCGTGTGTATATCGTGTCCAAAGTTGTCCCCTTCCACGATCATCATAAGGAACTAAGTCAACTCTTACATTCCACTGTCCACCTCCGGGTATGTCAACAGGATCTCTATCTCTTCTTTCAGGTTGATAGTCTCGTATTGTATTTATCAAAAGCAAACCACCTTGTCCTGTCTCCCTCCCATCTACAGCATAACGATATATCCTTTCAAATGCTTTCCTGTTTTCGCCCCTTCCCAAAATATAAGAAGCATAAGCAAATCCTGCTCTTTGCCCTATAAGCATAAACAAACCGTGTGACAAAGTAGCATCATATGGCGGATGCAGTCTTCCATCACCTTCTAAATTCATGTTCTCGCACCTTCTTGTAGTCAAACTTACTCTCCTTTGTATCTGTTTTTTTTCCCTATCAACTTTATCCTGTGCTATTTTCAACATGAAAGGTGAATTGTCAATTCCGTCAACGTCAAAACCCAATCTAGCTAATTCTATTGCAAATGTTCCTGTACCAACACCAACCTCCAATATCCTTCTAGCGTCTGGCCGTAATTCCCTTATTATCTCTGCTGCTGTCTGTGCTTCTTCTGGATAATTATAAAAGGTTGTTCTATAATCATCATACCACTCTGCAACTTCCCGGTTAAATTGTATTGCCATAGCAAAAAATTTTGTTAATAAGTTTTAAATAATCATTTTGTCAATTTTGGAAGGTTTTTACTTACAACAACCATCACTGTGTCAGGGTTTTCGCAAATAAACCATCCCTTTCCCTCTCCTTCTTTTTCAGCTATTTCAGCTAGCTTCCTGCTAGGATTTATTGGAAATTTATATTTAACACTACCCAAAAAACCAACATCGAGAATGCTATCTCCAAAAGCCGCAGATGTTGCCAGGTCAATTCTATTTTTCCTTGCAAACCCATCTACAATTTTTATTTTTTCCTCAGCCTTTGCAGCAGTCGTATGTACCCTGCCTGTAAACGTTCCTGAGTCCACTTCATAAGTTGTTGAAAATACCCACTCTTTTTCTATACCTAATCTTCTAGCAAATTGCTGAACAATTTCAGCTGGTCCACCGCTTACTAAAACAGGAACATATCCATACTCTCTAACAAGCCTTATTAGCGGTTTTGTATAAATGAACCTATCTTCTGATTTTTCACCAATAAATTTCCCAGCTTCTTCTGATATTTGATACCTGCTCCTGTTTCTAATTCCTTCGCCGTATATTCTTAGTAAACGGCCTGCAAAATTTTCAAACTCTAATATTTCTTGTCCAAGATCTAAAGGCAATCGCGGGCTTCTAAAACTTTCGTCTTCTTCTTCCAGTGCCCTAACCATGTGTACTGGAAACAAGTTCCTCTCATTCAAATATCGTGCAAACTCTATAAGCAAAAAACCGCTGACTAAAGTCCCATCTACATCGAAAAATGCAGCTGATTTGTATCCTCTTTCTGTTTTTGGTCTGTATTTTCTTGGACTCATATAAACTAATCACTTTAGATTTCACACCCTGTGTCTGATCTATACATTACTATAAGAAATAGTTTTAAAAATGTTACTACCTATCGATGTTGTCACTCTAAGCGACTGCCCAAGTCAAATCTTCTATTGCGTCCATCAGCTTTTCTGTTGAAATCGGTTTCTCAAAAAAATATCTTATTCCCAATCTTTGGGCCTCCCTTGATGCATATCTATCAGGATAAGCAGTCATAAGTATTACAGGCGTTTTTAATTGTCCAGCTTCTTCAGCTATCTCTAAACCGTTAACATGAGGCATCATAACATCAGTGATTACAACATCGGGCCTTTCTTTCTTCAACCTTTCCAATCCTTTTTCTGCATCTGTAAAAACTTCAATTTCATATAAATCATTATGTCCTCTTATCATATCAGTCAGTACTTTCGCAGAATCTCTAGTGTCTTCAACCAAAAGTATTTTTCTTTTCCTGTCGCCTCTCCTTATTCTTGGGTTCTTTCTCTTGTCCAAATAAACAACAAGACAGTCTTTGCCGGGTGAATCAGTGTAAACGTCTCTTCTCTGATCATTTATTGCTAAAGCTATACCAAGTGCAAGCCTTCTAGTTTCTGCAGATCCAGCGACCTTAAAACCGGAGCCAACAACTTCCCTATACTTTTGTACAAACCTTTGAACATCTGCTCCAAGATCTTGTGGTTTCATCTCCATCCCTTGTGAGTATGCTTCCAAAAACAAATCTTCTGGTGTGTGCACCCTTTGCGGGTTTTGAGTTAAATATCTAAAATCAAATGATCCTGTTCTTGCCAATCTTTTAGCGATAAAAAAATAGTCATCAGAACCTAAATCAGTGTCAGCAACAAGCAGCTTTCTTCCAGCTAAAGCAGGAGTAGAAGAATCATAGTTTGTTTGCGGATCCCTTTCAAAACTAAACTCCCTAACATCTAGTCCGCGATCTAATAAACTCTTATGTAAAACAGGATAATCTCCAGATATCCTAAAAGCAATGTTAGCCAAAGTCACTGGATTTTTTCCAACAAAATCCAAAACTTGACTCCTAATACTTTCGTCCATAGAGCGCTCGACTAATCAATGTGAAACCTTTTAGTTCAGTGTATTTTGGTTCACTATTAGAAGGTAGAACAATAAGTTTTAAATCCTTAACTAGAAATCAATTGATCTTAAAATTTACCTAACAATGTCAGAAGGCGTTTTAAAAACAACTTTTTCTTGTCCATATCTTTCAACAAGCCTTCTGTATACCTGTTCATCTGAACCAACAACAAGAATCCTCCCCTCTGGTTGTGTCAATTCGTCTTCTTGCAAAAATGTCCTACTGACCCTTGAAGGGCTTCTCCCATATCTGTTAATCACAAAACCAATAGCTAGAATAGGGTTTCCAGCAGGTACAACAACATCCTTTTCATCCAATTTCTCTTCCCTGGAAGCCTTCAAAAAAACAGACACATCTTGTCCAAGTTCTTCTGGATTAATCTCAACCTTTCCTTTCCTAATATCTGAAAAAAATTTGTCTTCTATGATCTCGTTTTCTGTCCTCAATGAAAATGGGTTTGCAGTTGCCAGCCTGAAATCCACCATACCAGCTTGTTTCCTTTCCCTAAATCTTTTTGCGGTTATTGCAATTTTATAGCTTATTGCATCATGGTCAACTTGATACATCTCATCAACAACAATAACCTTTCTTCCAGCTAAAATATTTTTTTGAAACCCATATACCTGTCTTCCATCGCTTGTCACATGAACTGGATATGTAAAAAAATCATATCCTTCTATCCCTAAAGCAGCTCCCATTGCACTTACATATGGCATACCTCTTTGGTAAACACCGAATAGTGTCAATGGATCTCTGTCTACAAAATTCCTTATTTGTTGAAGGTTTTCCTCACCCAAAAATTCATAAAGAACCCTTGCCCTATCTTTTTCTTGCAAAGTTGGTCTCATTTTTCTTATTCTTAGTTCTTTAGACGCCATATTTTTCTTTGACAACTGCTCTTACTGCTTCCCCTCCTCTTGGTTTTGATATTTTTTCCATCAGTGTTTCTAAAATTCCGCCAATTTCTTCTGGTTGTTCATCTTGTACAATTATTGGCATAGCTGGGCTTGCTGGCCTTCTTTCTATCTGAACATCAGGATCCTCCAGTATGTCTCCTTTGTTTTTTAATTCCCTTAAGATTTGAAGCGGGTCTATTGATTTGTAAGGCTCTGCTGGAAAATAATATCTTGCGATGCAAAGGCCTCTTGTTATTCCCACATTATCCAACATCGAACCAATAGCAATATTTTCTGGCCTTACTCCCCTCCTCATTAACCAATAGAAGAATGTCATTGTTCCCTTTCCCTCTGATATAACATCGTCCCAAATAAAATGAAGAGGTTCTGCTCCTCCTTCTGTCCTTGATCTTACAGACATCATCTTTGACCTATATTCGTCTGCTGTTGGTTCAACAACTTTTTTTTCTCTTCTCTCATACCACACAGGCATTTTGAGGTATGGAACAGTTCTTGTTCTAGAACTAAAAGTCAATTCAAGTGGCAGACCAAATTTTTCTCCTCCTGCCTTCATAGGGAAATACAACAAGCCCCTATTTCCTCTAGACCTGTCCAAATCTTCAATCAAATTTGCATAAAGTGCATGCGCCAAGCTCATAAGCTTTTATCCTAAAAACTTAAGCAAAACAGGAGGCTAAATTTTTGCTCATTTCGATTCGCAAAAATTTTAAACGCCTTCCACCTACTTAGCTTTTGGTGATTCCTCCTCTCACTCCACAATTCTTATCGAATCAACAATCCCATCTCCATCTTTGTCTAAACCTTCCACAACCCTGAAAACATTACCCTCTTCATCCATGTCAAAAACCATCTTATCAAAATGCTGGGTAAGTGCAATTACAGCAGCCCTCATTCCTTTAGACCTAATTCCAGCCACAAGCAGAATTTTTTTGTCCTTGTTGAAAGGGTTTGTGTACTTTATAATAATCCCTGTTCTAGGATCATTGTATTTTTTTATCCTAACCTTTGACTTGATTACAAATTCTGGCTCAAACTCAAAATGAATAGGCAAGTGCTCATTTACTTTTTCAGAAATTGTGTTTGATTTCGGGTCTCCAAGCAAAATCAAATTTTCCTTTAGGTCACTCTCTCTGATTTCAATATCTATCTTATAATGAGGGAACCTGAAATCTTTCAAAAGCCTGCCCATCATGAGGAAAAAATCAGCTGCATACATTGGATCCTTGGCCCCTTTGTCGTACTTTCCATGTGGGGATGGATCTCCTACAATTATCTTTGCATCTAAAAGGCCTTCTTTTACAAATGGCTCAAAAAACTTGTTCATTTTCGGGTCTAATGTGTGTGGTGCCAAACTATCAACTATGTGCCCATCATCATACAACTTTGCAGCAACAATAGGCGAAACAGTGGAGTACATCTTAGCTGTCATTCCAGACCTTTTTTCTGTGCCAACAACTTTGATAATCCCAGCCTTTTCCAGCCTTCTGAGGTGGTAGTAGATTTTTTGTTCATGTTCCTTCAGATCCCTGGCAACATCCATTGCGCAAAGGTTTGTTTTTGACAACCTTTTCAGTATATCTTGGGTCAGTTTATTCCCTAAAATATCAAGATGTTTTGGATCAACGACTATAGAATCATAAACCTTATGGTACCCTTCTCCTACTTTTTCTATAAACTTGCTATCCATTAATCTCAACCCCCAAACTTCCTCTGGAAAAACAATGGCTTTTTTGAAAACCAATCAACAGAGGCCATATTTATTTTGACCCCTTTTATCAATTGGTTTTTAGTCTTACAAAACAATTTATAATATTACAAAAAGATTTATAAGCTTATCTGACATTTTGTTTCTAATTTTTTATCAAATATCCATTTTGACAAACAAGATATTAACATTATTTTAAAAATACTTTATAAATCTAGCATCTATTGTTTACTATGGATACTTAATCCATTCAAAAATAAGGAGGTGAGATAGCCTGCTAGCCTTTTTCTTTCAGAAAGAAAAAGTCTACCGTACCCAAAAAAAACGGTATAGAAGCAAAGAAAGTCTAAGAAAAACATTCACTGGAATGTTTGTTCAAGGAAAGGTGTGCGGCTAATTTTATGGAGCAACAAATGGAAGCTGTAGTATGTCAGCTGTGCAGGGAACCAATATGGAATTTCTTGTGCGTTGACTGTTTGTCAGACAATGTCTCGAAGTGGATGCCTAGAACACTATCAGAAAGTTTTGAGGGGTTTAACGAGAGTATCCGCAGTTATATCCATACAACTCCGGACAATTATGAGCCGTGTCTGAAATGTGATTTGTTGAACGAAACATCAATATGTCCACATTGTTATACTCATGAAGTGTTTCATTGGCTAAAAACAAAAGACTCTGAGCTTGCAGCGAGCTTCAGTAAAATGTTCTTCTTTTACAACTTTGAAGGCGCAGAGCTATTCTCAAGTAATGCCTTGCCAATAACAGAAAACAGAATCAAACCAAAAGATGTAGGTTCTTGCGATGTGTGTGGAAAAGAGTCAGACTATCTAAGCAATGTAGAAGGAGAGTGGTATTGTGAAACTTGTAGAGATGAAACAGAAGAGTGATCCTTTCTTGGATACAGGAGACATTGAAGTCCTAAAACAGTTTTATCTCAGCAAATACCAGTCAGTGGGGCAAATGCTAACAGGGGTAAGTCTAGGCGGAGCAAAAACAGTAAACTCACTCCAAAAACTCGTTGAATATGGACTAGTTCGTAGGGACTGGGAAAAAGAGATGAAATTCAGTATGGACGTCATCTACTGTATTACTCGGGAAGGGAAAGAGGTGGTTGAACAAACGCGTGAGTAAGCCCCTGATCCTTTTCTTAGAAAGAAAAGGCTAAGGTTCACCCAAAAGAACTACTTTACAAAATCAAAAATACACAAATAAATGGAGCTGTATTTTTTGCGGCTTCCTTTATACTTTTTCTAGCTTTCAGTATATTTATTCACCAAATCCCAACAATAAATAGATGAAAATTCTCAAAGATTGTATCGGAAAGCCGCTTATTTGGAAAGGTTTGAGAGCTACTTTAGAAAATCCAGAAGAACTTTTTTGCGGAAAAGATCTTGTTGCAAAAATTGTCTGGAAACCTGAATATCTTTCTTCGAAAAAATCAATAATAAAATTTTCGAAAAAACCAAAAAACTTTCAAGCAGAAGGTCAAACAAAAGAAGGAAAATGGTCTTTCGAACGCCAAGGTCTTTTGTTCAACAGAAAAATTGTAGCAAAAAAATCAGGAAAACTTCTGGTGTCTTGTGAATATTACCAAACAAATAGAGACCTGGAAATAAAAATACAAAACAGAACTTTCAAAATAAGACAAGCTAAAATTTTGAATCAAAAATATGTTTTGGAGACAAAAGAAAAAGAACTGATTTCTGTTGAAGCTAATTTGATTAAAGCACTTACAAGCAAAGATAGTGTAAAAATGATAATAAACCCAACTGCAAAATCGTTCAAGGAGCTGCCTTTTCTTGTCTTGTTTTTCATGTACTATTTGGCTGTTTTGACGTGGGATACGAGGTTCTCATAGACAATTACTACTTGTTCTAAATCAAACCAAGAAGACCACAGCGCAAACTATATAAATCCCATATCGATATACTATTCAGGCGGCCAAAGTGGGATGGTACACCCGTTCCCTTTTCGAACACGGAAGTTAAACGTCCTGACGGTCTAGGTTGTACTGCCGAATGAAATGTTGAAAGTTAATTCGGACATATACCCTCCAATTCATTTTCAATTGTTTCCGGCTTAGGTGGGAACCCTAGATAGCTGCCATTATACCCTTTCTCTTTTGTAAAAGAGAAAGCCTTATAACCCAAAGAGAAAACAATTACAAACTAATTCTAGGAAAAGAAAACATGTAGTTGGCTTCAGAAAATATACATGACACTTTGTTACAAAAAGTCAATTAAAAAGGAAGGCCAATTCGTGTCTCCAACTAACAGAGTGAACTGTTAATAGTTCACGAGATTGTGTGAGCATCAGCGAAACACAAGATGTGCTCACAGCTCGTGTGCAAGCACACGACATCTCTGCAAGCTTTGCACCCAGGAGATGCAGATTTTTCCTCATTGCGATTCGGAAAAAATTTACGCCTTTCACTTATTCTTTAAAACTGTAAGGTACCCAAAGAAAACTACATTACTAATTATTTTTGCAAAAGAAAATGTTTCAGTTTTTGCAAAGCTTGAATATCACAAAATCGTTTATTTTGTTTCTTTTAAGTTCATATTCTGGTGTAAACAAAATTTCCAAAAGTTTTAGACCGGCTTCTTTGTAAACTTTCTCATACCACTCAATTGGTCTGTGTAGCTCCAAAATTTCATAATTTCCTTCTTTCTTTAATTTTTTGTAAATATGATTTTCTTCATATTTATTCCCTGTTTGAAATCTGAAATCTAGTTGAGACTCTTTTACACTAAATATTTTTGGGTTGCAAAAACCAATATACACAAGCCCTTTTTTATTCAAAAGTTTTGATATATTTTCACAAACAGTTTTTACTTCTAGTTCTTCAATTATACATAAAACAAGATTGCAAATTATTATATCAAAATGGTTTTTTGGTATTTCAATAATATTTTTGTAAACATTTTCTTTCCCAATTTTTTCTCCACACGCTTTTATCATTTCTTCTGAGATGTCAAATCCTTTAACATTTGCACCGAGATTTTTTAATACATAAGCCAAAATCCCAGGACCGCAGCCGTAATCTAAAATTTTTTTGTTTTTAATATCACCCAAAGCAGAAATTATTGTGTTGTCATATGATTTTAATTTGATGCTCTCATTTTGTAATTCTTTGGAAACAATGCTCCATTGATTTTGTTTTGATACGGTTTTCATATAAGTTTAGGGAAAAAATAAAACGGGCCCGGAGGGATTTGAACCCACGACCATCCAGGATTTGTCCACAATAGAACAAAATCATGCCGGTGTCCTCTATCTACAGCCAAAGATGAGCATCTTTAGTTTCTGTCATCGCGACAAAGTCGCTATACATGCTTTTAACAGAAATATTAAAAGCCGGACGCTCTGCCAGGCTGAGCTACGGGCCCCTGAAATTAGTAATATTATTAACCAGTTTATTTAAATAGCAAAAATCAAATAACAGATAGTTTTGGTTGGAAACAGATGGAAAATTGTTTCTTTTCAACAAATTAGAAACTGATAAACTGCCCATATAGTGTAGCGGCCTAAGATGTCCGTTATAAAATAACGGTCGCGGTCATGCATAAAGCCCTGTCACGGCTTTGACCCGGGTTCAAATCCCGGTGTGGGCGTCCGAACATAATAGCTAGACTGCGGCCCCGTTTTATGAAAAAACTTTTTTTATCTTCTAGTATAGATCAAACAGGCGCAGACATAGCAAGAAAAATTGGAAGAAAAAACCTAAAAACAGCTTTCATAACAACCGCTTCTGAAACCCATGACAAAAATAATTTAGAATGGCTCAAAAGAGACAGAAAGGGCCTCTCGGATGCTGGTTTTGATGTGTTCGATTATACAATAACTGGAAAAACTCCAGAGCAAATAGAAAAAGGTTTGGGAAAATGCAACGTCATCCATGTGAATGGTGGCAACACTTTCTATCTTCTTTTGCAGGCGCAGAAAAGCGGTTTTGACAAGTTCATCAAAAAATTTGTGGAAAATGGAGGCATATACATCGGTTCTAGTGCCGGCTCAATAATAGCTTCACCAGATATATCAATTTCCAGAAAAGACAAACATGAGGAGTTTGCAAATAAAATGAAATCCTTTGAAGGTTTTGGTTTAGTTGATTTTATAGTGCTTCCGCATTGGGCAAGCGAAAAATTCAGGGACGATTATTTCAATCAAAGGCTAAAAACATCCTATGTTTTGGGGAACAAAATCATCCTTCTCACAGATAGCCAATATGTTTTGGTGGAAGACGACATGTACAAAATTGTTGATGTTGAAAGAGAGAAGTCAGCAAACAATAAGTAGCCTTCCTGCAAATCCCTCAATCTTATCAATTTGCACAAAATGGAAAGCTTTATATATCCCCATGCTATTCTTATTATTTATAAATTTGTTAGCCTATACTATTAACTATCCAACTTTGGGGGCTCTTTTCAGGTGATCTTTATTATTAATCAAATTCAACACGAACTAATTCCTAAGCACGAACTTCTTTCAGCTGAAGAAAAAACATCTATTATAGAGCAATTGAAAATAAACAGCGAAAAAAATCTTCCTCATATATTTTCAGATGATCCAGCCATAGCTCACATGAATGCAAAAGCTGGAGACCTTATCAGAATCACACGAAAATCAGCAACAGCAGGCCAATCAACATATTACAGATTGGTGTTATAGTTTGGTTAGTCGGAGTGGAAGCCGTTTAAAAAATTTCCGAATCGCAATGAGGAAATTTTTAGGCTCCGTTTTTGATTAACCCAAGCTTTTTAGGAAAAAGCTTGAGCAAAAAGTTTACAACGTGGATAAAAGGTTATGACGTTTAAGACGCTACTTAAGGCTTTTGAAAAAGATAGGGGCTGGGTTAAATATCAGATTGATTCTTACAATAAATTTATCGACACAGGCATTGCTGAAATTCTTGGTGAAATTGGAACAATAAAACTAACAACAGAAGGCACAGATTTACAATTAAAATTTGGAAAAGTTGAAATAGGAAAACCAATTATAAAAGAAGCAGATGGCTCTGTTCGTTCAATTTATCCAAACGAGGCAAGGATAAGAAACATCACTTACACAGCGCCTGTGTGGATTGATGTCACACCAATATACGACGGCGTCGAGGACAGGCCAGAAAAAGTAAACATAGGCGAGCTCCCTGTAATGGTTAGGTCAAAGCTTTGTACAACAAATGGTTTGGCAGGAAAAGCTTTGGCAGATGTTGATGAAGACCCTTCTGATCCAGGTGGATATTTCATCATTAATGGAACAGAAAGAGTTTTAGTTTTAATTGAAGAAATCGGATCAAATAGGCCAATTTTCCAAAAAGATGGTCAGTCAGTAAGCGCAAGAGTGAATTCAGAAAGATCAGGCTTTAAACAAAGACACTTAATTGAAAGGCGACCAAATGGTGAGATAACAATTTCTTTTGCAAATGTAAGAAGGCTTTCAATAATCACACTACTGAAGGCTCTTGGTTTGGAAACAGACAAGGAAATTTGCCAGCACATCTCAGATGATCCAAGCATTCTAAATGAATTATATATTAATCTTTTTGAGGCAGAGGCGACGACAGTTGAAGAAGCTATTGATGCAATTGGAAGAAAAATAAAAGTAGCCGAAGACTACAGAAAGGAAAGAGTCTCTCAGCTTTTAGACAGATATTTATTCCCACACTTGGGACAGGAGTTCCCAAACAGGCTTGCAAAAGCAAAATACCTCGCACGATTGGTGAGAAAAACAATTGAACTTGCTTTGGGCGAAACACCACAAGACGACATAGATCATTATGCAAACAAAAGATTGTTGATGTCAGGTGAACTTCTTGGTCAACTTTTCAGATCTATCCTTTTAGGTAGATGGGGCTTGATTGCAAAAATGACATACAATTATCAGAAACTTGTGAAAAGAGGAAAGACACCTTCTATGCAAGCGATTATAGAGGCAAATGCAGTAACAAAGCAACTGCTCTCAAGTTTGGCAACAGGAAATTGGATTGGCGGAAGAACAGGTGTCTCGCAAAGATTGGACAGAAGCTGCTACACAAAAATGATTTCTCACCTAAGATCAGTTGTATCACCACTTACATCAACACAGGAACATTTCTCAGCAAGAGAAATCCATCCAACTGAATTCGGACGTTTGTGTCCAGCAGAAACTCCAGAAGGATCTTCAATTGGTTTGAGAAAACATCTCGCTCTGTTGTGCGAAATCACTCCAGGGTTAGATGAACAAGAAGATGAAAAAATATTGAAAATGATTAGGTTAGGAACCAATATCCAGTAACCGCTTTCTTTAGAAAAGAAAGCCCTTAACGTTCAAAGAAACTACAATACAAAAACAATTGGTGAAATTAGAGGTTAACAAAGTGGAAGGCGTTTAAAAAAATTGCGAATCGCAATGAGCAATTTCAGCATCTCACCAATGCAAAAGATGTTGAGATGTCTCGTGTCAACTTTGCGAAGGGGAGACACGATTTTAGCCTCCTGTCAACCTTTTAAGAAAAGGTTGATCAAAAGTTTACAAAGTGGAGGGTTAGAGGAACCGGAAACAATTGTCTAACAGGTTCCCTATTTTGGGACAAAAGGTTATGGCAACAAAAACAGACATTTACTACAACGGGAAGTTTATAGGAGAAGTTCAGAATCCTGAGAAATTTGTAGAGGAAATAAAAGAAAAAAGAAGAGCGTGTTTAATTCCAGATCAGTTAAACATTGTATATTACAAAGAGTATGATGAAATCAGGATAAATACAGATTCAGGAAGAGCAAGAAGACCTTTGATTATTGTTGAAAAAGGAAAACCTTTGGTCACACAAGATCACATAAAAAGAATAGAAAAAGGTGACTGGGGATGGAACGATTTAATAAAAAATGGTTTGATGGAATATGTTGATGCAGAAGAGGAAGAGGGCGCTTATATTGCCTTATATCCAGATGACGTCACACCAGAACACACACACTTGGAAATAAATCCTCTGTCAATGTTTGGTTTGTCAGCTACTTTGATCCCGTATCCAGAATACAACAGAGGAGACAGAATCAATTATGGTGCAAAAATGTTAGGTCAGGCTATCGGTCTTCCATTTGCAAATTTCTTGACAAGAACAGACACAAAATTCAACACTCTAAACTATTTGCAGCTTCCGCTTGTTTCAACTGACACATATGATATTTTAACAAACTATGACGGGCAAAATGTTGTCGTCGCTGTCATGTCTTATGATGGTTTCAATGTGAACGATGCTGTTGTCATAAACAAATCATCTGTCGAAAGGGGCTTGTTTAGATCAGTCTACTACAGGACATATGAAACTGTGATAAAAAGATATTGGGGTGGACAAGAAGACGAAGTAGTTGTTCCAGATCCTCAGGTAAAAGGTTATAGAGGAGAAGAAGCATACAAGTTTATTGCCGAAGATGGTATTATTAATCCTGAGGTTAATGTTGTTTCTGATTCTGTTTTGATTGCTAAAGTTTCTCCGTTGCGATTTCTTTCTGGTGAAGAGTTTGTTGCTAAGATTGAAAACAAAAGAGAAACTTCAGTCACAGTAAGATATGGTGAAGAAGGTATTGTTGACAAAATCCTGATTACAGAAAACACAAATGGAAACCAAATGATAAAGGTTAGAATAAGGGATCAAAGAATCCCAGAAGTCGGCGACAAATTCGCAACAAGGCACGGTCAGAAAGGTGTTGTAAGCATTTTAGTCCCTCAAGAGGATATGCCATTCACAGGAAATGGTGTCATCCCAGATATAATTTTCAACCCACATGGTATCCCATCAAGAATGACAGTCGGCCAGCTTCTAGAATTGATAGGTGGAAAAGCCGCAGCAGTCCTTGGCGAAAGAATAAGTGGAACAGCATTTAACCAAATGAGAGAAGAAGAGGTTAGGAAAGTTTTGAAAGATGCTGGTTTCAGGGACGATGGAAAACAAGTCATGTATGATGGAAGGACAGGAAAGAAATTTGATGTTTTAATATTTACAGGAATTTCATACTACCAAAAACTAGACCATATGGTTGCAAATAAAATCCACGCAAGGTCAAGAGGTCCTGTTACACTTTTGACAAAGCAACCAACAGAAGGCCGAGCAAAAAGAGGTGGTCTAAGATTAGGAGAAATGGAGCAGCAATGTTTGATAGGACACGGTGTGTCTCTTGTTGTTAAAGAAAGATTCTCATCTGATGAGACAAAAATACCAGTTTGCAAAAAATGTGGTTTGCTTGGAGTTTATGATAAAATAAAAAACAAAACATCGTGCAGCATCTGCGAAGCTTCAGACATCGCATGGGTAAAAACATCATATGCATTCAAACTTACATTGGACGAAATGAAATCAATGGGTGTGTATCCGAAAATAAAGACGGAGGAAGTCTAATATGGTTCATAAGATATCTGGTTTAACATTCAGCATATTGTCACCACAAATGGTTAAACAAATGGCTACTGTTAGGATTGTTTCATCTGATTTGTACGATGCAGATGGCTATCCAATAGAAGGCGGAGTCATGGATCCAAGAATGGGTGTGATTGATCCTGGTTTAGTCTGTAGAACCTGTGGAAGTAATCTAGATGATTGTAATGGCCATTTCGGATATTTAGAATTAGCAAGGCCTATCATCCATGTCCTGTATGCAAAACACATTTACACTCTTCTAAAAGTCACATGCAAAAAATGCCACAAAATAATGATTGATAAGAAAGTGAAGAAGGCTTCTAAAAAAGTCAAGCTAAAAGATTTGAGTGAAACACCACCTAAAAAATGCCCACACTGTTCAGCAAAACAGGGAAAAATAGAATTCGAAAAAACTTATACTTTCTATGAGGACAAGGCAGAGCTTACAGCAGCAACAATTAGAGAAAGATTTGAAGGAGTATCAGATGAAGACTTAAAAATAATTGGCTTCACAGGCGGTAGACCAGAATGGCTTGTTCTTACTTTATTCCCTGTTCCGCCAGTGACAATGCGTCCTTCAATTACTTTAGAAACAGGTGAAAGGTCTGAAGACGATCTAACACACAAACTTGCAGACATTGTCAGGATTAACCAATCTTTGAGAGAAAACATAGATATAGGGGCCCCAGAATTTATTTTAAATGATTTGTGGGAGCTTTTGCAATACCACGTTTCTACATATTTTGACAATGAGCTTTCAGGTGTTCCGCATGCAAGACATAGATCTGGAAGACCTTTGAAAGGAATTATCCAAAGACTAAAAGCAAAAGAAGGAAGAATCAGAGGAAACTTGCTAGGTAAAAGAGTAAACTTCTGTTCTCGTACAGTTATCTCACCTGATCCAAGGCTTTCAATAAACGAAGTTGGTGTCCCATACTTAATAGCAAAGGAGCTTACTGTTTTCGAACACGTCACACAATTCAATGAAAAGCAGTTGAAGCAGGCAATAAAAGATGGAAAAGTAAATTATGTTGCAAGGCCAGATGGAAGAAGAATAAAGGTTTCGGAATTAAACAGGAAAGATATTTTACAAAACGTTGTTATTGGTTGGGGAGTTGAAAGACAAATAGAAGAAGGCGATATTGTCTTGTTTAACAGACAGCCATCACTTCACAGGATGTCTATCATGGCTCACAGAGTCAAACTAATGCCAGGAAGAACATTTAGATTGAATCCATCTGTTTGCCCACCATACAATGCAGACTTCGACGGCGACGAAATGAATTTGCATGTCCTGCAAACAGTTGAAGCTAGAACAGAAGCCGCAATGTTAATGGATGTTGAAAAAAATATAATCTCACCAAAATTCGGTGGACCGGTTATAGGATGCGACTTAGATCAAATAACAGGAACCTACTTGCTTACAAGGCCTGATGTTGAACTGACAAGGGAAGAAGCATCTCAGCTTGTTGGTCTTGCTGGCTTGGATTTACAAATTCCAGATAAAGCAAAAGTAACAGGAAAAGATTTGTTCAGTCTTCTGCTTCCAAAAAGCCTGAGTATGGAATTCAAAGCAAATTGTGATGAATGTGATTCATGCCCTAAAAAAGGTTGCCCGTCAGATGGTTGGGTAATTATTAAAAATGGCCAAATTGTCCAAGGAACAATTGACTCAAGAGGCGTAGGTGCAATGAAGGGAAAAATCATCAACAAAATAAATGAGTTAGAAGGCGACAAAACAACAAGAGAATTTATAGACAGAGCAGGTAGATTGGGTGTTGCTTATTTGATGAAAAGAGGAATAACAATTGGTATTTCAGATATTGATTTGTTAAAAGATGTCCACAGAAAAATTGATGATGAGGTGAAGAAGGCTGAGAAAAAATCTTCCGATCTCATTGAAGATTTCAAGGATGGAAAAATAAACCTATTACCTGGTTTGACAAAACAAGAATCTTTGGAAGCACAAATCTTGAACACGCTTTCAAATGGTTTGAATAGTGTCAGTAAAATAGTTGGTGCAAACATACCAAAGAACGATATTATCCACTTGGCGCGTGCAGGTTCAAAAGGTTCTATTGTTAACACAACACAGATGGCAGCATGCGTAGGACAGGAGTCAATTTTAGGTAAAAGAATAAGCAGAGGATATTTAGGAAGGACTTTACCGCACTTCAAAAAAGGCGATTTGTCTGCAGAGTCTCATGGTTTTGTGTCAAGAGGTTTCAAAGATGGCCTTACTCCATTTGAAGTTTTCTGGAATATTATGAACGGTCGAGAAGGTCTGATGGACAAGTCCTTGAGAACAAGAAAATCAGGATACATGCAAAGAAGGCTTGTCAATGCTCTCCAAGATTTGAAAGTCTATGATGATAATAGTGTAAGAAGCATTGGGGGAAGATTGATACAATTCACAGCAGGCGAAGACGGGGTCAACCCAGCAAAATCATACTGGGGAAAAATCGATGTTGATGTAATTGTCCAGAAATAATCTGAGGAGAAAATATGTCAATTGAGTTACCATACAAAGTCATTGAAGAAATTGAGAAATACGCACAACAGAACAAACTCTCAGAAACAGAAAAATCAAAAATCCTAGACAAAGCTAGAGAATTCTACCTTAAAACTTTGTATGATCCAGAAGAGCCTTTAGGTGTCATAGCAGCTCAATCACTTTCAGAACCAACAACACAGATGACAATGCGTACTTACCACTTCGCTGGTACAGCTGGTATCCAAGTCACACTTGGTTTGCCAAGACTTCTAGAAATTTTCGATGCAAGAAGAGAGCCTAAAACACCTACAATGCTTGTCTATTTGAAAAAAGATTATCAAGATGATGAGAGGGCCAGACAAGTTGCAGAAAGAATAAAAGAGGCAAGGGTAAAGGATGTTGTACTTTCAGATACAGTTAATTTAACTGATTTGGAAATTAGATGCAAACTAAATACAAAACTTCTCAAAAATCTTGGAATTGAGCCAGAGAGTTTAGAAAAAAGAATCAAGTTGAGAAATGTTGATATTAAAGTGACAGACACAGAGCTTGTTGCAACTTACAAAAAACCAGATATAAAAGATATATTTAGATTGAAATATAGACTTTTGGAAAGCCACTTAGGTGGAATAAAGGGAGTCACTCAAACAGTTGTTAACAAAGATGATAAGGGTGAATGGGTCATCAATACCTTGGGCTCAGATTTAACAAAAGTTTTCAAAATAGAAGGTGTTGATGAAACAAGGACAGTGAGTAACAACATTTTTGAAGTTTTGGATGTCTTGGGAGTAGAAGCTGCAAGAAGTGTAATTATTAGTCAAGCAATGTACACAATAGAAGAGCAGGGTTTAGGTGTCGACATAAGATATGTAATGTTGCTTTCTGATTTAATGACAGTTGATGGTGTTATTAGACCTATTGGAAGATATGGAGTTGTAGGACACAAGCCTTCTGTTTTAGCAAGAGCGGCCTTCGAGGAAACAAAAAAGCACTTGACAAAGGCAGCTGTAAAGGGCGAGTCAGATGATTTGCAAGGTGTGCTTGAAAATGTGATGATCAACCAAGTTGTTCCAATAGGAACAGGTTCATATGACCTTATAGGGAAGCTTCCTGGGACTCCAAAAAAGGAATCCTGATCCTTTTTCTTTCAAGGGCGGTTCTAATCGGCATGGAGCTGGAAACAGATCTTGATCAATTGTCTAGGATCTGTTTCAGTTTACTTTCCGATTGACACTTCGGACGAAAAAGGCTAAGGTTCACCCAAAAAGAAACGATATACAAATTCCGACGTAGGAACCGGGGGCTTAAGGAAAACACCTATTTATAAATAACTATCTACTATTATCACATTTATGTCAACAGTAACCTTTGAAATCCCAAACGGAGTAGAGTTTAGGAAAGAGGAAGATTTTTTAATTGCAAAAGGCCCTAAAGGCGAATTGAAAAAACTTTTCAAACATCCTTTAATCAAGATTTCTGTAAAGGATAATTTAGTTGAATTGAAATCAAATTCTGAAGCCAGAAAAGTGAAAGCAATAGTTGGGACATGGTCAGCTCTTGTCAAAAACATGTCAGTTGGAGTCACAAAGGGATATGAAGCTGAAGTAAAGCTTTTACACTCACATTTCCCAGCTAAATTAGAATTCAAAGACAACAAGATCCATGTTGCAAACTTCCTCGGTGAGAGAAGGTCAAGGAGTACATCGCTTCCTGCAGGTGTTAACGTTAAAATAGACAAAAATGTGATAACAATCACAGGTGCAGACAAAGAGGTTGTTGGACAAGCTGGAACAAGAATAGAAAGAATAACAAAGATACAGGGCTTCGACAGAAGGATTTTCCAAGATGGATGTTATATGGTTAAGAAACCTACATCGCTTAGCTAATAATTATGGAAAACAACACGCGATTATTGAAAATTCGAAGAGTGAGGAAAAAGAAAAAGCCAGCTTTCCTAAGACAAGAGTGGTTTAAGAAAAAAGCAGTTGGAATGAAATGGAGAAGGCCAAGAGGAAGAACATCAAAATTAAGAATTGAAGAAGGTGCGCGCGGAAAAAGGCCGGGACCAGGATACAGGTCCCCAATCGCTGTGCGCGGTTTGAACAGAGCTGGTTTGCTTGAAGTCAGGATTACAAACATGAAAGAACTAGATACAGTCGATGCAAAAACCCAATCAGTTGTTTTGGCCAAAACCATTGGTAGAAAAAAAAGAATAGAAATCCTCAAAAAAGCAGAAGAGAAAGGATTGACTGTTTCTAATTTTAAATTGTAGCACTTCTTTCTTCTGTTAATCTGCGTGTTCTTTCTAGTGCAGGTCTTTCTTGAATCAGTTGATTTCAGAAAAATTTACAAAACTTTTTCTTTTACAAAAAATTTACAAATATTTCACCATCATTATTTCGTCTGTGTATTTCCCATTTATTTTTCTGCCGTTTTTTATTCTTCCGACTTCCTCAAAACCAACTTTTTTGTACAGGCCTTGTGCCCTCTTGTTATATTGGTCAACAGAAAGTTTGACAATTTCAATTTTCATTTTTTTCTTAGCTTCTTCAATAATTCTTTTTGTCAATAAAGTTCCCAAGCCTTTGCTTGTAAATTCTTGAAGTATAACTATTCCAAAAATGCCAACATGTTGATCCGAATCATGGCTACCTCTCCTGATTTCTGTTGTTCCTATTACACGGTTTCCATATTCAGCTATAATATAGACTTTATTCTTTTTCTTCAGGTCTTCCAGCAAATTTTTCAGCCATTTTTTCTCCTGAACCAAACTCAGTTTTTTAGTTCTTCCCAAAAGTCCTCCAGCTTTCAAACTCTCCTCTATTCCTTGGTTTACAAATTTCTGCAATTTTTCTGCGTCTGAAGATTTTGGTTGTCTGAGCAAAACCTTCTTTCTGTTTATTTCAAAAGCATCTTTCATCTTAAATATTGGCCATCCCAATTATAAATGGTTCTATGTCAAACGAAAAAACAATAATCATTTCAGTTGGTGGCTCACTTATTGTACCAGATGAAATCGATGCTCAGTGGCTTTCTTCTTTCAAAAACTTGATTGAGAATTTTATCAAAAAAGGTTTCAAGTTTATAATAATTTGTGGCGGCGGAAAAACAGCACGCAAATATCAGCAAGCTGCCAAAGATCTTGGTGAGTTGAAAAGAGACGATTTGGATTGGTTGGGCATCCATTCGACTCGTTTGAATGCACATCTTTTGAGAACAATTTTCAAAAAACATGCAAATCCAAGAGTGATAAAAGACCCAACGAAAAAACTTGTTTTCAAAGAAAAAATCCTCGTGGCAGCAGGCTGGAAACCAGGATGCAGCACAGACTACGATGCTGTTTTGTTTGCGAAGAGCCTGGGATCAAAAAAACTTGTTAATCTCTCAAACATTGAATATGTCTACGACAAGGATCCAAAGAAATTCAAAGATGCAAAACCCATTGAAAAAATTTCCTGGAAAAGTTTCAGAAAAATCGTCGGCAACAAATGGGATCCTGGTTTGAATGCGCCATTTGATCCAATTGCTTCTAGAGAATCTGAAAAGCTCGGTTTAGAAGTCGCAATAATGAACGGCAAAAACCTAAAAAATCTCGAAAACTATTTGGAAAGAAAAGCTTTTGTCGGAACAGTTATAAAATAAAAATATGAAAATTGAAGACCTCAAAAAATTTGTCCAAGAAATTGTCAAAGATGCGACCGAGCTAAAGAACAAGCACACGGACCAAAAAGGTGCACCTGTAAATTATGCTTGCATTTTTTCCCAAAGCGAGGCACAGTACGCTGATTTGATAGAAACAGTGGAAAAGTTTGGAAAAATTGTCGAGCAAACACCTAAGGGCCCACTTTTCCAAATTCCCCCACTTAAAACAGTTTCTGGTGTTTTACAATTATTAAAAATTCGAATTCCAGATTCAACAAGACCAGAGCGAGGCGATGCAGATTTCACAGTTTCAGATTATCCAAGTTTCAAGAAAAAATACTTGTCTCAAAAAGGATTTTGCTTGATTAAGAAGCCAAACTTTGAGATGCTGGAACTTGTGGATCCAAAATTCGGTGTCCGTGCATATTTTTCAGATCCTCCACTGGACAAACAGTTGGAGATTAAATAGAGGAATGTGGTTTATAGTGAAAGGCGTAAATTTCTTCAATTACCTGTAAATTAGTTTTCTTTTGTGTGAGCCTTAGGAATTTTTATATATTTTTGGGTACGGTAGACGTGGTTTGTATATTTTTCTGAAACCAATTGCATGTTTCTTTTGATTGACATTTTCTTTCTGTAAATTCTTTCCAAAGAAAATGTCAAGACCAGAACTCAGGTGCCCTTTTTTGGGACTCAAGAACCAAACCAAATTCAGAATAAATACTCAAACAAGTTGGACAGTGAAAAACATTTTCCTCATTTTCCCAGTTTCTTCCATGGGTTCCACAAGAAGGACATTTCTCTGCCATAGAATATATTGACACATCTCATTTATATATTTTCTTTTTTATTTTGACATTTTTGAATTACTTCTATAGAATAACTGGACATTTGGATAATTTAGCAAAACAAAAAATTGGACACAAACAGAGACACTTTTTTCAATAAAATTCAAAACAATCTTTGATCAAAATTATATCTTCCTGAAATCTTTCAAAAAATAAGAGCCGTTGACCTTTTCTATTATTGAATTGAAGTACCCTTCCTCATTTGACAAAATAAATTTTTGGATCATCTCAAAATCACTTGGAATTATTTTACTTTTGAAATCATCTATTGAATTCAAATCAAACCATTTCAGTTCCCCTTCAGGTCCGCTTCTAGGCTCAGCTCCATTTGCTGACAAATTGCACAAAAACATTATTGTGTGTAGAACAAGCTGTCCATTTTCAAAAATGTGCTCAGTTACTGTTCCCTTTACACCATCGTATGCAACATCCAAGCTTGCTTCTTCTCTTAACTCTCTCTCAATTGCCTCATCAACATATTCACCATATTCAACTTTTCCAGCTGGAATGCTCCACATATTTTCAAAGGGTGGCTTCGCCCTTTTAATAAGTAAAATTTTATTGTTTCTAACCAAACATCCAACAGCAACGGGAACAGGTTTTGTCATAAAACTAGAATCCAAAATTCAATGATTTAATATGTTTCTCTCATTTAAATAATTTTTGTAGAAAAAAATATTTTTTATTACAAATAAGGTGTAGTTACAATTGGTTTATCCTTGACAATTATTGTATATTCTGATTGTACAACTTTTTTTCCACTCTGTTCTTTTAAAACAGGATAGCTTTCTATACATCCTGCCATCTCAAGTTGTTTTAGGGCCAGAGAAACTTTCATTGGAGTGAATTTTTTCAAGAGCCATCTTTTTGCAAAAGGATAAAGTCCAAAATTTGATTTTATGTATTCTAGAATTTCCCGAGAATCGCTTGACCTGACAGGCCTATCTTGAAAATACCTAAAAATTTCAACTGTCCCAGACTCTTTCACAAATCCCCCGCCTTCACAAACGAACGGTTCTATCGCAATGACTTCGTTTTCCTGGAGCACATATCCTGAATTATTTTTCACATTGTGTATTGTTGGCTCTTTGTGGAAATCGTTTTGGCCAATTCCATGTCCTGTCAAATTAACAATTAGACCTAAGCCTTCTTTTTTCACAATTTCTTCTATAAGTGAACCGAGCTCTGAAACTTTCAATCCTGGCTTGACAATTTTTGTTGCAGCCTCCAATGCTTTGTTTGCTGTTTCTATCAATTTATTTTTTGAAGAGCAATAAGTCATTGCAGAATCTGCGCTATAGCCATCTATGTGGGTCCCTATATCGATTTTAACTAATTCATTTTCTTTAATTTCCCTTTTATCGTCAAAAGAAGGTGTATAGTGTGCTGTTTGATCATCTATTGATATGTTCACAGGAAAAGAAATTTTCGCGCCGCGTTTTATGATTTCGTTTTCAATCAAGTTTGCTAAATCCAAAATTTTCAGCCCGGGCTTTATTTGTTTCCAAATATCCCTTCTAACCTCTGCCAAAATCTTCCCAGCTTCTATGTATTTTTTTAATTCGTCTTCTGTGTGCATATACCCTTCTTTCTTGTAAGAAAGAAGCCTTATAACCCAAGAAAGAACAGTTACAAAGCTATGGAATAGTGTATGATTTCTTTTCTATAGTTGGAAGGCGTAAATTTTTTCAAGTCCTCAGACGCAGAAAAAATTAGCCTCCTATTTTTGCATAAGCTTTTTTCCCAGAAAAAGCTTAAGGTTTCTCCCATTCTATTTCATAATACTCATACTGTGATCCAGGCAAAACAACCTTTTTCAAAGTATAGTATGTAATTGCTGTTTCTCGATCAGATATTGAAAGTATTAATTCGACGCCAAGTTTTTTTGCCTTCTCCAGCATAGAAGCAAGTTCTATCCCACCAATATGTTCGTCTTCTGCAACTGGAACAAGCAAAAATCTTGGCAAATCATCTGGTGTTTCCCTTACTAAATTCCCATTTTCTTTTTTTCTTCTATATGACAAAAAACAATCAGGGTATTCAACAAAATCCTCTTTTGTTAATTCAGGAATTCCCAGCAAAAAAGTTTTTTTGACTGAGTGTGCAACACGAACAGCCCTAGCCCATTCTGAAATCAAAAGTTTCTGTTCTTTTGGAAAAACGTGTAGAACGTGTTTTGAATGCGTCCACTTACCTTCCTTTGATGGAGAAGCGCCAGGGAAATAGATCCTGAAATGTGAACCAAATTTAAATCCTGTTTTAACAACAAAACCCTGCAATCTCCAGTCTTCATAAATGTCATAAAGCTGCCTGGAGTATTCTCTTTCCTTTTCAACTTTTTCCAATATTTGCTTGTGGGTTATTTTTTTCCCAGTTAAAGAGTTGATAATTTCTAAATCAAAGTGTTTTGAAAGAAAAACAGTTTCCAAAAAATCTAATTTGAGTAAAGCACCTCTATCCTGTTTGTATATACCAAGTTGCCCAATCCAATATTTTTCGAAAAGCTGTTTTCCAATTTTTTCATCTTCTAAAATGGAAAAATATGATGTAGGATACCAATAGACCTTTGATTCTATTTTTTCTAACTCCAATTTTTTTGCTGGATATTTCTTATGTTGTTTCTGGTTGCCTTTTTTTGAAACATCTTTTTCTCGTTTTAGTATCAAACCCCTATCTCTCCAATCCCTGTATGCATTGTACTTTATTATCAATCTTGGGTTATCTTTTGAAAAGTGTGAAGCCAGTTCATTGAAACTTATTTGAATTTCTTCTTGTGTGACCCGCCCGTTTAGAAGATCAAGAACATACAAAGCCTCTTCTATTTTCAAAAAAATCTTCCCATCTTTTTCTTCACCAAAAAAGTTCTTTTTTAATTTATCCAAACTCTCCAATTCTTCACACCATATTCCTATATTTGGGTCAAACTTCAATTCTATCATATAAACTTTTCTGTAAAAAGCTTAAGCGAAAATAGAAGGCATGCAATAATTGGAAATTGGCTTTGCCAGTTTCGGCATCTGATTTCAGAGCTGATGCGCATCACTTGATTACACCCTCTGCTAAAGCTTTTACAAATAATATACAACAGTTTTCTATTTAAAAACATTAGAAATCAAAAAACAGCAGGCAAAACGCCGTAAATGACAAAAGCCTTTTCTATTAAACTGATAGCAACAGCTGCAGTAATCAATCCCATTATCCTTGTTAAAATCCTCAATCCACTGTTTCCGAGAACTTTAGAAATCAATCTACTCCCAAACAATGCAAGGAAGGACACAATAAATATTATGAATAAGGAAGCTAAAACAACAGGGAGACCTGATTGCTGTGTAAAATATATGGAAGTTGTGATTGCACCAGGACCAGCCAATAGCGGTGTTCCTATAGGAACAATTGCCTCGGAAATTTTTGTTGATATGCGTCTTGATCTAGGCAATTCCCCATGTAGAAAATCAAATGATAAAATCAAAAGAAGGATTCCACCAGCAATCATAAATGCTGGTATAGAAACTCCCAAAAGATTGAGAAGCGGAAGGCCACCTAAAGAGAAAATTAAAAGAAGCACAAATGCTGCAATGCTTATTTCCAATGCTGCTCTTATTTGTCTTTTTCTGTTAGTCTTTCCAAATAGAATTAGAAATATTGGAATAGCTGCAAATGGGTCAACTATTGCAAAAAGAGCCACTGTCGTGCTGATAATATCAACTACCATACTATTTCTTGTCTTTTCCCAAATATATATCAAAATAGGTATTAGCCAAATGCGAAATTAAAGTATTTATTATACATATATTATATTATTCTATGCGTAAAGGGGGGCAGCGTACTTTTTCTCGTAGTAGAGCTAGGAATTTTAAGAGTAAATTGTCCTTTGTTTTGACAATAACAATTTTTCTTTTAAGTTCATATTTGTTTATTGATTCTTTCCTGGGTGTTGAAAATAATTTTTCTCCTGAACTTTCCGGTTCAGTTGTTGGTGTAGAGAAAATAAAATCAGATCCAGTTAATGTGGTTTTCGATAGAACAGGTGATTATATCTGGGTTCTCCCAGAAAAAGTTTCTATTTCTAGTCTAAAAGTTTCAGGTGAGTTTGAGGACAAAGGCCTTGTCAAAATTTTTGTTGAAAAAGAAGGTGAGAGGTATTTACTTTTTGACTCTTCTAAAAGACAAGGCGACTTTATTCAAGGTGATTTTGTATCTGAAGAAGTTCCTTTTGAAGATATTCCGCAAGACATTTCAACTCTAGATGAGTTGGAGCAACCGCTTGAAGAAGAAACAGATATCACAGAAAGAATTCCAGAGGAATTAAATATCACAGAAGAGGGATATGTTGGTGTAATAGTTGAAAAAGAGAAAAAACCAAAGAAAGTCAAGTTTAGTTCGGTGTGTGTCGCTTCTTGCGAATTGATTGATTTTAATGAGAGTTTTTATAAAATTGTTTTTGAAGTTGTTGGAACACAAATCACAGTAAATTCAATTGATTATGGTGTTGAAGAAAAAATAAATACAGCTAATAGAATAGATATTTTCGACAAGGAAGGAAACGAAATAGCTTTCCACAAAGTTACAGAAACAGATGAAGGCGAATATGATATAGAAATAGACCTTCCATCTGATTTTGATTTCTCTTTGACAGGTCTTTTGACTGGTCTTCAAGTTGGAGCGCCTCCAAAACCAGGTGTGAAAATAAAGGGTTTGAAAACTTTGCCTGAAAAATTGAAGTTTAGGACAGATGTCTATCCAGATGAAAAATTAAAATCAGTTGTATTTGCTTCCCCTGAAATTGAAATAGACAACGCAACTTTGACCCTACCAAAACAAGGCGAAGTCGACGCAATTTTTGAATGTTCAGATTTTGATGTTGAAAACTTTAATTGCCCTTCTTCTTGGACACAAACTCAAATTCCTTTTGCTGATAATGGTGATACGATCACATTTACAGTGTCGCACTTCTCTGGATATGCTGGAGGAATAATCAACATAACAAAGGCAGATCACTTAGACACCAATAGAGTATTCATCTCCGATATTTACAATGAAGCAAAGTCCCTTGATGGTGTTTGGTCTGAAACAATACCTTCAGGTGATTATGTCAGAGTAACATTTGAGCAAAACCTAACAAATGTAAATGATATCACCTTATATCCAAGAACAATTTCTGGGACCCCGAGAGTTGAAATATACGAAATTGGAGAAACAACTCTAATAGCAGAATTTTCATCTCTCAACGACAACCAATACAACAAGATTTATTTAACCAATCTCCAAGGAACCCAAGACAGGTTTGATTTGAAAGTTTTGGGTGGTTCTGTTCAGTTTGATCACATTGTGGATCCAGCGCCAACTGGACCAACTCTTAATTCACCCACAAACGCATCAACAGCAAAACATTCACACAGGCTCCTTAACATCACAGTCTCAGACCCAGATTCAGACCCAATGAATGTTTCTATATATGGTGACAACTCAACATCAACAGAACTTATTGCTTTCTTCCAAAACCAAGCAAGTGGAACAACTTTGACATACAACTGGACGGCACCAACAATATCAACTGTTTTCAGTGGAGATACAGGCTTGATGGCATATTGGAAACTAGATTCTGATGCAAATGATTATTCTGGAAACAATAACAACGGAACTATTAGCGGAGCCTTCTTTAATAAAACCAATGGAAAGCTAGGAGGAGCAGCTCAATTTGATGGTGTGACAGACTACATAAAGATACCTTATTCTCAGTCTCTAAATATTTCAACAGGAAAGGTTACTATAACTGCATGGATAAATGCTGTAAATGATACTGCATATAAAGAGATCGTTAACAAAAGGGGTCTTAGTACTGGTCTCACTCAATATGATTTGAGATTAGACCCCACAGAACAATTAACTTTTTATTGGAGAAGTAGCAGTTGGCAAACAGTAACTTCTACCGACCCAATTCCAATAGGACAATGGGTTCATGTAGTGGGATCGAGGGATGATGCTACAAATACAGTTCTTCTTTATGTAAATGGAGTTCTTGTAAAAAATAGTACAAGCATAACTAATGACATGATACAGGATGCAACAAATGTTACCATTGGGTCAAGTACATATAGTCTCACTACAGATGAGTTCAACGGTAAAATTGATGAGGTTGGGATATGGAATAGAATATTGTCGTCTGCTGAAATAGCATCTCTATATTCTCTTGGAAATGGAACCTACTACTGGAAAGCAGATGCAAATGACGGCTCTGCAACAACAACCTCTGCAACAAACCAATTCACAGTTGGAAACAATGCTCCGGGTACACCAACATTTAACTCTCCTAGCAATGCATCGACAGCAAAGCCTTCTTTCAGATTACTAAATACAACAGCACCAACAGATGCTGATGGAGATGCAATAAACGTTTCAATATATGGTGACAACACAACAGCTTCCAGTCTTTTAGCATTCTTCCAAAACCCAACAACAGGAACAGAGCTCACGTACAATTTCACATCTCTCCCAGTTGGCTCACTTTATCCAAGTGGCAGCACAGGTTTAGTTGGCTACTGGAATTTTGACAAAAACGCTTCTGATTTCTCTGGAAGAGGGCAAACAGCAACGCACAACGGCAACGCCTTTGTAAACACAACTGGTGGATATTTTGCAGGCGGTCTCCAATTAGATGGCACTGGAGATTATGATACTTTTACAATGGCCAGTGGAGCAGGAACAAGTTTAACTACTGGAACAATGATAGCGTGGGTTAAAGCAAATTCAATCGCAAGCTATAAATCGATATTGGGAAGTCGTGCAGGTGGTGGAAACAGAGGTTTATTTTTAAGTGGAGCAGCTGGTAATCCTCTAACATTCTCTTGGGATAATGCCGACAATGAATATAACGGAGCTACAGGATTGACATTATCAACAGGACAATGGTATTTTGCTGCAGTTGTTATAAATTCAGGAAATGCAGTTGTTTATCTCGGGAGTCCTGGAGGAACTTTGCAATCATATACAAACAGTAATTCAAATTCTGCTCAGACAATAGAGGGTGATTGGTATATTGGTCGAGACTCTTCTAATACAGCAAGAGATTGGAACGGTATAATAGACGACGTAGCAATTTTTAACCGTTCTCTGTCATCCTCTGAAATAACAGATCTTTATAGGCTAGGATATGACACCTACTATTGGAAAGTAGACGCAACAGACGGAACAAGCACAACAACATCAGCAACAAACCAATTCACAGTTGCTAACACAGTACCTTCTGCTCCAACACTTAATTCTCCGGCAAATGCATCAACTGACACAGCAACATTTAGACTTTTGAACACAACAGTAACAGACCCAGATGCAGACACTTTGAATGTCTCAATCTATGGAGACAACTCGTCTGCATCTAATTTGATAGCTTTCTTTAGTGGAATATCAAACGGGACAACATTAACGTACAATTGGACAAGTCCAGTAGTCAGTTCTCTATATGCAAACAATGCCCTGGGATTAGTATCTTATTGGAATTTTGATAAAAACGCTAGCGATTACTCAACCCTAGCACAGCACGGAACACTGAACGGCAATGCTTTCATAAACACAACAGGAGGCTACCATGCGGGTGGATTGCAATTAAGAGGAGCAAGTAGTGGTGATTATGTCAGCACAACAATATCCAGCAACGTTCCAAATACAAATAATTTCACAATGCTTGCATGGGTTTATCCAAAGGCGCTAGCTGCCTCGGAAGCAATAGCAAGCAGTAGACAGGGGGGCGGCCATAGAGGTTTGGTTTTAAGTCAAGCAAGTGGATTCCCACTTACATTTTCTTGGGACGATGCTTCTAATGAGTGGAATGCGGCAACAGGTTTAGTAATGTCAACAAACAATTGGTATTTGGCTGCCGCTGCTGTATCTTCTACGGGTGTTACTGTCTATCTCGGTCATCCAAATGGAACACTGCAAACATATACAGATACAAATGCGAATGCGGTTAAAACAGCGAGCGGTACATGGAACATCGGTCATGATTCTTTTTCCGCTGCACGACAATGGAACGGGACAATTGACGGTCTCGCACTCTTTAATAGAACATTAACAACAGCAGAAATAACAGACTTGTTTAGATTACCTAATAGCACCTACTACTGGAGAGCAGACGCAAACGACGGGACAGATACAACAAACTCAGCAACTAGACAATTTACAGTTGGCACAGCTGCAGGGCCTGATACAACCAATCCATCTGTTGTTTTAAACTCTCCAGCAGATGCAGCTTCCACAAGTTCCCCTGTCACATTTAACACAACAGTCACAGATTCTGGGGGGGTAGCAAATGTGACTCTATACATTGATGGGGTGGCAAATACAACAAACACCTCTGGGGTTTCTGGAGAATATACATTCAGTAAATCCCTTTCATCTGGTGGACATAATTGGTCAATATTAGCATACGATACTTCTGGAAACTCAAACCAATCTGCAACGAGGACCCTGACAATTTCAGCAGGAGATACAACAGCTCCTTCAGTCACTCTAAACACCCCAACAGCAGGCTGGTACAACTCAAACTTTGTTGTCAATGCAACAGTCACAGATGACACAGCAGTTTCAACTGTCCAATACAGATACGAAAATTCCAGTACAAACGGTTCTTGGGTTTCAATGACAAACCCATCTGGCAATTTATGGAATGCAACCTTCTCAGTATCCAGTGTAGCAGATGGAAACTACACATTCAGAATCAATGCAACAGACAATTCAGCGAACTCAAATTCAACAGTTACAGTTGCAAATGTTGCAATCGATGACACATCCCCAACATCCTTGAGTTTTGTCTCACCAACTCCGGCATCTGGCTCAAACCAATCTTCAACATCCTACACAGTTAACCTAACATTCACAGAAACAAATCCAAACAACTGTCTGTTTGATGATGGTTCAACTAACCAATCAATGACAAGGATTGGTTCAGCATGCAACATAACTTTGTCTGGTCAATCAGACGGAACAAAAACATACAGAGTTCATGTCAACGATTCAGCTGGAAACTTAGTAGTCTCAGATTCAAGAACAGTAACAATAGATTCATCCAATCCAGCAGTCACAGCCCGTTCAACAACCTATCCAGGTTCACAAACTTCAGCAACAAACGGTCAAACAGTTACCCTAAATGCAACAGTGACAGATGCAACAACTGGAGTACAAACAGTTACTGTAAACGCACAGGATCTAGGATGTTCATCAACTCTAGCTCTAAACAAACAGGGTTCAAGCACATCCTACACAAACACGTGCCAACTATCCAGCGCAACCTCAGGAACAAAATCACTAACAGTCACAGCAACAGATTTCGCATCTAACTCAAACACAACAACTACTTTATCGGTTGTAGTTGATGCAACAAACCCATCACTCACACTAAATTCACCAGCAAACAGTTTGATCCAATCATCTAGTTCACTTACATTCAACATAACAGCAACAGACTCAACAGGAATACAAAATGTCTCACTATACATTGATAACATTTTGAACCAAACAAATACATCAGGTATATCGGGTGAATACATATTTACAAAAACAATTGCAGATGGCAACCACAATTGGTCTGTACTAGTTTATGATACAGTTGGAAATTCAAATCAATCAACAACAAGAAGCTTCACAATTGACACAATTGCACCTTCTCTCTCAATCACAAGTCCTTCCATAAGCGCCAATTTATCAGTCTCAACAATATCCATTTTAGGAACAGCATCTGACACAAACTCAGACACAATAATAATCAATAATTCAATCTTCGGTTCAAACGTTGGTTCATACACTTCATGGAACTTCACCAACTCGACAATTGCAGAAGGAACCTATTCTGTCCTAATAACAGCAAACGATACAGCAGGCAACACACAAACTGCAACAAGAACATTTACAATTGACCGAACCAATCCAACTGTCCTATCCAACTCAACAACTTATCCAGGTTCACAAACAAAAGCAAAAGCAGGTGACACAATCACACTGAGAGCAACTCTAACAGACTCAACTTCAGGCATACAAAATGCAACAGTTAACCTAGGCAATGTGTGCACAGCCAACACAACTCTAACACTACAATCAGGTTCCCTGTACACGGGTTCATGTACAATCAAATCCTCACCAACAGAAGGAACAAACCAACTAACAGTAACAGTATATGATTATGCAGGAAACTCAAACACAACAACAACCTTGAGTGTAAGCATAGACAACACAGCACCAACTATCACAGTCTCATCCCCAACAAACACAACATACGGATCAACATCAGTCCAACTAAATGTAACAGCAGATGAAACAATAAGCAAATGGTGGTATAGTTTAAACAGTGAATCCAACACAACATTCACACCAAACACAACATTCTTAGCATCAGAAGGATCCAACAACATAGTTATCTATGCAAACGATTCAACAAACAATGTTGCATCATCTCAAGTATTCTTCACAGTCGATACAGGTGCACCAACTCTTAGTTCAGTCTCAACAAATGACACAGACAACAAAGTCAAATCAACAACAGGGCTTCAAATCAACATCACAGCAACAGATTCGAGTGGCGTATCAACTGTAATTGTAGGCAATCTAACCAACATAACAATGTCCTCAATTGGATCAAACAAATACCAAACCAACACAACAGCATCTGCTCTCGGATGCACAGCTACAGATGGTTCGTGTGTTTTAAAATTCTACGCAAATGACACAGTAAACAACTTTGCAACAACAACCCTAACTCTAACAGTCGATGACACATCACCAACAATCTCAATCACATCGCCAACAACTAACCAAAATGTGTCGAGTGTTAGAATCAACATCACAGGAACAGTCACAGAAACTAACCAAGGATCTGCATCTGATGTTGTTGTGAACAATTCTATTTTCGGTTCAAATGTTGGTTCTTTCAGTTCATTTAATTTCACCAACACATCAATGGCAGACGGTACATATTCAATCCAAATAACAGCAACAGATGCAGTTGGAAACAGCAATACAGCAACAATACGGTTCAGTGTTGACACAACTGCGCCAACAGCATCCTACAATTCCCAAACAGCTGCAAACAATGCTAACCTTTCTCAGAATTGGTATAATGTAGAAATAGCTTTAACAGAAACAAACCCAGACACATGTTTGCTCGAATCAAATGACACAGGCTCAGTAGTCAATTATACAATGACAAGGTCTGGAAGCATATGTTCGCTTAATAGGACAGGAAGAAACGATGGAACATATTCTTTCAAAACATATTTCAATGATACAGCAGGAAATGTTGGTTCAACATCTTCAAGGACAAACACACTTGATACAGGAATCCCTACAATAAGTTCGCAAACAGTTAACTATCCATCTGGCCAAAGCATGATAGGGAACGGTCAAACAATAATTTTGAATACAACAGGAGTTACAGATTCTGGAACAGGAATTAATACAATTGTTGTCGATGCTTCTCAATTAGGTTGTAGTGGATCTCTAGCTTTGAATAGACAAGGTTCAAGCAACAGCTATTCAAATACATGCCAGCTGTCTGGCGCATCTTCAGGAACAAAAGTCCTTCCAATAAATGCAACAGATTTTGCAGGAAATTCTAATACATCTATTTCCTTTTCAGTTGAAGTAGATGCAACAAACCCAACCTGGTCAGCTAACCAAACAAATGGATCAAGTACAACAAAAACAGGCCAATCAATCCAATTCAACATAACTTTGACAGACACAAACCCAGATAAATATATTTTCAGCTTTGATAATGGAGCAGGTTCATTCACAAATGACTCAGCTGCTTCCTATACATCTGGTTCAGTCCTGACAAAAACAAAAACAATAACCGCTACAGCAGGTCAAACAGTCAGGTGGTTATGGTGGTTCAATGATTCAGCAGGAAATGTAAACCAGACAGGAACATCGAGTTTTGTTGTCGCAGACTCACCAAGTTCAGTTAGTATAAATACACCAACATCAGGTTACTACACATCCAACTTTGTAGTCAACGCAACTGCCGCAGATTCAGATGGTTTGTCTTCAGTCCAATACAGATACGAAAATTCCAGTACAAACGGTTCTTGGGTTTCAATGACAAACCCATCTGGCAATTTATGGAATGCAACCTTCTCAGTATCCAGTGTAGCAGATGGAAACTACACATTCAGAATCAATGCAACAGACAATTCAGCGAACTCAAATTCAACAGTTACAGTTGCAAATGTTGCAATCGATGACACATCCCCAACATCCTTGAGTTTTGTCTCACCAACTCCGGCATCTGGCTCAAACCAATCTTCAACATCCTACACAGTTAACCTAACATTCACAGAAACAAATCCAAACAACTGTCTGTTTGATGATGGTTCAACTAACCAATCAATGACAAGGATTGGTTCAGCATGCAACATAACTTTGTCTGGTCAATCAGACGGAACAAAAACATACAGAGTTCATGTCAACGATTCAGCTGGAAACTTAGTAGTCTCAGATTCAAGAACAGTAACAATAGATTCATCCAATCCAGCAGTCACAGCCCGTTCAACAACCTATCCAGGTTCACAAACTTCAGCAACAAACGGTCAAACAGTTACCCTAAATGCAACAGTGACAGATGCAACAACTGGAGTACAAACAGTTACTGTAAACGCACAGGATCTAGGATGTTCATCAACTCTAGCTCTAAACAAACAGGGTTCAAGCACATCCTACACAAACACGTGCCAACTATCCAGCGCAACCTCAGGAACAAAATCACTAACAGTCACAGCAACAGATTTCGCATCTAACTCAAACACAACAACTACTTTATCGGTTGTAGTTGATGCAACAAACCCATCACTCACACTAAATTCACCAGCAAACAGTTTGATCCAATCATCTAGTTCACTTACATTCAACATAACAGCAACAGACTCAACAGGAATACAAAATGTCTCACTATACATTGATAACATTTTGAACCAAACAAATACATCAGGTATATCGGGTGAATACATATTTACAAAAACAATTGCAGATGGCAACCACAATTGGTCTGTACTAGTTTATGATACAGTTGGAAATTCAAATCAATCAACAACAAGAAGCTTCACAATTGACACAATTGCACCTTCTCTCTCAATCACAAGTCCTTCCATAAGCGCCAATTTATCAGTCTCAACAATATCCATTTTAGGAACAGCATCTGACACAAACTCAGACACAATAATAATCAATAATTCAATCTTCGGTTCAAACGTTGGTTCATACACTTCATGGAACTTCACCAACTCGACAATTGCAGAAGGAACCTATTCTGTCCTAATAACAGCAAACGATACAGCAGGCAACACACAAACTGCAACAAGAACATTTACAATTGACCGAACCAATCCAACTGTCCTATCCAACTCAACAACTTATCCAGGTTCACAAACAAAAGCAAAAGCAGGTGACACAATCACACTGAGAGCAACTCTAACAGACTCAACTTCAGGCATACAAAATGCAACAGTTAACCTAGGCAATGTGTGCACAGCCAACACAACTCTAACACTACAATCAGGTTCCCTGTACACGGGTTCATGTACAATCAAATCCTCACCAACAGAAGGAACAAACCAACTAACAGTAACAGTATATGATTATGCAGGAAACTCAAACACAACAACAACCTTGAGTGTAAGCATAGACAACACAGCACCAACTATCACAGTCTCATCCCCAACAAACACAACATACGGATCAACATCAGTCCAACTAAATGTAACAGCAGATGAAACAATAAGCAAATGGTGGTATAGTTTAAACAGTGAATCCAACACAACATTCACACCAAACACAACATTCTTAGCATCAGAAGGATCCAACAACATAGTTATCTATGCAAACGATTCAACAAACAATGTTGCATCATCTCAAGTATTCTTCACAGTCGATACAGGTGCACCAACTCTTAGTTCAGTCTCAACAAATGACACAGACAACAAAGTCAAATCAACAACAGGGCTTCAAATCAACATCACAGCAACAGATTCGAGTGGCGTATCAACTGTAATTGTAGGCAATCTAACCAACATAACAATGTCCTCAATTGGATCAAACAAATACCAAACCAACACAACAGCATCTGCTCTCGGATGCACAGCTACAGATGGTTCGTGTGTTTTAAAATTCTACGCAAATGACACAGTAAACAACTTTGCAACAACAACCCTAACTCTAACAGTCGATGACACATCACCAACAATCTCAATCACATCGCCAACAACTAACCAAAATGTGTCGAGTGTTAGAATCAACATCACAGGAACAGTCACAGAAACTAACCAAGGATCTGCATCTGATGTTGTTGTGAACAATTCTATTTTCGGTTCAAATGTTGGTTCTTTCAGTTCATTTAATTTCACCAACACATCAATGGCAGACGGTACATATTCAATCCAAATAACAGCAACAGATGCAGTTGGAAACAGCAATACAGCAACAATACGGTTCAGTGTTGACACAACTGCGCCAACAATCCCATCATTCGTCTCCCCAACTGAAGCCAACAATGCAAATGTTTCAAGAAACTGGTATTATGTCAATGTCACGTTCACAGAAACAAATCCAGACACGTGTCTCCTAGATGATGGAACAAATACAACAATGACCAGATCAGGAACAAATTGTTATCTAAACAAAACAGAACAGTCAAATGGAGCAAAAACATACAAGGTCTATGTCAACGATACAGCAAATAACCAAGCTGTCAGTGTAACAAGAACAGTAACAGTAGATACAACCAAACCAAGTGTTGTTTTGAATTCACCTGCAAGTGGGTCCACATCTTCTGTAAGCTCTGTGACATTTAATTCAACTGTATCAGATACAACCTTAGCTAATGTGTCCTTATACATAGACGGTTCTCTGAATCAAACAAATTCATCTGGGTCAACTGGTGACTACTTGTTTACACTATCACTAGCAGATGCAACATACAGTTGGTATATTTTGGCGACAGATTATGCGGGCAACCAAAACCAATCTGCAACAAGAACTTTAACAGTATCAACTGATACAACGCCTCCAACTCTTGATTTTGCAAGTCCTACACCAACTATCAATTCAAACCAATCCTCAACATCAGTCACAATAAATGTTACATCTGTTGATACAACAAGCAATATAGACACATGCATCCTAGAATGGGCTGGTGAAAATGAGTCAATGACAAAGGTGGGGTCAGGTACATCTGTTTCATGTAACAAAGTAAAATCTGGATTAGTAGATGGAGCTTACACATTCAAAGTTTATTCAAACGACACAAAGGGTAACATGAATGTTACACCATCCAGAACAGTGAGAATTGACACAATAAACCCGTCTGCAATTTTAATTTCACCTGCAAATAACTCTAAGTTTAATACATCATCAATAACTTTCCAATTTAATGTGACAGACTCGGGATCTGGGGTAAAAAATATCACAAAACACCTGACAGGTGATGATAGTTCTATTACAGTAACTCAGTCAGGAAACTATTCTGTTACAATTAACTATGGGACTATCACAGGTGGCCTAACAACAGAAACATGGTATATATTTGCATATGATCGAGCAGGAAACTTAAACCAAACAGAGACACGTACATTTAGAATAGATCAAAATAAACCATCAACCACAGCAACAGCTGTCAGATTAGATTCATCATCATATACGTTCAATAGCTGGACAAACTCGACTTATGTAAATATAACCCTTTCATGTTCAGATGGATCTGGTGTAGGTTGTGATACAAAATTATATTGTACAGACACAGCAAACACGTGCTCGCCAAATACAGTATACACAGCACCTGTCCAGATTTCTACTGAGGGAACTTCGTATATAAGATACAATTCAAATGATACAGCTGGAAATATTGAAGTTACCAAAAGCAGCACAATAAAGATAGACTCGATTTCTCCTTTAATATCCTATGCAATAGGAACTAACAATGATCAATCTAACATATCATCATCTTCAATTTTTGTTAATGTTTCAGTCACAGAATTGAATGAGGACACAATAACCTTTAAGCTGTTCAACACAGCAGGACAGGTCAACTCAACATCCTACACTAATGGTCAAAGAACAATTAACTGGACAGGTCTAGTTCAAGGTACATACACATATAATGTAACTGTAAACGATTCTGCTGGAAATACGCAGGCACTAGCCACGAGGACAATAAGATTGGATACATCAGCTCCTTCAACAGCTCCATCTGCAATTAAATCAGATGGTTCACCATACACATTTAATTCATTTACTAACAGTTCTACTGTGAATGTTAGTTTATCATGTTCTGATGGAAGTGGGTTGGGATGTGATAAAACAATATATTGTATAGATACATCAAACACGTGCTCACCTAATTCAGTGTACTCATCCCAAGTCCAAATATCAACTCAGGGAACATCGTATTTCAGATATAGGTCAAATGATACAATTGGAAATCTTGAAAGTGTAAGCAATCAAACAATAAAAATTGATAGTCTTAATCCATCTGCTACAACGCCTCAAACAAGCTTAGGTACATTGTCTACAACAACCTCTGTCCAAATTAATGTAACTGCATCAGACTCTGCTTCAGGAATCTCGTCTGTAATAGTTGGAAATCTAACTAACCAATCAATGTCCTCCATAGGATCAAACAAATATCAAATAACAACAACCCCTGCAGATTTGGGATGTTTGTCAAACCAAACAACTTGCCTACTCAGATTCTATGCGAATGATTCTGTTAACAATATTAATTCAACAACAACGCTAACTTTAAACATAACAGCTTGTGGTCAAACAATAACATCTTCGACAACAATATCGAGCAATTCTAATGTAAATGGAAACTGTTTGATACTTGGTGCAAACAATGTTGTGATAAACGGCAATGGAAAATCAATAACAGGAAGCGGTTCAGGAACAGCAATCAATGTTAGCGGATTTACAAATGTAACAGTTGCCAATTTAACAATAACCAACTTTACAACAGATGTTGCTATAACAACTGGAACAGCTACTCTAATTAACACAACATTCAACAGGACAAAGACAACTGTTTCTGGAACAGGAAACTTGACAGCAAAATGGTATGTTGATAATGTTGTAAGGGAATGGGGATTCGAATACTTTGATGGATTGTCAGGTGGAACTGGTTATTGTGGAGATTCAAAGTGCGGTTCTGGAGAGAATCAATTCACCTGTTCACAAGATTGTTCAGGAAACATCTCAGAAACATGCGGAAATGGATTCTGTGGATACAGTGAAACATCTAGTAGTTGTCCAGCAGATTGCGGTGGTGGAGCAGGATATTGTGGAAATAATGTATGCAATCAAGGTGAGACAAATTCAAATTGTCCTTCAGATTGTCAACAAGCCTCAGGACAGTGTAATTTAAATTCAACTTTCTGTTCTGGAAAAATACAATCTGTTTGCGGCCAACAGCAAGGTGCATGTGCATGGAATTCCTCAGCATCGGCTTGCCAATCAAACTCAACATTCTGTGCAGGAATTAGTAGTCAATCAAGCTGTACAAATAAGCAACCATCGACATCATGTTTATGGTCTTCTGGCGAAGTTTGTGGGAACGGAGCCTGTGTAGGAAGTGAAACATCTAGTAGTTGTCCAGCAGATTGTGCAGGCGGTGATAATTATTGTGGAAATGGTGTATGTGTTGGATCTGAAACTTCATTTACATGCGCAACAGACTGCGGTGCCCCGACACCTCCTGGAGTTTCAGGAGCAAATGTAACTGTATATGATGCTTTCGGAAATATTGTTTCCTCAGTTGCTACAAGTTCTTCTGGATCAATACCTAGGTTAGAATTAACAGAATTTGTTCAAACATCTTCAGGAAAAACAACATACACAATCCACTCAATAAACATATCAAAAAGTGGTTACACAAAATTCTCAAGAATACTCAACCTCACTGCATCTGGCTCAATTTCTTTGAGTCATGTTTTGAACAAAGCTTTTGCAAATTGCGATTCATATAATGGAAACCAAACACAGTGTACAGCTGCTAAATGCTCTTGGCAAAATGATACACAATTGTGCAAGCCTTCATTCACTGCATTGGATTGCGACCAATTCTGTGGAGTGTGTTCAACTCAATCAGCATGTACTGGAAGTTCCAGAAGGTGTATATGGGAATCCTCTGGAGCTGGTTTCTGTAGGGAAAATTTCAATACATTCACATATGGATCTGGTGGAACATCAAACTCAACAGGCTTCTTCAATTTCATACCTTTAGATTGTTCAAAAGATCCATCTAAATGCGATTCTAGATTTGATGTCAGCAAAGGCTACTACAAGTATGAAACCTTGTGTTCAGATAATGTAGATAATGATAATGATGGATCATCAGATTGTTCTGATATAGATTGTTCCAGATGGCCTGTTTGTTCTGGATCCTACAATTCGACAAACGACACAACATCACCTCAAATAACAAACTTCAAAGATAATACAGATGTTGGTTCATCTGATATATTTTTCAGTGCAACAGAACCAACAAATGCAACTCTGTATTTCTACGGAACAAACTCTTCTTGCTCTGTTCTAAACAAGACAATAACAGAGCCAGACTTCCCAGGATGTAGTTTGGATAACTATGCCCTTTGGCACCAGTTCTCACTAGATTCAAGCCAAAACCTTTCGCTTGCATCAAACACAAGCTACTATTACAAAATAATTGGATATGATCAGGCTGGATTGAAATATGAAACATCATGCTTAAACTTTACAACAAAATCATCTGCACAAACATACAACTTTAGGATTGCATATGACGGTGTCAAAATAAACACAGGTTCTGGATTGCAGTCATACAACTTTACATCTGGGTCACAAGAGTTTAGCAGAGTAAGAGATGCGCAGATGCAGGTTGGCGGTTTCACATTTGGACGGGCTAACTTGGCAGGCTCAGAAAGCCTAAATTTAACAGGCCAATTCTTATCAGGCACATCACCTCAACAAGGAACAAAATTCACAGGCTTCAACACATCAACATGGCTTGAAACAGCCCAAAAATTAGGTATGCGGCCTTCTGACAATGTAACAATAACAGTTGAAGGTACAGGAGATAAGCTGTACAAGTGTGATGATAACGGGGAAAATTGTGCCGAAATGACAGATTGTGTTAGCCTCGTTTCATCAAATTCAACACATAGGACATATGCTATAGCAGTTGCAGCCGGTTTCTCAACATACGCCCTGAATACACCTTCAGGGGGAGATACAGGTGGATCAGGAGGCTCAGGTGGCTCTGGGGGTGGGGGAAGTTCAGGTGGTGGCTCCTCTGGAGGATCGGGAGGAGGAGGCGGAGGCGGTGGTGGAGTAGCTTCAGTTGTCAAACTAGATATAGTAGATGCAATCACAGATTTTGTGAAAAAAGGCGAGGATAAAACAATGATTGTCCCAATAAATAATACAGGTAATACAAAGCTTGACTTGAAACTTCAGCTAAGCGGTTTACCAAACAACCTAGCTGCCCTTGAATCAGATTCAATATCCCTAGATCCAGGAAAAGCAACTAACATAAACATCAAGCTTTTCACATCAGAGCAAACAGAACCAGGTGTTTATACTGGACAACTTTTGATATCAAGTCCAAAAATAAATAAAACAGTCAGTTTGATAGTTGAGGTTGAGACAAAGAAAGTCCTGTTTGATGTCAAAATTGATATACCTGCTGAATATAGAGAAGTTAAACCAGGAAAAACAATATTGTCGCAAATATTAGTTATTAATTTTGGTGAGTTCGAAAAAGTTGATGTTGTTGCAAAGTATAAAGTAAAGGATTTAGATAATAAAGTTCTGTTGGAAGACACAGAAACATTTGCAGTCGAGGATCAAATATCCTTCTTAAAAGAAATTTATATACCAACACATTTCAAAGAAGGTGATTATGTTGTCATAGCTGAAGTCCATTTCCAGGATACAGTAACAACTTCGAGCCAATTGATACATGTCAAGGTTGATTCTGTTCAGTCTCTTCCTGAAACAGATGTATTGATTTATGTAATAATAGTTGTCATTGGTGCAGTTGTGGTGCTAGTTGGCTATACTCAAAGAAAAGTCAAAAGGGTTGAAAGAAAATACAGGAAAAAAATAAGCAAAGAATATTCAAAATATCAAGAAAAATCAAAGACTGAAAAAAGGAAACGCCTTTTACAGAAAATAAAAAGGAGAAGAGGTAAATAATCTATGAAATATTCTATTATACTCTTACTTATCCTACTTGTTCCTGTCTTTGGTCTGTCTGGGTCTCCGCCTGTTTTGGAGACAGTAAAAACTCAGTCACTTGAAGTTGGAAAGGAATTTAGTCTTATTATAGGCCACACAGACTCAGATGGTGATGAGGTTATATTGTCTGATAATTCTGATCTTTTTGAAATCACACAACAGGGGCTTATAAAATTTGTTCCTGGTCAAAAAGACGAAGGAATAAAAGAAATTGTTATTATAGCTTCTGATAAAGAGTTTACAACACAAACAAAATTCAAAGCCGTGGTAAACAGCAATATAACTGAGATCAAAACAGATCCCCAAATAATTAGGATCAACTTAAAACAAAAAACCAATCTAACAAAATCATTTTCTATAATAAATCAAAATTTAAACAAGCTGTATGCGGTTTTAGAAAGTAAATCAGATTTTATATCTCCCCTCTCAACAGAAATTGAGGTTGAGCCAAACTCCCAGAAAAGCTTTGATTTGCTAATTTTAGCGTCTGATAATAATCTTCAAACTGGCAGTATCACTATTTATGGTGGGAAAAAAGAGAAAATAATACCTGTGATTGTAACACAGAATATAGAAAATTCTAACATTGGCCTAAGTTTAGATATATCAACAAAATTTAGAAAGCTTGTGCCGGGACAAGAGCTAGCAGGCGATCTAACAATAGTAAACTTAAACAAAACAAAGCTTGATTTAGAAGTCGAGTATGTTGTAAAAGACCTCCAAAATAATGAAATAGTTAAAACAGCAGAACAACTGTCTGTTGAAAGGGAAGTAAAAAAGACAAAAAAAATAGGCTTGCCCTCTTTTATAGGAGATGGTGATTATCTTCTAGGTGTTATAGTTAAAGTAAATGGGGTCGTTATAGAGTCCACAGCAGAATTTTTTTCTATATCTAAAGACGGAGATGTAGAAACTTCAAATCAGTATGCTCCATCTAATTTACAAGTTTTGGTTTCGATTATTATAGTGATTTTAGTTAGTATACTTCTATACATGAATTATGGAAGATTATCTGGATTCGAGAAAAAGAAATCTGATCACGCAGAGAAAATATATAAGGATTTCCTCAAGGATAAGCAAACTCTGGAAAGGGCCCAGGAAACCAGACAAAAACTCCAAAAACAATTAGAAAGCCTTGAGAAGGCATATAAAATGAAGATTATTTCAGAATCTTCCTATAATAAGGGTAGAAAAAGAATAGAGTCTATAGTGAGGGAGATAGATAAAAAGCTAAGGTAGCAAGCATATATAAAAAGGGGCTACCCCAAATAGTAGTATGGCAAAACACGAGGCAGCCGCAATAAAAGAGGCTCTTAGTGATATAAAAAGAGAGCTTGCTAAAATACGGTCAGAAAAGTCAACTGCTGAGAAACAGTTGACACAAACAAAATTGAAAATAAAACAAACACAAGACAAAGAAGTTGATTTTAGGAACAAACTCGCTGAGCTGAGTAATAGGGAAACAAGACTTAATTCTGAAAAAGATCGCCTAGAAGAGAAATTTGAAAGGTTAAAAGAAAAACTAGAAAAGGTTAAGAAAATAGAAGAGGACTTGGAAGAAGTTTAAGCCTTCTTTTTAACATGATTTTCAGGCTTTTTTTCTGTAAGTGGTAAGTCTCCAAATGATTCAGTCCATGCAAGCTGTGCTCTTTCTATGGCCATCCTATATTCTTCCTGTATGCTCCGCGTCCAGTTTTCCCTAAGGGCTTTCCTTTGGCTTCTAACTTCCTTCTCTATTCCTTTTACTCTTCCATAAAAAATTCTACTCTGAAAACCTTTTACTAAAGCTGGGAATCCAGTAGCAGCGCCTACAGCTAAAAACCACCCTATCTGATCAACCTCTGGTTTATCCCATCCATAGTAGTTTGCAAGTGCATCAAATGCAACTTTTGTTAAGCAAAATCCACCTGAAAACGAAAGTGCTTTTGAAAGCCAAGAGTCTAGCCACTGTCCATATCTCTTATCTCTTTCTCTTACTTCTTCTATTCTTATTCGTCTGTCCTCAAGAAGCTCTGAAAAATCAGCTTTGTAATCTTCTCTTCTCCTTCTTTTTCCTTGAGAAACTGATTCAGCTATCAAAAACATTTTTTCTAAATAAACTCTTCTGGCTGAATCATGATTGAAACCGTTTCTATATGATTGAAATTCGTCTATTGCCATTTGAGCATATCTTTTTGATGGAAAATCTCCATCCCTGTCTGCAACATAAAGACAGTTTCCAAGCTCAACAACCCAGCTAGGACTATACAAAACTCTACTGGGTTCTCTAAATCTTTCTGAGGGTGTTTTATGCTTGTGTTTTTTTGACATAAACATCCATTTAGCCTTGTTTAAGATTTAAAAGAAAGCAATTTAAACCCAAGGAATAAAAACAGCAAGCTATAAAAACTTATCGCCTTTAACTTAGTTATGTCAAAATATCATCTACTAACCTATGGTTGCACATATACCCTCTTTCTTTTCAAAAAAGAAAGAGCCTTATAACCCAGAAAGAAAACGATATACATACTTTATGAAAAAATATCATTTAATCACCTATGGCTGTACAGCTAACAAAGCCGATTCAGAATTAATGCAGGTTTTTTTAGAAAAAGAAGGCCACAAAAAAACAGGTTTGAAGGAATCTGATTTTGTTATTGTGAACACTTGTGGAGTTAAACAAACAACAGAAGAAAAAATAATAAACAGGCTCCAAAAGCTTTCAAAATCTGGGAAGAAAATTGTGATAGGTGGTTGTCTGCCAAAATCAAGCTTGGAGAGAATAAAAAAAGACGTACCAAATTATTCTGCAATTTTAGATACAAGATCAGTAAACAAACTTCCTGAAATTTTCCAAAAAATAGATTCTGGGAAAAAGCCAATAGAATTTTCAGACGAGGTTTTTTCCAAGCCCTCGTTTGCAAAATCGTTTGGTTTGACAGGGATTGTTCAAATTAGTGAGGGATGCGACTTGTCTTGTACATATTGTTCAACAACAATAAGCAGAGGCGACCTATCCTGCTTTTCAGTTGAAGAAATTGTTAGAGGTGTG
Source organism: uncultured archaeon (assembly GCA_964410585.1). Taxonomy (GTDB): domain Archaea; phylum Aenigmatarchaeota; class Aenigmatarchaeia; order QMZP01; family JACQNV01; genus CAYPFW01. The sequence goes on along the minus strand of CAYPFW010000001.1, from coordinate 278,641 downwards.
AGTAATTTGATCAAGTCTGGATCAAAAGAAATTTTGCTGACGTCTCAAGATAATGGCGCCTATATTGATGGAAGCAAAAGGCTTCCTGATTTATTGAACGAAATCTGCAAAATAGACGCTGATTTTTACCTTAGAAATGGAATGTCAAATCCTGTATACTTGCACAAGTTTTTGGATGATTTGATACAGTCATACAAAAACCCAAAAATTTACAAATTCCTACATATACCTGTTCAATCTGGTTCAGATCTTGTTTTGAAAGAAATGAAAAGAGGGTACAAAGTAGAAAGGTTTTTAAATATACTCAAGGCTTTTAGAAAAGAAATTCCCCAAACAACAGTTTCAACAGACATAATTGTAGGTTTTCCTTCTGAAACAGAAGACGATTTTAAACAGACACTAGAATTGATAAAAGAGGTAAAGCCAGACAACGTCAACATATCCAGGTTTGGAAAAAGGCCTGGAACAAAAGCAGCTGAAATGGAACAACTAAATAATCAGGAAGTTAAAAAAAGATCAGTGAAGTGTTCAGAACTTGCTGCAAAAATAGCTTTGGAAAACAACAAAAAATGGATTGGGTGGTCTGGGAAAATTTTCATAAACGAAGTAAGTCGCAACATTTTTAGTAAAAGGTCTGATCAAAAAATCTACAAAAAGATAGAAGGTTTACAGTATCAAAAAGAAAATGATATAGGAAAAAGTGAAATGGCAAATTATCCAAAAGAAACCATTATCCAAATAGGTGGCGAAAAATCTTTTATTGGGAGAAATTTTGCCTACAAGGCTGTTCTAATAAAATCAGAAAAAAACCTTTTTGGGTTAGAAACAAATGTCAGAATTGTGGATGCAAAACAGACGCATTTAGTTGGGGAAATTTGTTAATTTGATAGAAGCTAATAGAAACGATTCTGAGGGTCATTTCACAGGAACAAGAGATGCAACAGACCCGACTAAACTAGGGATCACCAAAATGCTTACAATAAATCCAACAACACCTACAACAACTGCGTGTTTAAACGACATACCATTGAATGCCAATTTTACCAAACCTATCCAAATCAAAACCTGAATAACAAATGAAGGCAAAACGCTTATTTGTGGAACAAGGCTAATCACACCAAACATGTTTATTATGTTTATGATCAAAACAACCAGGAAAGCCCTGTAAACTTTGATATTTTCCCTAAATCCTTTTGCTAAAAGTTCGGCCACAATCAGGAAAACAATTCCGCCAACTATTGTGCTCAAAATTATGTTTACTCCAAGGCTAACAGGGTTAGCTAGGTTTAAAGAATTAATAATGCCTGCAAATGGAATATCTAATGCCATATAAATTAATTGGTTCTTGGCTTTTATATGTTTGCAAATTTTGGTTCTTTGAGACTTTAACTATAATCTAATCTTATCAACCGCATCTTCTAGGCATCTTATTTTGGTTTCAAAACAATTCCAGGTTCAACAATAGAGTTTGGTTCCAATAAAACTCCGGGCATAATAGAACAATTTGTACCAGTTTTAACACCGTCTCCCAAAACAGCCCCCAGTTTTTTTCTTCCGGTATCGATCATTTTTCCATTAACTTTTACGTGTATGTTCTTTTCGTCAAATCTTAGGTTGGCAAAAATTGTTCCACCTGCTATATTTATGTTGTTTCCAAGAATAGAATCCCCGATGTAAGAAAGGTGTGCTATATTCACATTTTCTCCTAAAATAGAATTTTTCACCTCAACTGCATTTCCAATTTTGCAATTATTTCCAATAACAGTTCCTGGTCTAATATAGCAGTTTGGTCCAATTGTACAATTTTCCTCAATGAAAACAGGGCCTTCAATAACAACTCCGCTTTTTACTACTGTGTTTTTCCCAACAAAAACATTACCAGATATAGATGCTTTTGAATCTATTTTTCCTTCTATTTTGGTTTTGATTTTCCCTAAAAAGAATTCAGAAGCATCCAAAAGGTTCCAAGAATATACAGTTGGTATCCAATACTCAGAAACCTTTTCGGCTATAATCTCCTTCTTTTCTATCAAATATTTTATATAATCAGTGATTTCGTATTCACCTCTTTTTGTTTTTTGGAGACTATGTTCAAAAATTTCCTTGTCGAAAACATACAATCCTGTATTTGCCAAATTAGATTTTGGCCTTTCTGGCTTTTCCTCCAATCCAACTATTTTTTTCCCATTTAGTTGAACTATCCCAAAATTCTGAGGGGTTTCAACTTCTTTGACTAAAACACAGTACTTATTTTTCAGACATTTTTCAATATCTTTTTTAGAATAGAAATCGTCGCCGTTTAAAACCAAAAACCTATCTTTCAAAAACCCTTTGCAAGCCAAAACAGCCCCGCCTGTGCCGTTTTGGTCTTTCTGTTCTACATATTTTATACTCAAGTTTCCAAATTTATTTCCTAATTTCTGTTTGATTTTGTCGCCCAAATAGCCGACAACAATAATAACATCTTTTACTAATCCATCAAGCTGTTCTAGGTTGTGCTCAAGTATAGTTTTATCCAAAACTTTAAGTAGAGACTTTGGTTTTGTCAAAGTTAGTGGATATGTTCTAGTTGATTTCCCTGCAGCCAAGATAACAGCCGCTATTTCAATCATATTTTCCCTCTGCTATTTTTGCAATTTCCTGTGCAAGTTTTTCTGAACTGTGCCTAATTAGGTCAGGCTCTGTGATAAGGTCCTTAGAAACTATTTTAATGCTTTTCAAGTTTTCTTGATCTATTTTAACAGGATATGCTCTTTCTTTTGAATATTTATTTACAAGGTCTTTTGAACCAATTTTATTGTTTAAAATAACAAAATCCAAATCGCATTTTAGATATTTTTTAATTTGTTTTACAAAGTCAGAGGCTTTGAATCCATCTGTTTCTCCGTGCTTTGTCATTAAGTTACAAACATATACTTTCTTTGCCTTACTTTGTTGTATAGCTTCGGACACGCCTTTAACCAAAAGATTTGGTATCACAGAAGTATACAAGTCACCTGGCCCTATAACAATAATATCTGCTTCCAAAATTTCATCGACAACTTCTGAAAAAACATATGCTTCTGGTTCTAAAAACACGCTATCTATATGTAAATTCCCATTGTGTTTTGGTATATCGATGTTTGTTTCCCCTTTTATTATTTTACCGTCTTCAAGAACTGCGCAAAGTGTTGAATTATCTATTGTTACTGGAAGAACCTTTCCTTTGATATTCAAAATGTGCGAACACTCTTTTATTGCTTCAACTTCATTTCCAGTGATTTTGGTAAGTGCTGTTAAAAATAGATTACCGAACGAGTGTCCATTCAAAGATCCATCTTTGTCAAATCTGTAGTCAAAAAGCTTTCTTATTGTCCCATCTTCGTCTGCAGAAAGCGCAACAAGGCACCTCCTTACATCTCCTGGAGGGAGGATACCAAACTCGTCTCTAAGCTTTCCTGTTGATCCACCAGAATCAAACATGCTCACAACAGCGGTTATTTGGTCTGTATATTTCTTGAGTCCTTTTAGCAAAGTGAATGATCCTGTTCCTCCACCTATTACGACGAATTTTTTGTTCATACTATTCTTTTCTCCTTAAAGCAGAAGACCACTCGTCTGTTTCCATAAACTCAAATATTTTTTCTGCAACATATTTTGTATCCATAAAATCTTTTGTTTTTCTTTCTGGTTGATGTTTTCTAAACAAATCGGTTTTCATTCCACCTGGATGAAATACTTTTACCTGAATTTCAGTTTCTGATAGATCATTTCTCAAACATGTAGTAAGCCCAATAAGCGCAGATTTTGAAGCCGCATATCCAATATTGTTTGTTGTGTAATCCACAGAAGCAGTTGACCCAATATTCAAAATAAGTCCACTGTTTTGTTTTTTCATTAGCCTAACAGCTTCTTGAGAGCAAAAGAAAGCGCCGAAAAAATTTGTTTCAAATGTTTCCCTCAATTCGTTTTCCTCTATATTTTCAAAATCTATTTTCTTTCCCAAAAATCCAGCATTGTTTATCAAAATATCCAATCTTCCAAATTTTTTTACAGCAGCTTGAACAAACTCTTCACACTGCTTTTTGTTTCTCACGTCAACAACAATAGGCTCGACTGGAGTCAGTTTTCCAATTTTTTCTGAAAAGCTTTTTAATCCTTTTTTGTCCCTTCCGCCAATAATCAGTTTGTATCCTTTTTTAGCTAACAATTCTGAAAGCTCTGCGCCTAAACCTTTGTATGCGCCTGTTATTGCAACAACTTTTTCTGTCATAATTTATCAATAATTTCCAAATTAAACCCTTCAAAACTATCAATTATTAAGTCAGTCCCTTTTAAGTCTTTTTTGCCAAAAGAAGTTGTTATTGCTATGCATTTCATTCCAGCTGCTTTTGCTGCTTTCACACCGTTAACAGCATCTTCGAAAACTAGACAATTTTCTGGTTTTATTCCAAGTTTTCTGGCTGTTTCTAGATAAATGTCAGGAGCCGGCTTTGAATTTTTCACAAATTCACCAGAAGTAATTACATCAAAATATTTTTTTATTTTGAGTTTTTTGAGTATAAAACCTATTTCTTTGGACGAAGAACTAGACGCGAGTCCAATCTTGTATTTTGTTTTCAAATTTTTTATTAATTCAACAGAACCAGGGATTGGTTCTAAATGTTCTTTGATAAGTTCTAAATATACTATCTGTTTTTCTTTCATCAGCTTTTTATAATTTTGTTTAAGCCTAAATCTTTTACAAAATGTTTTCCAGAAAAACTCTTCTGTGCAACCTCTAAACTCATCATTGATTTTACTGTCCATGCTTTTGTCAAGTTTTATTCCATATCTTTTCAAAACAATATCTGAGGCTTTATCGTGTATTGGTTCAGAATTAGCAATCACTCCATCCATGTCGAAAATAACAGCTTCTATCATATTATCTCACGGTGACGCTTTTGGCCAAATTTCTTGGTTTATCAGGATCACATCCTCTTGAAACAGCTAAGTAATATGCAAGAATTTGGATTGGTATAATCATAGCAATTGGATCAGAATCGCCTAAAGAGGAAACTGGTATATGATAATCAAAAATGCTATTATTATCTTCTCCTATTCCGATAATATAGCCACCCCTTGATTTGATTTCCATTGCATTGCTGAGTATCAAATCTTTTGTATCTTTTGTAACCAAAACAATACATGGAACGCCTTTATCAATTAAGGCTATTGTACCGTGCTTTAATTCGCCTCCAGCAAAGCCTTCTGCATGAATATAGCTGACTTCTTTTATTTTTAAAGCACCTTCCAAGGCAGAAGGGAAGGCTAAGTCTCTTCCAATCAAAAAAATATCATGTGCTGATTTTATTTTTTCAGCAAGTTGTTTCAGGTTTTTTATAGAATAATCTATTAATCCTGAAGCTTCTTTTGATGTTTTTTCAATTAGCTTCTTTCCCTCTTCAATTTTTCCTGAAATTGCGTATGAAAGCAAAAGCAAAATAGTCAATTGACTTGTATAACTTTTTGTAGATAGCACGCAAATTTCAGGTCCTGAATTCATCATTATACTAAGATCAGATAAGCGTGTTAGTGTCGAGCCGACAACATTACAAATAGACAGAGTTTTGCATCCATGTTTTTTGGCAAATTTTATTGCATCTAAAACATCTGCTGTTTCTCCGGATTGGGAAACGCAAACAACTAAAGTTTTATCTGTTAAAAAATGTTCATAGTTTCTAAATTCAGATGCTAGGACGACATTAACGTGTTTTTTGGAAACTTTTGAAAAAATATATGATGCAGATATACATGCATGATAGCTTGTTCCACATCCAACAAAAAAGACTCCGTATGCGTCTTTTATCGACTTTACAGCTCTTTCAAAAACCAAGGAGTCTTGCTCAATAGCTCTTTTTATTGTGTTTTTCTGTTCTGTTATTTCCTTTAGCATAAAGTGTGGATAGTTTCCTTTTTGGGCCTGTTCAATCGACCAACTTATTGTTTCTATCGGCCTTTTTATTTCCCCCTTTTTTAAGTTTTCTATATGATAAGCTTCGTCTAAAAAAACAACATCCCCATCTTCCAAATAAACAACTTTTTTTGTATGTTCTAAAAAAGCAGGTACGTCGGATGCAATAAAGTATTCGTGTTTTCCAACACCTAAGACAAGCGGGGAGTCTTTTTTTGCCGCAACAAGCTGATTTAGGTTTTTGTTCAAAATGACCAAAGCATATGAGCCTTTTAGGTCCTTTAGTGTCTTCAAAACAGCTTCCTTGAAGTCTGATTTTTTGCTATACTCCTCAATTAAGTGTGGGATAACTTCTGTATCTGTTTCTGATTTGAATGCATGACCCTTTTCCACTAGTTTTGCTTTTAATTCTTGAAAATTTTCAACTATTCCATTGTGTGCAACAAATATGTTTTCTGTGCAATCTGAATGCGGGTGAGAGTTTTTCTCAGAAACACCCCCATGTGTGGCCCATCGAGTATGACCTATACCTATTTTGCCTTTGAAATTCAGGTTTTCAATTTGTCCTATTTTGCCTACTTTTTTTATTAGGTTTAGTTTATTACCCAAAACAACAATTCCCCAAGAATCATACCCCCTATATTCTAGATTCTTTAGGCTGTTTAAAAGGATATTGCCTACATTGCTTTCATTTTTTGACCAATAGCCGACAATTCCGCACATATTTCCCCCTTCTCTTTAGAAAAAGATAGTAAGTATACCAAACAAAACTAGTATTGAAACAGATTAATTCAAGTGTATATTAGTTTCTTTTGTGTACGGTATACTTTTCTTTTCTAAAGAAAAGGATAGCTAATGAAAAGAAGAGGCTAATTTCGAATATAAAAGTTTCCCTTGTTTTACTTTGTTCTAAAGGCTAAAAACATGAGAGAAAGAATGCCTGCAAAAACAAACCCCATATCAAAAAAAGCTTCGGGTGAAAAAAGGGAAAATATAAGCAGAACGCTTAGAACCAAAAGTCTGCCTATCGTGAACCATAGTTCTCTAAAAATAACTCCCCCTACAATGTTACCCTTCTTTGAAAAATCACAAAAATTGGCATATAGGGGCACATTTATCAAAATAAAAAGTAAGCCTGTTAAAAAGGAACTTATAGCAATTTCGTATACATTTGTTATAAAAATTCTATGGAACCAAACTAAAGCAGATAGAAGAGCGCCCATCTTTATAATTTTTGATCTATTGTATCTATCAGATAAATTTCCAATAAAAAGTATTAGGAAAGCAGAGCCTGCACCTGCTATTGTTGTTGTTATACCTAACTGAGTGAAGTCTCTTATTGAGAAAAAAATGAATAGTGGCCAAAAAACAGCTAGAAAAACATGTGCAGCTCCCCAGAGAAAGTATGTGGGACATAAACTCTTTTCAGCAAAAATTTTTAAATTGCTTATTTTCATTTTGAATGGTTTTTTGGAATCTGGCGTAAAAAACAGTGGAACTATTGAAAGTATAGTTAAAAAAATAACTATTACCGAAAGGGATAAATAGCCTAGGTACGCTAAAACAAACCCACCTATGAAGGGGGCTATCACACCTGCAATTTCAGGTAGACCTATTAGCTTTCCGCTATCAGACCCTTCATGAAGCTTGTTTGAATGTTTAACAAAATCGCTGTGAATGCCTATCCAATAAAGACTATTTGCGAAACCAAAAAATAGTGAGAGACCATAAATTGAATAAAGTGATGTGGACACATCAACCAATGCGAGCCCATAGAAATATATTAGGTAAAGTAAGCTGCTTGCGCCTATGACATGCTTTATACCAAATTTCGATGATAGATATCCTGCGAGTGGTGAAAAAAGACCTATTCCAAGATATTCAAAAAACATGAAAATCAACGAAACCTGAATTGGAAAACCAAGAGAGAATAGATATACAGGGACAAATATGCCTATAAGAGATATAGCTATCTTTCTTATTATTTGATTGAGATAGATTTCGCTTAGTTCGTTTTTAAGATGTCTTAATTGGTGCAAGAGAAAAATTTGGTGGCTTTGCATACTATTATTTGTTTTTAATAATAGGTATTTGTTGATTTTAATTTTTGTATCGCATTAAGGATGAGTGCATACTAACTGTTCCCTCACTTTAGGGAGGGAATCTATGTACATTTATTGTATACTGGTTCAATTTCCTAACTATTTTTGCTAAACTCCACTTTTCCTCTGTATACTTTCAAGACCTTAAAAACCGACATTCTAGTTTTGCGATCAAGTTTAAATACAATTCTCACTTCAAACTAATATTCCCTTTCATATATATTGTTGGTTTTGTTTAGTATCTAGATCGTCTTTATTTGTTTTAACTCTCACCTTTGAAAAATATACTCACTTTTATCGTGGGGATTATCGGTGCTACTTTTTGTCATTTGAAATGCTCAAATTTACTCTCCCTTTTACTCTCACTTTTCACCCCAAACCTATTGGTCATATATATAACACTGTTATATACACATAGAACCCTCACTTTCAAAAATTTTAAAATTATTATATTCTAAAGAATATATATTAAAACAAATATATTATAAAAAATATAATAGATAAGCTATTATCTAATATGACTAAATAAACAAATATAATTAAAAACATATAATAGAAAGTACCTATCAAGAAACATACAATAAAGTATTTAAACCAACGAACCAATAGTTTTACAGAAAGTGAGAGTTGACACTCTACTACAAGTAAATTCTTAATCGAGATAGGGAGGCTCAAAATGACATTATTGGACGAATTGTTTTTGAGAGAAAAGCCGGCGAAGATTTTCTTAGGCCTAAAAACGCGAAAAGAAGAAGCCATTTACGCGACAATTCTTTCAAAAGAAGCAGACTGCACCTATTCTCATACAATAAAAATCCTCAATACTTTGAAAAAATTGGGTCTTGTTGAGTTCGAAAAAACAGGTAGGATCAAAAAAGTGAGACTTACAGACGATGGTTGGGACGTCGCCCACAACCTCGAAGCAATCATGAAAAAATTCCAGCAACTTGAGGACAATTTAGAAAAGCAAAAAAAGAAAGCTGGAAAGGAAACTCAGCCTTCTTAGGGAATCAATCTACTACAAGTAAAAGTTGGAGTGAAATATGCCAGAAGAATATCATGTAACACCTTTCATATTAGACGATTCCAAACCAAAAATGCGTGCGAGAATAGGAGCAGAGGGCTTAAAAAGAAATCTTGGAGAATCCATTGTTTATGTGGATAACCCTAGACATGTTGGCAAGCTAGCCTATGATGAAAGGCGGGGCTATTATGTTGAGGGGGCACTAGATGGTAAATGTAGAAAAATAATCAGAGAAGCCGATGAAATAAAATTGCCTGTGAGTCATCCATCGTGCCGAACATCAATGCGAAGATATAAGGTTAGTTTTGCATTAATGGACATCATAAACGAAGGTATGTGGGGACTGAGAGCAGGAACAAGTTAACCGAGCCCCAAAATAAGTTAAAGTGAAAACATATGACCACAAACCCTATTCAAATATCTATTGATAAGTTGGATCAGTTTGTAGGAAGAGAGGCTTGCATTTTCGATTACTCTTTACGCTTTGGAGCAACTGGCAAATTGTCTAGAGATGATATAGGAATCTATGTCGATGATCCAAACTGTTCTGTGAGAATCCGTGCAACAAGTTCCACAGACATAACAGTGGGTTCTTTAAGATATATTTTAGTCTAATTTCCTCCACTCTCCATTAATTCTGAAACTATTTTTCCAATTTTCATCTCAAACTCCTAGAATATCTGTCCACTCCAACTAAAACCAATAATTATATATACTACCTCGAATAATAGAATATTGTCTGGGCAAAGGGGTGTTTTGGGGAATCACCCTTATTCACCATCGACTATTGGAAGGAGGCAAACTATGCTCTTACTACAATCGAATTCTGAAATGGACTTTTTGGACGAAAAACAGCTCAAAAAATACAGGCTAAAAACATCAAGATTAGCTAAGGAACACATCTTTTATATTTATCTTTTGGAGCAAAACGGGATGTTGGGGAACCACTAAAATATGGACAAAATGCAACTAAAAACAAAGGAACTTTTGAAGCAGTTTGAAAAGGTGAGACTTAGAAAATGGACACCAGAAGCAATGGTTGTTGACCTCGCAGAAGAAGTAGGCGAGCTCTCAAATGCAGTTCTAGTCAAAGAAGGCTTCAAAAACAAAGGGCGCCAAAAAGCAGATTTAGTCGATTCCCTTTGTGATATTTTATTTGATTTTTACATGCTTTCTGAACACTACAAAGTCGACTTGGAAAAAGAATATGAAAAGGTTTTGGCTCAATTGGAAAAACGCATAAAGGAGGGCGAGTTTGTCTGATGAAAAAAGAGGCTTGCCCTGAATGTAAAAAGACAGATAAAGTAAAAACAGACAACGTACCAAAAAATACTTTCAAAGAAGATTTTTATAACTACAATTGGTGGATGTGTTGGAGGTGTTTTAAGGAGTTTAGAACACCTGTTGGAAAAGAAGGCTATTATGAGCCACATGAAAAGTGTCCAAAGTGCGAATCCTTTGATGTGATTCCAATACTATATGGTTTGCCTTCAAAAGAAGCCGAATTACTAAAAAAAGAAGGAAAAGTGGAATTTGGGGGTTGTAAAGTTGTAGAGTACTACCCAAAATGGCACTGTAAAAGCTGTGAAAAGGAGTTTTAGATGAAAAACAAAAATTGTCCAAAGTGTAAAATACCAGTAATAGATTCAGGGTGCTTTCGAAATGAAGAATTGGAGAAGAGAGCAAAGAAAAAAGAAATTAATTATATTTTTGGTTTACGCAGAGGGCCAGTAGAAATAGAATGCGTAAAATGTGGTGAAAAATTTGACTGTTAAACTCAATTGTAAGAAGGGTTTTAGATGAAAAAAGAAAAACCAATACCAGTTGGCACAATCAGAATAAGGAAAGATATGTCAGTTGTAGAAAAAACACTAACAGGATGGAAAGGATCAAATAAACCCCTCCCAGAAGCGATGATTGTAATTCATCTCTTCCAAAAAAATGGCAGGTTTAAGGATTTAGTAGACAAAAAAGATTCCTTCTTTCTAAAGGGCCAACTTTCCCCAGAAGGTCTTCCTCAAGGGGCTAGAATAAACATACTCCCTGACGGAAGTGTTTTAGACAAGGCTTTCTCCCTTTTTGCCCCTCACTTGACAATCCACGATCAGCAAACACACGATCACTGGGATGTCCTATATCAAAACAAAGGCGGTACATTTTCCTATGTATACACTTTAGAAAAAAGAAAAGCAAACAAAGACAAAAAATACAAAAAAGTTGAGGAGTTTGAAAAGGAATATCCAAGGTTGAAAAAAAGAGTCGAAAAAGCACTTAAAGATGAGAAAGACAGATTTGCTTTGCCAATGTATACTCTCCTCCAAACACACATAAGAGTTGGAAATGAAATTTACTATAAGGCACATGGTCACAAAGGCTTGACAACTCTCAAGAAAAAAGACATTTCAATAAATGGGAACAATGTCACTTTTGATTTTATAGGGAAAGATGGGGTCCCAATAAAAACGACAAAACAATTTCCTGAAGTTTATGCTAAAAGGCTGAATTCCCTACTAAAACCGCTCAACAGAGACTCTTTTGTTTTTGTCGGCGAAAATGGTCATCCGATGAAAGAGTCTCATTTCAAAAAAGCCTTCAAAAAGTATTGTGGAAAAGAGTTCTATCCACATATAGTAAGGTCTCACTACGCAACTTCTCAAGTCAAGGATTTTATAAAAAGGACAAAAAAACCAACAAAAGAGCAAGTGAATTCTCTTTTTCTTTCAATTGCTTCTGATTTGGGTCATAAAAAATTTGTGAAAAAAGAAAACATTTGGAAAGAGCATATAGCAGTAACAGTAAACAATTATATACAACCCGATCTTGTGGAGTTTTTGAAAACTTCAATAGTGTGAGATTATATGAAAAAAAAAGGTTTATCAAAAAAAGAGGCCTCTTTCTATAAAAAACGGGGAAATTTAATGCGAAAATTTTCCTTGTATAAAAGTTGGAAAACCCGTAGACCAAACCTTATGTTGGCAATTTTTATAATCCTTATATTGGGGATTATATACAAATCAGCTCCCAGGATATATGATTATGTATCCAAATATCCAAGTGTTTCAATGTTCTTACTGGCCATTGTTTTCCTGTTTTTAGCAGGGGTTATAGGAAGGTATTCTTCTAATAGAAAGAAACTTAAAGGAAACCCTCTATATGAAATATTATTGTGGATAGTCATTTACATTGCACTTGTTTTAATATTGATACCTTTCTCTTTGAACAGGTTTAATGAGCCTGTATTCTATGTGCCGATGATAATACTTACTATGCTTTTTGCTGTTCCTATATGGGTAAACATCAGGAGGAAATATGATGAAAGGAAAGGAGGTTGAGAGAGACATTGGTTCTCTATATGTATAAAAAGTTGGCAGACATCGTCTTAAAAGAGGTCAATCCTCCAGACTACAAGCTCTCTCTTTCAATAGACGACATGGCTGAGGTAATTGTGCAAAGGCTAGGTCTCCAAAGAAAGCAAAGTCGAGCAAATCATGCTGCGCTTTTGAAGTTCCTTTTGCATTCTAGAAAAACAAATACACCCTTGACAATCGAAACAATAGCCAAAATCCTCGAAGTCTCTGTTTCCCAATCATACGAGGAAATCCGCAAATGGCGGACTTTGGGGCTTCTAGAGTTTATCAAAATCCCAGTCAGAGATACTCCAGACCAATTTATGAAAGGCTATTCCCTTGCCTCTCCGACGATTAACCAACTAGTCGACAGAGCCCAGTCACAAATTAATGCACATGTGCGGCGCACAAAAAGAATAGCCAAGGACTTCGATGATCAAATAGCTGCTGAGATTGCAAGACAGGCTAAAACTTAATAAAAGAGCTTCCCCAAATTCTGGGATGGTAAGGAGATTTAGTCGAGAAGATTTTTTCGCTGAAGCAGGTCCTTTTTCAAGTAATATTTGTGGAAGAAGAGTGAGAGCAAGTGTTTATTTCGCAAAAAACGAAAGTGGTTTTCCGATAAGATGTTATAGTGTAATCGTGCAAATAGGCACAGAATTGCGTAATATTTCTCCAGGATACGTGCTTGAACAAAGTGAGATGGATGAATTGCTTGATGTTCTTAGAAGAGGAGATTGTCCAAGCGAATTAATAGGTAAATATTCTTGTTCTCTTTAATTACCCAGTAAATGTTCTGAAATTTTCTATGTTCAATTGTCTATTCTATTCAGAATCTACTTGGAGTGAATTTATTTTTAGTGTTTTGGAAATGTCTGACAAATTTTTAGATGATATATTCTATATAATATATATTAAAAAAGAACTATCAAATTAAATATTTTCTATTATACTTGTTTCAATATATTTTCTAAAATAAATTAGTTTGATTCTCTTGAATAGAGAATTTCACAAGAATTTGGTCTTCTATATATTGGTTTTCAACAAAGCATAAAATCTAGAAAACATATTTTAGAGTATATGTTTGAATATTTACTTGTTTTAGTAAAGCAGATTCTAAAAAAGATACAAAATTCGATATTTTCTATCGAACATGGCAAAAAAAAAGAGACTTAACAAACCTTATGTTTAGGATACCAATTGTTCTTATAAATCTTGAAGATAAATAGTTTATTGTTTCTATGGTAAACTATCGTGAAATAAAGTCTGAAGGCGAAGCAAGGGAGTGGATTAATAGATTGCCTGCTGATTTAACATCTGAAATGAGAGGTGCTGGATTAGATGTTGAAGACGAAAGAGTTAATGTTTACGTTCGTGTTGATGTTGTTATTGAGTATTGCCGATCAAGAGAAGATGCAGTAGCAGAAGCAAAAAGAGAAGCTAGACAAAGGGCGTTTGAAGAAAGATTATATGCTTCCATTGAAGGTTTAAGGCAAGAATTTTCTGGTCTTAAGGATGCAATGCGAGAAAGATCTGGACAATACGATGGACAAATGTCTGATATGCAGAGAAAGCTTGCAGATTTATCAAAAGATCTTGAGTTTGTAAAAGGCCAGCAGTCATCAAAACCAGCTGATAGCGCACCACAGTCACATCTACAATATCAAACATTAGGTAATTGTACATTTAGAAGCGGCGGCCCAGCTAATGTATTAGAAATCAGAACGCTTCAAGACGATTCGACAAAAAGCAGGTGTAGAACGGCAATGATAGCAGATAAGAGAAGGAAAGATAGATGGTTTCCTTTCAAATTTGTCAGTTGGGAAGATTTGAAAGACACAGGATGTCCTGCTTATACAAGCTGGTATCTTATTAAAACCCGAGTAATAGGTGTCCACCCAAAAGATGTTTGTCCATACCTTGATGATCCACCTAAATTTAGAAAAGTGGCGGGAGAATAAGATGGAAGAAGATGTATACAGAAGAGTCAGAAATGAAGGAGAGGCATTGAGGAAAAGATTAGAGCAAGCAAGAACAGCCGGTGGTGTCGACGGCAACGGGTTTTTCGCCCTTCTAAATGAACACTGCCACGCGCATATTCAAGTGTATATCGATGAAGCAGATCGATTAGATCCAGAAAGAGATATGGAAAGATATCTAGAGCTCACAGTTCAAATAGTCGGAGGTTTTGCAGCGATTGCACAATTTTCTTCGAACCCTGAAATAAATCGCATAGCTTCTTACTTTGATCCAGGAAAAATTAGAAGATTTTATGGTTGTTTTAGAGCAGGCAAAAAAGCTAAAGAATTAGAAGACAAAAGACAGCATTGGTTAGATGCTAAACAATACATTGCAGACAACAAAGAAGCAATGTTGGATTTAATCGGTGATTTGGATGCCAACATACAATCTGACAGAAGCCATTCACCACATGAAGTTGCAAGGCTTAAAAATGATTATTCGGCAGACATGACAGCTAGTGTTGAAGTTCAAAGATTAGTTCAAGAAGGCATAACTTTGCCTGCAAGAATCGATAGAACAAGAACCCTTCTCCCAGCTATTTTAGATAAGGCAAAAGAACCACACAATTTATCGCTTCCAGAAAAACATGTTGCAAAAATTACACTTGCAAAAGTGTATGTTCTTCTAGAAAGAGATTTACAACCAAGGGTGGCCGCACAACTTGCACAAACATCTGGAGAACTTGAAGCATCTAGAAGAGAAGAAGCCGCTTTTTCAGACGTTAATCAAGATGAGGTGCGCTTGTTTTTGAGGAAGGCTCATCCTGTTTTGAGCCCATCTTCGTATAGGTCTGCTTATGATGAAATTAAATGGAAAATAAGTGTGCAACGTGCGGGGGAAATAACAGAGGCTATAACAAAGGCAGGCGGCAAGGTCGTCTGGAAACTCCAAGGATGACGAATTCTGATTTTGATGTCACAAAGGATGAAATAGAAGATGTTATTGGAAAAGCACGTGATAAAAGGACACAATCTGGTCGAATTGTCAAA
Source organism: uncultured archaeon (assembly GCA_964410585.1). Taxonomy (GTDB): domain Archaea; phylum Aenigmatarchaeota; class Aenigmatarchaeia; order QMZP01; family JACQNV01; genus CAYPFW01. The sequence continues at coordinate 263,225 of CAYPFW010000001.1, read as the reverse complement.
CCAGTAACAGACGATTCTCACTTAGATTATATTGAAGATCAAATAGATTCAGCATTCAAAAGATTTATAGAAGGCAGAGATAGTTTAGATGATAGAATATCTGGTGATTGGGGATCACAAGACGTGTATGAAAGAGCAAGAAGATGTGTTTCTACATTGCCACATTTCCCATCTCAAGAATTGTCAAGATATTTCAAAAGAAAAGCAGACGCTGGCCCAGATTCTCGTCAATTGGGTATTTTTTTCTCATCTCTTCTTAATAGAATGCTTAGAGAGGGGGAAGAAATATTTTTAGATGCAAGGACAATTAATGATCCTTATAGCCTCAAATACGTCTGCTCTTTTTTAGAAAGAGGAACAGTGACAATAAAAGGAAATTCTGGAGAGTGTGCAGCCCAACACGTCAAACGAGGAGCAAAAGTTATTTTTGAAGGTGAATCTGAAAAGGATTCCGGCAATTTTTTAGATGGAGGAGAAATAGAATTTAGGGGCCCTGCAGAAACCGATATACTTAAAGGCATGAAAGATGGTCACGCAATAGTTCATCAATTTAAGAATGAACCATATCCATATTCCTCATTTGGTGCAAATCAGGAAGAAGGTAAAATAGATGTCATGTGCGATGTTTCTATGTTAACCCAGAGTAGTTCTATCGGAGCATGTCAGAAAGGAGGAGAAATTAATTTTCATGGGACGGTAACTGACTGTAGTATAGGGCCTAACAAGGAGTATGGAGACATCAGTGTGAAAAGAGCTATTAGATGTAAAATAGGTTATAAAATGACTGGTGGAGAAATAGTTTTGGGAAGTGTTCAAGAAGGAATTGTTGGAGAAAGAACACTTGGTGGAACAATTCATGTTAAAGGCAGTGCAAGAGCTAATATAAGCGAAGGCAGCTCTGGTTGTACAATAATTGTTGGTGGTGATGTAACTGGAAATGTTGGTGGAAGAGGGGACAATGGTGTGGATATAACTGTCCACGGAAATGTTAAAGGCGATGTCGGTCGCGGTTCGAAATATATAACATGTACAATCGAAGGCAATGTAACAGGAAACATACAATATGTAGGATATGGTAGTTCATCTGGTCCAAAAAGCCAGATAACAGTTCACAAATCTGTTTATGGAACAGTTGGCTATTTGAATTGGGCCGATGTCCATGTTGGGAGAAAAATAGAGAGGCTAGAAAAATGTAGCGAAGGTTGTAGAGTTTATGAAAACGGAGGAGATGTTACACCAACAACTGCAAACCTAATAGCCAGAGGAATTTTTAAAAAATTATTGGGAGACTGATGCTATAAATATGAAAAATGATTTTGATGTAAGTGAAGACGAAATAAAAAAAGTTGAGGAAAAAGCGCGCCAAAGAAGAAAAGATTCTGGTCGAGTGGTTGTTCCTGTAACAGAGGATTCACATTTTGCTTATGTAGAAGACCAAATAAATCAAGCTTTCGAAAAATCGTCTGGAGAAGACCCTGAAGAAGTATATAGGGAAACAAAAGATGCTGTTTCGGACATAAGATGTTCTCCTGAACATCTTTCAAGATACTTTAGAAGAAGATATTGGCTTGGCGGCAAGAGTGCATTGGGTGTTCAGTTTTCTGCTCTTCTAGATAGCAAACTTAAGCCAGGACAAGAAATAGTTTTAGATGCAACACCTAGTAAGCAGTCTTTTGATGCCGATATTTCATCTGGAATACTTTCAGAAAAAGAATGTGGATATGAACTTCTTTATGATACTGATTGGAATGGAGCCAGAGAATATGGACGCCCGTCAAATGTTTGCTCTTTTTTGAGGAACAGCACAGTTATTGTAAAGGGTAATGTTGGCGATGGCTGTGCACAGCATCTTAAAAAAGGAGCCAAAGTTATTTTCGAAGGAGAAGTAGGTAATTGGTCTGGAGGTCATTTGGAAGGCGGCACAATAGAGTTCAAAGGACCTGTACCTTTGTTAATACTACACCGCATGAAAGACGGGCATGCCGTTGTCTATCGGTTTAAAGATAGCCTCTATTCAACGTATGCATGTGATGGTTTCCAAAACACTTTCGGTGGTTGGCAGGAAGGGGGGAAGATAGAAGTTTTTTGTGATTTCCCGAGCCTTTCTGAAGAGGGGTTAGCCGCTCACCAATCTGGAGGGGAAACCATATTTCACAAAGATGTTTCACACACTTTAATAGGATATGGAAAATCAGGAGGTCTTGTAGATGTCAGAGGCCGCGTTTTGAATAGTCAAGTTGGAACTGGAATGAAAGGTGGAGACATAGTTATAGGAAGTGCATCAGAAAGAGCATTGGTGGGATTTGGGCAACAGGGAGGCACAACAAGAGTTAGGGGAAATGTGGAAGGTCTTGTAGAGTATGATTGTAGAAACTGTCAAATTATAGTTGATGGCGATGTTGTAGGCGATGTTGTTAGTAGTCAGGGCAGTTATGGAACAAAAATTATAGTTAGAGGAAGTGTTAGGGGAGATGTTGCAAAACATCATCATCAAGGACATTTTACTTGTGAAATAGGTGGAGATCTTAGAGGAAATATACTTGGAGTTGGTCCATTTCACTCAACTGATTCAGATCCAAAAAGTGAGCTAAGAGTTGACGGACATGTTTATGGTACAGTTGGTGGCATCAGGCGCGCTGTTGTGTATGTTAGAAGTGGTATAGATACAATAGGGGCATGTAGAGAAGGTTCTAAAATTTATGTAAATGGTGAAGATGTTACACCAACAACAGCAGGCCTAATAGCCAGAGGAATTTTTAAATCGCTGTTTGGATAAAATCCAATATCTCCAACACTCCTTCAGTCTCTTGGTTTTTGGCCTTTCCGATAATGTTTTTTTCTAATTGATTCATTTTTTCCAAATTAACAATACTCTTCCTTTCCTTTTCCAACTTCTCCAAAACCTCTTTCGGCGCGTTGGCTGGAACAAACGAAAAATCCGATTTAGCCAAAAATTCAAAATCATTCATCGAATCTGCAATCCCAATTATGGTGTTTTCTCCTGCCAGTTTTTGCATACCCATGAACTTGTCCCATCCTTTTGGAATCACATCAACAGCCACGCTTGAATATGTTACAGAAAAATCGTTTCTGTATACTGATTTTTGCACAAACCCTTCTACTTTTTTAACAAACTCTTTTGGGCTTGAACAAAACAAAGAAACAGTTGTCAGCCTTCGTCTAAACTCGTTGACTTCTGAGAACCCCTTCTGTTCCAATTCCTTCCTTAATTCATGGGCTTTCTGTTGCACGCTTTCTGGAGTTTTTACAACCTCGGTTTTCCCATCAGAAAAAACACATCCAGTTTCCAACACAAAACCATCAAACAGCTCAAATATATCTTTCGGTAAAACCTCTTTCACAAAAGGCAAATCATTCCCAGAACAAACATAGATTTTGGCTTTTGTTTTCAGTTTTTTCAAGGCATCCTCAAGAGGCCTATGAAATCTTTCTTCTATTTCTTCATTTTTGTTCAGCAAAGTGCCGTGCAAATCTATGCCGACGTATATTGGTTTGATGTTTATCATAAATCTATCTCACGCTTCTTATTGTGGGTATAGATCTAGATGACCGCCTATATATATCAACATTTAAAATCCCCTTGTTTGCATTCCTATATCTGAGCATATATTCCCCTAGCTCTCTAAGACTTGATGTACAGTATTCGTCTCCATTTGATCTCACTATATAGAGAGGCTTTCCTTCTTTTTTTGCCCCTTTTGCTTCCTGAGTTCGGATTTTTAGAAGCATTCTCAATGCATCTTGACCCCTAAATCTATAAATCACATCATATCTTGTTATTCCAAGAGTTTTGCCAACTTCAGCCTGTGTTACAACAGGTTGACTATATATTGCTTTTCTAACATCTTCAACTAAAACATCTTGCCTTCTTAATTTCACAACTAAATCAGTTTTCCTCCGCTTGATTCTAATATCTTCAAAGCTGACACCCTCTTTAATTTTCTCAATCATATACTTTCCAGAATCAGCTAGGCTCCCAAACATTTTTTCTTCATCTGCAATCACGAGGTAGACATATGGATTATCCCTAAGTTCTCGGAATGCTTTTTTTCTCTTAGCAATAACTTGGGATATTTCAGGCATTTCAACCATGCGCTTACCTATTAATGGTTGATCGCATCCAACTATTTCTGCAATTTCTTTTTGGGTTAGAACAAAATTATCTAAAACAGCCTGCCTTATATCGTTTTGGGAATAAATGGATTTTCTTCCCACTCTTCTCTTTCTCAGTTCTTTAGTATATCTTTTTTGATTTTGAGGTTCACTCTCTTCCTGTTTCGGTGGTTCTTGAACATACATCTTTTCTTTATTTTTCCATCTTCTCTTACTATTTTTTAGATCCACCTCTGCTTGTCTGATTTGTTCTTCTGACAATTCTAAAGCCCTGTAAACTTCCTCTCTGTCTTGTGGAGATCTTCTAAATCTTACTCTAAACTCGAGAAGATAGCTCAACCAATCTTTAGGTCTTGAGTCTAAAACTTGAAGGTTTCTTGCAGCGTCTTCTACTGTTTCCCCTCCAAAATATGTTTTAAAAAATGTCTCGGGTTCTTTTTCAACATCTATCCACTGATTTTGGTTCATAGAAAATGTGTAGAGTAAGACTTTAATATGTTATAGAATCAATCTATCTTCTCTTCTCCAAATAAACAGCTACTCCAATCAAAGCAAAGCCAAGCACAATAGCAATCAAAAAGTTAGTAAGCCCAATGACAGGCTTTAGAACCATTTCACTGGCATTTGAAATAACCAAAGCTATTGCAAATCCAAAAATAGGCCCAGCTGCGAGTGTTCCCTTTGTGTGTTTGTGTGAATGGCTAAATAGTCTTGCAAACCAGCCCGCTGATACTGCAATCCAAAAGAAGTATGCAGATGAAAAGAAGAATGCAGCAACTGATTCAAATATACCTACACTTGCCCATTCAGAAAGTGCGCCATAACCCCTATATACAGATAATCCCCCAATAACTATTGCTAGTGTATATGTAAAGAATGCCAGCCTTTTCTCAGCAAATGCTATTCTCAATTCTTCAAATCCGCCGGTGACTGATTTTTCAAGCTTGAATCCTTTCACAAGCAAGTAAATTCCAAGTATGGCTAGAACAAACCTAAATCCCTGCAAGCCAAATAAACCAAGCAACAGCAAGGTCAAAGCTGGGAGCCCAAAAACAACCCTTGCCAATTTAGGGTCTTTCAAAGATTCTTCTAAAAAGTCTTTTGCCTTGTAGTATGAAGATTCAAGCTGCGGAGCTTGTTTAACCAAAACCCTTCTCACAGAGATAACAGGTACTTTAGATTGAATTATAGGTAAGGTGTGCTCATCTTCCACACCATCTGTCACAAAAACAATCCCAGTTGCAGGGAATTTTTTCAAAATCTGGTTGAACTGTTCTGAGACAATCTTATCTGAAGTAAAACCGACATTTTTGTGTCCAGTCAAAACAGCAACCTGTGCCTCTGATCCTTGTTTAACTTCCTCGTATACCCTCATCGCTTCGAACATTGCATTAAAATCAGAATCTTCAGGATCTGCCAAACCCAGCTTGTGTGCAGCTTCTTTTACTTTTTCAGGCCCTAGAACAGGCCCTTTGACTCCTGCTTTTCTTCCTAAATCATCGTCTCTATCGATAGACAGAACAAGTATTTTCTCACTGGTCATATTTAATCAATAGAGTGTAGATATAAATAGCTAATAGCAAGTTGACTCCTAATCAATTTTTAGACCAGCTTCTTTTACCACTCTTTCCATAATTTCCATATCTTGGTATCTTGGGAGGATTGAAGTGTTTTGTGAATCATCAATTAACAGTTTTGGGATGTTATCATAAAGACTAACAAAAAAAGACGCTCGTGAACCGTCTCCTAGGGTGTATGTTTTGTGGAAATTGTTCCCAGACCTTTTTGTAAAAAATGAAAGCAAAGGAACTTTGGGAAATACTGAAACATCTGAAACAAATTCAGGTTTTCCTGTTTCAATAACATCCTCTTGTATGGCCTCTGTCAACTTGTCCAAATGTTTAAGTTCTTGTACCCTTGTATTCAAGTCTTTCAATTGGTCTCTGTATGCTTTATCTGCTTCCTCAAGCACTTTATCATAACCATTTTCTTGGTAATAAACCCATGTTACGTTGTCTCCATTCTCTAGTCTTCCATTTCCATTGACGTCCTCAAAACCAGGTCTTTTATTGTACAAAGTACTTGTTCCGTTTTGGCTAACAAAATCACTGTTTTCTATATTGAGATATCTTAGTGGTCTTCCATTTTCAATTTTAATAGAAATGTCAACACGTTTTCCTGGAAAATCACAATGCAGATAAAATGTTCCGTCTCTCCTCTCATGGAACTTGCTGGAAACATATTCTATGATGTTTCCTACAAAATCTTCTGATCCCCAATTTCTTACAGCGTTTCTGATTGGTTGGGCTACAGCTAGCCCTAAACACAGTGCAGCTGAACCTAAAAATAATCTACCGCCTAAACTTCTCGCGTAGTCCATGAATTTTCTTGTCATTCATCTCCTATCTTTTCGTCTAACTCGAGCAGCAATTTTCTGTATTGCTCTGTATTCATGTTAAGAATATGATCACCTTCTACTTTTTCATCTACACCAGTTATTCTCCCATCTACATCATTGTCCGGAGCTACCAAAGGTTTCTTAATAGGTGTAAAAGTTACTGTTCCGTCTCTATTAAATTGCGTCATTCCATCATTTTTATTGACTGTTTTTCCTTCTATAATCATTTTTCTTCCACCTTCTAGATAAGTTGGTTTTCCATGTAGTTCATCAGTGTCAAAAATTCCACGACGATCTTGTAAAAGTAACACTCCTGATGTTGTGTGAACGCTTAAGAGTATATAACCATCTTCGAAACTATCCATATAGTATTCAGGACTGAAATTCCTATTATTCTTTCTAACCACATAGTCCCTTACTTTCCTTGCAAGGCTAGCATAAAACATATCCTCTACTTTTGTTGCCTGTTCCCCGAAATGCTCAACTGCTCTCAAAACTTTACTTCCATCTATCCTTGTGCCTATTGGAATTTTTTCACCACGGAGATCAAAATCATTGCTGCTATTTTTGCATATAAGATCTTCTCCGTCTATGTCGAAAGAAGAAGTTTGTATTGTGTCAGTTGCTATGAAAACTGTCTTGTATCTATTATCATTAATATCAAATCCATCACTGAAAGAGACCAATTTCTTGCCTCCAATTAACAAGCTAAAGCTGACCTCATTTTTAGGTTTAATTGTATCTGATGTACTGACAGTTATTTCAACTTCTTCAGGTAGACCAGCTTCCTGCGTAGTTGAACTATTTCTATACTTGAATACAACATAACTACTTCTAGATCCAAAAAGTCCTACTGGATAAAAGGAAGGTATCTGATCCACTTCTATATCCATGTCTTTCACATCTGGAAAATGTTTTTGGTTGCTTACATAGTGATACAGATGACTGACATCATCCACAACTCCAGTCTCTGTGAGCCTTTCTATTACTTCAAAATAGCTTCTTATTTCTGCCAAATATGCTGGCTCTTCTGCAGCCTCTTGTTTTTCTTCAGGTGTTTCAAGCCCGCCTTCTCTCGGTTCCAAAGTCCTTATTGGGCCTTCAACTCGTCTGCCACTTGGATCATAAAAACTGACTTCTGTATTCACTTTTTTTCCATCTCTTTCTACTGGAGGTTCAAATTCTTTTTTTTCTGTATATCCACCAAAAGGAGGTTCAGATCCAAAAGCTGGAAATCTTCCTCTCGTCACTCTTTCCTCTACTGTCGACAAATTCCCGTCATAATCAAAAAGCGTGACTTCCCTTCCATTTTCTGTGTATCTTTTGATGACCGTCGGCTCAGCTGAATCCAAAAACCAACTTAAACCAAGAGCTGCTGCTCCTATAGCTACTGCAGCTCCAAAACTTCTCGCGTAGTTTCTGAATGTTCTTATCATATGCACCTACTTTATCTCAAATCTCTTATCTTCTCCTGCTTTTGTCATCCTGTATGCTTCTTCTCTCACGTTTATGGAAAGTCTTTCAGGATCTATATCTCCTTCTGCGCCTGCGAATTTTTGCAAATCAGGTGATAGACCAGCAGCCTCTTGAGGTGTCAAAGGGCCTTGATAACCATCTGAAAATAAAACCAACTTTCCACCAATTCTTTCCCTTGTCCAACCTTGTGCATACAATAGTTTTCTATTTCCACTTCTCCATTCTCCTGTTGTTGCAACCACACTCAGAGTGTCTTGTTCTCCATCTCTTCCCCAATCATCTGTAGCCACGTGTATTAACTCTCCATTTTCTCCTCTGTAAACTCTAGAAGAAGTCACTGTCTCATTTATGGATGGTTCAAAAGAATATTGGCCAAGCAGGGGCCTTCCAAAATATTCCCCTTTTCTGACTTCTGCTGTTACTGGTTCTGGTGTGGAAAACATCCAAGTTGTATATCTTCTGATATCCATTCCTGCGTTTTCCTTACCAACATGAACTTTTGGTGCAGCCAAAGTACCCAATAAAACTGCTTTTGCTACAATGAGTCCTGTCACAACTTTCCAAGTTGGTGCTTCTTTCATCCATCTATATATTCCCATATGCTTCTCTCCATCATCTTCTGATTTTCAACCACCCAAATGGATTCCATTTTTTTGGAGCTGGTTCTTGTTGGGGCTGTTCATGGTTAAAAACAAAATCGCTCATTTCTCCACCAAGATCAAAATAATGCCTTTTGTTGTGTGCTCTTTCTGTTTCTTCTCTCATAGTCCTAAATGGCTCCTCACCAAATGCTTCTGTAAAAGTCATACCATTCCAATCAACTTCACCCAAAAGAGATTCTGGCATAATTGTATCTTTGTCTATCTTTGCCGTTCTCCTTTTGAATGCTTGTATAGGATCTGCTGTATGCAGTGCATCTGTTGCATAAAACCACAAACATGTTTTTCCATCAAAAGCATAGACTGTTCCAGGTCGAACCTTCAACATCACATCTGTTGCCCTTTCTAAGTATCTTATAGATTCTTGGACAACTTCCAGCGGATTTTCAAACCTTCGTGCAAGTGCGTCAAATTCCCAAAACCATTTGTCCCTTAGAACTTTTCTCTCCTGAACCCTTTCTAAAATAAAACCGTCTCCACCAACTAACATATCTGGAATCATAGAAAAGTCTTCTGGAATAGGGCTTCTGTCTGTTGGATCTCCAATTGTTCCTTGCTCTTTTTCAAACATCCTATCATAATTCAGTATATCATCTTGTGGCTCTTTTTTTCTCCAACATATCCTGTTTGTTGCCATAAAAGCTAGCTGTGCAAGCCTGTCCATTGCTTGTCTATATTCCGGTGTCTGTGGAGCCAATCTTATCAAACCCAAATCTGCCTGAAGTTGGGAAGTTTTTCCATCAATCCAAAGATTGTGGTGTTGAACAGCATTCCAAAAATAAGACCAGCACGGTGTTCCATATGCACTTTGTACAAGTGAATTAAGTTCTTCTTTCAAATCCCCGTATTCTTTTGCTGATTTGGCTTTCTGAAGGTCATCCAAAATATAGGTCGCCCTTCTATGGATTTCTAAAACATCTTCAAGATTATCTAATAAAGGTCTTGCATCCCTTTCATAATATCCAATAAGGCCCTCTGCAACATACTTCAGCCTTCCACTGCTTGTACTGGCTAATTTTCTAAGCCCCTCAACTGCGCCTTGAAGATTTCTCTTAACAGATGCAGGATTTTTGCTTTGATCTGCCTGATAGCACCTTTTATCTTCCTCTGTTGCAGTTGCTGTACCCAAAGTATTTTCAAAACCAATAGCTTCTAGAACATCAACCTGTTCATTTTTGTGTTCCCATCTTTCTATTACAAAATAACTATTATCACCAACAAAAATAGGAACAACAGTATGCATGAATCCATCAGAAAAAACATCCCTAAATCTTTTGATGTCTGGATGTTCCCAGCTTTCTGAATCTCTTGAAGCGTATTCCATGTTTACCTTCCACTATATCTGCTTTCTATTCTTCTTCTTGTATCTCTTGGCAAGCCTTGCAAAGGAATTGAGTTTCTTGTTTCAACAACCAAAGCAACTTCGCCTCCTCTCTTAACTATGACGGATTCTATTGCTTCACTATAAAGCCCTGATATGAACCCTGAAAAACTTCCATCACCATCTGAATCTAAAACCAATTCACCAAATTTTCTTTCTGCGTCCCTGTTTGCATCATCTATTGCGCTTGATTCGCTGTTGGGATCCCACAACCTGCTTTGTCCAACAATGTAAAGTGTTCCATCCTCAATATAGATTCCTCTCTTTTCATCTACATGACCCTCTGGTCTTGTTGACCTTCTTTCATATATTTTCCATCCGCTTGGAATATCTGAACTTGAATATTCTTGTCCATCATCTGGAGGTATTGTCCTTTCAAAATTCCCCAAATATCCAGGACCTGCATTTCTAGTTGGCCTCGGTTGATTTGGTTGCTGTATTTGTGTTTCTGGCAAAGTACATCCACCAGTTGCCAAAGCTGCACTCAAAAATACTCTAGTTAAAGTTTCGCTTACTTTATTCATATCAATCCCCACCAAACAATCTATCAAAACGCTGTTCATCTTCTGGTGTCATTATCCTGACTTCTGTTCTGTATCCAGGTGTTGTTGCAACCTTTGCTCCTTGTCTAACAAACATCACTGTGTTAGAATCATGTCCCTCTCTACTTGTTACAACAGCTTGTTCCACTGTTTTTGGGTTTGAATCTGTATCAAACATTTCTGCATCAAATGTTTTGCTTCTTCCATTTTCAGATTTTCTGTACGATAAATTCATTCTTGTATATCTGTCTGCAATCTCAAAATTATATTTCGGCAAAGGGTTTCTTTGTATTGTTTGTGCAGGCGGTTGTGTTGGTCTAGGCGTCTCTGAAACAACTTGTGGCGAAGTACATCCGCCTAAAAAACCTGATGTGTACACTACTAATGCACCCAAAGCTCCTCTAATCCCTGAAAATCTATTTGTCATATCTATCTCACCTTTAAATGCAAGCCTGTTTATTCAATTTCTGTAAAAATTCAGAAACTGAAAACTTGCTTCTATTACTTCCTATAAACTGGATTTGGTTTGTATTGTGTATCTATAATAGCACCGTTGTTAGGATCTAATCTATATCTATCTTCCTTTTGGCACTCTTCAATTCCGCCTATTAAAATACTAGCCCAAAGTGCCTTTTTCCAAAATGGTATTTCCTTCCACATAAAAATCACCTAATTATTCTATAGCTTAGGGGTTTATAAAGGTTATTCAATTTACTATCCTAAAGTAACAAATAAGAAAAGCTTTATAAACTCCTACGACAATTACGTCACATGAGAAAGGTAGGTTTGTATTTAGGTTCAGCACTTTTAGCTCTCAAGCTAGTAGGTTGTGCATCTTTCCAAAGAGAATATCCTGTTTCAAATCTTCGGGTGGACCACACATCTTCAAAAACTTATGTTGGACCAGAAGATGTGGCTATCCAAAGAATGATGGACGCTGCCCTCACATCACCAGATGAAGATGCCTGGATGGAAGTACATGAGCCAAATGGAAGGACCTATTTTGTTGACATTGGAAAAGATGCAGGAACATATATGATGCAGTTTAGGGATTCTAAAACAAATAAAGTTGTTGTTGAAATTCCTAGAAAAAGAATAGAACCCGATAGGGAAAAAATGTGGAACACTATTTTAGGCCTTCCTCCGGGATCAAAAGTTAGATTTTATCATATACACCCAATTGGTGATGATGATTTAGCTTCTTATACAAACCAAAAAGAACTTCCAAGTGAAACGGATTTTATTGCAGATATACAAACAAGAGTAATTGCAAGAAAGGAAAGGCCTGACGTAGAAATCCTCCCAGAAAGAGTTGTTGGTGTGAGAGGGTATTCAGAATTTTGGACAAGTGAGGAAGCTCTTAAAATACCGAAAATCGACGAGTTAACTGATCAAAGTCTTGGAGACTTAAACTGGACAATTGGTATCAGGCATATGACAACAACATTCAAATTTGCAAATGTGCCTCCAGCAACTTTTGATGAGGTAGTAGCTGACTTAAACAATCAAGGTTTAAAAATAGAATATAGAAGACTTAGAGACATGCCAGAATCTTTGAAAGTAAAAGAATAGGAAAGAACATGAGATGAAAGACGCACTAAAAGAAAGATACAATTTTTCAGAAATATAAGGTGTTTTTTCTAAATAGTTGAATGCAAACCCAAAGCCTAAAAGGCAATTACTCAGAAACAGACCAGTGGGAAAAATATTTGTCCTACACAAATGAAAAACAGTTGATCTTAGACAAAATTCTCCAAGTTGCAAAGCCAAAAAGGGAATGGTCTTTTCTAGACGTTGGCGCAGGAACAGGCGAAATAACAATCCCACTTTCCCAGCTTGTTGGAAAAACAACAATTGTGGAGGAGTCAAAGGCCCAAGTAGACAAACTTCTGAAGAAAAACAGTTTCTTAGACATTTACAACAAAAAATTCGAATACGTGATTCTTGCTAGAAAATTCGACCTGACTTTGATGTCGCTTGTTCTCATGCACATGGACAATTGGAACAAAGTTATTGAAAAGCTTCTCTCCCTTACAAAACCAGAAGGCTATATGTTTATTGTCCACCATTTGGAATCTGGAGATCTCAGAGAACTGCTTTCAACCTTTAGGCAATCTATTTCAGGAAGAGAAGAAGAAAGGAGAGGAAAAATAGAAGACGTCTCTCAAATAATTCAAAATTTAGGCGAAGCTCCAAAAATGGAAAAAGTAACTGCTACCATTACAATACCTTCTGTCAAAGAAGCAGTAGACTTATGCGAATTCTTCTTTCACAAGCCAGTAAAAGAGTATTCAAGGCAAATTGTTTCCATATTAGAAGACTACTTTGAGTCTAAAACACAAAAAGGAAAAGTTGTTTTGTCTGCACACTATGGGATAGTTTGGGTTAAGAAAAGTCAAAAAATTCTGTAATTTGGAAGGCGTAAAAAATTTGCGAGTCGAGTAAATTTTTAGCCTCCTATTTTGATAAACCTTTTATGTTAAAAGGTTTCAATATAGGTAGCCCCAAGTCTGCAAAAGATCGCTGTCTTTGAACCATCTCACACCTATATCAGTCCTATAGAACATGTTCTGCAAAATAATGTTTTCGATCCTCTTATAAGCCTGCTTTCTTGCTTCGTCCATTGTATTTCCAGAACCAGTCACAACAAGCGCATATCCAGAATTTCCAGCCAAATGCCAGTCGTCTTCCACTAATTTTACATCGCCCATGTGAATCCCATCCAAAGTTGGTTTCTTGAAAAGAATAGAAGAGTCTTTGTATATTGCAAATGTCCTCTTGTCATCAAAAGGAAATGGTGGAACAGCAACAACAACGCCAACAATAAATCCTTTTTTCACTTTCATCTCAAAATTTTCCCCAGCAGCCATTTTGTAAAGCAGTTCGCCCATTGGTGTTTGAATGCCTTCCATTTGTATGCTTATCGTGGGGTAGCCAAATCTCGCTGTATATTCTAATGGATAAATTCCTTTTGCATTTGCAATACAATTGATGTCAATGTATCCAACATATTTTGATTCTGCTAGTTTATCTTTCATTTTCGCAAGCGTGCTGCTGAAAATCATATTGTCGTTTGTGAAATACATGCTTGTTCCCATTTCCCCTGTCATTGGTCCGGTTTCCCCAGGAAACAATCTTTTGTGCTCAAAATTAATGCAAACAGGTTTTATGAAATCCTTTCCATTAAAAAAAGCGCCAACTGCAACCTCAACACCAGATGCGTATTTCTGAAGTTGGAAAGAAGCAATTTTTTTAGACCATGCCTTTCTATTGTGGAGCAAAACTTCAAGCAAATCTATTCCATCTTCCTCTCGGCTGATAAAAAGAAGGTCTTTGTTTTCTGAGGTGATGTTTCCGCTTGGCTTGAAAACATATCTTCCAGGGTTTTCTTTTAGAAATTTAATCGCATCATCAAAGTTTGTAAAATTAAAACTTGGCAAAGTGCTCATTCCAACAGCCTTCATTTCCTGTTGCCCAAATTCCCTATTTTCTTCTAATTTATCTGTATAAGTGCTACTGCCAACAACAAGCTTGCCTTCTTTTCTAAATTTATCCGCAATTTCTCCAAAACCTGTGTCGTCAAAGACAACAACATCTGCCCAGTCTTTGTGTTTTTGCCAATCATCAACCTTTTCCAAAAAACCGTCGTAAACATCTTTATCTTCATCTGATTTTATAAATATTTTTACTTCATGCCCTTCCCTTTTCACTTGCCAAGCTAAATCTCCGCTCAAACTTTCTTGTGATACAAACAAAAACTTCTTTTTTGGAAGTGAGATTTTATTTTCGCCATTCATATATATCTTTCTTTTCAAAAAAATACCGTACCCAAAAGAAAACGGTATAAGCTTTCTTAAATGAAAAGATAATATAATATTGTCTTCAAGTTATTTAAGTATTTACAAAAATATTTTTTCCACATTATGAAAAGAATTTTATTTATTGGAAATAACTCGTCCAAAATAAATCACATTGAACCAGCCAAGAAAAGAGGATATGAAATTTTTCTTCTGAAAAAAAATCCAAGCAAAAAAGAAAAACTTATTTTTGACAAATGCCTGGATTTCGATCCATTTGAAATTTCAAAAATTCTTTCTTTTTTGGAAAAAGTTGGAATAGACGGCGCAATAACAAGATTCGAACCCTATATACCTGTTTTGGGTGCAATTTGTGATAGTTTAAACCTTCCGGGACCCTCTTTGGAAGCTTGCCTAGATGCCAGGGACAAAATTAGAATGAGAAACTGTTTTCAAAAAAAATCTGTTCCCTGCCCAAAATACCAAAAAATAACTAGCCGAACAAAATTAGATTTCCCGTTTTTGTTAAAACCAAACACAGGTGCAAAAAGCAGATATATACAGTTGGTAAAAAACAAAAAAGATCTTTCAAAAAAATACAAATTTTGTTTGGGAAAAATACAAAATTCGAAAACAAACCTTTTCAGAGAAGCTTTGGGGATAAAATCTGAAATTTTTGCAGAAGAGCTTTTGCAAGGAAAACAGTACACAACAACTTCTTTTGTTTTTAATGGAAAGGTTGTTCATTTAGGGATAGCTGATATTGTTTCAACACAAGATTTAGGAGGAGAAGGTTTTCATCTTATTTCTAGGACAACACCCACAAGGCTACCAAAAGAATATCAGGAAAAAATTCTTTCTGTTTCAGCACAAGGAATCAAAGCTCTGGGTTTAGACAATATTCCTGTTCATCCTGAGCTCATCTATACAAAAGAAGGCCCTAAAATATTAGAAATGGCAGCAAGGATTGGTGGATATAGATCTGAAATGGAGAAATATTCCTCTGGAATAGATTTGGATGAACTTGCTCTTGACATTTGTTTGGGTCAAAAACCAAACACAGAAAGAAAATTCAAAAAAGCTTGTACAGCAGTTGAAATCTGGCCAGAAAAATCCGGAAAAATAAAAAAGATAAATTTGGATGAGATAAAGCAAATAAAAGAAGTCAAAAAATTTGTCCTGAACAGAAAACCAGGACAAAATTTCCAAAAATCGCCAATTGGGACAAAACCACTTGGATGGTTTTTGGTTCAAGCTAGAACCCCTGAAAAATCAGAGGAAATTGGTTTTGAGGTTTTGGAGAAATTGAAAAATATTGTCTAATTTGTTGTTGATAAATTTCATTTAACTATTAACTAGTCACAAAATAAAAAGCTTTATAAACTATCCTTCTTTATAGTGTTATGGCAGTTCAAGAAATCAAATCTAGACTTTTCTATATAAGAGGCGAAGGAAGGATAGAAACAGCCTACGGGATAGAAGGAAGATCTAGTATTGTTGAAGCCCCTGTGGACAATGGTAGATGCTTGTATTTGGTTAGATTGGAGATTGCACCAAAAGATCATCCAGAAATGACCAAAGATAGATTTGAGTTGTGGGTTCAAACACCAAAAGATGGACTGCAGTGGGTAAGGCACAGTGGATACATAGGTTTTCGCGGAGAAGAGATACCATTTCAAAAGCTTGTAGAGGGAGCAACAATTCCCTTAAGAAAAGCAAATAAACATCAGGAAGCAGATCCTAGGATAAGAAAGGCTATAGGCGATATAATTGGAGAACAACACTTTGACTTTAATTTTAGGCTAATTTCAGAATTTGATGGCGATCACGACGGTGGTTTTCAGGGTGGACTTTCCAATTTCTTTGATCCAATACGCACCTATATGCCAATTATTGTACAAGCTGTCAAAGAAGTTCAGCCTGAGTTGTGAAATTTAATTTTCGTTGGCTTGGTATAAACTCTTTGTTTTCTATATTTATCTATAACAAAAGATAATATAGTATGAAAAAGTTAATTTTCGCTCTTATTTTGATTGTGTTTATAGCAGGATGCACGCAAAATGATTCTAGCAAAAATCCTGATAAAGATGAACAGATTCAAAATTTAACTCAAATTCAGGATGTAAACTCAAACAAAGAAGAACAAAATCAAATTACTCAAAAAGAAATTCAAAGAGATAGCGACGCTGTTGATGAGTATCCAATAAATTGCCAACCTCGGTTAGGCTTTGACAATTATAGGACAGAACAAGCATTTGCAATAAACCCAAAAAACAACAAGGAAATGTACATTAATGTTGAATACAAGGGATTTTACAAAACCATAGATGGTGGAAAAACGTGGGCCTTTTCAGGAAAAGGAATAAAGGCCATGCCAAGATCAGATGATCCAACTCAACCATGTTATCAGCTTAGTTTCTCACTCTATATTGATCCACAGAACCCGCAAAGAATTCTTTTGCCAGGCGGTGCAGCACCATCAAAGGTAGGAAAAGGTGTGGGTGGGCTCGCTGAAAGTTTGGATGGCGGTGAAACATGGCACCAATTGTTTAGCAGTGAAATGAGTGCTTATACAGAAGGTGTTGTCACAGATCCGCGAAATCCTGAAACAATTTATGTAACAACAGCTGCCTTGCCACAAGGAATGGATGGTCCAGATAAAGGCAAAATTTTTGTAACAAAAGGTATTGCCTACAAATCGGTTGATGGTGGGAAAACTTGGGAAGAACTTCCCACTGGTTTCTATGAACACATTAGAGTCACTGGATTATTTTTGAATGAGAATAATCCAAATAACCTACGTATAGCTACACTTGGATTGCCCCCAGGAACAAACATAGACAAAAAATCTACAGATGAACAGTGGGGATTTTTAGAAACAAAAGATGGCGGCAAGACGTGGACAAAACTTGACTCTACACTAGGAATAGGAATCCGCTATGTAGATGTTTCGCCTTCAGATTTAAACAAGTTTTTTATAATGGCTAGCAAAGACAACATCGACGTTGTGTATTATTCAACTGATGGCAAAACATTGAAAAATCCAAATTCACCTGTCAATTTTGCGCGATATGATCCAAAAGACAAAACAGGAATGAGATTGATAGGCGCGAGCTTATATGCGCAACCAAATGACCTGTATGAAAGCATAGACGGCGGAGCTACTTGGATTTCAGTTGGGAAATTGCCAGAAGAAATTACAAACGATCACAGAGTGTCAAACATAGTTTTTGATCCTATAGAAAAAGATACAATATACATCAACTCTGACATGGCTCGCTTATGGAAATCTATTGATAAAGGGAAAACGTGGGAGCTTCTGCTTTCTGTGGAAAAATTGCAATAATCAATAAACTACTTGAAAAAATGGAGCTAATAACATCAAAAAAATTATAGCAACTATCACAGAGATAATGATTATCACATATAATGGGAGATTGATTTTTCCTTTTTTCTTGAAAAAGTAAAGAATGCCAAATGTGATAAATCCGAGAATCAATGATATTATTATAGGGATTGCAAGAAATCTTAATTCAGTTCCAAATAATGTGTAAAAATCTTCTCTTGGACCCCAACATCCTGGAATGTTATGACACCCTTCATTAAATTCTAGTATTCCCATAATCATCACTTATTATTGACTCTATATAAATCTTTTATAGCTTCAAGTGAATTTAAGACACCGAACAATTTCAATTAAGCATCTTAGTTTCCTTTTTCTGTGAAGAAAAAGTCGAACAACATAGATTATCTAGAGGCGGAGAAGTCCCTGACAAGGGCAAATACCTATCATAGCCTTCCGGGCGAATATATAATGCTTAAAAAGCATAGAGTCTATAATATACCAATAAATCTATGATAGAAGGGGTTTATGCCCTGATGATTGGAGGATAAATATGCCAGCATTTGTAAAATTTCAACAACCAAAAGACCTTTTGGATAAGGTATACGAAGCTATAGAAGTTGCTAGCAAAACAGGAAAAATCAGAAGAGGCGTGAACGAGGCCACAAAAGCAATAGAAAGAGGCCACGCAAGACTTGTTGTAATGGCTGAAGATGTCACACCAGAAGAAATTTTGATGCATCTACCTGTTTTGTGCAATGAGAAAAAAGTCCCTTTTGCTTATGTTCCATCTAAACTAGAGCTAGGAAAAGCATCTGGAATCGAGGTTCCAACATCTTCTTTGGCAGTAACAGAAGAAGGTGACGCTAAAAGGGCAATAGCAACAGTGGCTGAAAAAACAAGAGCACTACTTAAATAGGATAATTTATGGCAGTGGCAGCTGAAGTAATAACTGTTTTGGGAAGAATGGGTGTAAAAGGAGTTTCCAGAGTTAGGTGTAGGATTAAAGAGGAAAAATCTGGAAGAGATAAAGTTTTGATGAGAAATGTTGTTGGTCCAGTAAGGCTTGGCGACATATTGATGTTAAAAGAAATTGAAATGGACGTCGGTGGACGATAGTTGATTAAATTTTAGGAACAATTAGAGGTTAATCGTGGAAGCCGTGAAAAATTTACGAATCGCGGTGAGGAAATTTTTAGGCTCCTGTCAAGCTTTTAGAAAAAGCTTGAGCAAAAGTTTACAAGTGGGGGGTTAGAGGAACCGGAAACAATTGTCTAACAGGTTCCCTATTTTGGGACAAAAGGTTATGGCTAAGTGTAGTTTGTGTGGAAACACATTGAAATTGGGAAGAGGAAAAATGTTTGTCAAAAAAAGTGGAGATATCTACAATTTTTGCAATTCCAAGTGTCAGACAAACTGGAAAAAGGGAAGAGAAGGCAAAGGATTGAAGTGGACTTTAAAATTTGAAAAAGGCCACATGCCAAAAAAAGAAGCTAGCGTTTAATTATCTTTAATTATTAATTCCTTCTAATTTGTTAGTATGATGCTATATGATTTTCTTGATAGAACTTTGAGAGCTCTTTTAGTTGCTTCTTTGTTTGTTGTTCCAGGGTGTCCAAAATCCAAACCAATAGATACGACAGGATATTCTTCTAGTTCTAGACCAACAGAGGAATTGTTATCGGCCAACGGAGAAAGAAAAAATTCTTATGCAGAGCCAATGGACAACCTTTTGAAAATTGCAGGACCTGCTGAAGTGGAAAGAGGAAGAAGATACGTATTTGTTGTAGATGGATCAACAAACAGGACACTTGTTTTTGGTGGAAGAGATAAATCTTTAGATATCGATTCTGCAGGAATAAAAAGTTTTAGGATGTATGGATATCAAGCTGATAGCACAAGTGATTCATATATCAGCGGATTTAGCCTATTACCAGAAATAGATGGAAGAGCAAGAGAGTTAGAAAAACAAGCGCGCCCAATTTTCGAATCTCTCACTTCTCAA
Source organism: uncultured archaeon (assembly GCA_964410585.1). Taxonomy (GTDB): domain Archaea; phylum Aenigmatarchaeota; class Aenigmatarchaeia; order QMZP01; family JACQNV01; genus CAYPFW01. The sequence continues at coordinate 243,490 of CAYPFW010000001.1, read as the reverse complement.
GATGTTAGTTTTGTGCTAAAAGATATTGGACCCTCTTGGACAAAATCAAGAGATACAGAACAAGTCATTCTATTTACTTCGGCATCTCCACAAACAGGTGGAAATGTAAGACTCTCAAGACATGCTAGATATGAAATCCCTGTGGTAGTTCAAAATTCCACAGAACTTCGAGCATTTGAATTTGATGCGCGGCCCCTTGTAGATGGCACAAGAAAACTAAGAGAAGCACAGTTCACGGTAAGTGCTCCAGCAGATACAGCCCAAGAAACTATGGCAACGAATAATCTCAACCAAAGTTCTGCACCACAAAATGTAGTCAAAAACACAGGTGAGAGGAACAAGTGGGGTTTTAGTCCTGAAATGACAGAAGAAGAATTTAATAGAATTGCCAAAGATATAAAAAATCTAGATTCAATACCAGAAAATGAACTACCGAAAGTTATAATAAGAACAGTTACCTCAGAATACATTAGAGTGTCTATTGGAAATTATACAAGCGATTTTGATGTTGAACAGCAACCACAGGCGTATGTGCATTCCAGACTTAGAGTGGTTAGCGGTCCAAAAAGGGAAATTAGTATACAAGATTTCTTAAAATCAGAAAGAAAGCTTATTTTCGACAATTCAACAAGAGAAAAGGCGCTTTTAGGAAGCATCATGAGATATCTTGGCAGCGGTTATTTCTTGCGTTTTAGTCCGAGTTTTAATGATGTTGTATACGAGGATATAGGATACAGGATAGACAGGAGAACTATTTCGGGCGTGGAGGTTTTCGATTGCTTCCAAATTCCTATTGTAGTAGCCAAATACAGTGGAAGAGAAGGAGCAGAAAGAGAATCGAGAACCGTTTTCGCAGTTGGCCCAAGTTGGAGACCAGGAGAAGAGCCGTTCTATATGATTTTTGGTGGTGGAAGAATGGGAAATGGAACAGAAGAGTTCACAATGGATCAAAAACCAAATGAGTTTCTAGAAGATTTCGCAGCCTTTGTTGCACACTGTGATGGTGTCAGAAGAAGAGGTTTTGACAGAACGCCTTTCAATTTTGATACACTCAAAGGTCTTCACCCCGCAGTTGAAAGATTGCTTGTTGGTGGCCAGTATGAGAGAAGCTGGAGATATACTCTAAGTCCAGAATATTTTTCAGGCGAGCGGGCTTCCCCTCTTTGGCGCCAGGAATAGTTTTGGTAGTGTTGATTTTTTAATTTTGAGGAGGAGTAAAATTTTCCGAAGATGAAGTTATAATTTCTAAAAAACGAAGAATTAAAACCCGTGGAAGGCGTAAATTTTTAGAAGTTGTAAATTTTTGATTTTTGGGTATGGTAGCCGTCAATGGCTGGAAACTGGTCTGCAGACCAGTTTCGGTATCTATTGGAAGTTGTTAACTCCCGGAAAAGGCTATCTAGTTGTCTGGCCATCCACCAGTAAGATCTGAAATTTCTTCCAAACTAATTGCTGTAAATCCTGCTGTGATAAATGTTCCAGCAGCCAGTCCACCAACCAAAGGTGTTGCAAGCCCACCTGTTCCAACAATTGCTGCTGTTGATCCCACTGCAACAAGTGTCCAACCACCATAATACCCTACACCTTCAGCTATTCCCCAACCTAACCCACTCTCTGAAACACAATAATTTGTGTCTCCACCTTTTACAGAATCTACAAGATCAGCAAATACAGCCTCACTTTTGCATCCAAATCTTGTGCCATAACTTTCAAATGTTCCATCAAAATCAACATCTGCAATAAATGTAGCTGGGTTTGTAGGAGCAAGTTCTCCAGGTTCGGAAAGGGATTTCGAATAGAAATCAATTTGATTAATATTATTTCCATAATCAGAGTCTATTAGTCCAATTGAGTATCCAGATCCGCTAATAAACATTATTCTCTGATTTATTTTTGAATCCTCGACCTTACCATCTTCTTTTAATTCATTATAATAAATCGATCTAGTGAAATGATTTACATCGATCCCCTTGCTTTGTGCAGGTGGCTTGAAATATTCTGTGTATTCTGGTTCTGATTTTATTGTGTCAAAAACCTGGCATACTGGGTCATTTGTATCTGAACATGTCTTATCTACCTTTATTCCAATTTGACAATCAAATTTAGGAAGCTCTCCTTCATTTTCTTTTTGAGTGGCTTCAAAATCTGTATATTTTCCTCTTGTTCCAGTATCTTTTCTGTTTAGCCAACTAAAACAAAACTTGTAAACTTTGATGTCACTATCCTTATAGCTAACTTTACCTTCAGCTATTCCTCTCATCAAAAATGGGAAAGAATCCGGGTAGTAACCGTTTGTTTCTGTTGATATTGAAATTTGTTCTTCTTTGTTCGGGACGCTTATGAGTATTTTATCTGAGCTGAAATTAACTCCACTTGTAGCTTCATATACAACATCTTTAAAAAACGGTATTTTGAAAATTCCATCCTCGAAATAGTTTTCAAGAATTGACGGTCTGCTAGAGCCTTTTAGGCTTCTAAAAAAATCAATAAATGTATTTGAGGCTGGGTTTTCTGTAAACTTGTAGTCGTCTACTATTCCTTGACATAGAGGAAGGTCGCTGTCGCTTAGTTTTGATAACCTATTTGGATATGTTGGTGTACTTCCAGACACTCTGTTTAAAGAACATTCTGTATATCCTGTCACACCATTGAACAAGTATGAAGGACATTCTGTTGCCTCTTTGAAAACTGGGAGAACATCAAGTTTGCAAGGCGAAACAAGATGAAGTTGTTTTTCCCTTTTTGCAATCTTGGGCCTGAACTGAATCAAAACAGGCTTCCCTTCTAACTCTTTGCTCAATTCAAATGGAATTGGTTTTGCTAATGGCATTTTCAAAACTAATTTTCCAGCCTCAGGGTTTAGTTTAGCTAAAACAGATTCTACATACTCTGTTTCATATTCTTCCCCCTCTAACCAATCAGCAGCTACAACAGCACCAGAAATAACTGCAAGCCTTTTGACTCTTTTAATTCCACCTTCTGTAGCAATTCTAGCTTTTTTCAAAGCTTGTAGAGTTCCTTTAATAAAATTAATTGCGTTTCGAGGATCAGCTATTCTGTTGATAGCTTGCACTCCGCCTTGCTTGGATTCAAAAAGAAGAAGTTGTTCTCCAACTTTTCCTGCGCCTGTTCCAAAAAGTTTAGATGTCCTAATACCTTGCCATGCCTTGCCTAAAAACTTTGCTATTTTTCCAGGAGGCAAAGTGGTGACAACTATAAGTGTGTAAACCTTCCAATCTGCTTTGAAAGACCATGTGTCTTCTTCTGCTGGAAACCGCTGATAGTAAACCAAGTATTGGGGATCACCATATCCTTCAATCCATTTTTCTGGAGTAAATTTCACACCAATCAAAGGTATTGTTGCTTCTCCCAAAGTTTGTGGCAAATTGAAATTCCTAACAACACAAGAAAACTTTGGCGCCTCTGTTCTTTTTTCCGAAAACCACTCTAAATCCCCACATTTGTCGCCGCCAACTACAGAGTATTTGCTTGCTTGACAAAGGTCTTTTGTCATCCAATATTCTCCCCCAAACCATCCTGTATCGCAGCAAACAAGCTGTTCTTGTGTAGAGCAGGCAACATAGGGCCCGTCTGGTTGGTTTTCCTCGAATTTTTCAACACAAGGAAGTTTTTGTCCTTCTGCTGTTGAGCTTACAGCGCATGCCAATGCATCTACAGATTGTTTGGCAACAGAAGTATAGATAGAAACTCTTTCTCCACAAAATCCAGTAGACAAACAAAAGCTATCTTTTAATTGATCAAACGCAACAGGGCTGACAAATAAGAACAAAAGCACAGCAGCTACTAAAACACCTACTATACTTACAATTGTCTCAAGTCCTAACACACTACCTTTCATTAGTATATTTTGTGTCAAATGTATTTAAACCATCCAAAAACAATATTACCATATGGGCAAGCTTCTGGTTTTGCGAAAAGACAAGACAAATCCAACAATTCTTAGGTGCTATCAATGTAAATTATCCCATTTTATCAACACTCCCCGCTTTTCCTTTAGGGTTGGAAGCAAAATGAGGTCAGCTTTTATAATCCCCGAACTCAAAGTTTGTGAAAAGTGCCAAAGCTTTTTCATGGACATTGAAAAAGACGAATATTGGGAATTTCCAAAAAATTTCTGGAAGAAAAAATTCAAAAGTTTTAGTGATTTAGAAGAATCCAAAAACAAACTAAAACTAAAATCTCTTACACTCAAGAGAAAAGGCGATCTTAGGAAGACACAAAAATGTGAAAGGGGTCACAAGATAAAACTATATAATTACAAATGTGAAAACTGCTCTAATGATGTAGCAATTGTGCCCCTATGAAAATAAAGTACTGGATCCCAGCTGTTTTTTGGATGGCTTTGATTTTTTATTTTTCTTCCCTACCTAAAGTTACAGATCCTTTTGGTTTTGATCCTTTTGGCTATTGGAAACATGTTGCCATTTACTTGGTTCTTGGATTGTTTTTGGTGTTTGGTTTAAACAAATCAAATATAAGTTCGAGGAAAAAATTAATACTATTCACACTAGTCATTGGTTTTGTATACGGCCTCTCAGATGAATTTCACCAATCGCTTGTTCCGGGGAGATTTGCTGATATTTTTGATGTAGTTTTTGACGTAATAGGCTCTTTTATCGGAGCCATAATCTATACTGCAATTAATAAAATAAGGAAACAATAACCTACTATGAAAATTATAGATGCTCATATGCATACAACCTTTGGGGCTGATGGAAGTCCTGAAAATAAACCCTTTTCTATAGAAGATTTTAGACAGGAGCTAAAATTAAATAATGTTGTAAAAGCAATTTCTATAACATCGAGCGAGAAATTTAGAGATCCAACCCCAATGAAACTTGAATTAGCACTGAGACAAAAACACGAATTAGATAGTCTAGAAATAGTAGTTGGATTAAACCCAGTTAAATGTGGAAAAAAAGAAATTTTACTTACTGAAAAAGCATTGTCAGAAAGAACAGCCATTGGAATGAAGATTTATCCAGGATATACACACTATTATCCAACTGATGAAATATACAAACCTTTCTATAAGTTGGCTGAAAAATACAAGGCCCCTGTAATTATACATTCTGGTGATGTCTGGATGTCGCCCTCTATACAACTTTCTCCACCAAAATTAAAATATTCCCACCCATTTATTATCGATGAATTAGCCGTTGATAATCCTGGCGTGAATTTTGTAATTGCTCATTTAGGAAATCCGTGGATAAGAGATGCCGCAGAAATCATATACAAAAATCAAAATGTCTATACAGATATTTCAGGACTTGTCATAGGTGACGTGAAAAAAATGAACATAGACTATCTGAAATTAGATATGGATTTTGTCTTTAATTTTTCTTGTGCATTTAACAAAATAATTTACGGTTCAGATTGGCCATTGGTGAAAATGAAAGACTATATAGAAATAATAAAAAAAGTCGTCCCAAAACAACATTGGGAAAAGGTTTTCTATTCAAATGCCAAACAATTATTTAAAATATGACAAGCCCTGAAAAAGATATAGAGAGGAAGATTTTCAACACATTCGCAGAGGTTGCGCGGTCTATTGGTTATTCACCTTTGCACGGGAAGCTAATAGGTGTCCTTCTGGTCAAAGGAAAGCCAGTGTCCTTACAGGAGCTTGCAAAAGAAACAGGATATTCAGCTGGCATGGTTTCTCTAAGCTTGGATCTTCTCGAACTTCTTAGTGTGATAAAAAGGGTTAAAAAAGAAGGCGATAGACAATTGTATATTTCTCTTGCAGGTGACCTTTTGGAATGCTTGAAAAATGCAATCACTCTAAAAGTTGAAAAAAGTATAAAAGAGTCTCTAATAGATTTTGAGGCAGCAAAAGACCAGCTTTCAAAAATGAAGGGCGAACAGACAGAAAACACAAAAAAAACTTTGGAAATCCTAGAAAGTGAATTGAACAGGCTACATAAATACATAAGTCTGCTTTCTGAGATTAGATTGCCTTGAAACCTATATATTTGATAAAATGGGAAATTTAGAACATAATGAAAATTGAAAAGAGATTTATTTTGCTTGCTTAGTTTCAAATTTCCATGTTTCTTTTTTTCTTTTAGTTAAATAAAAGCCAATAACTGCGACTAGAACAATTACAATAACTCCAATTCCTGTTTCTGTGTTTGTGTTAGATACCTTATCAACAGTCAATAAGACAACACCATTTTCAATTGAGTTTATTCTGACAGTTATATCATTTTCAGGATCAGCGTCTATATTAACTGATTTTGATTCTCCAGCTTTGACTTCAATTTCAACAGGATCTGACTGTATCACCAAAATAACTGAATCTGATTTGACCTGTTTAACAGTTAGTGTGTGATCTGAGTTATCTACTTTAAAGACAGTAGATGCTCCTTCAGATGCTTTGTATTGTAGGATAGGAGGCGAAACTAAGAAACCTGTTAAACCACCATCGAAGCTTATCACTTCCGATTTAGGGGCTCCACATGTTTGCGATTCGTGTGGTTTTCCTGAGCTCACACCACAACCTTTTCTATCCGAACATGATCTTGTTTGAGAGCCTGAAGAAGAGCAAACAGACCAATCTGTACACTCCCAGTCAGGAGTACATGTCAATGAGCATGTTTGAGCTGTTACAGGTGTCGCATCTCCTGTACAAGATACGCCTGTTTTCTTTGAACATGTTCTTGTCTGTGAACCTGATGTGCACGCTGTCCAAGATGAGCAAGAATAATCAGCCTCTGCACATTGTTTTGCAAGTGTAGTTCCACTAGATGTTGTTCCAGAGTTTGTATTTCCACTTCCGCTATTCTGATTATTGTTTGAAGAAGATGGATTTGTATCACCGAATAGACCAAATGTTGAAAATCCTGATGTGCTGACTTCTATAAAGTTGTTTGTTATATCTCTTGAAATAACTGTAAGAGGACTTCCCCAATTGCCTGATACAAGCTTTCTGACTTCTAGTGAATTTTCATTTATATTGTTTGATGATATTTCTGATTGTTGATAATAAATTTTTAGGTATGTTGTTTCAAGTGTTGAGCTAAATGAAGAAGGAAGAGTTACTGTTAAATATCTTCCTGCGGCAAGTTTTCCAGAAGGTGCTGAAACTGAATTTGAAGACGAATTGCTTATTGTAAACTCTGTTAGATCTGTGGTTGTGTTTGTAGTTATAGTTAAAATAGCAGATGCAATAGCTTGAACATCTATTACTTTAGATTGGTTTGCTGTGAAAGGATGTCCTGACACATTAACTGTTGTGGAAGTTGTAGAGTCTGTCATTGAAACACTTGAAGTATCTTTGTATGTTGCAGTTGTTGTGATTTGTATGTTTGTTCCAGACGAAGGAGAGTTGATAGTAAATGTTACATTTTCACTAGATCCATTTTGTAGATTTGAAATAGATCTTGAAGAAGGTGTAATAGTAGAATTTCCGCCAGCAGAAACCGTAATAACTATTGATGTTGCGTTTTCATTTCCTGTGTTCGATACATTTACAGTAAGTGTGTATGGGGAGTTTATTACTGGCGTTGAATTACTAAGAGTAGAAGAAAGAGTTAAATTGGGATTTGTAACTGGACCTACATTAAGATTCTGATTTATTGAACAAGAGCCTGTTGCATTTGTTAATGTTACCGTTGAGGTAAATGAACCAGTTGAATTTGCTACTATGTTTGTCCAGCTGTATGGGGTGCTAACTATTGAAGGTGTTAAATCAACGTCTAGAGAGCTTGTTGTTGATAGGCCTGAAGACAATGTCAAATTTGCGCTTACAAAATCTCCCCATGCATCATCAGGTGCCGGAGGATTATTGTTTGCTATCCTTAGTGAAAAGGCTGAATTTGCTTCCAAATTTGATGGAGAATAATCAAAAGTAACATCTGAACATGAAAGAGCGTTTACACTAACAAAACCAAAAGATAATATGAGCATCAAGCCCACTGCCAAACTCAAAATATTTTTCATATTTAATTTATATTATTATTTACCTGCCTTAAATATACTATTAGACAGTCACTATTCTTGAAATCTCGACTCTATCACCAACATTGCCAATTCTTGCTGTAATATTATGTGTTCCAGATGCGGCGTTTAATTTCCACCAGAAAGATGTTGATTGTCCAGCTGCAAGTGGGTCGTATGTTTTTGTTGTGCTTGTTGATCCGTCTTGGTTTGTATTCACAGTTAGAGTTTCATTTCCTATTGTCAAAACTAAATCATTCAAGTCAAATCCATTTAAGTTTTCTATTTTTACCCAAACGAAGAATGGATTTTGTGTCTCACTTCCAGAAGAACTTGGTTTAGGGAAGTTTGTTGCCGAAACAAATGTTAAGTTTACATTTTGCACAACAGATCTAACAGGTATAGGCGAGCCCTGTACTGTAGCCAAATTGTCGCCAAGCTGTGTTTCTCCTGAAACTGGAAGAGCTTCGACTCTCAAAATTGTTCCGCCGCTTTCTGAGCTAGGTGTCCAAGTAAAGTTGACTGTTTTTGTTTCTCCCTTTGTTATTGAAACTGTTTCTGTATCTATTGTTCCACCATTAAATAATCTTAGAGTAACGCTTTCATTGAAATTTCCTATGTTTGATACACTTGCTGACACAGTTACTTGGTCTCCTATGTAAACAGTTGAATCTGCTTTGTTGTATGTAACTGAATTTACAACTATGTCGTGTGTTTGCTCAGGTTGGACAGTTGTTGACATTGAAGATATGTTTTGGGATCCGTCTGAATCTGTCACACGCACTGCGATTGTAAATGTGCCTGTTGAGCTGAATGTGTGATCAACTGAAGATGTTGTTCCTGTGTTTTGTTCTGAATCAAAGCTTCCTGTGTAGTTGAAATCCCACTCATATGTGAATGGCTGGTCTGAACCAGTTGAACCAGAAGCACTGTATGATGCTGTTGAGGCTACGAATGTAGATGCTGTTCCAGATATTGAAACTGAGGGACCTGTGTCACTCACTGATACAGTTTGCGAACTTGTGTTTGTCGATCCATCTGCATCTGTCACAGTTAGGTTTACTGTGTATGTTCCATTGTTTGCAAAAACGTGTGTTGGGTTCTCCTGTGTTGAAGTTGATAAATCACCAAAGTCCCAGAAATATGTCAGAGGTGTATCATATCCTGTTGATGTTGAATTGAACTGTACAGTTGTTGTGTTTTCAAATATTCCTGTTGAAGGGCTAAATGTGAAAGATGATGTAGGAGCTAAATCATTTACTGTGACAACAATTGTGTTTGTTCCTGTGTTTCCAACATTGTCTGTGACATTCAATCTCACTGTATAGGTTCCATTTTGTGAGTATGTGTGATTGGTTGTTTGTCCTGTTGCTGATTGGCTATCGCCGAAGTTCCAAACAAACGAAGATGCGTCAACACCAGCTGAACTATCTGTTGTTGAAGATCCATTGAAGAAAATTGATTCCCCTTCGTTTATTGTTGTTGAAGATGCGCTGATGCTAACTGATGGTGGTGTGTTGTCGATAGTGAAATTCCCAACAGTTTGTGTTTGGCTATTACCGGCCTGATCAGTTGTTGTGACATTTATTGTGTATATATCGTCATCTCCAGAGAATGTGCTTGAATCTATTTGCTTGAACAGTGTTTGGCTCAAAGAGTTCGAAGTGAAAGATTTTTCTAATGATCCATTTGAAGTGTATATGTTTATTCCGTTTCCCCCTGAAGGTGTTTTCCATATAACAGGTTCACTAGAAGTAAATGTCATATTTAGTATATCATATGGTCCATTGGATAGAGTAGCAATGAACAAGTTGTTGTGTCCTGTCAAGGCAACATTTACATCTGGAGCTGTATTATCTACAGTAACCAAACCATCAGACAAATCAGATGTTGTAAGAGAACCATCAGATACAGTCACATTTATTAAATATGATCCGTCTGCGATGCTTGTTGTGTTCCATATATACAAACCGCTATTAGCCAAGCCTGTGTCTATTTGGTTCCATGTTGAGCCTGAATCATTTGAAGCAAATATGCTTACTGAAAGTGGGTCATTTTCAACATCGGAAGCTGACCATGTTATGTTTTGGTTTTGATTCCAAATTTCTCCGCCATTTGGTTGTGTGACTAAAACAGTTGGAGCATCATTTACTGCTGATACATTTAGTGTGACAGTATTAGAATCTACACTTAGTTGAGAATCGCTTGCCCTAAATTGTATTGTGTTTGTTCCAAAGAAGTTTGAATTTGGTTCCAATGTAACAATACTTCCATTTATTGAAGCTGAGATGTTTGTTGAATTCAATATTATACTGAATGTAAGAGAATCTGCATCTACATCAGAGAAGTATTGAGAAATATCAAATGTGAAGTTTGTATCCTCTGTAATATTCTGATCTGGGATTGTTGTTGAAGTTGGAGCATCGTTTACTGGATTCACTGTCACTAAAACTGTATCTGAAACATTGTACTCACCATCAGATGCTGTGAATGTGACATTTCTCTGGCCATTGAAATTTGGATCAGCTGAAATGTTTACCTGAGAACCAACTATATTCATAGTTAAGTTTGCAACAGGATCTGCTGTGTAAACCAGAGTTGTATTGTCAACATCAGTGAAGAAGTTAGATAAATCTAGACTGCTGTTTGAACCGTCTTCATTGAATGAAACATCTGTGACAGATGCTGATAAAACAGGTGCATCGTTAACTGGATTAACCGTTATTGTCACTGTATTTGAATCTGTTGAATTTGCACCCTGTGAATCTGTTGCTTTGAATGTAACTGTCCTTGTTCCAAAGAAATCTTGGTTAGGGACAAGTGTTGCAACTCCTGTTGTTTGATTTATAGAAACTGATATGTTGTCTACTGCAGAAGCAGAATATGTTAAACTGTCGCCTGCATCTATGTCAAAGAAGCTCTGAGACAAAGAAAGTGATGTAGAGCCATCTTCGTTGAAAGTAACATTTGCTAATGAGGTAGATGAATTGAATTCAGGTGCATCGTTTACATTTGCAACATTAACTATGAAAGTTTTTGCGTCTGTTACACTTTGTGTGTCTGTCACATTTACTTGGACAACAAATGAGCCAACGTCAGAGTTTGTTGGAGTAAAATTCAAAGATGCCAAAGTGTTGTTTATCTTTGATATTGAGAATCTTGAATCGTTTACTGAATATGTAAGACTATCGCCGTGTATCAAATCATCATCTGATGCTGTGACATTGAATTGGTATAAGACATCTTCTGTTGTGTTTTGTGTTGGAATTGTTGAGAGAACAGGATTATCGTTTGTGTTTGAAACACTTATGCTAAATGTTTGTGTGTTTGTTCCACCGTTTCCATCATCTACTTCAACTTCCACATTGTTTGAACCAACTTGATTGTTTAGAGGTGTCCAAGAAATCAATCCAGTTGAATTGTCTATTGTCATTCCTTGTGGGAAAGTTGTCAAATTGTATGTTGCTCCTTGTCCCTCATCTGTTGAATTAACATCATATGTATACAATGAGTCTTCTACTCCAGAAATTGTTGCATTTGTTGTTATCAATGGTGCATTGTTTAGAACATTAATGTCGAATGTAAGACTTGAAACACCACCTTGCCAATCGTTTACAGACACATTAACAGTGTTCAAACCAACTTGATTGTTTAGAGGTGTCCAAGAAACCGAGCCAGTTGTTTCATTTATTGTCATTCCAGTTGGTGCACTTTCCAAATAGAACAGCAATCCCTGACCTTCATCTGTTGAATTTATATCAATTGTGAAAAGAGAGTCCTCTGTTGCTGATTGTATTCCAGGATCTGAAATTATTGGAGGATTGTTTGCAACAACAATTGTGAAATTTTGTTCGCCAACTCCACCATTTCCATCAGATACTTGTACAGACACATTGTTTGGACCAACATACTCGTTTGTCGGTGTCCATGTTATCACGCCTGTTGTTGAGTTAATTGACATTCCTGAAGGTAAGAGTAATAAAAGATAACTTATTGCTCCTTCCCCATCTTCATCACTGTTTACATCATATGTGTATAATGAATCTTCTGTTACTGAAACAACAGGAGATGATGTGATTGTTGGATTTGAATTTGCAACTACAATTGTGAAATTTTGTGTATCTGTTCCACCATTTCCATCAGATACTTGTATCGAAACATTGTTTGGACCAACTTGTGTGTTAATTGGTGTCCAAGATATTAGACCTGTTGACTGGTTTATTGACATACCAAAAACAGATGAAAGCAGGCTGTAAGAAATTGTTCCTTGTCCGTCATCTGTTGAGTTTACATCGTATGTATATTGAATGTTTTCAGTAGCAGTTGTCGATGCAGTTGAGGAAATTGTTGGATTTGTGTTTGAAACTGTAATTGTGAAGTTCTGTTCTCCGACACCGCTGTTGCCGTCTGATACTTGCACAGACACATTGTTTGTGCCAACTTGATTATTCAAAGGTGTCCATGAAATTAAACCAGTAGAAGAATCAATTGTCATTCCACTTGGACTCAAAGCCAAGCTATATGTTATTGTTCCTTGTCCATCATCTGTTGAATTGACATCATATGTATACAAAGAATCCTCTGTTGCATTTAGAGCAGCTGAACTTGTTATTGTTGGCGGATTGTTTGAAACCGAAATACTGAATGACTGACTTTTCTGTCCACCTTTTCCATCATTTACTCTTATGACAACTGAATTTGATCCAACTTGGTTGTTCAGAGGTGTCCAATTAACTAATCCTGTTGTTGAATTTATTGTCATGCCTGCCGGTGATGTTGTCAAAGAGAATGTCGCTCCATCTCCTTCATCTGTTGAATTTGCATCGTACAAATATTCAGAATCTTCTGTTGCTGTTGTAGGCGCCGTTGAAGTGAAAACAGGGGGATTATTTGAAACAATTAGTGAATAGGATTGTGTTGTTGTTCCACTTTTTGTGTCGTTTGCCAGAACAGTGACTGAATTTATTCCAACCTGAGAATTGATTGGTGTCCAGGTTATCATTCCTGTTGTTTGGTTTATTGTCATCCCAGATGGAGAAGTTGTTAAACTATACACAAGTCCTTGACCTTCATCTGTTGAGTTTACATCATATTCATACAAAGAATCTTCTGTTGATGATGTTAGAGCTGTTGTTGCGATCAAAGGGGGATTGTTTGAAACAGATATACTGAAGGCTTGTGTATCGCTTCCTCCTTTTCCGTCGTCTACTTCAACTTCCACATTGTTTGAACCAACTTGATTGTTTAGAGGTGTCCAAGAAATCAATCCAGTTGAATTGTCTATTGTCATTCCTTGTGGGAAAGTTGTTAAATTGAAAAAGTCTCCTTGACCTTCATCTGTTGAGTTGACATCATATGTATACAAAGTATCTTCTGTTGCTGTTGTTGTTGCATTTGTTGTGATTGTTGTTGGATTATTTCCAGCGTTTATATCAAATGTCGTTGTTGCTGTTCCACCATGAGCGTCATCTACCGAAACATTTAATGTTGTTGTGCCAACTTGCGTATTTGTAGGTGTCCAAGAAATCAATCCTGTTGTTGAGTTTATCGACATTCCAGATGGTGGGCTTATCAAACTGAAAACCAATCCTTCATTTTCATCTGTGCTGTTTATGTCTATTGAAAACTGAGAATCCTCTGTTGCAGATTGTGTTCCTGGGTTTGAAATTATTGGTGCATTGTTTGCAACAACAATTGTGAAATTTTGTTCACCAATTCCACTATTTCCATCAGATACTTGTACAGACACATTGTTTGAACCAACTTGTGTGTTGTTTGGAGTCCAAGATATTATACCAGTTGAGGAATCAATTGTCATTCCAGAAGGCGCCGATTCCAGAGTGAACAAAAGTGTATCGCTTTCAACATCTGTTGCATTTACATCATATGAATACAAAGAATCTTCTGTTGCAGATGTTTGTGCAGTTGTTGAAATAACAGGGGCGTCGTTTACTGAATTTGCAATAACAGTTATTGTGTTGCTCTGTGTTTGGTTCTGTCCATCTGTTGCCGTCAAAACAATCGTTTCATTTCCAAACCAGTTTGGAGCAGCAGAAACATTAAGTCTCTTTGTTGTGTTGTCTATTGAAATTGTCAAATTTTGTGTTGGTGAACTTGACCAATTTATCTCGCTCACTGAATTGTCTACATCTGAAACAAAGCTTGAAAGAACCAAACTATCATTGAAACTGTCCTCATTGAAAATTATGCTTGGTATTGTTGAAACAACAGGAGGATCATTCACTGCATTGATTGTTATGTTGCTTGATTTTGAGCTTATACTTCCATCTGAATCTATTATTGTAAGAGTAACTTGGAATATTCTTGTTGTGTTTTGGTTTCCATAAACGTGTGTTGGATTCTGCGTTGTGTTTATTGGAGAACCGTCTCCAAAGTTCCAAGACCAAGAAACTATATTATCTGCAACAAATGTTGATGTGTCGTTGAATTGTACTGGAAGGTCTTCGTCCTGCGGTTCTGGGGACCAAGTAAAGTTAGCTGTCGGACCCAAGTCATTCACTGCAACTTGAAGTGTATCTGAGTTTGTACTTCCATCTGAATCTGTGACAGTCAATGTGACTGTGTATGTATTATTATTTACATAAGTATGGTTAACTGATTGTCCTGTTGAATTTGTTCCATCTCCAAAGTCCCAGAAGTAAGAAGATATTGAATCTGGGCTTGATGTTGAGTTTGAGCCATCAAAGAAAACAATAGAGCCTTCATTCACTGTTTGGTCTGGTCCTGCGTTTGCTGTTGGCGAGTTATCCAAGATATTCAAAGTCTGCGAACTTGTGTTTGTCGATCCATCTGCATCTGTCACAGTTAAGTTTACTGTGTATGTTCCATTGTTTGCAAAAACGTGTGTTGGGTTCTCCTGTGTTGAAGTTGATAAATCACCAAAGTCCCAGAAATATGTCAGAGGTGTATCATATCCTGTTGATGTTGAATTGAACTGTACAGTTGTTGTGTTTTCAAATATTCCTGTTGAAGGGCTAAATGTGAAAGATGATGTAGGAGCTAAATCATTTACTGTGACAACAATTGTGTTTGTTCCTGTGTTTCCAACATTGTCTGTGACATTCAATCTCACTGTATAGGTTCCATTTTGTGAGTATGTGTGGTTGGCTGTTTGTCCTGTTGCTGATTGGCTATCGCCGAAGTTCCAGACGAAAGATGAGGTGTTGATTTCAGAGCCTGTGTCTGTTGAATTTGAACCATCAAATGTTTGCAGAGCTCCCTCGTTTACTGTTCTGTCATTTCCTAGAATAACATTCACGGGTGTATTATCAATAATAAATAAGTCATTTACAGCTTCCAAATTTTTCAGAATTTCTGTTTTTGTGTTTCCTGCCAAATCTGTGAATGTGATATTTATTGTATATTCGCCATCTGGAAGTATGTTTCCTACACTATCATTTCCAAACCATGTTCTTAATATTGATCTTGAAGTTTCTCCTGGGCCATCAAAGGAGTTTACAACTTGTCCTGATGAATTAACTATTTGAATAGACTGAGGGCCGAAAATAACCTCTTCAGATGTATTGACTGTTAGCGATACTGAATCGAATTGTCCATCTGTGTTTGCTGGTGAGAAATATCCGCCATCACTAACTCCTGTAAGAGGGAAGAGACCAGAAAATGAGTGGCTTGAAATTTGAGGGCTTGTATAATCTGTTTTCAAAGTCCGCATTTCAGATGTGTTTGTATTTCCAAGTGCATCTGCACACTGCACATACCATGTGTTTGTGCCTTCTGGAACAGAAGTGTTTGTTATTGTTGTGTTTACACCTGATTGGACAGATGAGTTCGAACCACTTAAGTTATTGTTTATGTACAAATTACAACTTACTGATGTGTATATAGCATCGCTTGCTGCAAAAATGAAGTTTTGAGTTTGGCTATTTGATAAAGTATCATTTGCAGGGGAAACAAGAGAAATTGATGGAGCAGTGTTATCAATTGTAAATGTCCTTGTTTCTGTTGAATTTTGGTTTCCAACGTTGTCTGAAGATGTTGCATTTATGCTATGTGAACCGTCAGCAAAAGTTGTTGTGTTCCACTCAAATGAACACAGAGATGATGAGCATGTTGTCACGTTTTGACCATCTATGTATATAACTATATTAAAAGCACTAAGATCAGAAGCTGTTACATTTATTATTTTCGTTCCTGATACTCCAGAAAGATCTGAAGGTGTTGGGGAAACAAATTGTATTGATGGGGCTGTTTTATCAACAACTAATGTCCTTGTTTCTGTTGATGTTTTGCTTCCAACAATATCTATTATTGTTGCATTGAATGTGTGAGGTCCATCAGAAAGTTGAGAAACATCAATTGAATATGAACAGAGGTTAGATGTACATGTGTTCTTCAAGGTGCCATCAACAAATATTTCTATTGAAACTAAATTTGTGTCTGAGCCGCTTACATTTATTATTTGGTTTGAATTAGTAGTCGCCAAATTTGCTGGAGTTGGGTTTTCAAACTGTATTGTTGGGTTTATTGTGTCGATAAATAATGTCCTTGTTTCTGTTTGAGCGTTGTTTTCTAAAATATCTCTTGCTGTTCCAAAGTATGTATAATTTCCATCACTGAGAGTAGTTGAAAGTGTTTTTGTTGTTTCTCCAGGGTTCACAGAGACACCAACAGAAGCCCCACTTCCTCCACTACCTCCACCAGATCCTCCTGAACCTTCTCCAACAAATGTTATACCAACAGATGCCAGGTTGTTATCTGTTCCTGTGATGTTTATTGTTTGATTTTGGTTTGCAAATAATCCTGTTGAAGGTGTCGGTGAGATGAAAGATACAGAAGGCACGACACTGTCGATGAAAATGTTTCTAGTTTCTGTTTGTACAGAGTTTCCTAAAGTGTCATTTGCTTTTGCATAAACTGAATGATTACCGTCTGTGAGCAAATATACAAGAGGTGATGTTGAAGATGAACTGGCAAGTAAACCATTCACATAAATGCTTATTGTTTGCAAATTAGGATCTGTTGCTGTTACTGTTATGTTTTGATGTGATGTATAATTTCCTGCATTAGGCGAAGCGAAAACTGTATTTGGGACCGAGTTATCTAAGCTGAAGGCAGAATCTGAATCATCTGAAACTGTTGTTGTTCCGTCTTTTATTTCAATTCTTACTTTATGATTTGTTGAATCTGATGATTGATCGGTGTTCCAATCGAATTCACCATCATTTGTTTCATTTTCTGCTAATACTTGGAAAACCTGTCCATCAACACTTGTGAATATGTCTACAAGCAATATGTCGCCAACATCAACATCAGATGCAGTCCATTTTATTTGTCTTATTCCATTCCACAATTCTCCTCCGTTTGGTTCCAAAACAGTGACTGTTGGTGCATCATTTGTATTTACTACAGTAACTGTGAAAGTTTTTTTACTTGTTTGTCCTGAAGAATCTGTTACAGTTGCTTGAACAGAGAAAGTTCCAACATCTGAATTTATTGGAGAGAAGCTAACAGTAGCTAGTGTGTTTGATATTTTATTTACTGTAAATCTAGAATCATTGACTGTATATGTAAGAGAATCACCGTGTATTAGATCATCATCTGACGCAGTCAAATTAAATTGAAGTGTGCTGTCTTCCAATACATTTTGGTTTGAAACATCTGCCAACACAGGAAGATCATTTGTATTTGAAACTAAAACTGAAAATGTTTTTGTGATTGTCAAATCCTGAGAGTCTTTTACTGTGACTGAAACTGATATTGTGCCAACCTCTGAATTTGTTGGAGAGAAACTTACAGTAGCTAAAGTGTTTGAAATTTTTGTGATTGTGAATCTTGAATCATTTATTGAATATGTCAAAGAATCGCCGTATACCAAATCAGGATCATCTGCAGAAACATTGAACTGAAGGGTAGAGTCTTCTGCTATATTTTGATTTGAAATTGCTGAAAGAGAAGGCGCATCGTTTGCATTTGATACAGATATTGTGAATTGTTGTTGGATAGGTGTTGATCCATCAGAAACAAGAACAGTCACTTGATTATTTCCAACTTGATTGTTTGTTGGAGTCCATTGGATTAGCCCAGTTGATGGGTTTATTGTCATTCCAGTTGGTGCACCTGCTTGCAAAGTAAATGTAAGTTGGTCTCCATCTATATCTGATGCATCTATATCATATGTATATAATAGTCCTTGGCTTCCTGTTGTAGGCGCTGTTGTTGTGATTGAGAGTTGATCATTTTGTGAAATAACATTTAAAGTAACTGAAATAGAAACTGTTTTTCCAAATATGTCTGTTGCAGTGAATTGAGCTGATCTCTGTCCATTGAAATTTGTATCTGGTGTGAAAGTCACTTGTCCATTTGCTGAAATTGAAACTTGAATATTTGAAGGATCTGTTTTTGAGAAAGAAAGTGTCTGGCCTTCTGGATCAGAGAATTGTGTATTCAAATTAAGGCTTGAATCAGAAGAATCTTCGTTCCAACTTATTTGTGTCACTGTTTGTGTTGAAACAGGTGCTGTGTTTTGGATCTCAGCTAAACTTATTGATCCTGTATATGTTTGACCATTGTAAACAATTGTACCTGACTGCAAAACATTGTTTGTAACAACCGCATTTGAAACCTGCATGTTTGTAATGTTGGAGTCTGTGATGTTCGAATTTGTAACTTGAGAGTTTACTATCCTAGACCTGATTATTGTTGATCCTGAAACAGTTGATGGGTCGATGAAAGAGTCTTGGACGTTTGAATTTGTGACAGTAGAATCAATGATAGTAGAGCCTGTCACTGTAGAAGACTGTATGTTTGAGTTTGTTCCCTGAGAGTTTGTGAAAACAGAATCTGCTGATACTTGTGTGTTTGTTGTTGTCGATCCCTGTGTCTCTGCTTGTTGGTTTACCTGAACATTGAAAGATGTTGTTGTCTCTCCGCTTTGTGAATCTGAAAGTTTAAGTGTGACAGTAGCTGTTCCAAATTTGTCTTGTTTGGAAACTAAAGAAAGTTTTTCTGAACCTACATCTATTGAAACATCAATTAGAGAAGGATCTGAAACAGAGACAACTGACCACCTCAAATTATTTGCATCAGATGCTGGTCCATCTTCTTCGTCTGATTCTAGTGTTGTTAAATCAACAACTTCATGTGTCCCAAAATCTTCATTCAGCGTTATTGGGTTTATTGTAGCAGTTATTATAGGATTGTCATTTACATTTTGCACATCTACTATCTGTGTTTTTGGATTAGAGTCTCCATCTGCTTCTCTTACAGTCAAAGTCACTTGGTGAGCTCCGCCTTTTGAAAATCGGTGTGTAGGATTCTGTCTAGTATCAAGTGCTGTTCCGTCACCGAAATTCCATTCCCATGTTAAACCGTCGTTGCTTGTTGAGGTGTCTGTAAATTGAGCGTCTTGTCCTTCGATTACTGTGCCAAACGAAAAGCTAGCAACAGGATCTGTATCTTGGACAGAAAAAGAAACAGGTGAACTTGTAATAGGTTGTGTAGAAGTACACATACAGTCTGTTACTTGTGTCTCTATTTCAGCTGTAAACGGTCCGTCTATTTGAGGTGTATAATCAAAAACAACAGTTTCTGACTTATTCACTAAAGGATATGCTTCTTTTTCAGGTGAAGTGTATATCACACTTCCTTGAGAATCTTTGATCTTTAAAACAACTTTTGTTTTTGTATCATAGAAATCTTTTATATCGCTAGGAATACTGACCATTGAAAAATCAAATTGATTTCCGTTAGCATCTTTTGGGAAACTAACAGCACCTTGGACATTTGTACTTATTTGAATTGTCGTTTTTTCAAAAGGTGATGGATTTGAAGCTTGAACTGTATTCACAGTTGAAGTACAATCTGATTTTTGATTGAAATTCCTTGTTACAGAATATGGGCCATTTGTTGTTGCATCTGTCATTTGAAGCCTGTACATGTGTGGTAAGTAGCACGCTTTATAGTCAAGCTCCATGTAGTTTACTTTTCCTGATCCTGAAATAGAATAGCCATTTGAATTTGTTAATGTTGGGATGTCTTGTCTTGAATTTGTATATGAAGAACAAGAAGGGTCGCCACAAACTATTGTTGTTGTGGTAAAGCCAGCTTGGTTAGAAGAAATATTAATTTGAACAGGATATGCAACTGCTCCTGCGATAAGGCCGAATACTAGTAAAGCTAGAAAAATGTAGGCAACTCTAGTACTTGAGTTTGATTTCTGAGACATATGTGCCAAAACTTATATTAAACGTCACTGATGGATAACAACTATTTACAACTTACTTTGAACTAAGCTTTATTAACCCATATGTAGAAAAACAGCAAGTTTTAAATATGTTTCGGTCTTCGGATATATGTAATATAGTATATAGAGGAGAAAACATGGATTTTGGAAGTTGGCACAAAACAAATTTATAAACCCAAGACCCTAAAATATGCCTATGATCATACCAGTAAGATGCTTCACATGTGGCAAGCCTGTTTCTCAGTATTACAGCAAATTTAAGGAAAGAGTAGCTGCAAAAGAAGACCCTGCAAAAGTTTTGGATTCATTTGGCTTGACAAGGTTGTGCTGCAGATCGCTATTTGTAGGACACGTTGAGCTTGTTGAAACTGTTGGGAAATTCCAAAAGTAGCTCCCCCCTTTCTTTAGAAAAGAAAAGTGGTAAGGTATCCCAAAAGAAACTATTATACAATTTCTTAAAAAGGTTTATCAAAAACAGGGGGCTAAAATTTTCTCTCGCTCTTGCTCGGAAAATTTTTACGCCTTCCAAAAGTGAAATTTTTACAAATTCTAAATTTAATACGACCAAAAATCGAAGAAATTGACCTTGCACTTTTTGCACTCGTACACATCGTGTTCATCCCTATATTTTGGCTTGTGTGAACTAACAAACCTCATCTTGCCTTTGCAGTTGAGGCAAATTGGTGTCTCTTTCTTTCCTCTGAATGTGAAAGATGGTTCGCCTGTCATACGATTATTTGGTTTTAGCTATTAATAATGCTGATCGGGTCATTTTGGCTATTTATATAGTATTTAAATACCTCCTCCATTAATTATATAAACTATTCTATTAGTCTAGCTTTCAAAACAGTTATCAGTCAGGGGCAAACGATTATATTATAGTCGCTTTTCGTCCAGTTGGGGCTTATAACATAAGTCCTTTTCGTTAATGGGGGGATATCAATGGTCAAAAAATCTAAGAAAGTTTCTAAGCCTGCTAAGAAATCGGCTAAGCCAGCAAAGGTTGCTAAAAAAGAAGTCAGCAAGCCTCAAGTTGAGACAAAGTCAGATTCAAAACCAATACAAACAGATTCTAATTTTTCAGCTAGCGGAAAAAGGTTGAGCGAATTCACAATTAATGTTGAAAATGTTGTTTCGTTTGCTTCTTTAGGAATAACAATAGCATTAGAAAAACTCGTCGAAGAGATAGAAAACACAGAATACGAGCCAGAACAGTTTCCTGGTTTAGTTTACAGGCCACAAAACCCAAGGGCTGCAGCTTTGATATTCTCATCTGGGAAAATCGTATGCACAGGCGCAAAAAGTATAGAGAATTCAAAAGCAGCAATGCAAAAAGTCGCTGAAAAAATAAGCGAAGTTGGGATAAAAACTCCAAAAAAATTCGATATAATAATTGAAAATATTGTCGCTTCAAGCAAGATAGATGCAAAAATAAATTTGGAAGAAATAGCCTTCATGCTTGAAAATGCAGAATACGAGCCAGAACAATTTCCAGGTTTAGTTTACAGAATTTCTGAACCTAGAGTAGCTTTCCTATTGTTTAGTTCTGGAAAAATAATTTGTACAGGTGCGCACAGCATCGAAGACATACACAGAGCTTTGAAAAAGTTCAAGGAAAAATTAGAAGAGATTGGAATAGATGTTAAACCTGCTAAGGATTAATTTCTTTGTCTACCAAAGTATTTATTAACCAGAACCAATTGATAAACACTATTTTATTTTTTCTGGGGGAAACAAAGGTGTAATCTAGTGGAAGCCGTAAATTTTTGCGAACAGCAGTGAAGCAAAAATAGGCTCCTTTTTGGATTAAACCTTTTTTCAAAAAGGTTTATGGTTGAGGCAAAAGAAGCAGAAATAAAAGAAGTGGATCAAAGGCTAGTTGTAGAATTCGAGGGTTTTCTAAGAAAAATTTATTATAAACAGCTTGTTGATGCTTCAAATAAAGGTGAAATTCTGGCCATTGATTTCAAAGATTTAGATGAATACAATGCAGAATTAGCAGAAGTTTTGCTAAACAAGCCGAATGATTTTTTTGAAATAGCTGAGAGGTCAATTGGTTTGATCGAGCTTCAATCAAAAGTAAAACTAAGAGTTAGAAATTTAGCATCCTCCGTCAACATCAGAGATTTGAGGTCTGCTCATTTGGATAAATTTATTTCTGTTGAAGGCACAGTCAGAAAAGCATCTGAAATAAGACCTGAAATTCTGGAGACTTTGTGGGAATGCCCTGAATGTGGGACAATTTTAACAGAAGAAAGAAAAGGCGGTTTTGTTTTTCCTCCAAGATGGTGTGATTGTGGAAACAAGAGAGGGTTCAAACAGGCAGAGAAAAAAATGGTTGACACAAGATGGATTGTCATAGAAGAGCCGTTTGAATTGACAGAGGGCGAAAAGCCATCTCAAGTTACTATTTTGCTCACAGGCGATTTGGTCAATCAAACAGGAAGAAGGATAACAGATCCAGGAAACAGGCTAAAAATAACAGGTGTTTTGAAAGATATTCCAAAATTGAAAATGTATTCTGCGAAATTGGATTTTTACTTGGATGCAAATTATGTTGAGCCAACTGAAATTGGTTGGCAGGGAATTGAAATCAGCAAAGAGGATGAGGAAGAAATAAAAAGAATTTCAAAGGATGAAAGTGTTTATAAAAAATTAGTTGCTTCTCTTGCTCCAACTTTGTATGGGATGGAAGAGATAAAAGAATCTATTATTCTCCAAATGTTTAGTGGTGTGCCACAAAAACTAAAAGACGGCACTAGGCTGAGAGGAGAAATACATGTCCTTTTAGTTGGAGATCCCGCTGCAGGAAAATCGCAATTGATGAAGCTTGTTCCCCAAATTGTTCCAAGAGGAAAATATGTTTCTGGAAAGGGAACATCGACAGCAGGTTTGACTGCAACTGTCACAAAAGATGAGCAGTTCATGGGCGGTTGGGTTTTGGAAGCAGGTGCAATGGTTTTGGCTCACAAGGGTTTGCTTTCAGTTGACGAGTTTGAAAAAATGGCACAAGAAGACCAAGTTGCAATGCACGAAGCTTTGGAGCAAGGTTCTGTTTCAATTGCAAAAGCATCTATAGTGGCCACACTCCCTGCACAGACATCTGTTTTAGCTGGTGGAAACCCAAAGTTTTCTAGGTTCGATCCTTATCTTCCTATTTCAAAACAAATCACTATACCTGATACACTTCTCTCGAGGTTTGATTTGAAATTTATTTTGAAAGACGTTCCAAATTCAGAGCAAGACAAAAGAGTCATAGATCATATTGTTTCTTCAAGAGAAGAAGACTATGAAGGAGCAAAGCCTTTTTTTGAAAGAGATTTTATCAGAAAATATATTGCTTACGCAAAAGAACATTGCAAACCTACTTTGACAACAGAAGCTTCAAAGATGCTGAAAAAGTTCTACATTGAAACAAGAAAACAGGCAGAAGGCGGAAGTGCACCAATACCTATTACCTTGAGGCAATTCGAGGCTTTGATCAGGTTGTCAGAGGCATCTGCAAAAGTCCAGCTTTCACCTGAAGTGAGAAAAGTGGATGCTCAGAGGGCTATTCGATTGATGAAATTTTCGTTGAAAGAGTTGGGAATGGATCCTTCAACTGGAATGATAGATGTTGATAGAAGTGAAGGAATGACTACATCATCTGAGAGATCAAACATTAGAATTGTTTTGGACATAATTAATGATTTGTCAAAAATAAGAAAGGAGAT
Organism: uncultured archaeon; assembly: GCA_964410585.1. GTDB lineage: Archaea > Aenigmatarchaeota > Aenigmatarchaeia > QMZP01 > JACQNV01 > CAYPFW01. Next base: position 219,592 of record CAYPFW010000001.1, on the reverse strand, counting down.
TTCAATTTCAGATATAGAAACAGCTGCAAAAAAAGAAGGCATAGAATCTATTGATGAATTGATTGACAAACTGAAAAGGGAGGGCATGCTTTTCGAGCCAAGTCCTGGACATGTGCAGAAGGTTTGATCTATAACATCGTTATATTTAAACAACCTCTTCCAAATATAAAATCGTGTATAGACCTTTTAGATATTTTGTTTCAAGTGTTTTTGTTTTCCTATCTTTGATTCCCTCTACTTCTTATGCTTGGTATGGTAAAACACATAAATGGCTCGCACAGGAAGCTGCTAGTTTTTTGCCTGAGGAAGAAAAAGATTTTTTTGAAAGATATAGAGATGCACTTTTCCGTGGAGCTATAGGTGCAGATAGGTTTGCAGTTGAACATCACACATATTTCGAATTGCGTAATGGAAGGCGAGTAGTTGTTGATGATTCTGCACCACTTTTTGCTGAAACTAAAGCATATGAGGCTATAGAAGTAATAGAGAGGGCAAGACAAAGAGGTCAAGTAACACAAGAGGATCTAAAATTGTTTGTAGAAAAATGTGGGGAAGCTATCCACCCAGTATGCGATATGCATGCGGCTCACACAGAGCGAAGTGAGGATCAAGATGTTCATAGAGAAATTGAATTAGAAGTTAACATGGATGTCCAAGAAAGCGAGAGATTAAATTCATCACAATATCCATTAAAGTTTGATGGAAAATTAAGAGGCGTAGACCCTTACAAAGGAACAGTTGAAGTTGCTAGATTAGCTCATTATGGGAGCAGAACTGTACTTCCAGCTGCAGATTTTTTGAGAAGAATTCCAATGGGCGAAGATGGAACAGGTGCATTTATTGGGGCAGAGGAATGGGATTCTGAAATAGATAGGACTCTAGTAACACTGTTAAACAAACAAGCAAATGTATCTGCAGAAGTTTTGCATTGGATCTATGTGAGGGCTTTTGTTGAACCAATTGAAATAACACAAGACCCGAGGCCAACAGACGTTTCTCAAAATCCTACAAACATTTTACAAAACCAAGCAATAACACCAGCAGAGGTTTTACAAGACACTTCTGCAATTTTAAAATCAGACCAAGAACCAAAAGAACAGGGGAATGATTAGATGGAAGGCGTAAAAAAATTCGAGCAGCAGCGAAGAATTTCAGCATCTCGCCAAATGCGAAAGATGATGAGATGTCATGTGCCTCAGCACATGAGCTGTGAGCACATCTTGTGTTTCGCTGATGCTCACACAATCTCGTGAACTATTAGAGGTTCGCGTTGTTACTTGGAGACACGACTTTTTTCACAGAAAAAGCTTAAGGAAATGGCCACATCTTTTTTAGAGCCCTTCTTTTCGGACCCCCAGCACATTTGCACTTAGCTGGAGTTTTGTTGCAAACATCACAAATAGTACATCCACAAACATCACACATATAGGGCCTCAAATGAATTATAGATATTCTTTTTTCCCTAATATAAACTTTACTATTTTCTCAATGTTTGTTAGAAACCAATTTATCCAGTTCTCAAAGAAATTTCCTTAGGAACAATAAATAGCAGATTGTCCACTGCATACATTTGTGACCCAAGTTTTTCAGATTCTGTTTTCAGTGCAGGCAGTGAATATTTTACTTCATCATTTTTTGTAAAGCTTGCAATCACAACTTCTTTTTTCCTGACCTTTGATAAAATTCTTGCGACATCATTTGATCTCTCAAAAGACTCCCTTGAAATTGTAATTGTTGCCTTTTTTACTGTCGGTTCCATTTGAAATTCCTGATATTGTTCTATTCCCATATGTTCCTCCTATTATCTTTCTGGGATCACTAGTCCTTCTGGTCTATATACATAGTCTGGAATAACTTTCCCACCGATAAATGTGATCACTGTTCCAACTTCCTCGCTTAGGGCAACAGATATCAAACCCTGCTTAGATGCAAATGCGGCAGCCTCATGTTTTGTTCCTAAAGTTCCTTTTATTTTTCTCACTTCCTCGCTTGTTCCATTTAATCCAAATTCAGCAGGTGTTACTATTCTTCTCCCAACATCAAATAAGTTTCCATTCAAATCAAAACAGTATGCACCGTCAACTTCTCCTGGTCCAGATCTGGCCATTCCCTGTAATTGATAAACTATGTATTCTACTCCATGATCTAAAAAAGGTCTGCCGTTTACTGGTATTGCTCTTGGCCTATCCATTGGTGCGGATATTTCATATGCTGGATTTTTTCTTCCAATTATTGCCAATATACCTGTGCGTCCAGGTGTTGAAGGTGTCTCTCCTCTTATTGCTAATTGAAGTCTATCATAAGTGTCTACTGCTCTGTCAACAAATCCCTTAAAACCGCTTCTTTGTTTAGGTTCCCTTTCTCTTTGGCTAATTAGTCTCAGAACGCCAAAAACCCTTTCAGTTGTTTCAAGAGCCTTATCTAATTCTGCATTAGAATAAGTATCATATGAGCTTAGATTCAAATCGCCCCTTAGACTTCTAAGATGATCTCTTGGATTATCTGTATATCTTGCTGCCATGCCCACTGGATAGCTAGGTCTCAGTTTCCAGCTACCCATACCCCCCAACTCATTAAAATATAAAAATTTTTTTATATGTATTATATCTTTATACTTACATACTTAAATACTTTACATTTAAAACAGGAAAAAGTAAAAGTATTTATTATATTAAGTAGTAAAATTTTAAAAAAACGAATAAAAACTATTTCCCACTCAAACTTTTGTCAATGTCGTCTAAAATATTTTGCACATTGTCGACGCTTTTTACAACATCTATTGTTTGGTTAGCAACTTCTTTTTTAATTTCTTCTGGTGGTTTTGATGTGCATCCGGAAACAGCTATTGCTAGAACCAATAAAACCAATATGCCTAAGGCCACTTTTTTATTTTTCATAAGCTTTTATCCTAAAAGCTTAAGCAAAACAGGAGGCTAAAAATTTTGTCGTCTCGACTCCAAAATTTTTTAAACGCCTTCCACGACGCTTAAACTTTTGATCAATTTTTATCCTATGCTGGTTGATCTGTTCTTGGTTCCCCTGGTTTGGGTTCAGTTTGTGTTGTATCAGTAGGAGGAACTTCTGTTGGTTGAGTTTGTTGTGGTTCAACAGGCTGTCTAAAACAGTCTTGAGGACAGAGGTTTGGATCCCTTTGTTCTGCCTCATCGCATATTCCATCTGGGCATTTTTGTTGGAAACCTCCCTGAGGGAATCCGCCTTGTTGATCAAAATTATTTTTGAAATTTTCTGGATTAAAGTTGTTTTGGAAATCTCCTTGCCGGAAACCACCTTGTGGTCCACCAAATCCCTGTCCGCCGAAGCCTCCTGGTCTTATACCGCACTCATCTGCATTTCTTGGATCGCTGCAGTATGCTTGGCACTCTTCTTGTGATGTACATCCTCCAGGTCCGCTTCTTTGTATACCTTCACCTCTCTGGAAGGCCTCTTTTGGAACACCACCAAGTTTAGAAAATGCTTCCCTACATTCTTGTTCTTTTCCAGGTTGTTGGCAGTATGTTTCACATTCCTGTGGGCTTGAACATCCACCTGGTCCTTCAAATCCTTGAGGGAACTGCTCTTGTCCACGTTTTCCAGGTCCTCCCGGTCCACCAAATTGTTCTTCCATTAATTTCTCCAACTCTAACATTTTTCCAGTACATTGAGATTTCCTATCATCACCTGGTCCTTTTTCAGGCATGCCAAGTGCATAGTCTGCGAATTTGCAAGTCATGTCATATGGTGGATCACCAAGCCGTTGCTTGATTTTGGTTTTCAATTCATCAAACTTTATTTTCTCTGACTCTGGTATGTTTGCTCCTTCTGGCGGACCAAATTCTAGACTGTTTTGCTCAGCTTTTACAATACATGTATCTCCCTCCAAGCCAACTATTGTAATTGTTGGTGGGCTTTGTCCGTCTCCAGGCTGGAAGCTGTATGGTTGGCATGTTGTGAAATATTTGTTGAATTCTCTCATCTGTTCTGCAAAAACATCGTCTCCTTCAAATCCTCTTCTTTCAAATTCAACTCTTTTCTTTTCTCTAAATTGTTGTGCTTTTTTTGAGTCGTCTAGTTTTACTGTAAACCCTTCTTTCACTTCATCACTCTGGCTCAACATCAAATACAAAGCGTCTTTTAGCAGAACATCCTTTATTTGTTTTATATCTTGTTTAATATCGAGCAAATCATTTTTAGTGAGTGAATCGAGTTTGTCCCTTATTTTTGATTTTATCTCCTCTATCCTTCCATCAGCTGTACCAAACATGTTTGAAACTCTTTTCATTCTTTCTTGTTCGCCTGTATTTCCCAAATCTCTCCAGTTGTCTGCCATTTGTTTTGTTTGCTGTTCTAATTTTGCTAATTCTAGTTTCAATTGTTCTAGTTTAAGCGCTATACCAAGAAGTTCAGTTGATTCTGGAATTTCTTCTGGAAGTTCAAAGGCAGCATCCTCATCTGAGCTTGGACCTATACATCTAACATCAGCTACTTGGCCATTCTGTTCTCTTGTTATAATTAATTCGCCTTTTCCATTATGCTGTTCTGCACATTTTTCATAAGCATCTTTAGGTGGTTCAAATTGAACATTTCTAGAAGCAAATTCGTTTTCCCCAACACACCGTGTCACAGGACATCCATTTTCAAACTCGTAAACAGGTCTTCCCTTTGTGCAAGTAGATGGCTGAGGTTCACAAACAGGTCTCTGTGGTTGGACACAAATTGCAACAGGACAACCACCTGATTGGATAACACGTGGTTCTTGTTGAATTTTTCCGCAGCTTTCAAGTGTTTGTCTTATTTCCTGTTCTAAAGGACATGATTGTTTTTGTGGTTGTCCTGCAAATTGGTTTTGAAGCCGAGACGTTGGTTGGAAATTATTGAATACTTGTTCTTGTCTCCTTTTTGAAAAATCAGAAAATTCGCATCTAACAGAGGGGCAGAAGCCTTCATTGACTCTAATAGGTTTTCCACCATTTGATGAACACTGGTTTGCCATTTCTTCAAAATTTTCTTGAGGACATTTCTGTTCCATTTTTTGTTGATCACAAATTACACTTTCTATCCCCACATCATTTCTCTCAACCCTACATCCTGGGGGTGGCTCTATTCTTGGATGTCCAAATGGCTGTCCATCTGTTGGCCTGTTTGGTACACATGATTGGCCCTCTGGGTGTTGTTCTGGAGGACACTGTATAGGAGGCCTATCTTCTGGTTTTGTTTCTGTTTGAGTTGCTTCAGTACTCGCAGAGGTTTCCGTTGGTTGTTCAGATGGTTCAGTTCGAGTTTCCTCAGATTTTGTATCAGAAGGAGAATCAGATGTTGTTGGAGTTTCAGTTGGTGTTGTTTCTGCTGGCGAAGATTCAGTAGGCACAGATTCCTGTGAGGTCTCTTGTAATCGAGTTGCACCTAAAACACCTGTTGGAAAAATAAGACCAAATGCTATTATTATTACAAATATAGAAACTGAAATTTTCTCAGAAATCTCTCTCAGAACATCATGTGTTTGGTTTTTGCCCCTCTTACACGACATAACTATATTTGGTTTAAACTGGTATTTATAGTCTCTTGGAGGGTTAATCGATGGCTTCTTTGGCACCGTGTGCTTGTTATTTAAAACTTTGGTTTAATTTTAGTCTATGCGACAAGATGGAAATGATTACATTTTGAGTAGTAGGGAAGTTGAAGAAGTAGCAGATTTTCTACAAAGGAGGCGTTTTGATGTTTCGAGAGCCGATCTTCGTTATTTTATATATGATAAAGAAATTGGTGAACACCGCACATGTAATTCGTGGGTTGGTGAAATAATAGCCGCCGATGAGAAATTGGTTGATAGGGACGAAAATCTGCTTTTTATTTTTCCTAATCATGGAAGAAGACTTCTCACAGAGATTGAGAAATATAGAAAGCAACAGGGAACAGTCCCCACCAACTCTTCAACTTCTGAATAACCAAGGTAAATCTCAACTAGGACAAATGCCTATTTAAAACCTACTATCAATTCTCAAAATGAAAGGGATACAGCTAGTAGCCCTATTAATTCTTGTTATATTTGTAGCTTCCTTGCTAAATGTTCCACAAACCCAGGCAAAGGGTTGGAAGTTTTGGGAAGATTGGGAAAAGGGTTGGAAATTTTGGGAAAAAAAGAAAAAAGATGATCCTCCTGCGCCAATTCCGAAAATACCTGATGTTGTATCCTGTACAGATTCTGATAGTGGGAAAATTTATGAAACAAAGGGAGAAGTAACTGTTTCATATTCAGATGGTACACAAAAAAAGATAGAAGATTCTTGCTATATTGCATACGATTATAGTGGAAAAAAAGTAGAAGTTCTCTCAGAGCGTTATTGTGAAAACAAAAATGTTGCAGGCATTGCTCAGGATTGTGTTTATGGATGCTCTAGTGGAAGATGTATATCTGAGTCTGAAATCCACCACACAAACAATCAAAATCAGCCTACAGGTCAGTCATCTGGTTGTTCATTTAATTGGATTCTTGGAGATCCAGAACCTACTGTTTGTCCATCAAATGGTAAGCAGGTAAGAAAATATACAAATCCGGGACCACTTTGTACCGATAGCATGCTTCAAAAACCGGCAGATATTTTTATTGATTGTATATATAATGCACCAACTCAAACAGACTTGATTCAACAAAACTCTGTCTCATCAAATCCACAATCAAGTGACAAGCAAAATACAAATATCCAATCAACCCCAATTAATCAACAAGTAGATCTCAGTCTTCCGGTTTGCCCAATTAATGATGAAACATTTACATTTTCGTCTTTTTCAGAATGTCAATCAGATAATTTCAAAACAAGAACATATACAAAAAATCCAGATGTGAATTGTAGAGTGGATGAGAGTTTGCTCTTGCTGAAAGAACAGTGTATTTATACTCCACCAAAATGCGAAGATTCTGATGGTCTGAACTATTTTATAAAATCAGTATCCAGTGGCCCATATTCAGGTGATACTCAAAAAGCTTTTAGAACACATGAAGATGTTTGTGTAGATCAAAACCAAGTACAGGAAGGCTATTGCAGTCCGGATGGATCATTGGCTATTGGCGGATATGTTTGTCCAAATGGATGTTCAAATGGTGTTTGCATACAAAACCAACAGCTCCCTACTTGTACAGATTCTGATTATATTTTATCTTCTTTAGGAACTTGTCAATCAAATAACAAGAAAACAGAAACTTATACAAAAATAGGAAACTGTTTAGGAGATCAAACAAAAATAAAAGACGTTGATTGTGTGTACACAAAAACATGTGATCAAACAAATTGGCAATCGACAAAGTGGACAGTTTCATGTAATAATCAATGTGAGTATTCAAGGACATGGACAAATTCTGATTTTTGTTCTGGTACAATAGGAAAGCCATCAGATGAAACACGGCTTCATCCTTCATCAATCAGGAAAAAAGGTTATTATCTAAAATCACTGGAAATCACAGATCAAACATCAGCTATACCAATGGGAAATGCTGTGCTAATTCCAGGCGGAAAAACAGGCGAAGTTCTTATCGATTATATGCAGCTTGTTGTGAAAGATGAGCTTGGAATAGAAACGATAATTGCCGAGGACAAATTTGATTCTGGAACAACACCATTTGGTGGTTCTTGGACAATAAATCCTTGGTTTGGCACAAAACTTAGAGGTCAGGATATTTTTTATGTTGAAAACGGGAATCTTGTTGCTCCTGTATATAAATATCCAAATGAAGTTTTGCATCCATGGGGAACAAAATTCCCACGTGATGTAATTCCTCCCGGATCTAAAACAATAGAAATGAGAGCGAAGGTGAAAGCAACTGGAGATGCATCCTGGCAATGGGGGCTTGATTTTTATAAAAGTTCAACAGCAGATCCTTCTCCTATGGCTGAAGGAGGAATATCAGACTGGTATTTTGCTGAACATGATTGGGTTGATGTTGTTGTTGGACCAATTGAATTGATAAATCCAAAATCAAACACAGAAGGCTCTCTAATATCAAAGGATTCTCAAATATCTTTAGATTCTTCTGTTATTGTTTCTAGTGTCAGGACATCAACATTAACACAGGCAAATTTAGAATTATCAACATCTGAAAATTCTGTAATCCAACATTCAACTGTAAAAAATTCGGACATTCTTCAATCAACAATTTCAAATTCCCAAGTCATTGACTCTTTTGTCGACCCATCTGTTGTTGAAAGGTCTACAGTAACTGGTTCTGATATAATTGATTCAAAAGTTTTTGATTCTACGATAACAAGATCATCAATTAAAAACATGGAAATTAGAAACGCGCTTGTAGAAGACAATATACTAAAATCAGGTTCGGTTGTTTTTGCTGGAAAAACATATACAGCGCCCCTTTCTTTAAAGCTTTTAGATCAACCATACTTGAACCAAATGAATGTTTTCATACAAAACGAAAAGTTAGTCATCGATGGGTTCAGCAAACTCACTGTTTCTGATATAAATTCAAATTCAAACGAGGATTGCTATACAAAATCGGGGAGTTATTCTGAAAAATCAGGGACAGTTTTTGAGCAAAGAAGTGGGAAATTTAGATTGGTTGGTACTTTTGAAGGTTGGTCAAATGACCAGGCAATTATAGGAACAATTAGTGGCGACCAAGTTGTTTTTGATATATCCAGTTTTAATCTTCCAGACGGAAATTACGTCTTTGATATAAAATATTCAGAAGATGGTTCACCTGTTTGCAAAGGACAGTGGTTATGGATATCTCAAGAAAGCGGTGGCCTGATAAAAGCAGCAGCAGGCTCAAATAAAATAATTGTAAACATCCAAAACAAAAAACCATATCCTGCCTCTGAAAATCCTACTTTAGTAACTGGGAATGTTTTGAAAGATTGGGTTGACGGTGCTGATTTATTGGTCCAGGGAAACAAGCTAACTGTGAAATATTCTGATAAAAGAATTTGGTACAAAAATGGACAAGAGACAACTTACAATCCAATTGGAAAAAATATTTATTTCACAGGATATTTTGATGGCTGGAAAAAGATGATCCCAGCTTCTGTTGATTCCTCTGGAAACATTTTTGTTGATTTGTCAGATGAAAAATATCCAATTGGATTTGTGTTTGGTGGTGGGTTCGTTTCAGACGATGGAGGTACCCAGAATCAGGCTTCGCCTGATTCCAATTCTTACTGGCTAGGTTTGAGCAACAATGACCCAAAAAACATAAGACTAGAGCCAGACGGTTCAATCTATCTTGTTTTTGAAAAAACAGAAACAGGAATAAAGCAGACAGATAAACAAGTTGACAAAAACAAGCTTTTACTAAATGATCATATTGATGACAACAGAATAAAAATAAATGGTCTGAAAATGGAAATAGAAATTTACAAAAATGCACTCTACAAAAATGATCAGAAATTTGTTCCGGATAGTTTAGTAGGAAAAGAGTTTAGAGCAGCTGGTCCATTTGATGCATGGATGAGGAGTATAAAGCTTCCTTTGATTGGGACAAAACTTGTTTTGGATCTGTCCTCAAAACCAGATGGAGTCTACGCCTTTGCAATTGATACACCAAACGATGAGTGGGTTGGGATTTGGAACCAAAATCAGAAATTTGTGAGAAATGAAGACGAAGGAAACGGGAAAAGAAGCTATTGGATAGTTGTTGAGAAAAAGAATGGACAACTTGTTCAATTTACTGGAGATAAAGTCCCTAGAACAACTTTTGTCTTTGATGTACCATACATAAATCCACCAACTTTTGTCCCACAGGAGGATATTGCAATTAGTCCGAAAAACACAAACTATAATGGTGGTTTAATTTTCACAGTTTCATATGTTGACAAAATAAACGCTTGGGATAATGTTGGAAAATATACAAAATACCCTTTAGGTACAACAGATAGGGCATTCTATTTTGATGGTGAGTTTGACAAATGGCAGAAGTGGGTTCCTGTAAGAAAAGAAGGATCAACATTAACTATTGATTTCAATGGCTTCCCAGATGGTTTGTATGTAGGAGACATATTTACAGACAAAAGCGAGTGGTTGTGGCAGTCTCCAATGCTTCCATTTGTAAAAACAAATGTAAAAAATTCAGAGGGATACATAGGAACTCACCTTGTTATACTAAAACAGGGCAATGAGCTTAAACCATTTAATGGTCCTGGGACAGATGTTCCAGTTAATTGGGGATGGGTTCAAACAAAACCTTCGACAGCTAACCCAGATCCAATAAGAACAGATGTTTTGAATTTCTATCATGTACAAATAGATGACGGGAAACTACTTGTTAAAGAGTGGACAGATAACAAAGTGAGCAAAATAGCAAATGGAATAAGCCAAGAAAGGATTTTTGAAAATATTCCAGGACAATTTGTTTTGAAAATTGGATATTCAAATGTATGGTCTCAATTAGAAATTCCTGGAAAGGTGGAAGGAGACAAAATTGTTTTCGATATACGAGCACAGAAACTTCAAAGCGGAGATTATCCTGTTAACCTTGTTTTCAACGGAAACGATGGATCAAAACAATGGTTTTGGGTTGAAGATGCAGAATCTAGAATTGTAAGAAAGTTTGATAACTATCGATTATCTATCCGATCTGCAGATAATGGTGATTCTATTTTGTATTCAGATGGAAACATGTATTTGGACAACAATAAAATAACAAGCATCGTTCCAGTTCAACAATCGAGTTCTGGAAGTGGATCAGTTTCAATTTCAGCTACATGTACATGGAATTCTTTACTGACTGATTTTGAATTTTTCAAGTGGGCAAATGAAATAAAGTATGGTCCTTGGGGAAGCGGAAAATACAAAGACGCCGAAGGCGAGATAGCGCTCAAGATGTTTTGGCAAGATGCAGCTAGCACAGCAATGTGGTCTACTTATATTGATCCACAATCTTTCCAAAAAGAATTCATGGACAAAAGGTGGAACGCTGTTTCCGGAAGACTTTTTGAATATGTAAAGGGATGTGCGAATACAAATTCAGGATCTGGTTCATCATCACCAATTACTATGTCAGCGCAATCACCTGTTTATGATCCACCGACAAGTGTTTTGGGATGGTCTTCTGAAGAAGATGAAAGCATATATTCTGATATTTCAGATCTAAACGAACTTACTTTTGAAGAGTTTTCGCCAATGACCAGAGGACAAGCTGCCGATTCATGTAATGATTTTAGGGGGACTGGAGAAGAACCCTTATGTACAAAATCGTCAGATATAAAAAGCCTCTCATATCTACGAGATCGATTTAGATTTGTTTTTACTGAGGAAAAAATAAGGTCAGATGGAACTAAATGGTTTAGTGCAATTACGTCTTTTGAAAAAGGACAGAGAGTAAGGTTTGGATCTGGAATTTGGTACGAATTTATTAAAAAAGCTCAAAACGATGTTCCTGTAAGTGGCATTGTTGGAACAAATTCTCCAGAGGAGAATGATGCAGAGAGATGGAGATATTATGTACCAATAAGCAATGAAATAGATGCTGGAACCCATACATACGTTGAATTTCAGAACATATACACTGGAAGAGTGGCCAAAATTATTTATTTGAAAGATGGAAAATCACCTGTATCAATTGCAGGTGAACTTTTTATCCTATATGACCTGTTTGAACCATTTTTAGGTCTGCCAAAAACAGTGGAACAGAACGGAAAAGCAGGAGATGGTATAATAACATTTGCAGATGGGAGTAGAATAGAATATTTTGAAAATGGAAAATATGGAGTAAAACCTTTTATTGAAGTAAATGCCCTCTCTCAAAATATTTATTACATTTCACAACCGGAAGATGCACCAACATTAAAAGAAAAGGCTGCCAAATTTGCATCTTCTACATACTCTTTCATCAAAGACATGTTGAATGTGGCTCAAGATTCTATTGGCACAGATGTATCTGAGGACGAAGTTGTGAGTTGGCTAGAGGCGTATGATGAAATTGATACAGCTATAACAATGTCTGGAATAGCTCCAGTAATGGGTGGGAGTAAAGTTGTTAGGTTTACAACAACTTCCACAAAAACAGCTTTGATAAAATTAATAAGGTTGGAATTAAAGCAGACCCCAAAAAGCCCAACAATACTTCTTTTAACAAAAAGATTTTCAATTAAAACGCCATTAGTATCAAAACTTGTTTCAAGTGGGAACAAAGTTGCTCTGACAAAGGTTGAAGACGTTTTGGAAAAAATACGAAGAGTAAAGATTCCCTTGTCAAGAGTTAGTACTAAACTCCACCAAGAATTGAATATTATATGGCCAGGAAAAGTAAAGGGTAGCCCAAAAACATCTGTTTCCGCTTTCATGAAGCTCGAAAAAGATAGGGTATTAACAGAACAAAAATTAATAAGTGGGATAACAGAGATTGAAATAAAATCAGGAATACGTGACTGGGTAAGAAAAAGAATAGTTGCAGAAAACTTGAATGAACTTGAATCTATTTCAAAAGAATTTGAGAACAGATATAGAAATATAATAATCCCATATAGCGAAAACTCTATTGCGAAAAACACTCTCCAAACTGGTGGAGCAAAGGGATTCAGAGCAAAAAAATATATTATGGAATTTCAGGGAGAAACTGTAGAAGTTCAAATAACAACAAAAAATATAGACAAATGGGATGCTTGGGATCACAAAAAAATATATAAAACATCAATGGAAACCGATAATGACGTAATTAGATATACAAAATTTGTTTCTGACTATTTCTATGATTTGGATAGAGGTCTAAGGAATTTAAGAATTCCAGATTGCCCACAAAAATTAGTTGTAAGAGGAGATTGTTTTCCTTTCTAATCACATCTCTCCAGTTGGTTCAACATCTCCAATTAGCCCATTTATCGCTGTTGCTATTTTTTCTCCAGACGCATTTTTATCGAAAACAGCTACTACATATGGATATTCTTCAAAGTCTTCTATTGTAAGAGGTTCTCCTGTGAAAACAATAACAGGTTTTTGATATGCTGTACCAAGTGTTCTAAGCACATCTCTTCCATCCACCTTGGGCATTCTCATATCTAAAAGAACAAGATCTGGTTGTTCTTTTTCTATTTCTCTAAGACCTTCTTCACCATCATATGCACTTAAAATCCTATATGATCTACCATACAAATTTTGTTTAATCAGTGCATGATTGGCTTTTAGGTCATCCACTATTAGTAGGGTTTTTGTCATGTTTTAGACTTGATAGTAAGCTATTTATGTTTTCAAAAATTCACAGAAAGGCTTAAATTATTTAGATGTATATTTTAGAGATGGCTGTATTGGGGGTTTGTGGTCTACAGTGGGGAGACGAAGGGAAGGCAAAGGTAATTGATTATATATTTAATTCTGGATATAGAGATCCTCTTAGCGAAACTGATTTTAGAAATCCAAAAGTTGTTGCAAGATATCAAGGCGGGGCAAATGCAGGGCACACAATTGTGACACCAGCAGGAATAAAAATTATCTCTCATCAAATACCTTCGGGTATAACTAGGCAGGGGGTTTACAATCTCAGTCTTCCTGGAGTTGTTTTAGAACCAAAACGTTTGGTTGATGAAATAAGAGACTTTGAAAAAAATGGTTATCCGGTTACCCCAGACAATTTTGGAATAGATGGAAGAGCTAGCGTAACTTTGCTATTTCACAGAACAGAGGATGGATGGAAAGGTGGAAGGTTTGGAGAAAACAGATTAGGAACAACAGGAAATGGGATAGGTCCAACATATGCTGACAGAGCACTTAGAACAGGAGTTACTTTTGCTGAATTTTTAGACGAAGATGCATTTGCAGAAGCTTTAAGAAACAATCAAGAAGAAACAGGAAGAAAATTTGATATAGCTGCTTATTTGGATGATTATAGAGAGGCCAGACACGCTTTACGGCCCTTCCTTGTTGATAGTTGTCCTATGTTAATTGGTTCTACTTCTGAACCATGGATACTTGAAGGTGCTCAAGCAGTTATGTTGGATGTTGAATGGGGATCATATCCTTGGACAACTGCATCTCATCCTTCAAGACCACCACTATCTACTGATTTTAGAATTGGAATTGCAAAGGCATACACAACAAGAGTAGGTGAAGGACCCTTCCCAACTGAATTGGGTGGTGAAACAGGAGACTTTTTGAGAGAAAGAGGCGGAGAGTATGGGGCAACAACAGGAAGACCCAGAAGATGTGGTTGGCTCGATGCAAACCTGCTAAATTATGCTGTTAGAGTCAATCAGGCAAATGGTTTTAGTTCTATTGCATTGACAAAATTAGATGTGCTCAGTGGATTAAAAGAAATTAAAGTTTGCGTTGACTACAAAGATCCTACTGGCAATTTAGTGTCTATACCAATGAAAAGAGGCGATTGGAAAAGAGTTGTACCTATTTATGAAACATTTGAAGGTTGGTCACAAGATATAAGCGGTGTCAGAAGGTTTGAGGATCTTCCAATTCAGGCTCAACACTATGTAAGACAGATTCAATTTAGGGCAGATGAACCAATATCTCTAATTTCTGTTGGACCAAAAGCAGAACAAACCTTTGCTATTCAGATTTAAGAATCAACTAATCTCTCAGTCAGTCCGATATAATTTCTTGTATTTATTTTTCTCATTTCTTCTTTTACAGGTTCTGGAACATCGAGACTCTCTATAAACCTTTGGATATCTTCTGTTGTTAATTTTTTTCCTCTGCTAAATCCTTTGAGTTGTTCGTAGGCATCTGGTTTTCCCTCTCGTCTCAAAATGGTTTGAACAGCTTCTAAAATAACTTCGGGGTGCTGATCTAAATCCTCCAAGATTTTTCCTTCATTCACTTGGATTTTCCCCAAGCCCCTTTGCAAGGAATTGTAACCGATTAGAGCGTGTCCAAAAGCAGATCCAATATTCCTCAAAACAGTTGAATCTGAAAGATCTCTTTGAAGTCTGGAAACAGGAAGCTTTCTAGAAAAGAAATCAAACATAGCATTTGCTAAACCAAAATTTCCTTCTGCATTTTCAAAATCAATTGGGTTGACTTTGTGTGGCATTGTTGATGAGCCGACCTCACCTTCTTTTGGTTTTTGTACAATCCAATCATCGCTGATGTATCTCCACATGTCTTGGGCAAAGTCTATCAAGATTGTATTTATTCTTCTTAGATTGTCAAACAATTCTGCGTACCTGTCGTGTGGTTCTATTTGAGTTGTCACCAAAGTCGGGATGAGTTTTATTTTTCTTTCACCAAATCTTTCTGCAAAATCTTGAGTGAATTGGATCCAGTCCACATCTGGGAAAGCAGCTACATGAGCACTATAGTTTCCAGTTGCCCCATTCAACTTTACTGGAGCTTCGTATTTTCTGAGTTGGTCCAATTGCCTTTCAATCCTTGAAGAAAATACTTTGAATTCCTTTCCAACAGTTGTTGGAGATGCTGGTTGGCCATGCGTCCTCGCAAGCATTGGTAAACCTTTGTATCTATCTGCTAAAGCTTCTATTGTTGTATACAAAGTTTCCAAAGAAGGAAGTAGGATTTTTTCCAAACCATCTGAAATCATCAATCCATAAGCAAAACTGTTAACATCTTCAGATGTCAGGGCAAAATGAATCCAATGCAAACAATCAGACAGACTCGTGTCTGCTAGTTTTTTTCTTAGGTAATATTCAACTGCTTTGACATCGTGGTTTGTTGGCGGTATGTCTTCGTATCCTGCTACCTCTATTTGTTTCACAGTTTCTGTATCTTGTGTATGTATATCAGAAAGAGAGCGGATCAAACCCCTTTCCTCGGGTGTGAATCCCCTCGCTATTCCACGTTCTGAGAGAGCAATTAAATATTCACCTTCAACTCTTGTTCTGTATGTTATCAGGCCTCTTTCACTAAAAACAGTGGCTAGATCCAATGTCTGTTTAGAATATCTTCCGTCCAGAGGGCTCAAGGAATTTATTGGACTCATAAACAGATTTAGAAGCAAGTTTTTTAAGGTTATAAAAGGTGAAGGACAATATATTATATAGGTGATTGTTATATTCTGTCCTAAATGTGGTGGAGGCACTTATATTTCTGAAGAAGAACTTGTGAAAATTTTAGAAGAAACTCGCCCTTTGAAAGCTGTGATAAAAGTTTTTTATGTTTGCAGGGCTTGTGTTGAAAAATTCTCTAGATTAGTGCACGAAAATCTTGAGGACAAAAAACGAGATATTTCAGGTGTTAATGCCGGACTAAACTCATCTTCAGGCTATTCTCAGCAACCTCAACAAGCGCCAACTTATTCTAGATCAGAAGACACAGCTGCTGAAGGATTGAAATTTTTTTAATAGTTTGATCCCCTTTTAAAACTTTCTACTAATTCTACGAATGGAACGATATTTGGTTATCAGTGATGTGCATTCTAATTTACCTGCTTTAAGAGCTGTCCTAGACCACGCTAGAAACGATCCGAAAGGTGTTGTTTATGATAGGAAGTTTTGTTTAGGCGATGTTGTAGGGTATGGTCCATTTCCAAAAGAATGTGTAGAGATCATAAGATCAGAAGGGTTTGAAACTGTTTTAGGTAACCATGACAGAGCTGTTTTGGCAGGCGATTATGAAGGATTTAAACCAGTTGCACGCTTAGCAGCAATGCATAATAGAAGTGTTCTAAAAAGAAGTCCAGAAAATAGATCATATTTAGAAGGTTTAAGACCTTCCCCTGTTTTTGATCCAAAGGGAAGGTTTGGCCTTGTTCATGGCAGCTTTTGTCCAGCAGAGGATTGGATAAGTTACAAAAGAAAAGGATTTGTAGCAGATTCGGGTTTTGAGGACATTTATATTTTAGATGAAAATGATCTCAAAGATGCCCTTATGTCTATGAGAACACAAGTTGAAGGACAAATAGTTCAAGTACCAATAGGGTTTGTTGGTCATTCTCATCTGCCGCTTTCAGCAAAGGGAGAAATTGAGTATATAGGGGGGGAGCCTATTCAAGTAAATGATCTGAAGCTTACTTGGTTAGATGAGCTTGATTATAATGCCTTTGGGAAAAAATCTATTCAAATTAATCCACCCACAAACACAAACGGCTTTGTTACTCAAAGAATCATTAATTTCGGTTCAGTTGGTCAGCCAAGGCATGGTTCGCCAAGAGCTTGTTATGGTATCTTCTTTATACATGATGATGGTACAGTATATGTCGAATATAGGAGCGTTGAATATTCTGTTTCAGATACACAAGAAAAAATGAGAAAGGAAAATGAGAGACTTGGCAGGGAAATTTTTAAACAAAGACTAGTAGATAGATTGGCTGTTGGACAATAATTAGAAGTCAAAACCCAAACCGAAAGAAGCCGCTGGACTTTTTATTCCATTTCTTCTTTCCATTTCAGAATGCCTAAGTTCAGTAAAAACCCTGAAACCATTTTCTGTTTTTAAACCAAGCTGTATTTCTCCAACAGAATAGTTTTGTTTTGATTTTCCAAAATCGAAAAACCCGCGCACATATGGGTCAAGTTTTCCAGCCTCAAAAACCCTACCAAACGAGAGGCAAATTTCTTTTGTTTCTCCGTCTGTTTTCAAAGGATAGGTTCTTACTTCAATCCCTTTAATTGGTGAATATGAAACACCAAAACCAGCAACATCATTATTGTCTCCACTAAAAGCTTTGTATTCTGATGTCAAACCAAAACCGTTGTAAACAGGCCTTACTAATCTTGCTCTTCCATTGAATCTTGCTAGATCCGACGTATCTGCCCTGTTGTATGGTGAGTTCAAATCCAAGTTTCCAAAAAATCTTGTCTCGCCTAAATTAAAACCACCTTGTGCAGTTACTGATGTAAATTCTCTCTGGTCTCTTATCAATTCTAATGACGAATGTTTATTTGTCGGTGCTGCACATCCTGCAACAAGGGCCAATGCTAGACAAAGTTTTTTAAACATATTATTGATCCTCTAGAATATGGTAGACATCAGCTCCCACCCTTCTAAATTTTGTAGTTAAATTCTTTCTTACAACAACTTCTCCAATATCCGAATAGTTTCCGTTTCCCAGCAAGGGTAAAGCATAGTATTTTTCTGTCATATCACTAAATCCATTTATGGCGCGGTTTGCCTTTATTTCGTTCAGCTTTATGCCTTCTATAATCTTCTCTACGTTCTTTTTTGAATTGTTCTTCTTCCTCCCTTTCACGTGCTCTCTTAGCTTTTTCAAGTTCCCTATCACGACGTTCTGAAATAGCAACCTCATCTGTGTAATCATAACTTGGATTATACCCTGAATTATAAGGAACGTGTTTTGGAGCTTCATTAGAAGCACTAGGTGTTGAAGTGATAGCTGCAGATCGCTTTTGTTCTTCTAGTAGATCAAGAAATCCATCAGGTCTCGAAAGGAAATCATCGTCTATTTCAAGGTCATCATCTCTTTCCATCTCTTCAAATGTAGGAACATGTCCTTTCTCTGTTCGCCTCTGGAACACGGAATCAGTTGCCACATTTTCTTGCGACTTTCTATTCAGTCGTTTATTTCTTCTCTGTTGTTTGATCGCTTCACGAATCTGGGTAATCTTTTTTTCTAGCTTGTGTGCATATCGCATCCAGGGTTCTAAATCACTGACATTGCCTTCCAATTCAAATTGCACCCGACTAATCTCCGAATACCTATCTCTCAGTTCTTGTGTGAGCGATTTCAATTTCTCTTCACCCTTTAATTTAAATTTTAACTGATTGCTAAGATCACTTTCCAGCGCATCAAGAGAGATAGTATATGCGTGGACCCTTTCAAGGCCGTCCTTTGGGCCATACAAAAGATATGTTCCCCAGAAAAAAACCCAAGATGTAAATGGGGATCGTGTTCTCAGAAGTGTTGTGTCTTCTTTTTCAGTTTTTTTGGTTTCTGTACATTCCTCAGGTTGTCTATGATCAGCTTCGGCAAGTGCGGTTCTGCATCTTATATATGCTGCTTGAAAATTCTTCACAAGTCTCTCGATAGATTCTGGGATTGACTTTTCATTCACTTTAAACATGCGCAAGCTCTGTTCGAGAGAATATTGACAGATTTCTGGTTTTTCTGTTTGAGGTGGAAGCCGTGACCTATTGGATGATATTTTTTGATGTTCTATAAGCGCATCGTGTTCATTTTGCAGTCCCATTGCATATCGTTTCCATATCTTCAAGACTTCAATCTCGGCATTCAAGTGCTCGAACCACAATTGACTAGATTCCAGATCCATTACAGGATAAGAGTAGTCTAGCATATCAGGATCAACCAAAGGTGATGCTCTAAAGCGGTAGTCTAGCGTATCGAGGCATTCTGCGATTTTATCTCTCAGGTCTTTTCTCTCTGTTTTTGAAGCATCTGACCATAGCATATCTTCAAAGTACCTACATTTCGCTTCAAGCTCAACAACCTTCTGACGAAGTTCTGTTACTGTTAGGGTTCCGTATCGTTGGACTGTGCGTTCGGGTAGCGCAACAACGTCGATAGGAAGTGTTCCAACGATGGTGCCTGTGTTGGGATTTCGAAGTACAAGGCGATCTTCTAAGGGTTTGTAAGACATTCAGTTTCACCACTTATAGATACCTGTAAAGTTTTTATATTTTGGTAGTCTAAATCTATACTACTATGAATACAAAAATCCTACAAAGCCTTGGACTCACGGAAAGGGAAGCTGAAGTTTATTTAATACTCTTAGATACAGGATCGACAACTACGGGACAAATTATCAAAAAATCCGGCCTGCACAAAGCTACTGTTTATTCGATTCTCCAAAGACTAATTGATCAAGGAATGGTTAGCTATGTTGTCAAGGATGGGATCAGATTTTTTGAGGCAGCTGACCCTGAAAACCTTTTAGATGTTTTAAGGGAAAGGGAGGAAAATCTTTTAGAAATTCTCCCAGATCTCAAAAAGAAAAAAGAGTTAGCAAAACAAAAACAAGAAGCCTATGTTTTGGAGGGTGTGAAGGGTATCAAAACGGCAAGAGATAGGTCACTGAAAATTTTAAACAAAGGGGAAGAAATTCTTATTTTAGGTGCATCTCCGTTTTCACACAAGCCTCTAGAATCATATTGGGAAAGTTATCACAATAGACGTGTTAAAGCAGGTATAAGGGCAAGGCTGTTGTGGAGCGAGTCTATAAGAAAATTGGGAAAAGAAAGAGAAAAACTCGGGCTAACAGAATCAAAATATTTACCAAAAGAGCTTGAGACGCCTGCTGATATTGATATTTTTGGGAACATTGTCGATATACGTGTGTTTGCTGAGAAGCCTTTTCTCTTCCATATAGAAAACAAGACTCTTGCAGACTCGTTCAGAAATTACTTCAATCTTCTCTGGAATCGGGATGTGAAAATATACAAAGGATTTGATGCAGTCACAGAAAAATTTGCTTCCATGATGGATGAGATGAAAATAGGAGATGAGTATTTTGTTCTTGGTGCTGGATATGGTTTTGGTGGGAAAAAGTTAAGGGACTGGTTTGCTGATTATCACAAAGAAAGGATAAGAAGAAAAATTAAAGCCAATTTGCTTTGCATACCAGAATATTTTGAAGAAATAAAAAATCTCCCTATACATGCAGGAGATCCTGAAATGAAAATAACTGGGATTAAAAGATTGCCTTTTAAATTTTCTAGCCCAATGCAAATCAACCTATACAGGGACAACAAAGTTCTGATGTTTTTATGGGAAAAAGAAGAAATGGTATGTTTTGAAATAGAGTCTCCAACTTTGTATAAAAATTTCAAAGCTTACTTTGATGGTTTATGGGATCCCGAAACAGAAACATTGAGAGGATTTGGTCCTTTATGGGAAAATCATAAAGAATTTGCACAAACAGGTGAAGAAGTTTATTTCATCGGTGCTAGAGGATATTATTTTGACAAGCATCCTGAAAATCTAAAAATTTTTGAGAACTTATTGATCAAAAATGGGACAAAAATAAAAAATATTGTGGACTTTGGAGCTAAGAAAAACCCTTTTCTGAAAATAAAAAATCAGGAAGTAAGATACGTGTCAAATGAATTTTTGAACCCAAACGTTATTTGGATCTACAGCAAGAAGGTTGCGATTACACAATGGACAGAGAAAGAACCTATACTTCTGATAATCAACAACAAAAACGTCTACGAGGCTCACAAGAAACAGTTTGAACTTCTTTGGAAATCTTCCAAGTCTTAAAACAATATAAATCCAGATTCCAATTCTTTCATTACTTTTCGTTTTGATTTGTAAACCGTTTTCTTTTGGGTACGGTATACCTTTCTTTTCTGAAAAGAAAAGGATAGCTATGGTAGAGCAAAAACAACAATTCAAAAGACAAGTAGCAAAAAAAGTCAAAATTTCAGATTTGGTAAATGGAAAAATTGAAGAAAAGGAAGGTCAAAAGGTCCTAATATCAGAATATGGGGAGGAAATAGGACGTGTAAGAATTTTAGCAACTGTTGTGAACAGATTTGTTTCTGATGACAAAGAATTTGCTTCTGCTACTTTGGATGACGGTACAGACACAATAAGAGTAAAGGCTTGGAAAGATACAAAAAATCTTCAAAACCTGAATGTTGGCGATATGATAGATATTGTTGGAAAAGTCAGGGAATACAACGGTGAGGTTTATCTGACAAATGAAATTGTCCAAAAAATCGACGACCCAAATTTAGAGCTTCTTAGAAAATTGGAAATTTTAGCAAAATCAAAAAAGCATGGAATAAAAGAAAAAGTTTCTACGTCTCAACCAGCAGTAAAACTAGATTCTCTACGAGACCAAATTTTGAAAATGATTGAGGAAAGCAAAACTGGAATCGAATACACAAAAATCCTAAAAAATGTCAAGGCAAAACCAGAAGACATAGAAGCTGTTATAGATGATTTGCTTTCTGGAGGAATTTGTTACGAGCCAAATCCCGGAGTTATAAAAAAAATATAATATGTCATCTCTAAACGATTGGAACCACTTTGTCCGTCCAAATTTGTGGGCTTTTGGGTTAGCTATTTTTTTAATTGGTGCTTTGGCTTCACAAAGAATTATTTTTGAACACTTTATCGGTGCAATTATTGCAATTTTGCTTTGTACATCTTCAATAACAATTAACCATTATTTTGATGTTGAAACAGACAGAAAAAGCAAGCAATTGTATAGGTTTCCTGTCGCTGCTGGAAAAATTTCAAAAAAGACAGCAGCCGTATTCAGCTTAGTAGTTGTTTTAGCCTCTATTTTTCTTAGTTTTTTCTTAAATTCAAATTCTTTGCTCCTTGTTTTGTTTGCAAACTTCATGGTTTTCACGTATTCGGCACCACCAATCAGAATAAAAGAAAGGCCATTTTTTGAGACAATTTGGAATGGTATAGGGTATGGTTGGATTCCATTTTACTTGGCTCTTTTTGTTTCCGGGATCCAAATAAACTTGGCTCAACATGTTTTGGGTCTTGTTCCTTTTTTTATTTCAGCAAGTGGTCACATCCTTCTCCAGGTAAGGGATATAGAAGACGATAAAAAAGGTTTTGTCACAACAACTTCAACAAAGCTCGGCCTCAAAAAAATGAAAAGAATTTCCCAAGGTCTGATTGGCTTGGCTGGTTTGGTGATTTTATATCTAGCTGGAATAGGTTTTCTAAATCTTCTTGCATGGTTATCAATTGTCTTCGGTGCATTGGTTTTTGTTGAGCACAAAAGGATGAAAGATGATGTGGAAAAATCATACAGAAAGCTTCAGATTTTATACATATTAGGTGGAATTCTATTTATTTTGTCTATTATAAGATTTTGAGTCAAAATCCGAAATAGAAAAGAAGAAAAGTCTTTGTACTATATTATACTACTATGATTTCTAAAGTTTCTCTCAAGAATTGGAAATCGCATTTAGAATCAGATTTTCAGTTTACTCCAGGAGTAAATGCACTTGTTGGTATAATGGGGTCTGGAAAATCTTCTGTAATGGATTCTATCTGCTTTGCTCTCTTTGGTACATTCCCTCTGCACAATTCTAGAAAAATAGGTTTGGACGATCTTATAATGAACAAACCAAATAGACAGGAAAAGTCTGAAATAGAGTTGGATTTCCTTGTCAATGGAAACAAATACAAAATCAAAAGGGTAATAGAAAGAGGCAAGGGGACCACATATGCAGAAATAAGAGAAAATGAAAAACTTTTGGACATTAGTCCAACAAACGTCACAGATTATGTTGAGAATCTTTTGAAAATAGACTATTCTCTTTTCTCTCGTGCAATTTATTCAGAACAAAACAATATCGACTATTTTTTGACAATACCAAAAGGAAAAAGAATGCAATACATAGATGAAATGCTTAAAGTTGATAGGTTTGAAAGAGCTAGAGAATCGATAACAAAAATCAAAAACAACATGATAGAAAGGAAAAAGGAAAAACTGAAAACAATAAAGGATTTGGAAACAGAAAATCTTGAGGAAAAACTAAAAAAAATAGAAACAGAATTAAATGAAATAGTAAAAAGGGAAAAGGAATATGTTGAAGAATTAGAAAAAGCAAAAGAGGAAAAGAATAATACATCCAAAAAACTTTATGAAATTGAAAATAATTGGAAAGAGCTTGTTAAAAACGAAAAGCTGCTAATAGGAATAGAAAACAGCCTAAAGGAAATTGAATATATACTTAGTCAAAAAACACAAAAACTGGCAGAATTAAATCTATACGAAATTGATAATGAGCTGGATAAAACAAAAAAATCAATAAAGGAATTTGAAGAGGTTCTAAAATCAAAAGAAAGGGAACATGATGAAAAGAGAGAAAAAATATCATCGCTTAACACCGAATTGAGGCTGATAACAAAAGAAGTTAGAGATATCTTAAATTTGGGAAATAAATGTCATGTTTGTGAATCTGAAATAAATGAAAACAAGCGACAGCAGCTTATTAAATCAAGACAAGAAAAAGAAGATGTTTTGAGATCAGAAGTAAATTCCTGTGTAAAGAATTTGGAAAATTTGACGGAAGAGGTCTATGATATAAAAAGCTCGATAAAAGCTTTTGAGAAGCGAACTTACGAATTAAAAAATTTGTTGTCTGAATTTGATGTATTAGCCGATCTAAAATCAAAGGTAGAAAAAAACAATTTAGCAAAAGCGGATATTGAAAATAGGATAAAAACATTGAAGCCATTGATAAATGAAAATGAGATAAGAAATACAAGAGAAATGCTTGCCATTCTACAATCAAAAGAGGCTACTTTAATTGCGAAAATTTCTGGATTGGAACAGATTGAAGTGAAAAACAAAACAATATATACTAGCCTTAAAGAGAGGTTCGGTTTGTTGGAAAAATAT
This sequence comes from uncultured archaeon, assembly GCA_964410585.1. Taxonomy (GTDB): domain Archaea; phylum Aenigmatarchaeota; class Aenigmatarchaeia; order QMZP01; family JACQNV01; genus CAYPFW01. Next base: position 195,392 of record CAYPFW010000001.1, on the reverse strand, counting down.
AGAGTAGATGTTGGTAAGACCGATAAGTATGTTGATGAGATTTCCAAATTTGTCAAATCAATTGAATTGACACAAGAAATCTTGAGAACCGAATTTTTGAAAAATGTGAATTTAATAATGGAAAAGATTTGGAACGATCTCTATCCATATGACGACTTGGAATCTGTGAGGCTCAAAATAGACGATGACTATATTTTAGAAACAAGAGTTGGAAATAATTGGGTCCCGGTTGAAATGCTTTCAGGTGGTGAAAGAACACTATGCTGCCTTGCTCTACGAATTGCATTTTCTTTGGCTTTCACACCTAACTTGAAATGGCTTATTTTGGATGAGCCAACTCACAATTTAGATGCAAGCGCAATAAGCAATTTTTCCTATGTTCTAAAAGATAAAATATCTGAATTTGTTAAACAGGTATTTTTGATAACACATGAGGATTCAATAGCAGACTTCATAAACGACACAAATGGTTCCATTTATAGGCTAGAAAGAGATAAAAAAAGTCATGGTGCAACACAAGTACTCGAGTGATATTCGGTTGAAACCGTCGAAAAACAGTATATGGTTTATATCTAGATCGCAACAAATACTTGTATGAAATCAAGATATTCAAAATCAGGCATCAAAGAAGTTGTAATTGCCTTAGTTTTAGTGGGTATAATTTTAGGAAGTGTATTCGCTTATTATACATACAAAAAGATGCCAATTCCTGGTGGTGTTGAGCCTCAACATTTGAAAACCTTTACATCTTTAAGTGAACTAAAAGCATTTTTGGAAAAATCATCTCAGAGCTATGGTAGATATGACTATTTTTTAACTAAAGATATTGGAATAATGGCTCCAATGATGGTCGAGGATGCTGCATCTTCTGGTGGTCAGTCTTATTCAACAACAAATATTCAGGTAGAGGGTGTTGACGAAGCTGATATAGTTAAATCAGATGGTAGGTATATTTATGTTGTTTCTGATTCAATTATTTCAATAATAGATGCATTTCCAGCAGAAAAAGCAAAAATCTTATCTCAAATAAACATTAGCGGCGGAGTAAATGAAATTTTCATCAACAAGGATAAACTTGTTGTTTTTGGCTGGGAAAATAAGCCAATAGAGGCTCAGCAAGAACCTTCAGATACTGTTTCAAAAATGATGATAGTTCCAGATTATTATCCAAGATATGAACAAATTGCTTTTGTAAAAATCTATGATTTATCTGATAGATCTAATCCTGTTTTAGAGAGAAATATACATGCAGAAGGATCTTACTTCAATTCAAGAATGATAGGTGACTATGTATATGTTTTGATAAACAAGGATACATACTATTATGGAGATAGGGATCCTGTCATTCCTTTGATAAGTGATAATGAAAAAGAGGTTTGCTGCACTGTCAGTGATATATCCTATTTTGATATCCCATCATCTTACTACAGATTCACAACTATTCTTTCAATCAATACACAAGATCAAACAAGGGATATTAAAAGCAAAATATTTTTAACAGGTGGCTCAGACAATTTGTATGTTTCACAAGGAAATATTTACATAACTCAAACATCTTATGAATATTCTGTAAGCGATCAGGATCCAGTTGTCAGTACAATAGATTCTGTGATCAGATCGCCTATAGTACTTAGAGACGAAAAAACAATCATACATAGAATATCAATCGATAAAGGTGACATAAAATATCAATATCAGGGTAATGTTCCTGGTCACATTTTGAATCAATTTTCAATGGATGAGAATAAAGGGTTTTTCAGAATAGCAACAACAAGCGGACAACTTTCAAGGGGTGGAAGTGATACGCAAAATAATGTGTATATTTTAAACGATAAATTGGATGTTGTAGGAAAGCTTGAAAATTTAGCTCCTGGTGAAAGTATATATTCAGTAAGATTCATGGGCGATAGGGGCTATTTAGTAACTTTCAAAAAAGTCGATCCTTTGTTTGTTTTTGATCTTTCTGATCCAACAAACCCAAAAGTTTTAGGTCAGTTGAAAATACCAGGATACTCAGATTATTTGCATCCTTACTCTGAAAATTTGATAATTGGTGTAGGAAAAGAAGCTACTGAAGCAGAAGAAGGTGATTTTGCTTGGTATCAAGGGGTTAAACTTGCCCTTTTTGACGTCTCTGACCCAACAAAACCAAAAGAAATTTCAAAATTCAACATAGGAAGCAGAGGTACAGAATCGCCTGCGCTTTATGATCACAGAGCTTTCTTATTTGATAAAGAAAAGAACCTTTTGGTTATACCAGTTTCTGTTTCACAAATAGACTCTGAAAAATATCCAAACGGTGTCCCGGCAAACACTTATGGAGATCATGTTTTCCAAGGTGCATATGTGTTCACTTTGACACCTGAAAAAGGCTTTGAGCTTCGGGGAAAAATAACACATGTTGAAGACCCGTCTGTTTTGGAAAAAGATGGCTACTACTGGGGCAACTATGGAACAGATGTCAAGAGATCAATGTACATCGATAATGTTTTGTACACGATGTCTGACAAATTCTTGCAAATGAATGATTTGGAGAATCCAGATACACAAATAAACAGGATTGAGCTTCCATTTGAAGAAAGATACTATGGGTGGATTGAATAGGAACTAAAGACAGTATTCTTCAAATTTATGCACTTTCAGATTAATCGAACTTTCCCAATCTGCGATTATGTCCTTGAATTGGCTTCTGATGTGTCTGTAAATTGTGTCTAAATCTTCTGTGTTTTTTGCTATGAAAACACAGATAATGTCAAATTCGCCTAAAGTGGTTATGACTTCTATTGTATGTGGACTTTTTACCAGATAGTCTATAAAATTGTTGCGCTGTTCCTCGCTTGCATTGCTTATTTTTACAGAAACCCCTGCAACAAGCTCGTATCCTAGAGCCTTTGGATTGATAAATGCACCTATATGCATCTTGTTTGTTTCGAGGAGCTTTTTTACTCTCTTATTCACAGAATCGATAGAGAGGCCTACTTTTTTCCCTATTTCTTTCAAAGTCATTCTTCCATCTTCTTGAAGAAGATTCATTATTTGCCTGTCTTTTTGGTCTATACTTACCTCTAAACCTCTATCATACTTTCTTACTGTCATGTATCTTATTTATTCAGACAAATATATAAATATTGCCTACTTTTTCAGATAAAAGGTCAAAAAACCTTAAATAACTAGATAACTACCATATAGTAGAGGAAAATATGGGATGGATAGATTTGGATTGGAAAGAGAAGAAACATGCTATAGGTCCATTTGAACTTGGTCAATTTTTGTCAGAGACAAAAAAGCCGCATCCATGGGCAGTTGAAACAGGAAAAAGAAACCATCCATGGGAGACAGATGAAAATTGAATATGGAAATCTCAAAATTCCTCCAAGCTAGAAGATTTCAAGGAGACAAGGATTTCAAAAACTGCAATGAATGGATTAGAAAAAACTCAAAAGTAATAGAAGTAAGGGACGTCCAACTTAGGACAGATCATAATGGAGTAGATTTTGTTCTGTTATTTTTCAATATAAACAAGGAAGATGTGGAAAGGCTAGAATAGCCTAAATAAACATTGTGATTATATATCCCAAAACACATCCAGCTGTTATGAAAGGCATTGCAGGATAATATCTTCCTTTTTTTGCCCAAACAAAAAGTCCGAGAAGGGCCAAAGCCGCGAATGCAGAAATCAAAATTCCTCTCAACAAGGCATCAAAATTTCCCATTCCTGAAAAAATTAAAAACTCCATCACAGAGCCTGCAAAAAGAAGAGGAAAAGCTATATCTCCTCCACCAAGGACAGCCGCTGATTGGTTACTTACATTTTTGCTGATTGGTCCCCTTTTAGTTAATTTTCCCGAAATTTTCTTTAATTTAGATTTAGAAGACTGTATGAATAGACCAGAAAATGCTTGGACACCCATTTGAAATTCAGCAAGCTTCACCATATGCCTTGATTTCCAAACAGCAAACATGTCGTATACAGAAATCGCCAAAAGCAGGACCAAAACCCATAGAGGCTCTAAAAGAGGTACAAAAAGCACAGCTATCCCAGAATAAATAAAAACCTCTGTGAGATTATGGACAAAAACATTTGGTTTGAATGTTTTCAAAATAGCCAAAACAAGTGCAATAAAACCAGCAAACACAGCAGACATAAGTGTGCCAAGTGCAATTCCAATTGAAAAGAAAATTGCAAGGAAAAACAAACCTTTCCAAATAATTTTTAATCCAAATTTAACTATAACCAAAATTAGTCCTGTTCCTATTCCAACAGACGCTAAAATTAAAAGGACTGCATCTGAATTTCTTACATCTGGTCTTTCTCCAAAAACAGTTTCTGGATGTGAAATTTTTATTTCAATTTTTCCTGTTTCTGGCGAAACAATTTTCTCAACCTTTACATCTTGATAAACAATAAATAAACCAGTAATCTGAGCTAACAAAAACAAGCAAATAAGTATTGAAGTGATTTTTAAGGAGTGTTTCATAGACTATTATACATTTAGCCATTCAAATGCTTAAGACAGTAGAAAATCTTTATATACTTTGTATATACATAGTATATTATGGAAATGATAAGCTTAAAACTCGAAGATGAGCTTCTAAAAGAAATAGACCAAAAATTGGCGTATAATAGATACTCAACTAGAACAGAGTTTATTAGAGATGCAATAAGGGAAAAACTCTCTGACCTAGAAAAAACAGAAATACTTAAACAGCTTTCAAATCTTAAAGGCTCTTCAAAGAAAAAAACATCCGAAGACGATTTACATAAAGCAAGAGAAAAAATATTTGATTTGCTAGATAAGTCTATATAAGATCCTGAGGCCTTTTTGGCTGAATAATATCCTTTATTTCTTGGAAATGTTTATCAAATGTAACTAAAATGGCTCGATTATCTTTTGAAATAAGTGCATGCAAAGCATCACCTTTTGGAATATTTCTTTTCTTGGAAAGGTCATTTGCTTTTCCTATTTGGTTTTTGGTTGCCTCAACAAAAATAAGAAACGGTTTCAGTGATTTGAACATAAATTCTATTTCCCATGAATTGTATCCTATAGCACCAAGTTCTAGCAAAACTTGATTTGAAACGATTATTGTGTTTTCATCTTCAATTATTTTCTTTAAGAGTGCATGAGCCCACTCACCTTTTGGAAATTCCGGTTCATTTCTGTTTTCAAAAAAATCGAGCCAAATAGAAGTGTCTAAATAGTATAACATACAACTGATTTACAAAATCACAATAGGCTTTCTCTGGCCTTTTATGTATGCAACAATTTCAACATATTTGTCCATCATTGCGTCTTTTGTTTTTTTGGCCATTATTTCTTCTGCTTGGAAAATACCGGCTGGATTATCCATTTCAATTTCAAATCTAAGTGGTTTTTTTGTACCTTTTTCAATTTTGACATTTTCAATGGCTAATGCAGAAAATTTGTGTATATCTCCTTGACCTATATGAAAGGGTATGCGCGCCCTTCCTTTAGTAACATCTGTTCCATCTGCTATTTCAACAATTTTAGCCTCTAGAGATGTTGCTTGATGTGTTCCCATGTGACAGAGTATAGATTCAGATACAAGCGAAGCCATTCTTGCAACCTTATACGAATCGTGGTAAACTGTACTAAGAATTTGTTCAACGGCTTGCCTTGTAACTATTGTGCCGTATAATTCGTGTTGATCCCTTGCTAAAGATATACCTGTATCATGCAAAAAAGCACCCATTAAAATACAGACCTTAGAATCTTCTTCGTCTCCTATTTTTTCTTCTAGTACAGATCCTTTCATTTCAAGTAAATCATATATCCTCAAAGCATTGTATGCTGCAATTCTTCCATGAACAGGTCCATGATCATTATATCCCATCCTAACTATAGCAACTTTATTTGCCTCATCTTGAAGGCCCCGTATATGTCTGTTTTGTAAAAGAAGATCCAAAATTTGTTCAAGTTTTTTTTGTCCATTTACCTTTTCTTTTAGAAGATTTTCAATTTCAGCATCTAAGGATAATTTTGGCATATTATATATTGTGTATGCTCCTATTTAATTGATTATTTAAAAACAACAAAATGGGCTTCTCCTTTTGATTTTCTAACTATAAATGCTTGACCTTCCTTGACTTTTAGAATATTGTTTTGGTTATCGGCGAGGAGGATTCCTGATCCTCTGAGGATTTTAATTTTGGTTATTCCTTTTAATTGAATTGATTGCCTTGGAATATTGTGTGGATTATTAAATCCTATTTTTACACCAGATTTGAAAGGCTTGTATCCCAAAGCAGAGTAGTAGGCTGTAGATCCATATGCAGTTGAGAAAACTAGGCCATCTCCTATTATTTCTTTGAATTTTTGTTTTCCAACTTCCAAAGAAAAGCGAAGTGCTTTTCTTGGGTCTCCGCTATGTATTTGCACTTCGTTTAATCCAACAAGTTTTTTCTTTCCTAAAAATACCTCAACCTTTTCAAATTTTTTTACTGTGTATTTTTTCTCTAAAAGTTTTTGTTTTATTTTTCCAATAACATCTATTCCACCAACACATGAATTGCACACATGGCTTTTCCGTATAGGTATTTTGGGAACTCCTGGGTATTTGCTTTCCGACCTAAGAATTGTTCCATCTCCACCATAAGTGATTATAAAATCCGGACTATTCCTAGAAAGTGAAATTTCTTTATCAGCAATTTTTTTTCTTATATAATTTTTGTATGGACTCTCTATCCAAATTTTGATTGTCATAATTCTCATCTGAACTTGTGGGTTGCCTGTAAATATTTAAGTGCTTTTGTGTATTTATTTGGATGAAAAATTCGTATCCAGATGCTATAGCTTACGCAGCTAAAGCTCATAGAGGACAATACAGAGATGGTGGAGAGGCATTCATTTTACATCCTGCAAGAATTGCCTGGAAACTGAGAACTCGTAAAGTGAATCCATATATAGCGACGGCTGCGGTTCTACATGACGTTGTTGAGGATACTGGGAAAAGTTTACAAAGTGTTAGAAGAAGATTTGGATCAAGAGTTGCAGATGTGGTTGCTGAATTAACCAAAGATAGGGATGAATCTGATATAGATAATGCGTATAGATTGAGGGAAGGCTCTCATGAAGCTAGACTAATACGACTATATGACAAGCTCGATAATATTCAAGGTATGAATGGGTGGAGCAATTATCGAAAACTTCAATATCTCAATGAGACAGAGCGTGCTGTTTCCATATTGAGAGGAACTGATAAAGGGATTGAGGATGAGATTATAGAAAAAATAAGGAAGCTTAGGGAAAGATTTTATAAAAGGCCCAAAAGAAATCCCGATATTGAAAGAAAGATAAGCGAATCCAAAAAACAATCTTCAAAATAGTTATAAATTAATTTTTATTGTTTGCCCTTCTTCTATTCCAAGCTTTTCAGACAAACCACCGCCTATCTCAACAACATATTTTGCAGGCCTTTCTGACGGATATGTTGTGCATGTTATTGTTTTGCATGGCTGCGCATTTTTTTGGATTTTGACAATTTTCAGATTAGAATCTACAAAAATCATATCAAGGGGTATTAACGTGTTTTTCATCCAAAACGATTTCTCAGATTCATCTTCGAAAATAAAAAGCATGCCCTGGTCTTCTGGAAGGTTTTCTCTATTCATTAAACCCAATGTCCTTTTTGCAGCTGTATCTGCTATTTCTACTTGGAAGGTTTTCTTAGCTTCTACAAAAGAAATTGTGTTTTTTTCAAATTTTGGAGTCAAAAAAGGAATAGATAAAATTAGAACTATGGTAATAGCCAAAATAGAAGCTAAGCCGATCAAAAGCTTTTTGCTCATGATTATTACTTTCTGTAACATATTTAAATTATACCCTTTTCTTTTGAAAAAGAAAAGCCTTATAACCCAAAAGAAAACATTACATATTTAAACTATGCTAATACTATATTTAGATTAATATTTGAGGTGATTAGGAGTTCTATAGTTTAAGCGTGGAAGCCGTAATTTTTTGCGAACAACAGTGAAGCAAAAAATAGGCTCCTGTTTTGCTTAAGCTTTTAGGATAAAAGCTTATATGCCAGAAGAAGCAGCAGCACCGAAGAAGGGACGAAAAGTAAGGAAAAGAACAAAGCAGAAGAGGAAAGGTAAGAAACACTCATCTTTAAAGGCCAGTTCAGCTTACCAAGTGAAAGATAACAATCTTACTAGAAAAAAGGTTAATTGTCCAAGATGTGGTCCAGGTACATGGATTTCCCAGCACAAAAACAGAAACTATTGTGGGAAGTGTGGATATACTGAATTTAAGAAGGCTTAATTTCTGATGCGATTTCTATAAATTTTAGAATAAACTTTGTTGACTTCTAAGAGGAACAAATACAGGTTCTGATCCCAAAATGTTTTTGAACAAGTTCCTTGCATCTTTCAAGGTGCCTAATTTATCCACTAAGCCCAGTTCAATTGCGTCTTTTGCCAAAAATATGTCACCTGTCCTCACTTTTTCAATTTGCTCAGGTGTCAAAACTCTGTTTGCTGCTACATCTTCCAAAAAATACTTGAAGGACTCGTCAACAATATACTGAAGCTTTTCCCTCTCAGTTGTTGTAAGGTTTCTATATGGCGAACCAGAGTCCTTGAATTCTCCAGAAACAATTTGCTGATAGCCTATGCCATATTTTTCAAAAAATCCTGTGTACTCTAAATAGCTTGCTGTTGCGCCTATAGATCCAGTTATTGTCAAAGGGTCTGCAACAATTGTATCACAAGCAGATGCAATCCAATATGCGCCAGAAGCTGCTGTATCGCCTAACCAACATACAGAAGGCTTTGTCATAGATTTTATTGTCTCAACAATTGACCTGCTACCAACAACTGTGCCTCCCGGAGAATCTATTTTGATCAAAACACCTGCATACAAAGGATCTTGTTCAACAGTTTCCAAGTCAGAAACTATTTGGTCTAAATTCATTCCGCCAGTTAGCAAGCCTCCACCCCCAGGAGCTATTTCGCCTAAAATGTCTATCACTGCAACTTTGTTTGGTTTTAGAAATGGTAAATTCAGAAAGTAGCCAGAAGATGAGTACATGATGCCAAGAAGAATGAAAATTCCAACAGCGCCGACTATTATTCCCATTCCAAAACTGTTTTGATTTTGTTTGGCCATATTATTACATTGATCATTCGGATATAAAAATTGTTGTTGATAAATATATGTATGAAGTTATTGATTTTAGGTATTCTAGGAATTCTTGTCTTAAGCGGTTGTGTAGAGAATCGGAGCCAAGAAAACCAAACAAACGAGTGTCTTTCAAATTCCGATTGCATACCTGCTGGATGCTCAAATCAAATTTGTGTTTCCAAGAATAAAGCTTCTGATATTGTGACAACATGTGAGTGGAAGGAACAATATTCATGTTTGCAAAAAACTTCATGTGGATGTGTCCAAAACAAGTGTGAGTGGGACTACTCAGAGCCAGAATACAGGAGCTGTATTGACAATTTGCCAGCTACACAAGAAGAGGTTTATTGATATATGGAAAAAATAAAAACCCTGAAAGAAGCACAGAATCTTGTCAAACAATTTGCAGAAGAAAGAGAATGGAAGGATTTTCCAAACATAGACAAGTTCGATCATTTGCACGAAGAACTTATTTCAATGTCTCAACATCTCAGGTACAAGTCTGAAGATGAGATGAGAAGATTTATTTCTGAAAACAAAGATATATTTGTGGACGGAGTAGGAGATACGTTGTTTGGTTTGTGTCGGTTAGCAAACCAACTTGGTGTTGATGTTGAAGAAGCTTTCAATTTAGTCAAAGAGAGAATATTCAAAAAATATAGTGAAAAGAAACCGGAAACAAATATAACAAATCAAGATAGGAGTATAACCTAATTTATGTTTTGTTTAGGAATTGAATCAACTGCACACACCTTTGGCGTAGGAATAGTTTCAGATAAAGGAGAAGTTCTTGCAAATATAAAAGATGTCTACAAACCAGAGAAAGGTTGGGGCATAAAACCAATAGATGCAGCAAATCATCACAAACTTCTTTGTCACTCTATTCTAAATGCAGCGCTGGAAAAAGCTGAGAAAAAAATAGAAGATATAGATTTTTTTTCTTTTTCTGAAGGACCTGGACTTCCACCATGTCTAAATGTTGGGAAAGATTTTTCCTTGGCTTTGGCTAAAAAAACACAAAAACCGTTGTATGGCGTCAATCATCCTGTTGCTCATATTGAAATTGGCAAACTAACCACACGAGCAAAGGATCCAATTGTTTTGTATGTTTCCGGTGGAAATACTCAAATCACTTCTTTGGTTGATAGAAAATATAGGATATTTGGCGAAACAGAAGATATTGGTATAGGCAATGCTTTGGATAAATTCGCACGGGAAGTTGGTTTGCCATTTCCAGGAGGACCTGAAATCGAAAAACTTGCTTTGAATGGAAAATATATAGATCTTCCCTATGTTGTAAAAGGAATGGATTTGTCTTTCACTGGAATTGTCACAGATGCTCTAAGGAAATTAAAGTCCGGAGAAAAATTAGAAGATACTTGCTTTTCGCTTCAGGAAACTTGTTTTTCAATGCTTACCGAAGTCACAGAAAGAGCTTTAGCTCATACTGGAAAAGAAGAAGTTTTGTTAACAGGCGGTGTAGCCGCTAACAAACGATTACAAGAAATGTTGTATAAGATGTGTGAGGAAAGGGGAGCCAAATTTTATTCAGTTCCACATGTTTATGCAATGGACAATGGTGCAATGATTGCTTGGCTCGGTGTTCTAGCGCACAAATCAAAACAGGGAATTTTCTTAGAAAAAGATGATATCAATCCAACTTGGAGAACAGATGATGTTGAAGTAAAGTGGTAAACTATAAAATTTCTGTTTTATCAGCTGGTTCTTGTGCAAGCCTATAAACGAAATCGGCATAATCTTTTACTGTTTTTAGAGAATCTAAATGACATAGTGATAATTGCAACCTCTGTGAATCTACATAGTGAGGTATAATTCCATGTTGCAATGCTAAAATAAAAACCTCTTTGTTTTCTCTTATTCCACTAAAGACCCAGTCTATATCGTGTTCTGGATTAAGATCTTCAGGCCACAAATCTACTCTTTGACTACATTCGATCAGTGCTGTTCTTACATCATTAAAAATAGAACCGTAAAGGCTTCTTTTATCAGGTTCTGGCTCATGTCCACTACCAGAAATAAGGTGCCTAGTTGTTCTATAAGCAGCTGATAAACCTTCTATACATCTCCCGATATAGCTTCTGGTTTCTAGTTTCATAGATTATACAGAAGAATAAGTATAAAAATTTAATCACTGTATCAGCTTTTAAATCTTTCTATCAACACTGAACAGAATTTTCAAGCTGAGTATAAAGAGAAGCAATCTGATTAAAATCATTTGAATTTACAGCTTGTATTAATTCGTCTGTTAACTCTGCTTGTTGTGTTAAACCCTTTTTATTAAAAGAACTTTTTAGTTGAATTAGTTTTTGACCCGATGTTTGCGTATCACCACTCAAAAAAGCAGATTGTGCTTCAGATAAAAGTCTACAAATTGTTGAGTCCCCTGTAACTGTTTTTGGTTGAGATCTACTCATCATGTTTTCTAAATTACCACCTGTTAAACCACCAAGAGCTGCTAGAGGACCAGTTCCACCTAAAAGCGATCCTAGACCACCAGACTGTATTGAATTCAATATTTGGCCGGCATTCATAAGCAGGGATATGCCAATCAAAATGGCAACAATTAGACCAAGTAAAACAAGTATCAAAAGAAAATCCCTTATTACAGCAAAAACGTCTCTCACTTTTTCCAAACCGCTTCTTTTAATTTTCATCGTTTCGTATTCTTTCTTTGATTTTTCATCGGCCATATTTATTTATTGTATGATCCTATATAAATCCTATGAAGACCAAAATTGTTTTCTTTGACATGGAGGGTGTAATTTTTGAGACAGGTATAAAAGATTTTGGAAAAAACACGACAGCAAGCATATGGACTGCTGTTTGGAATTCTCTAGGTGAGGAAGCTGCAAAACAGGAACAAAAAGGCAAGGATATGTGGAACTCTGGGAAATTTAAAAACTATATAGAGTGGATGCAGTACTCAGCACATGGTCATCAAAAATATAAGTTAACAATGAAAAAATTCTATGAAATAATTCATTCTGTACCATATATTAAAGGCGTTAAAGAGATTTTTGAAGAATTACGAAAAAAGGGTTGCATAACTGCAATAATTACTGGTGGTTTCAAAAACCAAGCAAATAAGGCTATAATAGACCTAAAAGTTGATCATACTTTTGCTGCTTGTGAATATTTTTTTGATGAACAAACAGATCTACTTTCTCACTGGAACCTGCTTCCGTGTGATTATGAAGGAAAAGCAGAGTTTATGAAACATTTGATGAGGGACTACAAATTTTCAAGAGATCAGTGCGCATTTATTGGTGATGGTGTCAATGACAGGTTTTTAGCAAAAGAGGTTGGGACATCAATTGCATTCAATGCAAGGAAAGAACTTCAAGAAGTTTGTACATATTCAGTAAATCAGACAGAGGGACAAAAGGATTTGCGAGCGATTTTGGAGTTTTTGAATATATGAAAATAAATCAGGAAATCCTTAAAGAAATCTACAAAAAACGCCCTGAAAATTCTAGAAAGGGTGATTTTGGAAAACTTCTGGTTGTCGGCGGATCAAAAGAGTATACAGGCGCACCTGCGCTAGTTGCATTAGCTGCTTTTAGAAGCGGCTGTGATTTGGTTTCAGTTTGTGCTCCCAGAAGAGCTGCAGATATTGTCGCTTCTTTTTCTCCAAATTTAATTACATATCCACTTCAAGGAGACTACTTAGACAGAGAACATTTCAAAACAATTGAAAAAATACAGTCAGACGCTATTGTTTTTGGAAATGGTTTAGGTGAAAACTCACAAAAACTTTGTCAGGAAATGTTCAAAATAAAAAAACCATGCGTTGTAGATGGCGATGCTTTGAAATTTATTGAAAGAAAACTTTCCTCAAATTTTGTTTTGACATCGCATGCAGGCGAATTTGCAATCATGACGCAAGAAAAAGTCCCAGAAGATTTGGAGTCTAGGAAAGAACTTCTGAAAGAATATGCTAAAGGAACAGACTGTGTTGTTCTACTCAAAGGACATATAGATCTGATATCAGATGGAAAAGAAGTTTGGGAAAATCATACAGGGAACCCATATATGACAAAAGCAGGCACAGGAGACGTGTTGGCTGGGATTTGCGGCGCACTTTTAGCTCGCGGAATAAAACCGCTAAAAGCGGCTTGTGCATCTGCATTTATCTCTGGTTCGGCTGGCGACTTAGCCGCAAAAAAATTCGGTGAATCTCTTTTGGCAACAGATGTTTTGGAGGAGATCGGAAATGTTATTAATCCGAATATATGAAATCGAGATATAGCGAAGAACTCATGGACATTGTAAATGAAAAAGATGAAATTGTTGGTAAAGCTTCACAGGAAGAAATTTACACAAAACATCTAGCACATAGAATTGTACATGTTTTGCTGTTCAACAAGAATGGGGAAATAGCTTTGCAGCTGAGAAGCAAAAAGAAAAAATTTACTCCAGGTCACTGGTCTACTTCAGCAGGTGGTCATGTTCAATCCGGGGAAACATACGAACAAGCTGCGTCCAGAGAATGTGAAGAGGAGCTAGGGTTTAAACCGAATCTTAAACTTTTGTACAAAGATATCTACAATGATCCAAGATTTGAGATGAAAAAATTTCTTGAAACTTTCAAAGTGATATACAGTGGCCAATTTAAAATAAATCCAAAGGAAGTTGAAAAAATAGAATTTTTCTCACTGGAAAAAATCCAGAAAATGATCGATTCAGGAGAAAAATTCCACCCAGAACTTTTGTTTTTGTTGGAAAAACATTTTGGGATTGAAGTATGACACAAGAAAAATTCACTGACTTCTGGGAAAAGGGAGAGTTTAAATGCTCAAAATGTAGGTCTGAGCTTTTTGATTCAGATTCAAAATTTAAATCTGGGACAGCTTGGCCAAGTTTTAGGGAAGCAAAGAAGGGCGCGATAAAAACAAAATCAGACACTTCTTTTGGAATGCTTAGAACAGAAATTCTTTGTGTAAAATGTGGCCAGCATCTGGGCCATGTTTTTGATGATGGGAAGATTTGTGGTGATACGGATCCAAAAGCAGGAAAGAGGTTTTGCGTTTTGTCTGATTCTTTGAAGTTTGAGAAAGGAACTAAACAATTGAAATCTTAGTAACTACTCTAAAATTTATTTTTCTATAAACTTCTACTTTGGAAAAATCAACATGCCCAACAAGACCTTCTACATATCCTCTTGCTTTTTCTTCACTTTGAAAACCTTCAGTGTGTTTTGGGTCTGGATAGACAAGGTATAAAGACGATTCCACATACCTTTTTTTGGGTCTTTCTGATTGCGCCTCTTTTGGTTTTCTATATATTTTTCTGTCTGCTGGTTTTCTAGTTCTGTTTTTTCTAGGTTTGTCTTCATTTTCAGTATAAGATGGTGAACCGTTAGAATGTGAATTGGGGATACCAGATTTGCTTCCGTTTGTTTTTGCTAATTTATCATGCCCATGATTTAATTCTCTTCTAAACTGGCTTTGAGCATGTCTCAAAATCAAATACTCTCTTCTAGCAGAAGTATATGATCCAGTATAGCCAGCGTCAGCTAAGGCCTTTTCTACTTGTTGTCTTGTCGTGTTCTCTGAAAATATGCTAACCAATCTATCGGGATTTGGAAGCCCACCTAAATCATCCTCAGAATCATTTGACATTGTATTTATTCTCTGTCTGTGTTAATATTCTTATATGAAAATTTTGGCTAGAGGCGCAGAAGCTGTTTTGTATTTGGACAAGTTTGAAGGTGAAGAATGTTTAATAAAAGAAAGAATTTCAAAAGGATATAGAATAAAAGAGCTCGACGAGAAACTAAGAAAAGAAAGAACTTCAGCTGAAATCAGCCTTTTAGATAAGGCAAGACGTGCAAATGTCAAAGTTCCCAAAGTTTTAGAAAGGGAAAAATTCAAAATTTATTTGGAATATTTAGATGGACATAAACTAAAAGACGTCCTAAATTTGATGAAGGGTTTTCAACTTTCTTCTGTTTGTAGAAAAATTGGTGAAAACATTTCCAAACTTCATTCAGCATCAATCATACATGGCGATTTGACAACTTCAAATATAATTGTCCAAGGAAATGAAGTCTATTTCATAGACTTTAGTTTAGGAAAATTTTCAAAAAAAATTGAAGATCAAGCAGTTGACTTGTTTTTATTGTATGAAGCCCTGAAATCAACGCACTTCGGAATCCTCGAAGAGGCCTGGAAAAATATCTTGGAAGCATACAAAAACTATTCAAATTCAAAAGAGGTCCTAAAAAGGTTTGAAGAAATTGGAAAGAGAAGAAGATATAAAACAGACTAGCTACTTTACTTACTCTCAAAGAAAGGTGTGGCAGATAAATACAAATATTTAAAATTTGCTTGTTCTATAATTTGATGGGAAGAATATACATTTCAATAAATGGCAATCCTGAAGAAGAGCCAAGAATTTTTGCACTGAATGTCAGAACCCATTCATATGGTTGGGCTGGCCAAAAAGATTTTGCATTTATACCATATTTTAGAGTTGTTGGAATAGAAAATAATAGGCCTGTTTTAGAGCCAATTAAAACTGGAAGCCCTGATGAACAAATTTTATTATCACATTTAGGAAAGGATGGAGAAGTCCTAGTTTCCAGAAGACTTCTCGAAAATGATTTGAAAAAACATTTTGGAGTACGCGAAGAACAACCGACTGGGTATTTATAAATACCTGTTTAGTATATTATGCAATATGACAGCAGAGCAATTAGCAATTACAGTTGAAGAACCTCCTCAAGAAGCAAAGGAACAAATAGAGGAAGTAATAAAAGAAGTAGAAGCTGAGGTCCCTAAAATAGAGAAAAAAACCCCAAAAGATTGGATTCCTAAAACAGAATTAGGACGAGATGTTGTAAATGGAAAATATACAGATATTTACCAAATTCTTAAGAAGGGTATAGTAATTTTGGAGCCGGAAATTGTTGATTATTTAGTTCCTGAACTAAAAGAAGAAGTCATTTATATTGGTGGATCTCCTGGAAAAGGTGGTGGAGTCAAAAGAACAGCAACAAAAACAACGACAAGAATGCACAAGTCAGGAAGAAGGTACACAATGTCTGCAATGATTGTGGTTGGAGATGAGAAAGGAATTATAGGAATTGGGAAAGAAGCTTCTGCTGAACCTAGAAAAGCTTTGGAAAAAGCATTATATCAAGCAAAATTAGGAATAATGCCAATCAAAAAAGGATGCGGTTCTTGGGAATGTGGTTGCTCTGGTGATCACTCAATACCTTTCACAGTTGAGGGGAAATATGGTTCTGTTTCAGTTGTTTTAAAACCTGCACCAAAAGGTTTAGGTTTAGCTGCACATGATGAAGCTAAAAAAATCCTAAGGCTTGCTGGGATAAAAGATGTTTGGGTCAAAACTTTCGGCCAAACTTCAACAAGAAATAACATGTCGTATGCTGTCATTGAGGCTTTGAAAAAACTAAGTACAACAAAAGGAGATATTTAGTTTGTTCAATTGGTTAACAATACTAAAATAGAAACCCTGATGTTATCAGGGAGGTATCGGAAACAATATGTTTGCTGCAATAAGAATTCGTGGAAGTGTGAACGTCAGAAGAGACATAAAAGACACAATGAAAATGCTTAGATTAACTAGGACAAACCAATGTGTGCTTCTACAAGATAACCCAACAAACAAAGGTATGCTAATGCTTTCTAAGGATTTCATCTCATGGGGCGAAATCAGTAATCCTGTTTTGGAAAAGCTTTTATTGAAAAGAGGCAGGCTCCCACAGGAAAAAAGAGTTGAAGAAAAAGATGTCAAAAATCTTGCTCAAAAAGTTTTAAAAGAAGGATCAAAAAAGTCTGGTTTGAACCCAGTTTTCAGACTTCATCCACCTTCAAAGGGATACAAAAACACAAAACAACCATTTCCTAAGGGTGATTTGGGATACAGAGCAGAGAAGATAAATGAGTTGCTTGAGAAAATGATATGAGACCAAGGTTTGATTATCCTGTAAGCCAAGGAAGACCTGAAGTCTTCCTTGTGGCACATGAAAGAGATGGGAGGGCTTATCTCGATTTCAATGTCGAAGGCGATCCTGAAAGCAGATCAGCTTTTTTGGATCCACAATTATCACCAGGAATCCTTTTGCCACTAGATGTGTTTAATGATTTAGATTCGAGGAATTTAATAAGAGGATCACCGCCTCAAGTAAATGGTGGTCCGAGATATGGATCTGTTAGAATCGTAATACCCCAAAACGGCGACGGTACACCAGAAAGACGCTTTGACCTCTACGTAATGGGTGTAGAAGAGCACAGAGGAGAAAAAGGCGTCTATGCACTTGGAACAAGCTTCCTTGCAGGAATTGGTTCCGGAGCGCACTTAGACAGATCAGAACCTGGAAAAGTTAAGATAATGAAAATGGTTGAGGAATAAAATTATGCCAGCAGCTATTCCATTAACTGGAAAACAATTTGAAGAAGCAAAGACGGATTTGTTTGTAGAGGGCTACATAGAAGGTCACAGACCATATTTAGATTTTAGAGTAGTGGGAGATGATACTGCTCGTCAAGGTGTTTTTGATACATCTCTAAGTTTTGGTTTATTGGTTCCTGTAAATGACTTTTTGAGTTTACACAAAAGAAATCTATTACAACATACAGGATCTAGAGCAAGAGAAGCATACGGTACAACAAATTTGGTATTTCCCGCTAGAGAAGGCTTATATCCAGAAAGAACAATTGAAAGAATAACTATTGTTGGATCAGATGATTATAGGGATAAAACTGTAGTTGGAACTGAAATTTTGGGCAGATTAGAATCACACGTCATTTTACAATTTGATTTTCCAAATGCTTGGTTTAGGATTTATAGAAATCTGGGGAGAAGATAAAATTATGCCAACAGATAAGCGTAAACACAGGGGAAATAGAGGATGGAGAACAGAAGCAACAGGTAGCCAAAAGAAGCACAGAGGAAAAGGTGTCCACGGAGGTAAAGGATACGCTGGTATATTCAGGCACAAAAAGTCCTATTTAATAAGATGGGAGCCTGATCATTTAGGCAAAAGAGGCTTCAGTTCTTTGAAAAGAAGAAATGTCAAAGTCAGGGAAAGTACTGTCAATGTTAAACACTTGGAAAGGCTAGCTGCTGGGAAAAAAGAGTTAGATCTTTTCGAGCTTGGCTATGACAAGGTTCTAGGTGCTGGCGAAATCAAAGTTGCTTTGACTGTAAAGGCTGCATCTTTCACAGAGTCTGCAAAAGAGAAAATAGAAGAAGCAGGCGGAAAAGCAGTTGAAGGTGAGGAAGAATAATTGATTTAATAGCTTTTTCTCAAAACAATCTATTTAAAAACCTAATGCTTATTATCGTATAAAATTCTTGATTTAGAGAAACTATATTGAGGCATAAAATATGGATTTTCAGCAGCCAACCCAGAGCAGTTCTTTGCAAGATAAATATATCAAATTAATTCACAAGCTCCCTGCTGTAACAGGACCGATCCAAAGGCTTTCTTTTAAACAAAAATTAATGTGGTCTGGTATCATCCTTCTTATCTATTTTGTGATGACACAGATCATCGTTTATGGTGTCCAAAAAGATGCTGTTGTCAGACTACAATTCCTAGAAATTGTCCTTGGTTCTGCTTTTGGTTCATTCGTCACCTTAGGTATCGGTCCTATAGTGACTGCGTCTATCATTCTCCAGCTTTTGGTTGGTTCTAAAATTATCCCTTGGAACATGCAAACACAGGAAGGAAAGACCTTGTTTACAGGAACACAGAAAATCCTAGCCATCCTTTTTGCTTTAATAGAAGGAACAGTATTTGTGATGTTCGGTGCTGTTCCAGCGACACCAGGAGCGCATTTAATTGTTATCCTGCAACTAGCTGTTGGTGGTTGGGTTATCCTTTTCATGGATGAAGTTGTTGCAAAATGGGGATTTGGTTCTGGCGTAAGCTTGTTTATCGCAGCTGGAGTTGCCAAATCAATTGTACAAGGAATAATAAGCCCCATAACAGCAGACGGTACGCTTTTTGAAGCAGGCGCAACTGCGCCTACAGGTTATTTCCTACAATCTGTCTTATCGATAGCAGGTGGCCAGGTTATTCAGGGATTCTTAGCATTGCTTCCTGTAATCGCAACACTTCTTGTAATTTTCATAGCTATCTATTCACAATCAATTAAAGTCGAAGTCCCTCTTGCATATGGTTCTATGAGCGGTTTCGGAAGAAGATGGCCTCTCAAATTTTTCTACACATCAAACATGCCAGTTATTTTGATAGCTGCTCTTTTGGCCAATGTTCAGCTTGTTGGAAGGATGGTAGCAGATAAAGGTTTGTCCTGGCTTGGGACATTTGATCAAGCAACAGGACAAGTTACTGGTGGTTTATTGCTTTTCTTATTCCCACCATCTGGTGCAGCTGGTCAAACACTTTCAATTATTCTCATTTCAATTGGTGTTTTTGTGATGGTGGGTCTTTTGGTTGCTTCTCTTTTGAAGAAAAATTCAACTAAATTTGGTGCTTTATTTGGTGTTGTTGGTTTCTTAATAGGTATGCTGATACTACAAAATCCTTCACTCTCTGGACTAACACTGTTTAGTCTAACAGACTTGGCAAGGTTTTTCACATATATGGCCTTTATGGTTGTTGGTTCTGTGATCTTCTCAATATTCTGGGTGCAAACATCTGGAATGGATTCCAAATCAGTTGCGGAACAAATTGAGAGTGTTGGAATGTACATTCCAGGAGCAAGAAGAGATGTTAGAATTATAGAAGCAAAACTCAACAACTACATACCTGCCTTGACAATTTTAGGTGGTGCAGGCATAGGTATGCTAGCTGCATTTGCTGATTTCACAAGCGCTATAGGTACTGGAACAGGTATCCTACTTGCAACAATGATAATCTACCAATTATACGAACAAATAACAGAACAACACATGGACGACATGCATCCTGCTTTGAAGAAGATGCTCGGGAAACTTTAGAATTTTGAGAAAATATGGATGGAAAAATAAGACTATCTCAATTATCCGGTTATGTTGGGGAAAGAGTTGATGTATCAACTGCTTCTGGACAAACTTATGTTGGTCAACTCAGATATAATCCAAGAACCGGAAAATATTCTGTTCAAAGGGACATAGGAAAAGGAAGACACACTATTGTGGTTGGAGACAATATTATACTTAGAAGCAGGGTTATTGCAGATGTGCTATAATCATAAAAAGGTAATTAAAGCGGAAGGCGTTTAAAAATTTGCGAGCAACAGCGAAGTAAATTTTAGCCTCCTGTTTTGATTAACCTTCGTGTCTCGCAGAGTGCGTAGGACACGAGACATCTCTGCACCAATATAATTGGAGATGCAGATTTAGGATAAAAGGTTATATGAAATTAATTTTTATCGCAGGTATTCGGGAAATAGATAAATCGTCAATCATTAAAATTGCGATCAAAAGATTTGGACGAGAAAAAAACAATCTAACTCTCATCAATTTTTCTGAATTAGAAAGCCTAGAGGTTGATTTTGAACAAATAACATATGACCAAATAAAAAATTTGCCAGACAGCATATACAGTGAATTGGAAAGGAAACTGAACACAGTTCTAAAAGATCCTGACAGTTTTGTTGTAATAGATGGCTTTTTCACTGTTAGAAGCAAGAAATATGGACATATTCCAGTGATCACTGAAAAATTTTTTAAAGTTTTCAGTCCAAACATCATAATTACAGTTGAGGCTTCGCCAGAAGCGCTTACACAAAAAGAGGATTTAGTAAAATTAATAAGAGAGGAACAAACAATAAACAAGATCTATGCAGTTAGATCAGCCTCACTTATTGGATCACCTATAAAAATGATTAAAGTGTCATCTGATATAGCACAAACTATAAGAGAACTAGATGTCTTAATGAGTTGATATGTCAATGCTACTCGAGTTAACAGGTTTCACAATTCTGATTTCTTTAGTCTTAGCTATCATCACAAGGCTTTTAACAAATCCAAAAAAGATGAAGGAAGTCAAAACAGAAATGGAATTTTACAAGAGTAAAGTTAGTACATTCCAAAAAGATGGAAACAAGGAAGAAGCAAAAAGATACACAGATTTGATGATGGGAACAAGCAAAAAACAATTCCAACTTTCGATGAAATCGCTTATAGTTACAATGATTTTTGTCATTGTTGTGCTTGGTTATATTCATCAAACATATGATGGTTTTGATGTTGATTTGACAAAGGAGCAAAAAGCTGTTTTTAGAGGAAACGAATTTGATTTGAAAGTCGAAAACCAAACTTACCAAATTGATTTGGACAAAAATGGATTGACAGATTCAGATACCCAAAACTACGGAGAGGAAATAAATTTTGCAAATTCATATTGGAAAGTTGATAAAAAAGATTCTAACCTTCACTTCTCGCTTTTAGTTGCGAAAATGCCTTTTTATCTTCCTGTTATAGGTGATTATTTGAATTGGTTCTGGTTATACTTCTTGCTGAGCATACCTACAAGCTTGTTGTTCAGGAAATTGCTTGGAGTTGAGAGCTAAATAAGCTTTTAAATAGTGCTGTCTATTATTAGATACTTTAGTGAGGTTTGTATATGGGTGATGTTATTTGTGTTTACAAATTAATTCCAAGCTCTGCAGAAGATTTGATAAGCGTGAAAGCTGAGCTTTTGAAACTTCAGCCTGCAAAGATAGAGGAGGAACCTCTTGCTTTTGGTTTGAATCTTTTGAAGGCGACATTCATTGTTCCTGAAAAAGACGGCGCTTTGGACGAATTAGAAAACAAGCTCAATTCTATAAAATTTGTCGAATCTGTTGAGCTTGCTGGGATGACTAGAAGCTTATAGGCTATCTTTTTCTTTAGAAAAAGTATACCGTACCCAAAAAGAAAACTAATTTACAACTCACAAAGGATTAGCCAAATAAACAAATGCCCTTTCTCCGCTTTTTAAAACAACTTCTTTTCTTTTGTAAGCTTCTGTTTCATATTCATCCAACTTTTTCAATTCATCAGAGTTTACGGAAATAACTAGGCCACCTATAGGTTTCTTTTGTTTTTTATCTGGAACAAGAAGTGGATATTTGTTTCCATCTATTTCTATGTTTTCTAGCCGGTACCCGACCAATGAATCTTTCTTAGACTCTGCTACTCTCCCTATAACAAGGTTCTGAACTTCGGGGCTCATCAATGTTCCGTATACAAACAGATTTTCCATGCTAACTATTTATTAATGGAAAATAAAAATCTATTCAATGTTAACAAAACAAGAGGCAATAAAATCAGCAGAAGCCTATTTATCTAAGAAATATCCTGTTTTTAAGAGTGGTTTTTTTATTCTAGAAAACATATCTGAGGGTACAAGATACAAGCCAGACGGAAAGGATGTGTGGAATCTTTTTGATTATCATTTAACGTGGATAGAATTTGTTGATAACACAGAAAAACAAGAACATCATAATATCATTCATGCCAAAATAAATGTTCAAACAGGACGAGTTTATTTTTCTGACATAAAGTATCCAAAAGAAAAACCTAAAAAAATTTCAAAAGAAATCATAAAAAAAATGGAAATAACAAAAATCTCTTTATTACAGTTTCTCCGCAAAGAGGCTAAAGAGAACAAATTAAAATCCCCAAGTGATATCCCTCTTCCAATTTCTATAGAACCGCATAGAATATATCAAAAAACTTTCCTTTTCAAAAATGACTTCGGGAGATTCAGTGTCTCATTTGATGGTTTTGTCTGTGATGCCTGGTTTGATGTTAGAGCTGAGAACTCAGAACTTTTAGATGAGAAAAAGTCAGTTGAAATTGTCAAAAACTTCCTGAATAGACAATACCCAGATTTTTCTAAAAGAACATTTGAAATAAGATCAAT
This sequence comes from uncultured archaeon, assembly GCA_964410585.1. Classification (GTDB taxonomy): domain Archaea; phylum Aenigmatarchaeota; class Aenigmatarchaeia; order QMZP01; family JACQNV01; genus CAYPFW01. The sequence continues at coordinate 172,397 of CAYPFW010000001.1, read as the reverse complement.
TTTTGAGGAAGGAATGCACAATATAGAATTTGATTTAACAGAAAAACCGAAAAAGGGAGAGGTATCAATTTATCAAAACCATATCCGAGTTGTTTTAAACAGAAAAAAACACTCTATAATTTCTTATCATTCCACTAACTTATTTTTTCGTAGAACAAAATCAATAAAAATATCTGCTGAGCAGGCGGTTAAAATATTCAAGAAAAAATTCCCCAAATCCAAAAATCCCCAAGCAAGTGTAAGTGAAAAATTAATAGACTTTAAACCAAAAAGTGTTTGGTATGTTTATGATGAAAACCACAAGGATAAAGTGGAAGACAAATTTTGCTTAGGAATATATGCAGAGATAGATGCTGATTCTGGAAAGCTGATTAGAATTGGTGGTTTTGAGTGCAAATAACGATAAGTTTATATATTTTATCTTCTTATAATATAGAATATGTCAATGCCTACAAATTTCGAAACAAAAGTAAACAAGTTGTTAATTCTCGTAGGCAAACCTATATTTTGTTTGTCAAAAATCTACTTTTATTAAATTGCCTCATTAACTGGTTTGAGGAGTTTGATATGATTCTACATACATACTTCTGGGTGAAAGAAGATTTTGATTTTGGAGGATTCTATGAATAGAAAAGCCTTAATTCTGGTAGAAGCAAGAGGAGCATTCTTTAGACCAGAAGGATGTGGAGACTATCAACCAGGCCTATACAACTGTATTCAAGCCTACAAATTGGCTCGTGATTTAAGTGAAAGAGGAGTAGACCCACATTTAAGATTTATAGTGGATAGTGGCCTTTCTCCTGAAGAATATTCGCCCACTGGTAAATTTTTAGCAGATAGAAAAGGCGATAGAAGAGCAATAGTCCAGGACATGAGAGAGAGACACGGAATAGTGTATGGTGTACATGATTTCTTAGATCCAAATGAAACAAATTCAGCGACCTATAGAATAGTATCTGAAGTTAGGGATGGATCGGGGTTTGATTTATCAGATGAAGAAACAGCATTAGCTAGAGAATCAATTGGAAGGCCATATTCTAACTTTGAAGTGAGATGGTGGCAAAAATTTATTGTCAATGCAGATTTTCTTGAAAGATTTTTGGAATTTGAAAGGGAAGCAGCAGAAAGGTTAGTAAACCAAACAACATTTGCTACATATCCAAACTGCAACAAAACAAACAGAATACTCGGTTCAGATAGGGCAATGGATAGGGATTATATAAATGCTGTTGTTGACTTGCTATATGGACATTTTGCTGATCAGAGAAGTAGATTCATAAGCGGTGTTAGTTTATCATCAGAGAAAAAGGGCAGGGAACCGAATGGATTTGAAACTAGAATGGATAGATTTTTAACTGCGATAGGAATAGATGAAAACAAATTGGATAAAGTAAGGGGACAAATATCACTACAAGTTCCAATAAACGGTCATCTAACAAGCTATTTTGATGTCCGTGTAAGAGATGGATCAGTGAAAATGAAACCAAGGGATAGATTAGGACTAAGAGGAGAAGAACAGCAAATAGGATTTGAACAGTTCTTAAAAATCCTAACTTCTGGAACTCCATATGTCACATCTTATCCTTTCACACTAGCTAGACAAATGGTTGATAGTCAATTAATAGAATATCAACCAGCAAACGGAGAAGCTCCAAAATTGATTGTAGATCCAACAGTAGAAAGTGTATATCTTGTAGCTGAGAGAGCAGATCCAGAAAAACCAGAGTGGGATTCGATGCACATGGCGGTTGTAGATCAACTAAAAAGAATGTTTAACCAAAGCCAAGTAAAGATATTATCATATCCAACAGACAGATTGATAAACCCCGATGTTGAGGGTAGAAGAAAAAACCCAAGAGAGCTAGGAAGGCAAATAATGGAAAAAATAAGCGATATGGAAATACCAGGAGTTGTGATTCCAACAGATTAATATGACAGAAAAGACTTTGGAAATTTTAAGTGAACTTAATGAGATTCCATTAATTTCATCAAGGGAAGAAATATTTTTTCCAGAGCTTGAAAAGAAAGTAAAGTCTTGGCTACCAAACTATACTGTTTTGAACATAGAAAATAATCTTCTTGTTTTTCCAAAAATAAAAAAAGTAGAAAACCTTCTTTTTGCTCATGTAGATGAAATAGGTTTTTTGGTCAAAAGACAAATTGGAGAAAATTCATATGAATTACAGACATCTGGTTTAGTGAATGTACAAGCAGCTCATGGAATAAAAGTTCAAACATTTTTTAAAGGGAAAAAATATGCCGGGTTTATTGGAAACCTGCTTCCACATTCTGGTCAGACATCAGATATTTTAGTTGTTGAATTCACAGAAAATATTAGCCTTCCGCCTCTTTGGCCAATTCAATTTGCAAACGAGCCAATTTTTACCGATTATTTGTTTTCAAAAACAATGGACAACCATATTGGTGCAGCTTCGCTGATATCTACAGCCATGAAAAGAGATATAGCATTTGTTTTGACATCTGGCGAGGAGGAAGGAACACAAAGATTGAGAACTTTGATGAAAGTGGTCAGAGAACACTTTGAATATGAAAACATAATTGTTGTTGACTCGTGCCCATCAAACCAAGACCCGTATTATAAGGAAAAAACAATGATAGATGAAGGGAAAATGGGTATAATACCAATTGAGGGTGGCGGAAAGGGAAATATTGCTCCTAACAATCTTATAGAAAAAGTGAAAAGTGTTTTGGAAAAAAGCAACATCAGGTTCAACATAATAGAAACACATTTCCCAGATGAAATAACAGATGCAACTAATTTGTCAAAAATAGGATTAGAAGCAATTGCTATAGGATACCCTCTCAGATACCTTCATAATCCAGTTGAAGTTGCAAACAAACAAACTTTAGAAGTTTTGAGTAGATTCTTACAGTCTGTATAATATGAACCAATATGAAGAAAAACTGAAAAACTGGATTTCTGAAAACCACATTAAAGCAGATCATCTACACTTTGAAAACTCTGTTCATACAGTCGAAGAAGCCTGTCAACAAGCAGATGCCCAACCAGATGATTTTGTCAAAACAATTTGCATGATAACTGCAAACAACAAAATGCTTGGTGCAATTGTCCTTGGTTCAGACAGAGCAAGCACAGAAAGGGTTTCGAAGGCTTTGAATATAGAAAGGCCAAGAGTTGCAACTCCAGAAGAAGCATTGGAAAAAACAGGCTATATTATTGGGGGTACACCACCTTTTGGATACGAGGCCACGTTTCTAATCGATCCAAAAGTTATGGAAAAAGAAACAGTATACGCAGGCGGCGGCACACCAAATGCTTTGATAAAAATTAACACAAAAGAACTGCAAAAAGCAAATAATGGACAAGTTGTTAAAATTAGGAAATAGTTCTATTCCTTCTTAGCCGCTGGTTTTTTCTCGGCTTTTGGCTTAGTCTCTTTTTTCTCTTCTTTCTTAAATTCTTCTTTTGGCTCTTCTGCTTTTGTAGCAGGCTTTGCCTCTTCTTTAGTTTTTTTCTTAGCCTCTCTTACCTTTTGTTCGTCTTCCCATTTTTTCAGATCAGCTTCAGAAAGCTCTTTCAAGCCAAGAGAATCAAAAAGTTTTTCCTTTTTAAAAGCATCCAAAACATCAGAATCAGAAGCGTCTTTTTTTAGTTTCAAAAGTTGAGGAGTTGGTTCCAAATGTAAGACACTACACTTCCTTCTTCTGACACCTGTAAGAGGCTTAGGACCTGTAACTAAAACATGATCTTTGTCAACTGAAGATAAGACTACACAATACTTCCCACTTTCTCTTCCTGCGTTTTTGACACACAGTCTTCCTGGTTCAAATACCATAGATATCCTTGAAATACTATATGTGTATGAATTGATTTATAAATATAATCAAGCCCATTGCTTCAATACTTGTTGTTTTATAGAGCTCCTAGAGCATGATGAACACAAATTTCCACCAAATTTTCTGCTTGGCTTCTTTTTTGTGGCAGATAGCTTACTTATTCCAGATGGCCTTTCTCTAGGAACACCAGCAAGTTTGTTTCCACAGTTACCACAAGAGGCATGTCCAGGCCTTCTTCTTTCGAAGACTTTTTTTCTTTTTCCACCTGGAGTTTTCCTCACCAATCTTCTCAATGATCTGGATCTTTGTGATCGCGTAGGCATATTTTATTCACCAATAATGTTTGTAAAATAGTTTCTTTGGGGCGAACCTTAGACCTTTCTTTTCTAAAGAAAGGGATCAGGGACCCTCGAACCCACATTTTGTACATTTGTAAACATTAACAACCTTTTTACATTTTTGGCATCTAACAATTTCATCATCGCCACACTTAGGACAATCAAATCTAACCCAATCTTTTTCTACTTCAATGTTTTTTTGACAACTTACACACTTCATATAACCCTTTTCTCAAAATAAGCTCTTTTCAGAAAGAGCTTATGCAGAAAGGAGCTTCGCTTCACTGCGTTTCGCTCGCTTCCACGTTGTATACTTTTTGCTCAAGCTTTTTGCTAAAAAGCTTGGGTTAATCAAAAACAGGAGGCTAAATTTTTCTCTCACTATTGTTCGGAAAAATTTTACGCCTTCCACTCTCAATCAACCATATAGAAACTTATTACCAATATTGAACTAATATATTTATAAATGAATTAATCTGAAACAACCAAATAAACCACATTTCCAGAGTTGTTTCAGAGCTGTAAGACAAATACAGACTATTTAGTTGTCTTACATAATCTAGAATTGGGCCCGTCGTCTAATGGATAGGATACGGGATTGCGGATCCTGCGATCAGAGTTCGAAGCTAGCCTTCTTTTAGAAAAAGAAGGCTACCGTACCCAAGAAAACTAATATAGAGTACGAAGCGAAAATCTCTGCGGGCTCATTCAGGCTTCAATAAGCATGAAAAGTATTATTAAAAAAATAATTATCAGCAACAAAATACCAATGAATGGATTAGTTAGAAAGGTAAAAAGAACTATGATTAGAAAAACAATGATTGCAACTAAACCTATTCTCAATGTACCCTTCATAATTACAATTTAAATTAGAAAAAATAACTTTTTATGCTTTCTTATCAGGAAAAATCTAACTTTTTGTCAAAATTTAGAAAAATTTAGCCTCTTCTTTTTCCAATTTCAGTTGCTCCACAATTTTAGGCTCTTTTTTCAGATAAGTTTTCATGTAAGGGAAATATTCTTTTTTTGCAGTTCTTTTTGAACAGTGAAGTTTTGCGCCCATTTTTTCTGAAATAGCGTCCCTCATAGCTCTTTTTCCTTTTGTTCTCCCTAACTGCAAAAACCTATCAGGTGGCCTATACATAGCAAATCCAGAACCAGATTTTGCAAAAAGTGATATACCAGACATCAAATCCATTGATATTTTTTTAAATCTCCAATTTTGTTGTTTGTAGATAAAGCTTTGATAAAAATTAGAAGTAGCAAGCAAATCATATGACTTTTTTATCTCTTCGTTTGTTTTTGCTTCAAAAAAAAGGTTGCTTTCCAACCACCAAAAAACCTCTTCTGGATCTTTGTCTGATTGCTCTAAGGCTGTGAAAGCTGTTTTGATGTTTTTTGACCTGAAAATTGTCGAAAGCGAATTGAACACAGAATTTTCCCTTTCTCTAAAACCAATTGACTGAAGATCTTCTAATTTTAATTCCGCCCTTCCTAAACAAGCTGTTTGAAGGTCGTTGATCGCTGATCGCAAGTCGCCTTGAGAAAACCTTGCAAGAGCCTTCAAAACATCATCTTCCACCTTTACATTCTCTTTTTTTGCTATCTCCCTCATTCTTTTCACTGCAGAAGGTACAGCAATAGCAGACAACTTGAGAATGTCTGAATGTTTCCTGATATCAGAGAATTTGGTTATGTATGGATCATTTGATATAAGGAAAACTGGGAATTTTGATTGTTCTATAAGGCTGACAATCCCCGAAGCAGCACCTCTCTCTCCACCAGATATTCCCTCCATTTCATCAATTAAAATCGCTTTTCCTGTATGAAAAAGTGACATGTTTTTGGAGCTACTAACAAAGGACTCTATAGCTTCCTTGTTCCTTGATTCATTTGCATCTAAACGAACCAAAAGCCATTTTTTCTCAAGACAAAAAGCTTCAACCAAAGAAGATTTACCCACGCCAGAAGAGCCTGTTATTAGAAGACCCCTTCCATGTTTCCAATTCTGTATCCAATTTAATAGTTCAGAAACTGATTTGTTTTGCCCTGCTAATTCTTCAAGTTTGTTGGGCTTATATTTGTCTGTCCACAATTCCATAAGTAAATCCTTTCTTTTGGGAAAAAGATAGCTATACAAGAAATAGAAATTAAGATTTAAATTAGCCAGAATTTTCAGATCCAGGAATTACTGTATACTCTTCACCGGAGGGAGTTTCATCACAAACATTTCCATAACCATCTGCATCTATATCTTCTTGATTTGCATTCGAAACACTTGGACAGTTATCGTATATATCTGCAACAGTGTCTCCATCAGAATCTGACAAACCCGGAACTGTATTAGATGTTACAACTGTATATTCTGTTGGATCCTCTGGAGCTTGATCACAGATATCACCAACGCTGTCTCTGTCTGTATCTTTTTGATCAGGATTATAGACATTTAAACAATTATCACATGTATCGCCTACTAAATCAAAATCAGAATCTTTTTGATCTGAATTTGCCTTAACTGGACAATTATCAATAGAATCGCTTGTTCCATCTGCATCTGTATCCTTAACAACATTAACCTGAACATTTGTCTGGACTTTAGTATCTGAGGGGAATGTAGGTCCTGTTATTTTGACAGCAACTAATTCATTTGAGTTGTCTGTTGGAACAAACTCAACCTTTGGTCCGCTGAAAAAAGCTAAAATCGGTTGGAACAGATTTGCTAAGAAATCACCAACAGGACCTAGGAAAGCGAAAAAATCCTGATTATTGGGTTGAATAAAGCTTGTTTTTATTTCTTCACATTTACTGGAATCTACTGCATCCCATCCATACCAAGATTTAATATCACTTATACATCTATAGCAGGCACCTTCAGCTCTTTGACCATTATTCGGACCGAATAATAAAACAGGCTGGCTCTCGCCACATAAATCGTTTTGAGATGATTCTACTATCCATTCTACTTGACCTTGTTCGCAATTAATTACGCTTGTTGATATGTCCAATGGGTTTGAAGAAAGAATTGAATTTCCAGGCATCTTACCTAAATTTATACACTCGTTTGAATTTATAACCTTCCAATAACTTCCTTTCTTTGTACACTCTCTACAACAGTTTCCAGAATTTTGGAGTTTTCCTACATCAGAATTTTTGTTACAGTCAGTTTCTTGATCTGATCCTCCTGTTGGTACACTGATCTCCCCTCCAACAGCAGTTTGTGAACCTATAAATTTGGAATTGCATGCATCGCCGCAAAGAGGATCCAAACCATATCCAATATTTCTAATTATTTGTGGACAGAAGGGTTCTTTTTTATCTTCTTGATCAGGATTTTCTACAGTTCTACAATTATCACACAAATCACCAACACCATCTTTATCTATGTCTGCTTGTTTTCCTGTTTCTTCATCAACAGGATTGTTAACTATTCTACAGTTGTCGCATGCATCACCCACACCATCTTGGTCAAAATCTTCTTGATTGCACATGCTTTGATCATTAGGATATCCAGGGCATCGCCTTTTATTTATGTCGTCCTTGTTCCTAACATCAATATTTCCATTTGGTTTATCTGGACAATTGTCACGATCATTAGTTATATCATCTCCATCTCTGTCACTGGGTACGCTATACTCATTTTCTATATCAGAGCCAACCAAGCCTTCATCATAGTCTAAAACTCCATCTTCGTCTGTATCTAGCATACTATTTTTACATTGGCTTGGATTTTTGATTGAAGGATCCCATACTTTATTCAAGTAATTTGAACTTGTTTTTATAGACTTTGTTACATTAACAATGCAAATGTTTTCTGATTGGATTTGCCCATTGTATAAACAACATCCTAAACATCTATCTATTTGATTACAAAATTGATCAGAAAAAAATTCGCCAAAATTTAGACTTGTTCTTATTTTCGTAAATTTATCACACAATTGCTGTGGACTAAATTCAAATCCACTTGGATCAAGAAGAGGTTGTTGAAGAACTAATTGTGATACATCGGTACAAATACCATCAGAGGCAATACAACATCCTAATTGCTCTTTTGGAACCACAACACTTGGTTCCCTATCGCTTTGAGCAGACGAAACTTGGATAACTAAAAGAACAAAAACTGCTGATAAAAGAAACAATTTCTTCATATAGTACTATTTGATCAAAAACATTTAAATACATGCTTTGATGAAACCGAGAAATAGTGGATTTGGATCTAGGGGTTTTGAAGTTAATTCTGGATGAAATTGTGTACCAACAAAAAACTTGTGTTTGGGAAGCTCTAGGATTTGCATAATACGTTTAGGCGGATTGACACTGGCTTTGCTTGTGTTGGATTCAGTAGAAGCTTGACCAGAAAATACAAGTCCTTTTTCCTCAAGTTTGTCTATGTATTTTATATTGACATTGTATCTGTGTCTGAACCTTTCTCTGACTTTTTCTTTTCCGTATAACTTGCAAGCAATTGTTTCTTTTTTCAAAACAACATCATGTCCACCTAGTCTCATTGTTCCTCCTAGACCTTCAACTTCTTCCTGTTCTGGAAGAATGCAGATAACAGGATGTTTTGTGTCAGGGTCAACTTCTGTTGTATTTGCTCCATCAAAACCACAGACGTTCCTAGCATATTCAACTGTAGCCAATTGCATTCCATAACAAAGACCAAAGAAAGGGAGGTTGTTTTCCCTTGCATATTGTATGCAAGCAATTTTTCCCTCTATTCCTCTGGCACCAAAACCGCCGGGGACAATTATCCCATTTAAACAATCCAATTCTTTTTTTGCATCATCCAAATTTTGCATGTTTGTTGTTTCTATCCACTTCACTGAAACTTTGGCTCCTGCATAAGGAGCAGAGTGTTCCAATGCCTTTAAGATGGAAAAATAAGCATCGTGAACTTCTGTGTATTTTCCAATTATTCCTATTTCTATATTCTTGTTTTCACTTTCAGCCCTTTTCACAAATTCTGACCATTTTTTATATTCTTCTGTTTCTGATTTGGATTGTAGTTTTAGTATATCTAGAACTTGTTTGTCTGTTCCCAATTTTTTCAAAAATGCAGGGATCTGATAAATGTTTCCAAAATTATAGCAATTTATCACTCCTTGAATTGGAACATTAGAGAACATACTAATCTTTTCTCTCACTGGTTCTGGAATTGGGTGCTCGCTTCTACATATCACCATGTCCGGTTGTATTCCCATTTCCATTAGCTTTCTCAAACCAAGCTGAGCTGCTTTGCTTTTGAATTCACCGAGAGCAGAAGGCTCAAGGATATATGTGACATTTATGAAGCAGACATTTTCTCTCCCTTCTTCATATCTCAGCTCTCTCATCGCTTCCAAAAAATAAGCATTTTCCATATCTCCTGCTGTTCCACCAACTTCTACAAGAACAATGTCTGCCTGCCTTTTCAGGGCCAAATTTCTTAAAAACCCTTTTATTTCTCCAGTAACGTGTGGGATGATTTGAACATCCCTTCCTAAATAGTCGCCCGCCCTCTCTTTGTTTATAATTATCTTGAAAATTTTTCCAGCTGTCAAATAATTATCCTTGTCTACATTTTGATTCAGCATTCTCTCGTAAGAACCTAAATCTAAGTCAGTTTCTGTGCCATCGTCCAAAACAAAAACTTCACCGTGCCTGTATGGGTTTAGTGTTCCTGCATCAACATTCAAATATCCATCAAACTTTATTGGTGCAACAACAAACCCATGAAACATTTTGAGAAGGTTTCCGAGAGCAGCAGAAAAAGTCCCTTTACCAACACCAGACATCACAGAACCAGTTATTATGATATATTTTGTTTTTCCTTTTGTGTATCCTTTTGGAATGTTATTATAGAATTCTTGCATTTTATTATTTGCAATTTAAGTATAAATGTTTGCGTCTTAACTATTTAGTATGTACGACCCCTTTCTTTAGAAAAGAAAGTGGTACGTTATCCCAAGAAACTACTATACAATATGTATCTCGGATACGAACTCAGATTGAAAGAAGGCGCAAAAAAAGAAGACGTTCCTATAAGCTTGTTTACAGGCGATATTGAGTATCAGTATGGTCTAATGTTTAGATCGATGCCTGGCGAAAACGGAACAATCAAAATCCAATTTTTCACAATTGTCCCAGACAGATACCAATTTAGAACAGTTGAAATGCCACCTGATCTTAGAAAAACTTTTCAACAATGGTTTGAGATAAAGCAGATTAATTGGTATGAATCTTTGGAAAAATAATTTGTATTGAAAAGAAAAAATAACTATTTATGTGAAAAATAAATCGTCACCAGATCTTTTTCTACACTATCTATCCTTCCATATCCAATTCTTTCCATTTGTATGATTTGGTCAGCTTTTAGTTTGCCAACTTCTGGTTCGGCTAAACCTTCAAGTATTTTGTCCGGGAAAACAATTTTCACTTTCACATTTGGTTCAGAAACCCACTGAAGGCGCTGCATTCCTTTTTCCAACTCATCGCCTTTGTATGGAGATTTTTTCTCCAGTTTAACATTGAATAACCCTTTCAGCCGTACAACCTTCCTTGTAAACTGATCAAAATCTTCTTTTTGGACAAAAACTGTTTTTGAAACAGGAACTTTTTTCTTTCCAGCCTTTAGATCAGAATTAACTGGAAGCTGACTTGTCAGCTTCGGGCTCTCATGTCTTTCAATTTCTACATCGTTCATTTTTGGAGCACCCTCTATCTCTATTTTGAACGGATCCAAAACAACCATATACCTATTTGCTGTTGGATCAACTATTTTCTTGTTCTCTGAGTATAGGATGTCCAAGTCAACTGTTGTTTCAGCTTCACTCAGACCTAAATTCAAAATATAATTTCTGATTGCTTGTGCCTGTATTCCTCTTCTCCTAAGCGCTTTCAAAAAAACAAGTTTTGGATCATCATATCCTGTATACAAACCAGATTTTATTCCTGCCTGTATCTTGCTTTTAGAAATCACCAAATCTTCAGATGTCATAAACTTCCCATAAACTTTTGTTATAGGATATTTCCAACCCAAATATTTGTATAGGATTGTCTGTTTTTCCTCAGAAGAAGCAAGATCCTTTCCTCTGATTATATGCGTGATCCCAAACTCTTTATCATCAATAGAAGATGCAAAATCAAGTGTCGGCCAAACCTTAAGTTTTTTCTCAAATGGATGTTGAGGATTATCTATTATTCTAAAAGCAACCCAATCTAAAACAGCTGGATTTTTTTCTTTTTTAAAATCTGTTCTTATCCGGCCAACAGCCTGACCTTCTTTGAATCTTCCAGCTAACATTTTTTCCCAATTGTCTAAGTTTGTTTGGAAGTCATTTTTTCTACAAGGACATTCTTTTCTTTGCTCTCTGACCATTTTGCTCCAAGATTCTTGCTCACACAAACAGACATACACAAAACCTTTTTCCAAAAATTGTTTGAAATAGGAATAGTAAACATCCAACCTTGAAGACGCCTTTTCTATCCTATCAAATTTCACACCCAACCATTTTAGGTCTTCTTGTATCCAACTGTATGCTTCCAGCATTGGGATCTTGTTTTCATTTTTTGGATCTGTGTCATCGAACCTCAAAAGCAAGGTTCCGCCATACTTTTTTGCATATTCATCATTCAAAACAGCCATACGACAGTGGCCTATATGCAAAGGTCCATTTGGATTTGGAGCCATCCTCATTATAATTTTTCCCTTTGTTTCCGGGAGATCTGGAAGTTTTCTTTCTTCTTTTTTTTCTTTTCTAACCAGCATCTTTGGATTTAGTTTTCCAAGTTGGCTCTTTTGCTCGTCTAAAGAAAGCTTGTTGATTTCCTTCACTAAATTTTCAACTTCTTTTTTGACTTCTGGAACACGTTTTCTTAATTCTGGGTTCTCGCCAAGAATCTTTCCTAATACAGAACCAGATTCGGCTTTTCCATTGTAAAAAACCGCGTTCTGGAGAACATATGGAAGTAGTTTATCTTTGAAATCTTTCATATATCTTAATATATTAGCCATCCAAATAAATAGATGAAATTTTATCTGCTCATTGTTTTGGGATTAATCCTAATAAGTGGCTGCACAAGCAACAATGTGCCGGAGGAAAATATGGAAAGCGTTAATAGATTTGCGAATTTTGAGACAAGTATGGGGAATTTTAAATTAGAAATTTTTGATGATAAAGCACCTATAACAGCAGGAAATTTTGTCCAATTGGCTCAGCAAGGATTTTACAATGATACAAAATTCCATAGAGTGATAAAAAACTTCATGATTCAAGGTGGAGATCCTTTATCAAAAGATAATTCGAAATCTAATTTGTGGGGAACAGGAGATCCTGGATATAAAATACCAGATGAATTTGGAGAAGGGTTGAGAAATGATAAAGGAACAATTTCTATGGCAAACGCAGGCCCAAATACAGGCGGCTCACAATTTTTTATAAATGTTGCAGATAATAATTTCCTTGACGGAAAACATCCAGTTTTTGGAAAAGTTGTTGAGGGATATGATATTGTTGAAAAAATAAGCAAGGTCAAAACAGTTCCTGGAGATAAACCAATGCAACCAGTTGTAATAACAAGAATCACAATAACTGACAAATAATTTAAGTGGTTAGCGGATAACCTGAAAAACCATTCCAACATGTTCCCTGTATGAAACTTATTTTCTGTTCACAGCCATCTAGAATGAAAAGTAGAGTAAAAGAAATAATGGACTTTGTTACTGAAAGAGGTTTTGGACCACTTAATCTTATACACTCATTTGAGTTTGAGAGATTTGAAAATGGTCCAATAGGTAGGGAAAAAACACTTGAATTTTGTTTGAGAATGATAGACGCAAGTGATGAATTTTGGATATTTGGTATTTCAGAGGGTGTAATGATTGAACTTGACTATTTTTTAAAACACAGAAAAGGTAGGCCAGTAAAACTTCTTATGGATCAATTTGATCCTGAATGGAAAAAATACTATGATCAACTGAAACCAAGATTCGGGGATCTTCTATCAAAATTATGAGTTCTGAAGAAATCACACCAAAGGAACTGAAAGAAAAAATAGATAAGAAAGAAGATTTTATTCTTTTGGATGTTCGGGAACCTTGGGAAAATGAGATTTGTTCGATCAAAAACTCAATTCTCATACCAATGAATGAAATTGAAGATAGAATAAAAGAACTCGACAAGTCAAAAGAAATAGTTGTCTACTGCCATCATGGTGGGAGAAGCTCCTTTGTTGCACAGAAGCTGAAAAAGAAAGGCTTCAAAACAAAAAACCTAGACGGCGGAATAGATGCTTGGGCAGAAGAAGTTGAACCGGAAATGGAAAGATACTAAATTTTCGGTGGCTTACACTGTTCCCACATAAAATAGAATTGCCTTTTCAGCAAATTCACCATACTTGGGCTTTCTGACCAAATTGTTATGTAGTCTTCTGGTTTTTGGACATCTGGCTTTCCAATTGTAAGCCTACACGACTTATTATCAAATGTACCAAACCTAATTCCTTGGGGACCGAACTTTTTCTCGTCGTAGATTCTATATTCAGCTCCGGAATCTACCCATCTTTTGACTATTTTTCTGTTTTTTTCATTAAAAGATCCCAGAAATTTAACTTTAATACCCCTCTCTATTGCGCTTTTGGTGTTCCTAAAACTTGTTCCATAATCTATCGAAGACCTCGTGCAAGCCAAAATTTCCTTTTTTGATTCCATTGTTTCAAATGCAATTTTTTGCATAATATTTTTCTGACCATTTATTATCCATACCAAATCTTTAGTTTTTTTGGGTGAAAGAATACTTAATTGTTCAATTATTTTTTCTGTTTCTTTTTCTAATAAATTTAGCTTTTCCCTCTCCTCATTTACAGTCTCTTTTAACTTTTCCAAACTTAGAATCTTGAATTTTTTAGGTTTGGTTGAAAGTTCCATTAAAAATCCCTTACTTTCAAGATTTTGGACAACTTCGTACACTTTGTTTCTTGGCACACCGCTATGCTTGGCCATTTCACCAACTCCAGCAGTTTTCAAACTAGCCAAACATAAGTAGCACTTTATTTCATATTCTGTAAACTTCAGCTTCCTAAGTAAATGTTCCGCTTCCATAAGCAGAATTGAAACAAAGATTTAAATTGTTACTTTTGTGACTAACAGGAGTTACATAAGTAGATAAACTACGAAACAAATGGATCAAATGGAAACCAAGCTTTTTGTCGCTGCAAAAGGATTTATTGTCAATAATGGGAATGTTCTGGTTTTAAGAGAATCCTCTAGAGACAAAGAAAGGGCTCATGTAGGCAAATACGATGTACCCGGAGGACGTATAAATCCAGGAGAACATTTTGATTCTTGTTTAATTAGGGAGATAAAAGAAGAAACAGGATTGGATGTACAAATAGGCAAAGTCCTCTTTGTAAACGAGTCTTGGCCAAAGGTTGGTTCAGATCAATATCAAGTTGTTAGGATGTTTTTCCTTTGTCATTCTAATTCAGAAAATGTAATTTTGAGCAATGAACATGATGATCATCTATGGATAAATCCAAAAGATTATAAAAAACATAATATAATTGAAAACTTGTTTCCTGCTTTTGAAGAGTATTTGAATGTGAATTTGAATAAGAAAACCCCCGGAATTTGGTTTACAATGGGTCCTTCTTCAAAAGATGAGACAACAATAGAGAAGATGATTGAATGTGGAGCAACAGGAGTTAGGCTTACTTTTTCTTATAGTAATTTTGAATATCAAAAAGAAAAATCAAAGCTAGTCAAAGACATAGCTAACAAAACCGGAAAAGGGTGCTTTGCAATTGCTGATTTGGAAGGTGAAAAAACAAGGCTTGGTGATTTTGGTTATGTAAATGGATTGAAAGTAAAAAAGTCCGATAAAGTAAAATTAGTTAGTGGGGATTTATTTGACTTAGAAAAACTTATTGTTCCTGTAAGAAAAAAAGAGTTTATACAAATGATTGAGAAAGGATCAAAAATAATAATAGGCGATGGATCTGTGGTTTTGAATTGTATAGATAAGGATAATGAAGGTGCCATATGCGAAGTTCTTTCTGATGGCATAATCAATCCAAACAGAGGAATTATAATCCAGTCTTCTAGTTTTCAGCCCGTATGCTTGACTAAAAAAGACAGAGAAGATTTGGTTCAAATATCAAAACATCCAGATCTTTTTGATTTTGTTGCTTTATCATTTGTTTCAAACACTGAGGATATAATTGAAGCAAGAAAATTACTAGACAAAATCCCAATAATAGCAAAAATTGAAACAAAAAAGGGAGTTGAAAATCTGGATGGAATAGTAAAAGAAGCTGATTTTGTGATGATAGCTAGAGGTGATTTGGCTCTTTTCTTTCCTTGGTATCAATTGGGAAATATTGTAGATAAAATAGTTTCAAAATGCAAAGAATACAAAAAACCTTGGATAATAGCTACACAGATTGCTGAAGGTTTAGAAAGATTTTCCTTTCCTACAAGAGCTGAAATTTGTGATCTCACAAGGTGGACAAAAGAAGGTGTGTACAGTGTTCTTGTTTCATATGAAACAGCATTTGGATCTAGACCAATAGATTCTATAGACTGTATAAGACAAATAGTCGAAGAAGTAAATCAATAATCACTTTTCCCTATTTTCTAATTCCTCCAAAAGTTGTTTCTCATCGTCTCTTAGTTTGCCTTTAACTTTGTTTAAAATCAAAATATCTTTCATTCCAACAACAACTTCCAAAATATCGCCTTCATTTACATGTTTTCCAACAACAACATCTTCCATTGAAATGGCTGCTCTATCTCCTGCTTTTGCTTCTTTAACATTTTTGCTCTGGACTTGGACTTCCTTTATTTTTCCAACTGTTTTTGTTTTCCTTTTCAGCCTATAATCAGGTTTTATTGTACCAGCTAAAACTTCTACCCCAAAAACAGCTGGATCAGACTGCCTGAAAATGCATCCAGGAAGAATTTTTATTTTTGCGGGTCGTATAACTTCTTCTAAAAGTTTTTCTTCTTCTCTTTTCTTTTTGTCAGCAACCCATTTGTCGTATCCTTCTATCAACCTGTAAATAATATTCGATGAAAGCACTGTTACCTTGCTATCTTTGGCTAGTTTTTCAACTTCTTCTGACATGCTAACATTGAAAGCAAATAAAAGAGGCTCTTTTTGATTTTTTATTTCTAAAATATCTTGCTTTGTGACTGCTCCCACTTCTGCTTTTCTTATTGGAATTTGTTTTTCAGAAAGAATTTTTATCATCGCCTCTAAACTTCCCAAAGTATCTGTTTTCACTATCGACCCTTCGGCTTCTGTGTGTATTTCAATTTCCTGAATCTCTTCTTTCAGCTCTTCTTTTGCTTGATCTATTAATTTTTCACTTGAAAATGTGATTATAGAAGAACCTGGAACAACATTTTCTATTCCGGGTGCAGATATTCTGACACCAGAAGCAGCAACAACAGAATCCACAGGAATGAATTTTTTCTCGACTCGCATTTCTTTCATTGGTTCTGTTTTCATCAACGACTTGACCTTTGTGACAACAATTTCTTTTCCACCAACAACAAGATAATCGCCTTTTTTTATCTCACCATTATAAAGGATGACATCCATTGACAATCCCAAACCTTTGTGTTCTTTTACTTCCAAAATCGACCCTCTTCCTTTGTCACTTTCAAACTTTATTTGGTCTTTCAAATATTTCTGGGCCAAACCAACCAACATCATTAAAAGGTCTGGAATACCTTCACCAGTAGCAGCAGAAACAGGGACGATGCTTATTTGTTTTGTGAAATCTGTGACTCTGTCATATCTTTCTGTATTGAAATTTTTTGACCCAAATTGGCCAACTAATTCATAGAACTTGTCTTCAAATCTTTGTTGAACATCATTAGCCTGTTCATTGTAAGAATCTAAAAAACTTTTTGAAGGTTCAGGAACCCAACCCATTATCCTATCTATTTTGTTTAGAGCAACAATGAAAGGTGTTTTAAATTCTTTCAAAAATAATATAGATTCTTCTGTTTGTGGCTGGAGGCCTTCTATTATATCTACAACTAAAACGGCAAGATCAGCGATTGAACCACCTCTTTTTCTCAGAGTTGTGAAAGCCTCGTGGCCTGGTGTGTCAATAAAAAGCAGACCAGGAATTGTTAAATCAATTTTCATTTTTTGAAGAAGCTGGCCACAGGTTTTTTTCAAAGAATCAGAGGGTATTTCAGAAGCCCCAATATGTTGTGTTATTCCTCCAGCTTCACCCTTTGCAACAACACTGCCTCTTATTCTATCAAGTAGACTTGTCTTTCCAGAGTCTACATGTCCGAGAATTGAAACAATTGGCTGTCTGATTTGTTGCATACATATCACCAATAGAAAGATATAGAAAACCTGCTTATATAGCTTCGACGTAGTTTGGTCTTATTGACAAGAAAAAATAATAGAAACAGTACTTTCAGGGAATTCAAATGAATCCCCAAAAGCAAAAAATTTAAAAACCTAACCACCGATTCTGAACATTTTTGTTCCACAGTGCGGACATTCGCCCTTTGTTGCAGCTCTGCCATTTTTTAGTTTGACAGATTTTGCGTTTTTCATTTCGACGTTCTTTTTCTTACATTTAACACAATATCCTTTTGGCATAAATTAGGAAACCCCCTTTTCAACCTCCTTTTTTATAAAATTAATAGCATAATTAGTTCGGTCTTTTAAATATCCTCCAAAGAACAAGCTTTATAAATAGGAAACGCTTAAAGAGATCAAAACTTTTTCTTAGCCAATTTAACATCGTTCCCTAATATTGTTTTCCTGTTTGCGTGCCTTGCAAACTCAATTGCATCTTTTGCAATTATATCCCCAACATCTTCAAGAACCAGAGCCATTTCTTTTGCAGCATCCTTTGAAACTCTTGGTGCACCTGCTTTTCTCAAAATTTTTTCCATGGCCAACAAAGATAATGTCATATGTTATATTGTTTAATCGGAGTATATAAAAAGATTGCAAAACTGCCGCATCAGAATACATTAACTATAGATCCGTTTTCTGTTTTGCAGTCTGGCTTACAAAGCTTTAGTACAACTTCAGCTATGTCTTCTGGTTTTGAGACAGCTTCAGATCCTGGGAAAAGATCCCTGTACATCTTTGTATCTGTTGATCCTGGACAAACACAATAAACTTTTACTCCATCATTTTCCACTTCTTGAGCAAGTGCTTCTGTAAAACCAATTAAACCAAATTTTGTCGCAGAGTAAACAGAGAGCCCAGGTATCCCTGTTTTCCCGGCTCCTGATGAAATATTTATTATCCATCCAGACTTTTGTATGAGCATGATGGGCAAAACTTCTTTTGTAAAATTAAATGCACCTTTCAGATTCACATCAACCATCTTATCCCATTCTTCTTTTTCTGTTTGACTGAAGTGTTTTCTTACAGCTAATCCTGCATTGTTTACAAGTATGTCTATTTTACCAAATTTCTTTATTGTTTCACCAACAATCTTTTTCACAGAATTATAGTCAGACACATCAGAAATAATTCCAAGAGCATCATAGGAAATTTCTTTTACTGTTTCATCTATTTCTTTTTTTGTCCTCGATGTCACAACAACTTTGCATCCTTGCTTGGCTAATTCCAAGGCTATTGATTTTCCTATTCCTCTTCCAGAACCTGTGACTATAGCTACTTTTCCTTTTAGAAACATATTGAATATAGAACAAAATCGTTTTAAAAGTTAGTATATGATCAAGTTTTTGATTTGTTTGCCTATTGGGAAAAGACCGTTCTTTTCTAAGCCTGGCATCAGATCTTCGAATTGTTTTAGTGTTCCAAACAAAAGAACGTCAGTTGCACAATCTTTTTTGTTCCAAGCATCTAAGGATATAGCAGCATCTCCGCCAACATTTAGCATCTCTTTTTTTATTGTATTTGCATGCGATTGGTGAAGTCTATCTATTTTTACAACACGGAAAACAGCTTTTGTGGCCATTTTTTCGATCCCATCAGATTTAACTTTTCTCATTTCTTCTTCAGCCTGTTGGACAGAATCAATTTTTACAAGTCGCATAATCTAGATTGTTCAATTAATAATATAAAGATTACTTTTTGATTAACTTTTCGAAACTCTTCCACTGATATGTATTTACAACATCTTTTTCTTCGAGCCAACCTCTTCTTGCTTGAGATACTCCAAGCTCCATCAAATCCATTTGATCTGTTGAATGGGCATCTGTGTTCACACAAAATTTTAGGCCAAAGGATTTTGCTTTTTTTATGTTAAAATCGCTCAAATCAAGCCTCCAATTTGAATTAATTTCCATGAAAACTCCCATATTTTTAGCCTTTTCAAAAACTTTATCCAAATTTATTTCAAATGAGTTTCTTTTGTTCACAATTCTTCCTGTTGGATGAGCCAAAACATTTACAAACCCAGAATCTAAAGCCGTGAGCACTCTTTTTGTCATTTCTTTTTCAGGCATTTTGAAACCAGAATGGATAGCCGCAATAACAAAATCTAGACCATCTAAAACTTTTTTTGAAAAATCCAATTTTCCGTCCTTTAGTATGCTTACTTCGGAGCCTTTCAGTATATGTATTTTGGGGAATTTTTTCTGAAGTTTTTCCAGATGTTCAATATATTCCAAAACTTTTTTTTCATCCATTCCATTGGCAACTCTTTCTGCTTTTGAATGGTCTGTGATTGCAATGTAGTCATATCCAATGTCAACTGCTTTTTTCACCATGTCTTCAGGAGAATAAGAACCATCTGAGAAATTTGTATGAACATGGAGATCACCTTTTATCGAATTGTAAGAAATTAATTTTGGCAACTGGTTCTTTTGTGCAAGCTCTATTTCTCCCATATTTTCCCTCATTTTAGGATCAATATACTGAAGGCCTAATTTTTGATATAATTCTTCTTCTGTTTTTCCAGCTATCTGTTTTCCTGTTTTTTCGAAAAGACCATACTCAGAGAGTTTCCAACCCTTTGACATTGCAATTTGTCTCAAGTGGACATTGTGTTCTTTTGAACCAGTAAAATAATTCAAAGCCGCTCCAAAGCTTTCTGGTTTCAAAACCCTTAAATCGCAATCAAGACCCTCTTTCAAATTTACTGTAGATTTTGTGTCGCCCTTGCTTTCTATCCTAAAAACGTTTGGCATCGTAGTGAAAACTTGCATCACTTCTTGCGGTTTTTCTGAAATAGCTAAAATGTCAATGTCGCCTATTGTTTCTTTTCCTCTTCTCACAGAACCAGCAACTTCTATTTTTTGTATAGACTTGCAATTCTTTTTTAAGTATTCGATAATTTCCCTTGAAAGTTTGAGTGCCTCTCCAATGAACATCCTTTCCCCGCTTTTTTTCAGAAGCTCTATTCCTACTAAAAGATCTTTTTCTGATTTTTCCCCAAACCCTTCCAAGGCTCTTATCTTGCCTTGTTTTGCTGCTTTCTCAAGGCTTTCTATAGAATCGATTTTCAAAATATTGTAAAGTTTGGAAGCTTTTTTTGGGCCCATTCCAGGAATATTCATCATTTGAACTAAGCCTTTGGGAACTGATTTTAAAACTTCTTCGTATTTTTTTATTTTTCCTGTTTGCAAGAACTGTTCGATTTTTTTTGCCAAGCCTTCTCCAATTCCCGGAATTTCCATCAAGGCGTCTATTCCACCCTGCTTGTAGATTTCAGAAACATCCTTTGAAAGAGATTCTATTGTCCTTGCGGCCTTTTGATATGCTCGAGATTCCCATACTAAATTTTGAATCTCCAATATCTCAGACATTTGGTAAAAAAGCTCGGCTATTTTTTTGTTATTTGACATCAATTGATATTTGGTTAAGCGAGTAAATAAACCATCAACTTATTTAAAACTTAGTACGAAATAAAGTGATGAATAAGGAAAGAGCAGCATATAGACTTGCAATGATTGCAGAAGGATTATCTGCACATGGATTAGATGGGTTAGCTTTTTTTGGTAGAGAAGTAGAACATGAAGATCATTTAATGTATCAACTTATTGGTGCTGGATTATCAGGTGAACACGCTATAATTGTTACACCTGGAAAAAGACCAATTGTTGTAGCTGGCGTTCATGATGCTGGAAATGTTCCTAGAGAAGTGTTTGATGTTGTCGAGCGCCAATATCATGAAGATCCAGCAAAATCTGTTGCAGATGCAGTACAAAATGTAGGCATTACAAAACTGGGTTTGTCTGTTTCTGGCGATATAAGTGTCATTGATACATTGACATATGGAATGTACCTTAAACTTTCAAAAGCCTTTCAAGATACAGGAGTCACACTAGATTCTGAAAAAAGTGAAGATGTTTTGTACTCAGCATTTGCAAGAAGAACTCAAGCTGAAATAGAAGGATTAAGAAGAGCTGTCAAAGTTACAGACGAGATATTTGATGCAGCTGAACAATATGTTTTAAAAGAAGGGAAAACAGAAAGAGAAGTTGCTGAATTTTTCCACAGAGAAATGGAAAGAAGAGGAGTAAAACCATCTTGGGCAGCAGCCTCCTGTCCTATAGTTGCTGTTAAAAATAATTCTGTGAGAGGACACCACCTTCCAGGAAATGATGTCATAACACCAGGTTATGTTGTGTTTACTGATTTTGGTGTAAAGGATCCTGAAACAAACATGCCAGCTGATTTGCAGAGAACATACTTCCTTCCGGATTCAAATTCAGAAAGTGAAACAAGAAGAGTTGAGGAAATGTTTAGATTACAAGCTAGAGCAAGAGATGCTTCAATAACAAAAATGGTTCCCGGTGTAAAAGGCGTTGAAGTTGATGCGGCTGGAAGAAGTTTAATAGTTGAAGCAGGCTATGTTGAATTTAATCATGCTTTAGGTCACTCTCTGTCAGCAGAAGGGGCTCATGGAATAGGACCACTTGCAGCATCACCTATGCCTAAATATGGAAACAAACCGTTCAGACCTCTTGAGCCTAACATGGTATTGACTTCTGAACCAAGTGTTATAGATCCACAAGGGAGACAAGGAAGAATATCTTCAGAGTATGATGTTTTAGTCACAGAAGGTCCTCCAGAAATACTAAATAAAAGGCAAGATCAACTGATTCTTTTGAAGAAATAATGATTCAGAAAGTGAAATAAAATTAGGATTTCAAAAATCCTCTCAAACTTCCTTTTCCTTTCAAAAATTCATCTGCTTTTTGAAGTGTATCTTTTGCATTCTTGAAAGTCAGTTCTTTGTGAGCTTCTGGGTATTCCAGCCACTTGAAGCCTTTGTGCTCAAATGAAATTTTCACTTCCTCTGTTTTTGTTTCGACTAAAAAGAAAACAACTGTCTTATTTATCATCTCACCTTTTGCTCTGAAAAAATATTTTATAGGATCTCTAAAACCTGTAACAAACTCAACGTCATCTATCCCAGTTTCCTCTTTTATTTCTCTTTTAGTTGTCTGCTCCTCTGTTTCTTGGTTCTCTATATGTCCTTTGGGAAAATCCCAATGTCCAGACGCATAGTGAAGAAGAAGATATATAATTTTATCATTATCTTTCCTAAAAACAACAGCACCAGCCGACTTTTCATTTCTCATCAAGTAAATTTGATAACCGACTTAAAAATATAGTACAGAATTAATATTAGGGTGCCAATTTTTTGTTCTCTTTCACATCCCAGACCTCGATGACATCAACAGGGCATCCTTTTGCAGAATCAACTATTTTATCTAATAAGTCCTGATTTGGAACATGTAAAATTTTTATGAATTTATCGCCTTCTTTCTTTGCTTGAACCAAATCAGCTTTTCCATCATCATTCATCACAAAATCTTCTGGATTTATTGCTGCGCAAGCTGCTGCACCTATGCAACCATTCCTATCGTAGACCATTTTTATCTCTTTAGGAAAACTCATATTATCCTCCGAAAAATACTATACATTGTAAATGGTATTTATATATTTTAAAAGTCGAAACACTAAGGTGCAATTCTCTTCCCGGTTTCTTTGTCAATAACAGCTATAACTCGGGGTGTGCATGTTTTGGCTGCGTTCAAAATTAAATGTGGAGCATCTGTTTCTATTTCTTTCACAAAAACACCTTGCTGGACGCCGCTTAAAGGCTTACCTTCTTTCAAAATCGCCTTAAACTCTTCGTCTAGTTCAAAATTGTAAGGATCAGACAAAACACAGTGTCCAGAAGCTACACAACCCTTTTTGTTGTAAATAATTCTCAGCTTCCAGATTTTTTTCTTTGTCCTATCGTGCTCATAGGTCACATCATAGTCTGTTCTTGTTTTGTCACCTTTTACTGCGTCTGGTATTTGAGACTTTTTGAGCTTCTTTGGCTCTTGAGGATTTTCTGACATAGCAAATATAATAAACAATTAGTTTAAAAAGCCGATACCAAGTAATAGTATGGACCAAAAAACCAAAGTTTCAAAAATCATGCAACTTCTCCAAAATCAATATCCAAATGTGGAATGTAATCTAAACTTCAAAAATAATTTTCAAATGATGGTTTCTGCTATGCTTTCTGCGCAGTGTTCAGATGCGGCTGTAAATAAGGTGACACCGGCTCTTTTTTCTAGGTTTAAAACTCCAAAAGATTTTGCTCGGGCGCCTATTGAAGAAATTGAGAAATACATTAAAACTTTAGGTTTGTATAAAGGGAAAGCTAGGAACATCAAAAAAACATGTGAGATTTTAGTTGAAAGGCATAAAGGCCAAGTTCCAGACAAATATGAAGATTTGATCGAGCTTCCTGGGATAGGAAGAAAAATAGCTACAGTTGTTTTGGCTACTTGTTTTGGAAAATTGGAGGGAATAACAATCGACACACACAATATCCGATTGGCACATAGGCTTGGTTTGAGCAAACACAAAGATGCAAAAAGGATTGAACAAGATCTTCTTCCTTTGGTTCCAAAAAAATATTGGGATGAATACTCCTTACTGATGATTTACCATGGAAGAGAGATTTGCAAGGCACAGACACCATTTTGTTCTAAATGTGTATTGGAAAAAATTTGCCCAAGAGTTGGTGTGGAAAAATCATACTAACTTATAAAATCCAATCACAAATAAAATATGCTTGAAGTGATCACAGGCCCAATGTTTTCTGGAAAATCAGAAGAACTTATCCGCAGGCTGAAAAGAGCTTTCATCGCTGGCCAGAATGTGCAAGTTTTCAAACCACAAATAGATACAAGATATGGATTAGAGCACATAACTTCCCACGATGGAAGAAGTCTAGAGGCTATTCCTGTTGTAAACGCGAAAGATATTTTGCGATATTTGTACAGAAATGCAGATGTTGTTGGGATTGATGAAATACAATTTTTAGGAGAAGATGCTTTGGATGTTGTTGATAGTCTAATTGCAAGAAAAATAAGAGTTATTATAGGATGTCTAAGCATGGATTTTAGGGGAGAGCCTTTCCCCTTCAGAGACTCAAAGAAAAACATCGGCGAACTCTTTGCAAAAGCAGATTCCGTAATTAAACTTTCTTCAATTTGCACACACAAAACAATAAAACCAAATGGCGAGCAAAAAATTTGCGGAAAACAAGGAATACATTCACAAAGAATAATAAATGGTGAACCAGCTCCATACGATGCACCAATAATTTTAATAGGTGCACACGAGGCCTATGTGGCAAGATGTAGAGAGCACTTTATTATACCAGGAAAACCTGTGAAAAATTTAAGCTCGTATATGCTTCCTTATTAGCTAGGTACACGTTACTTGTTTATTGCCACTTTTTGCTTTTTACTTTTAATTCTCTCATCTATTTCTGTCAAAGCCTGCCTTAAAACAGATCCAGTCTGTTTATCTTTTAGTTTATCAGCATACCAAACAAGTGCATCTGTTGCTGTTTTTATTGTGCTTCTTCCAGTTTCAGATTCCAAAAACTCAACAGGCTCATTTTCAATAACTGCATTCAAATATGCTAATCCATAATTAGCTGCATTAATATATGCAGAATCAACAACTTCTTGTTTGACTAATGGACCTACTTTTGTCTCTACTCTTTTTACAACTTTCAATTGTCTAATTTTTTCTATTCTTTGAGCTGTCTCTGTTAGATTTGTTAATGTGTCTAAACCCAAATCGCCCTCTACCAAAGCTTTTCCAAGAACAAACTCCTGTTCATAGAACCTATTTGCTTGGGTTTCATATTCATCAACTATAAACTCATTTGCTTGTTTATCTCCAACAAAATCAAAATAGCCCTTGTCCAAAAGCCAACTGTATGTTGCTTTTCTTAGTGTCTCAAGACTTTTTCTCGCATCTTCAATTGTTGGGCTTTCTAAAACTCTCAAAAGTTGGTGAAGTTTTGATGAATCAGCAATATCCTCTAATTCTTTTACATCATCCATTATTTCTCTTTTCAACTGCTCCATTCTTAGGTGGAAAGCTGATTCTGCTTTTTTGATAGTTCTATCAAGCTGAATTCCTCTTGAAAACGCCTCATTTTCTTCAGGAACCTTCCCTGCATCTGTTTCAGAAGACAAAAATCCTTTTAGTTCTTCCCTTACTTGTTCTCGTTCTTCGTATGCACCAAACAAATCAAAATCAGCTAGCCCAAGATCCCTTTTTACCTTCTGTGCAATTTTAGGTCTAAACAAAGCCATGTACCTCGATACAATTTTTTGGTCTGATGTAAGCAAAGGATCTAAAACAGAATATTTTGGAAGTTGACCCAAGTGCTCTGTGATGTCGGCCCTTGTTGGTTTCCCGCTTCTTGCAGATTCAAAAATAATTCTAGCCCTTTCTCTATCACTTAATCCTTCTGATCTATCATCTAAAATAATCCCATTTGCAGCTTCAAACTCTTCAAAACTTTCATACATTGATCCTAGCTTTCTGTTCAAAACAATCTGTGCTGCATTTTTTCCAAGTTCATAAACTTCATCTTCAGCAGTTGTTCTGAATAAATCAGCAAATATAACAGCCATAGAAGAACCAGAGTATGCTAAGGCTTGACCTTCTTCTAAAAAGTCAGGACCCAAACTTTGACCATTTACATCAAATCTTGTGAAAACTTGTCTAGGATCTCTTGTTAAACACTCACCTACTGGAAGAGTTGTTGCAACAGCATTTGCAACTTCAGAATACGTCTCCTTCAATTTATCTTCAAGCTCTGTTGCTTGCTTTTCATAATTTCTTGAAGCTTCCAAATTTCCAAGAGCAGCATTAGTTCTTGAAAGCTCTCTTAGATTATCCACTCTAACAAATTGTTCTTCAAACTCATCTGAGGATAGTTTAGCCTCTTCTTGAATTGAGACACCTTCCTGTACTGCATCTTTAGTTTTAGGGAAAAATGAGCTATTTCTATATAGATAATTTCTAAACGCTCTCAACAATTCGTCTTGTGTAAGAGGTTTTTGGGCTGTTTGAGAGGCATGATAAGCAATACCCAAATGTCCTCTCTGAATTCCATTTTGTCTGGCCAAATTTAGTCTATCCTGGCTTCTACCATTAGAATTAATAAAATCGTAGACCTGTGTTACATCTGTGTTTAAATCTAATTCAACAGGCCTTCTCTGATCCTGTTTTGGGGATACTCTATCCTGTCTTTTAAAAAAATATCCAAGCATATCAAAATATGTCACCACTATCTGGTTATAATTATGTTGGGTATTTAAATAGGTTTTTCCATTAATAACGGTGTTATATTTTAGTCAAATTAAGCATTTATTTTTTACTACACAATATTGCTTCTATAGTGGGGGTTTAATGGAAAAAACATCTCAAATTTCTAAAAGGGGTTGGTATCATGTTCCAGAGTTACAAGAAGCTCAGCACAGGCTTGATTCTATAGATGATTTGAGTCCAGAAGAAAAGGATCCACAATTAAGAATGCTTTTTGCTGAATTTAGAGATATAGCACATCGTCATTACGGACATCACGCCATAACACGAATTGCTCTTATCTGTGCAAGTAAATGTGGTGAAAAATTGGATTCATTAAATGGAAACGAAACTTATTGGTTAGAAGAGCTTTACAGAAATCAAGAAGATCTACTTTTTGCTGATATACAAGATGTTAGACAAACAGTTATAGCTGCCGGTAGGCTAGCTAGAATATCGTCTGAAATTTTTAGAAGATCGTCTACAGGAGAAAGGAGAATCAAATGGGGAAAAAGAGCCATACAACATGCAGCAGAACTCGACATTGAAGCTCCAGAAATCGATCCCAGTGTTTCAGCTGGTTCAATTGCAAACGCTCTAAAAGTTGCAAAAAGTCTTTCAGATGAAAATCCATGCTTTGATGAAACTTTATTTGATCTCGAAATGTGTTTAGGTCAATTGAATGAAAGAACAGGAAACAGATTTGCATCTTTAAATTTCAAAAATGCAGCCTCAACAGCTACCAAAATCGCACAAGATTCAAAGACAAAAGATAGAGAGCTTTGGCTAATGAAGTCATATGACTGTAGTAGAAAGGCTGCAGCTTCATCGAAGGAACCGAAATATAAAAGAATATCATTGTATGTTTCTGCCAGAACTGCAGTTAAAATAGCACAAGAGTCTAACGATATTGGTACTAAAAGATATTGGTTTCATCAAGCACTTGAGATAGATTATAAACTCCTTCATTCTTCACCAACACCAACAGATAAAGCACATACTTTAGGATCTTTAGGCTCCGACACATATTCTTTATTTAAAATTGCAAGAACTCGCTCAGAAGCAATTTTATGGGCAGAACACTCATATGAATATAACATGAATGCTGGACGTATATTTGAGGAAGATTCTCCTCAACAAGCTTTTAAAAACTATAATTTCGCAGCAAATTCTGCCGGAGAAGTTGCTAAAATAAGCCGACAAAAACTTTGGTGGCTTAATTCTTTGGATGCTAGAAAGCGAGGCTTGGACATCTCTGATAAGGCAAAACCAGATTCACGATCTTTAGCTATTGCATATCACCAGGCATCTTTTGCATGTAGGCAGCTCACAGATTTTGAGTGTGAATTAAAAGAAAGGGAAATGTATTATGAAAAAGCTTTTGAGTATGGATTTTCGGCTTTGCAACTTGCAAGAAGGCTTAGGTTACCAAGCGAAGGTGGAATATATCGTTTCTTAGAAAATACTATACACACAGCATTGAGAGACCTGAGCTATTTGGGAACAGAGTGTATAGATACTTGGAGACCAAGATTATCTCAATTAAGAAAATAATAAATTAGAGAACAGTAAGCTTCTTTCCCATCGTATCTTCTACTTGTTCTCCTTTTGTATAAAACGGTTTTTTGACAGTTGCAAGATAGAAATACTCGCCTTTAAAATCAACCATACTTGTTATTTTTCCCGCATCATTTCTTTTATCTGTTATTTTGTACAATTTGGATCCTTTTTCAATTTTTTTCTCTGACTTTAATTTGACAATTTTTTGTGGTATTTCGCCATTATATGCTTTCATTCTTGCGACAACTTCTTGACCAACAAAACAACCCTTATTATATGAAACGCAATCATCTGTCCCAACTTCCATTATCGTGTATTCTTCATCATAGTCCTTTCCAAATTCCGGAATTCCTTTCAAAACACGCAAAGGCTCATATTCTTCCGGCTTAATAAAAACAGGTTTAAATGGAGAAGACATTATTGACTCAAAAACATTTCTAATTTTTAAAACAGGTAGGAAAATATCAAATCCATGGACCACATCGCCTGTTTTTGAAAACCTATCATTTCTTGAAACAATAAGCTCTTTCATGTCTACTTTGGCTTCTAATTCGTCTAACAAATAGTCGGCCTTTGATCCAGAAATATGGATTATTCCTTGTTTATATGTTATGTTTTCTATTGAGGATTTTGTTAATTTGGCTTGAGATTGAAGGTAATCGACAATTTTTGGCGTTGCTAAAACATCTGCATCTAAAATAAATCCATATTGGTCTTTTGGTTTGTGTATGCAGATTATTCCTATCAGCTTTCCAAATTTATCTAAAAAGGCAGATTTAACTGATTTTCCAGGCGAAACTCTTACATCGTTTGAAGAAATATTTTGGAGAAATTCTTGTGCATCCTCACCTTTTACCTCTATCTTTCCTCTATTAGATAAATCTAAAACAACTATTTTTTCACTAGATTCCATAAACACAAACACAACTCCTTGATATTATAGTCTAATTATGTATGATCAACAATAAATTCTTGTTGTTTTCTAAAAAATCTTTTTTATTCTCAGGGTGCTCACCATCAAAACAAACAAAACAATCGAAAGGCCCATACTTGTGTACATGTTCAAAAAACCCGACAAGTAGAAAATTGGTACAATCAAACCATTGGCAGTAATTGGCATGCCCTTAAAGTGTGTATTTTGATTTTCAACATTATATCTTGCAAGTCTATAAATTCCACCCAAAACAATTAAAAATGGCAAGAAATTCCAGGGGAGAATTAAAGTAGAAGCAAGTAATAGAGCAGGTGCTACGCCGAAGCACAAAACATCAACAAGCGAATCTATTTGTTTACCAAAATCAGATGCTTGGTTCATCAGCCTTGCAACTTTACCATCTAAAAAATCTAAAATCACACAAACTATCAAAAGTAAGCTTGCCAAAAATAAGTTGCCTGAAAAAATTAGAAAGATTGAAGCAAAAGCTAAAAAAGCTGCCACAAATGAAACAACACAAGCCAAAGTTAGGTATGTCATAATAATTGTCCGCGATATCATCGCGGTTTTTTTCTATTCAAGTATATGTAAATTTTGCTCTCTTATTCTTTTTTCATAATAATCTTTCCAATCATGCCCAAAAGGAACATGCTCTGAAACAATATATCCAGACCTTACTAAATTTATTTCAAGTTTGGGTCTCACGCCCATTAAAAATTGGAACTCAAAGCTTCTTTTATATCTGTGTTGGAGATTATCTGCATGTTTTATCATTTTGAAATCAGTTGTTGAAATCGCAAACTTATCTGACTTTTCAAAAAGTGTATTCATTAGCTTTAAATAATTCAAATTAATTTGAAAGTCTGTTTTGAATGTGTTTTCTGTTCTTTCTTCAATTCCTTTTGTTATTGCTATTCTTGCATTTTGTTTTATTAAACCTTCGAGAATTTCCCCTGTTCCCAGCATGCTTGCATGGATTACTATCCCCATATTTTCATACGACTTTGAAAAGTTTTTGAAAATATTCAAAGATTTTTTTGCGTGCTTTTGGTCTTCTGTATCAATCCAAACAAAGACATTATTTTTAGATGCAACTTTAAGTATTTTTTGGATATTACTTCCACAAAAAGGTTGTTCGATCAACAGACCAATTTGAGAAGGTTTTAGACAGATGGAAGAAGACAATTTATTTTTTGATATTTGGTCAATTATTTCTAAATATAAAAAAGCGTTCTCAGTTGCCTGTTTTTTAATTTTTACGTTTTCACTCAAATGACTTATTATAGAGTTTATCCCTTGTTTGTTTAGTTTTTTTGCCCTAGAAACTGCATCACCAAGCCTTTCTCCAGAAACAAACCTTTTCACTTGAGCATCCATATAAGCTATCCTTTTCTTTTCCGAAAGAAAAGTATACCGTACCCCAAAGAAAGGGATTTACAATATATTATATAATTGGTTCTAGTTAAAATATATCTATATAAGAGAACCAGACAAAATAGTTTCAATATGGCAGAAATAAGAAATGTTATTATTATAGGTGGTGGCCCCTCCGGACTCACTGCAGCACTCTATTCTTCAAGGGCAAATCTAAAACCTTTAGTCATAGAAGGAAGGTCCCAAGAAGCAGGCGGGCAATTGATGTGGACAAGTAACATTGAAAATTTTCCTGGTTTTGAATCAATTAGTGGCTTTGAAATTATAGGAAAATTTAGGAAACATGCTGAAAAATTCGGAGCAGAATTTATAACAGAAGATGTAACAGAAATTGATTTCAAAAAAAGGCCTTTCGCTATCAAAGTTGGGAAAGAAGTTTACAAGGCAAAAACAATCATAATTTCAACGGGAGCTAAAGCAAAAATGCTTGGTTTGAAATCAGAAGAAGCCTTCATGGGAACAGGCGTCTCAACTTGTGCTACATGTGACGGAGCATTTTTCAATGGAAAAGAAGTTGTCGTTGTAGGCGGTGGCGATTCAGCCTTAGAAGAAGCTACTTTCTTAACGAGATTTGCAACAAAGGTTACTGTCATACACAGAAGAGACAAATTGAGAGCATCTAAAATCATGCAAGACAGAGCCTTTGCCAACAAAAAAATCAATTTTGTTTGGGACACAGCAGTAGAAGATATTTTGGACATTAAGCAAAAAAAGGTCACTGGAGTGAAAATAAAAAATCTGAAAACAGGAAAGATTTCTGAACTAAAAACAGACGGCGTTTTTGTTGCAATTGGCCATACACCAAATACAGAACTTTTCAAAGGAAAACTTGAGATAGATGAAAAAGGATACATAGTCACAAAAGGTGTGAAAACAAGCGTTCCAGGTGTGTTTGCTGCTGGAGATGTCCAAGATCATGTATATAGACAAGCTATAACATCAGCAGGAACAGGATGCATGGCTGCGATGGATGCTGAAAAGTTTTTGGAAGCTGAAAAATAGCTACTTAATTTCTAATTTCAGTCCCCTTTCTCTGCAATACTTCTCCATAAGTTGTTTTACAATTTTTCTGTCAAATGGTCCGTAGTTGTCGCTTTTCCCAAAAACTTTGATTTTTCCTTCTTCTATTTCCACTTTTCCGCCGCCTTGGACTTCAAAATCTCCTGGATTTAGTTGCAAAAATTTATCGAACAAATCTGAATGGTATGGAAGAAAATCTCCGAAAATAAAATAGTTGTTTTTTTGTCTAACCAAAACGAATTTGAATTTTCCAGATTCTGGTATTTGAATCTTTATCATATGTAAATTGTTTTCTTTGAGTACGGTAGACTTTCTTTTTCTAAAAGAAAGGCTAGCTCCATTTTAATATTTAAGCATAGGTAGGTTTAATTATTTGATGAATAAAATAATTGGTGATTTCATAGTTAAAGTGTCCAAAAACGATGGATGTGGATTCTTTTCAACAAAGGCCTATACAACCGGGGAAAAAATAGTTGATCTTGTTGGAACAAAAATAAAAGACACAGACAGAAGGCTTAGCCACAGAGGAATTCAATATTCCAAACACATGTTCTTGGAGCCAAAAAGATACTCGCTTGGTTTTTATTTGAACCATTCCTGCAATCCAAATTCTTTTGTAAATGGAAAAGCTCTTTTTGCAAGGAAGACAATAAAACCGGGAGAAGAAATCACAGCCGACTACTCGCTTTTCACAGAATTTCCTTCTTGGGATATGAAATGTTTTTGCAAATCAGAAAACTGCAGAAGAGTCATTGTTCCATATTCCAAGCTTCCTTTAAATCTAAAAAGAAAGTCCAGAAAGTGGACCGCAAAATATTTGACTCGATCCAAAGAACTTATTGAACCAATTCCAGTTCAATTAAAACAATTTAAATCCAAGTAATATTCTATAAGGTAGTAGGAGGGATTTTATGACAGAACACAAATTACCAGACTTACCATATGACTATAATGCCTTAGAGCCATTTATCGACGAACAAACAATGAAGATACACCATGATAAACATCATCAAGCATATGTTAACAATTTAAACACTGCACTGAAAGACCATTCTGATTTACAGAAAAAAACTGTTGAAGAATTACTATCACATTTGAACTCTGTACCAGAGACTATTAGAACAGCTGTAAGAAACAACGGTGGTGGACATGAAAATCACTCTCTATTTTGGACATTAATGAGGCCAAAGGCTAGAGATCAACCGTCTGGACATCTTCTAGAAAAAATAAATTCAACATTCGGCTCCTTTGAAAAATTCAAGGAGTTGTTTTCAGCAGCAGGGATGGGTAGATTTGGTTCAGGTTGGGCTTGGCTCACACTAAAAGATGGAAAACTTCAAATTGAAAGCACAGCTAACCAAGATTCACCGCTAACAGAAGGTAAGACACCTCTTCTGACATTGGATGTGTGGGAACATGCATACTACTTGAAATACCAAAACAAGCGAGCTGACTATATTCAAGCTTGGTGGAACATTGTTAATTGGGAAAAGGTTGAAAAAATATTAGCAAATCACAGGTAATCTATAAGTTTATTTCTGGAAACATTTATACAGTATAAGCTATAATATTGTAATACACATTACAAGCGTTTTCAAAGATTAATTTTCGTAGCATTCTATACTTATGAAGAAACTAAAGACAGGAAAATATCAACATTACAAAGGTGGAACTGTCAAAGTTTTATGTGTTGCATCTCACAGCGAAACTTTACAAAAATTTGTTGTGTACGAGGCACTATATGAATGCCGAACATATGGAAAGGGCTCTATGTGGATTAGGCCATTGAAAATGTTTAAAGAAAAGGTTTTAGTTAATGGCAAAAAAATCCCTCGATTTAAGTACATTAAATAATTAAATTGTTTTTGTCTTAATCTAGGCTCTTTCCAAAACTATTTTTTCTAGTGGTTTCAGATTTTTGAAAAGCAAGGGATCTTTTATTTTTCCAATCACTTCTACAGGTGAGTGTGGCCTTGGTTTGTCTGTGAAACTTCCGCCAGTTGGACCAAAAAAGAAGCATACAGAAGGCCCTCTAGGCCAATAAGCAAAATCACCAACTTCAACTTCGTCCTTGTCAAAATATCCTTCTAACATAAAAGGAACATCAACATATATTTCCCCGCCCCAAAAATTTGCTTCACCTTCCAATGGGAGCTTTGTGTATATTTCTTTTGCTAATTCTGATTTTTGATCAAGTTCTACGAATGTCTCAAATTTTGGAGTGATAATTTTTATTCTCATATTCCACTACTATCCATACAGGTATTATAAATCTTAAACAATCCTCGCTTTTACCACTAGTCAATTGGATTTCTGTTTTTTAATAGGAAAATGACAATATTATATGGTATCCGCTGAAGACAAGAAAAAACAAAAATTACTTGAATTGGGACTTGATCCAGAAAAATATCCTGAATTGACAGATTTTTTAGACAAAAATTGGACAGCACTTCAAAGTATTATAAAAAATAAGCGTTCAAAAGATCTTATAGACTATATTATACCTAATTTTTTTTCTTTAGGCTGGATAAAAAACTCATCTGATTTGAAAAATACAGCAAACATCGGATATCTTTTATTGACAATAACAGAGAAACATTTCGGAGATAGGGAATATGATCCAAAACAAGTTTTTAATTTTGAATTCATGTCTACATCAATCAAAAGCATCTCTGACTGGAAGCTAATAATTAGTATACTCAATCAATCTGAAAGCCCATTTGATCTTTTTCAAAACGGCTTAAAATCTCTTTTTTCTTCAGGTATTATTTCAAGTTCTAAGGATTTGGAAAATGTGAAAAAGATAACCAAATCAGCAGGACATAATGCCAACAGTATTTTTGTTTCATGTGTTCCTATTTTAATCAAATATAGAGTGATGACATCAATCAAGGATTTAGAAAATTTGATGAGACCCATTCTTGATATTTGCTGTTCAGTGAAATATCCTGAGAATGTTTTGAGGGATTTGGAAACTTTTGGAGAAAAGAACATATTAAGAGACAAAGGAGATTTAGAGATGATAAGAGATGTACTAAAAACAGAAAAAGATGAATGGAAATCCCAGCAAAAATTCTACCAAATCCTAAATCTAGTAAACAGTGGAAAAATACGGTTTTCTGTGGATTTAAAAAAGTATTTGTCTAAATAACTTATTCTTAAATGATAGTATAAAATGTTTAGTATGCTCAAAGCGATAATCTTTGATTTTGACGACATAATTGTGGATACTGCTAAATTAAAATATCATGCTTACTCTAAAGTTTTGAGAGCTCATGGAATTGAAATAACAGAAGAAGAATATGTTTCTGAGTGGTTAAAAACAGGTAGTGGTGTGAGAGCGGCTTTAGCTAGAAGTAAAGGCAAACTAGACTTTGAGAGCTTTAGAAGAGAAGGTACACAAGAATATCTAAATATCCTAGAAAAGAGGCTTAGAGCTATTGATGGTGCAATAGAAACATTAGATGCAATACAATTAAAAAAAGGTCTAGGATCCAATTCAAAAGAAGAGCATGTTGCATACTGTTTGGATAGGCTTAAGATAAGAGATAAATTCGATGTAATTGTTACTGGAAGCGATGTCTCAAAACCAAAGCCAGATCCTGAAATATATAGAACAGTTGCTGACTTGCTTGGCGTAAAACCAGAAGAGTGTTTAGTTGTCGACGACCACACTGTTGGTATAAAGGCTGCAAAAGCAGCAGGCATGACAGCTGTCGCTATTCCACATGGATACACACAAGACCAAGATTTCTCTCAGGCAGATTATATTCTGAAAAGTATAAGAGATTTACCAACATTACTTGAAAAATTAAATGCTGAATAATATGAAAGGACTTCTTTTGCTCAGCGGAGGGTTTGATTCACCTGTTGCTGGGTATCTGATGAAGGAAAAAGGACTGGAAATCCTAGCCTTGAATTTTTCATATGAGCTTCTTACTGACAATTCACCAACTCAAAAATCAAAACAAATAGCAGATAAATTGGGCTTCAAATTTTTTTCAGTTGACATAAGCAAAGAGCTTTTGGAAATTTCAAAAAAATGCAAACGAGATTTGTACTTTGTTCTTATGAAAAGATTATTTTTGAAAATAGCTGAAAAAGTCGCTGAAAGGGAGGATTGCGATTTCATAATCACAGGGGATAATTTGGCCCAAGTTTCTTCACAAACTTTGCAAAATTTGGTCGTCGTTTCCCAGGCAACAAAAACAAACATACTAAGACCTCTTTTAAGTTTCGATAAGCAGGAAATAATGGATTTTGCTAAGGAAATAGGGACATATGAAATTTCAAAAGGAAAGGAGCACTGCGATATTTTGGGACCAGAACACCCTGAAACAAGGGCTAAATTAGAAGAGGTATTAGAAGAAGAAAATAAAGTACAGGACCTCTGTATACGTGTTTTGGAGAAAGTATAATACAAGATTTACGGGATGCCGAAAGGCTTATAAAGCTTGCTGTTTTTTGAGGTTTTCAACTAGCTTAAATAACTTACTGCTAAGTACTAATATCTTGCAGAATATCATATGTCAATCTTAATTGCATTAAGGCTAACTGAAGATAGCGGATTGTTTGCAGCAGACAGGGCATATTCATACAGAGGTCGAGCTGTAAAATATGAGGATAAAATATTTTCACATGGAAGATTTCTTTTAGGATTTTCAGGTGATTTGGCTCTCAGGGATCCTGTGCTTAAGTCTTTAAGAGGCGGACAACCGCAAGACATGGATTCAGCAGTAAAATCTGTTGAAGATGCTTATTCTATAGAAAGGGATATAATTTTTTACAGAGGTCCTCTCAGAACTCTGGGATATGCAGAAGTTGATTGGAAACATAGAGGAAAGGATCAACAAACACTAGATAAGGAAAAAGCAGATGCTCAGGGACAACTTGCTGCTCTTCAAGGACAAACAGACCCAACTTCTCTTGAAATGATTAGACTTTTAGAAATGAGACTTGCAGAAACACCAAAACAAATACTACCCCAACATTTGGGAATACTGGAATCAGCATACCAAAATGGATTTTTTGATGGCAGACCAATAACAGAAGGAAATTTCATAGTTGCAGGCCTAAACACAAGAACAAGCACATTTGAAATATATGGTGTAGATTTTCCAGGGTCTGCGCAAGACGCTGGCTATTTCCATGTCATTGGACCATTTGCTTCGCGTGATACAGTGCATGTTGTTTCTAGATCAATTATAGGTTCAACATTAGATGTAGAATCACTTCACGGAAGGCCAATATCCGAAAGCGAAGGTGCAAGAATTGCACTTTCTGTTGTAAGAGAAGGTTGGGCTGAAAGGGGAATTGGAGGAAAAACTCAACTAATGGGAATTAAAGGTGATAAAATAATTAGATATACACTTGAGCAAACAACCTACATGCACAATTTATTAGAACTTGAAAGGGGAAGAACCACTTTAGATCGAGAACAAGTAAAACAACATGTGAGAGATTCTATTAATCAAGTTATGACTGATCCAGACAAATTCAATGAACGTGTTTCAGATACAGTCTCCTTCATACTTGGCTCAACAGCCCCTGAAAGAGGAAAAAGATTTTTAGCCCATCAACTTAGGCATAAAATAACATTAGCAGAAGAAATCGCAAGAGATTCACACAGTTCAGAAACTTTTTGAAATCTTTTTATAACAAAAACCAATTAATAGCTATCCTTTTCTTTCAAAAAGAAAAGTCTACCGTACCCAAAAGAAACGGTTTTGGACCATATATGTCAATGATTAAAAAACAAATGAATGTACTTGAATTAATGTCTACTTTTCCTGGATCAATAACTGTTTTGAAAAAGAATGGAATAAATACACTCAAAGTTTTGGAGAGTTTGGAAAAAAATATCCTAGATTCAGGGAAAAGTGTCGATGATATCTTGGAAATTTTGGAAAAGGGATTTGAGGAATCAAAAAAACCAGTTGAAATAGACACAGAAAAACTTATAGACTTATCTGAAGAGGCAGCAGAAGAGTTTAAAAAACTTCTTGCGAATAAAAATAAGAAAGGGTGGGCCTTCCGTGTATTGGTTCATTCACCAAGCCCAAACAAATATGCATATGGTATGGAGATTGAAAAAAATTCGACCAAGGATGATATTGTTGTAAAAAAACACGGACTCAAATTTTTTGTTGCAAAAAAACATGCAAAAGAAATAGAAGGGACGAAGATTGAATATGACAGAAGAGAAGAGGGATTCAAATTCCAACGTTGCCAAAGTTAATGGATTTGATCTTTTGTGGGATTTTTTACATGAATTGAATAGCCCTGTCACTGCAATTCATGGATTTTGCCAACTTATATTACAGGAAGAAGTTTTAGATAATCCTACAAAAGACGGATTAAGAGCAATAAAAGATGATACACAGCACATACAAAGGGCAGCAAACTCTATCAGTAATAAATTGTCACTTCTCACAGAATATGCTTCTGCTATCGAAGGTAGAACAAGACCCCAGATAAAACCTTTTGATTTAAATTCAGTTATTTATGAAGTTCTGGATGACATGGGATCAGATGAAGGTCAAGTCTCCTTCAAAACCACTAAACAGGGACGCATAAGACTTCCTTTAACATATAATGGAAAACCTCATATAAGGAAACAGAGACCTAGATATGTTAGTGGTGACCCGTATTTGAGTAGAATTGTTGTTACAAATCTTTTTTCAAATGCATGCAAATATGGGAAGACTCATGTTGATTTGAAAATCAGAACTAGAAAAGAATATGTTGATTTGGTTGTTTCAAATGATTGTGAAACAATACCACCTGAACATAGAGAACATCTTTTTGATTTGAATTTTAGAGTTCCTGGAAACAAGGTTGATGGAAGCGGCATAGGACTTTTTGTAGCAAGAAGAATGGCTGAATCTCAAGGCGGAGCACTTACTTTTGAAGCGCTTGATGGTGAAGCAAGATTTAGGTACAGACTTCCAAGGGGTTATTTGAATGAAGCAAACAAAAATTAAAATCGGGACAAAAATTCCACTTGTTGGTATTTTAACTCAGCCAGATAAACCAACAGACACAGCCATTGTTTTGGCACACGGATTTTCTGTAGATAAAGAGGAAGGTGGGATTTTCACAAAACTTGCAAAAGAGCTAACAGAGGATGGTTTTGCAACATTTAGATTTGATTTTAGATATCATGGAGAGTCTGGAGGAAGTTGGAAAGATTTCACTGTTTCTGGAGAAGTTGAAGATCTTTCAGAAGTTGTTGATTTTCTTCGATTCAAAAAATTCAAAAAAATAGGCATTGTTGCTGCTTCATTTGGCGGATCTATCGGAGTTTTGTACTCAGCTAAAAAAAATCCACAAGCCCTGTGTTTATGGAATCCTATACTAGATTACAAAAATGTATTTTTAGAACCAAAGACAAAATGGGGAAAAAGAAAATTTGGAGGAAAATGGAAAGAAATAGAAGAAAAGGGATTTTTAGAAGTAAATAAAAAAAAGATGGGAAAGGAAATGTATAGAGAATTGAAATCAACAAACTTAGAGGTCCTTTTCCCGAAAATAAAATGCTCCGTTCTTATTGTCCACGGAGACAAGGACACATATGTTCCTTATTCTGATTCTGAAAAATATGTAAAAACATTTGGGGGAAAATCAGAACTTTTCACAGTAGAAGGCGCAGAACACGGCTTCCATGACAAGAAAAAAGATGCAAAAGAAGCGAACACCAAAACAATTGATTTCTTTAAAAAGTATCTCTAAAATCTTGCACCCCTTCCTGTTCCCTCTCTTATCATTTTTTCATGTCTGTAAATTATTCCTTCTGCTGCTTTTCTAACCAACATTTGTAAAGTATCTCTTGTCACACTTCCTTGCCTGAAATCTGCAGGACCATAGGCAAAAACTCTGTCCTGGTCTCTCAAATCAAAAGCTGTTTTTATGTTACCTGGAGTATAAACTGCAATCGATCTTCCACCAAGTGTTCTTGTTGCAGACATTGGAGGCACATCTGTTGATCCATCGCCCATGTAGATTAGACAAGAACCGCTTACTCTTCTCAAGTGTGGTGGAACATAATCATTCACATGAACATCAGGACCTTTGTGCACTTTGTGAACAACGCCTGTTTTGTCTGTGAATGTCATTGGAGAAACAACTTCATGGATAGGATCTGTCATTGATG
Source organism: uncultured archaeon (assembly GCA_964410585.1). Lineage (GTDB taxonomy): Archaea > Aenigmatarchaeota > Aenigmatarchaeia > QMZP01 > JACQNV01 > CAYPFW01. The sequence continues at coordinate 132,578 of CAYPFW010000001.1, read as the reverse complement.
TTGGGTCTACTGCATATGTTTCCAATCCAAAAATCCCGTTGCAAAAACTGGATATACTTGTTCCTCTAATTATTTCTGCAGGACCTGAACTTACAATGTGAAATTCTAAAGTGATTTTGTGCTTTGACCAATTTTGATCTCTCTGTACCTCTTCTTTCATTTCTCTTACAAAATCTGGGGCACCATCATAGAACTTAACCTCTCTTCCCAATTCTCTAAGCTCGGCTCTTGATAAACCTCTAAACTTTTCATTCTCTCTCACCAAATCCAGAAGAACATTGAAATAAGCAACTTCAGGTGAAGGGTGCGACCTCTCCTGCATTCTGGGATTGATCCTAAGGTGTTCTGGAAGCTGTGCTTCTTCTAATTCAACTCTTCTTAGAAAATCCGCTCTTTCTAAATTATATCTATCATTTGCTAGTTTCAAGAACTCGTCTTCTGTGATTCCTCTTTCCTTGAAAAGTGGAGTCAAGCAACTAGGTGAAAGTGTCCTATCAAAATCACTCATTATTGCAATGACATTTTGTGCTTCTGCTTCCATAATATAATGCCCAATACATCTTTTTGGCCTTTGAACACTGTTCAATCAGATGTATCCAATTCTATAAGTTGGCAGAAAGTTTTAAATTTGGATAATTTTTGTGGCATGTTGTTTAATGGATCTAAATTAGGGCGAATTTCTATAGGCAAAGCTTTTTAAGCGTTTAACTCTCCAGTAGTAATTTAAAGCTTACTACCTCAAGTAATAGCATGATAAAAGTAAAAGCGGTATCAGCGAGAACATATCCTACAAGGGGAGAAGATTATGAGTCAGATGCAAACTGGCTTTTTAAAAATCGTGGTGTCTTAGAACCCTTTTTTAGAACAATGGAGAAGGTAGACGGGAGACCGAAAACACCCGAATATACATTCGAGGGTAGGCACGGTTCTGTTTGGTCACACAGAGATATAAAACCAAGTTTAGATACTGGTGGATGTTTAGAAGCACAAGTATTTTATAGATTTTATTCAGGTAAAAGAGAGAAAGGCTATATTGAATCTCCAACTTTTCTGCAAACAGCTATGGGCGATATAGAAAGATTGCAGAGGACAGTTGGTACAGACTTTACTCATTTTGACAGAGATCCAACAAGAATAGTTATTCCAGTTCACGATCCTATTTTTAAGAATCCTTTGGCAGTGCACAGAGCTTTGAAAGGTTATGCTTTGTTTGAAAACCAAGATAAACCAGTTTATCAAGTTGAAATACATATGGTCGGTTCTTTCAATCCAAAATTCGAGAAAGAATTAAAACAAGGAGCAGAAGGAATACTGAGAGATGTTAAAAGAGGAACCTTAGGATTTGATAGTGTTGTTGGTGTAGAAGTTGGAGGATTTTCTATAGATGCTTATGTGTTCAAGAGAACTGTTAGAGGTCAACGCGACTTTGGTGCAGCTATACAAGACGCTGGAAGATTTTTTGATAATTTCATGGATTGGTATTTAGATCAAGAAAACCCATCTAGAAATTCTGGTTTGATGTGGTTAGATGAAAACGAAACAATTAGAGACTTCTTCTACCAAAAAACAGGTGTAGAAGATCCTAGAGCTGCAATAGAATCTTCGATCAGAGCGTCGAGGTTTAGCTTTTCTGGCCATCCACTGGCTCCCTGGGTTGTTCTCAAAGGTGGTTTTATATCTAAAGGCAGAGGAGGCGAAACTGGAGTACCAACATATCTAGTTTATAACGGTATGTACATGACAGAAGAAGAGCGTGTGAAAGCCCTTAGTAGTTTTGATGAAATTTCTAATGATATTCACGAAGTAGAGGAAGCTGTTAGAGGGAAAAGATGATTTAGATATTTATATTGATCTATTTCTATTATAGCCTATGAACGAAGAAGGATCTCAGATCAGAATAGAGAAGCCAAAAGAAATCAAGCAGATCACACCATACATCTGGGAAATCCCTAAAACCCACAAAACTGGCATGAATGTGCCGGCAAGAATTGTCGCGTCAAAGAAATTGGTCAACGAAATGGACCCAGGAGTCTACGACCAAATAACCAATGTCGCAAACTTGCCCGGAATTCAGAAATTTGCATACTGTATGCCAGATGGACACTGGGGATACGGTTTTCCGATTGGCGGTGTCGCTGCGTTTGATTTAGAAGAAGGTGTGATTTCTCCAGGTGGAATAGGGTTTGATATTAACTGCGGCATGCGTCTTGTGTTGACAAATCTCACTTTCAAAGATGTCCAACCTCAACTAAGAAACTTAGTAAATAAACTATACGATAGAGTTCCTGCAGGTGTTGGATCTTCTGGTTTTGTGAAACTAAATGCACAACAATTCAAAGAAGTTGTTGAACTTGGTGCAGAGTGGTGTGTGAAGCAAGGATATGGTTGGGAAGAGGATTTGGAAAGGACAGAAGAAAATGGAAGGATGAAAGCAGCAGATGTTTCCAAAGTTTCTGACAAAGCTATCCAAAGAGGTAAAGATCAGATAGGAACTTTAGGTTCTGGAAACCACTATTTAGAAATCCAAAGAGTTCTGCCAGAAAACATAATCAACAAAGAACTTGCAAAAAAATGGGGGATTTTCCCAGATCAAATTGTTTTGATGTTCCATTGTGGTTCAAGAGGATATGGCCACCAAGTTGCAACAGATTATTTGACCAAATTTTTGTCTGTGATGGAATCTAAATACAAAATAAAAATTTTGGACAGGGAGCTTGCTTGTGCTCCTTTCCAATCACCTGAAGGACAAGATTATTTCAAAGCAATGCAAACTGGAATAAACATGAGCTTTGCAAATAGGCAAGTTATTTTGCACAGAATCAGAGAGGTATTCTCAGATGTTTTCAAACAGTCACCGGAAAGTTTAGGAATGAAACAAGTGTATGATGTGGCGCACAATACCGCTAAAATTGAAGAATATGTAGTTGATGGAAAAAAGAAAAAAGTCATCGTACATAGAAAAGGCGCAACCAGAAGCCTTGGTCCTGGAAGGGAGGAGGTTCCTAAAATTTACAGGGATGATGGACAACCTGTGATCATCGGTGGCTCAATGGAAACTGGCTCATATCTCTTGGTCGGCACAAAAAAAGCAGAAGAAGAGACTTTTGGATCAACATGCCACGGTTCTGGAAGGACAATGTCAAGAAACGCAGCGAAAAGGCAGTGGAGAGGCGAGCAACTACAAAAAGATATGGAGAAGAGAGGAATTCTAGTTAAAACGGTTTCGTTCTCTGGTTTAGCTGAAGAAGCTGGTGGCGCGTACAAGGATATTGACGAAGTCATCGAATCAGCACACAACGCTGGCATTTCTCAGAAAGTTGTCAAGTTGGTTCCAATTGGGAATGTTAAGGGTTAGCTGTTTCTTCCAATATCGGATAGATTAAAATCAGTTGCATCCGATACTGTATTCTAATATATCGGATAGATAGATTTATAAGATATCCGATACAATATATAGATATGATAGATCAAGAATTATACCAAAGAATAGTTAAAAAGAAGAAGGAATTGGACGCGCTAAGACCATTGCCGAAATCTGCATTGGAGAATTTGAGAAAACAGTTTGCAATAGAATTGGCATACAATTCAAATGCTATAGAGGGCAACACGCTTACATTAAGAGAAACAAAACTTGTTATAGAGGAAGGCATTACAATAAAAGGAAAACCTTTAAGGGAACACTTTGAGGCTATAAACCACCAAAAAGCTTTTGAATTTTTGGAAGACATTGTAAACAAAACATCTCAAATAACAGAGGATACAATAAAGGGAGTTCACAAGATAATTTTGACAGGTATTGATGATGAATATGCAGGCAGATACAGAGATGTAAATGTAAGAATTTTGGGAGCTGTAAAAAGTCCGCCAAGGTTTGAAAAAGTCCCTGACAAAATGAAAGAGTTTATAGAATATGTCTCTAACAACCCAGAAAATTTGAATGTTATAGAACTCGCGGCAATTATACACTATAAACTAGTTGAAATACACCCATTCACAGATGGTAATGGGAGAACATCAAGATTGATCATGAACCTCTTTTTGATGAAACATGGATATCCAATAACGATGGTACTAAAAGTTGATAGGAATAAATACTATGACAAACTTAGAAAAGCAGATTCAGGAGACATTAAACCATTTGCAAATTTTATTGCTCGCAATGTGGAAAGAAGCCTAGACTTTTATTTGGATGCTTTCAAAAAGGGACCGGAATTTATAAGCCTGGAGCAAGCATCAAAAGGCACACCATATTCACAAGAATATCTTAGCCTGCTTGCAAGAAAGGGAAAAATAGAAGCACACAAGATAGGAAGGAACTGGTTTATCAAAAAGGTAGCTCTCGATAAATATATAGAATCAAAGAAAAATAGACTTGATGAAGATATTTCTCAAAAAGTTGTCAAGTTGGTTCCCGTTGGGAATGTTAAGGGTTAATTATATACCACAGCTAATACATAAACTTATGTTAACCTCTTTGATCCAAAACATCTTTTTAAAATATATAAATCATTCTAGCCTACTTCTCCAATGAACACTAGAGAAAGGTTTTTTTATACTGTACACTTTTTAGACAGGTTTGGAGGTCTCAGAACAGGAAGCTATAGAGAAGATTTTGGATATCAAGAAAGAAGTCTTCCTAGAACAGATGGTTTAGAACCAGAAGGGGTCTTAGACAGAGAATATGTTGTTGATAGGTTTTCACCTGAAATAAGAGACGAGCCAAGCACAGTACTTGTCGATGTTGGTTGCCATTCAGGCATAAGATTCACAGCGGATTTTGCAAGAGAAAAACCAAAAATAGCAGTTGTTGGTATAGATGTTTCCTTTTCCCCTGAAAATTTTAACAATGATGCAAATTTGGGATACAGAACATTCAGAACAAGGGAAGAAGTTCTAAGATATTTGAAAGATCTCCACGCAGCAGTTGGAAATCTAAGATTAGAGGAAGCAAGATTTGAACCAAGATATCCGCTTAGTGCACACTACAATGGTGGACAACGGATTCTAACTGGATTTAGATCTCCTGGCATTGTTGGAGCAGATTTGGTTCAACAGGCAGCTGCGACAGGTGTTGATATTGTTTTGAGCACACCAATAAACCTTCCAGAATTAGTGGATAGAAGTGGAAAAGATTTAGAAGCCGGAAAAAATGGAAGAAGATACCCATACAAATTTCCACTATCTGACTATGCCAAAAAGTTTGGTATTGACACTCAACTTTTACATAAATTGATAAATGCTCCACACACAAGAAGGAAAGAAGGAGACAGATTTGTTCCAGAAACACACCGAGATGAACACAATATGATTGTTTCTATTGTTGCTAAACAATTGATTTGTTTGGATAGATGTTTGTTTTTAGAGGAAAGAGGATTTAAAACAGAACTTTGGAGATATACAGATGGCGACGAGGGCCCATATGCTCCACATCATCTGATTGTTGGGAGGAAAGTATGAAACTTTTAATAGATCACAAGAAGAAGAGACTATTTCCTTATGTTTCTATTTGTCATATATACTAATATGAAAACTCCAATAACAATAATTTCTGGATATTTGGGAGCAGGGAAGACAACTCTACTCAAAAGAGTAATTGAAAATTTAGACAGAAAATTTGCTATTTTGATGAACGAGTTTGGGGAAGTTTCTATAGATACACAAATCATCAAAGGAAAAAATGTGGATATACAAGAACTTTCCGGCGGTTGTGTATGCTGTTCTCTTACAGGAGAATTTGAATTTGCAATAAAAGAGATCATACAAAAATATTCACCTGAAATAATTATTGTTGAAACAACTGGAGTGGCTGAACCAGATGCAATTGTTTTTGATGTCGAAGAAAATTTGAAGGAGGTAAAGCTGGATACTGTGGTAATCGTCGTAGATGCAGATTCTTTTGTTCGGTTCCCTAACATAGGGAAAGTTGGTGAAGCACAGATAGAAGTTGCAGATGTTGTTTTACTGAACAAGATTGATTTGGTAAAAGCGGATCAGATAAAAAATATTGAAAACAAAATAAAAAACCTAAACCCGCGTGCACATGTTTTCAAAACAAAACACTGTGAGGTTGATGTTGACTTGTTGTTTTCTTTAGAAGTTGAACATAGAGAAAGGAAATTGCACAAAAAATCAGAACACACCAAAATGGAAAGTTTTGTTTTAGAATCAAAAAAGAGGTTTACCAAAATCGAATTGGAAAGCTTCCTCAAAAACATCCCAAAAGAAGTGTACAGATTGAAAGGGTTTGTAAATTTAGATGGGAAATCCACACTGATAAATTTTGTTGCTGGTAGATGGGATCTAGAAGAAAAGCAAGGAGATAAAAAATTGGTTTTTATTGGGGAAGGAATAGATAGAATAAAAAACAAAATAAAGCTAGAATAGTAATTTTTCCAACTCCTGTTTGTTGGTTATCAAATAATTTTTTCCTTTGAAATCTAGGTTTTCTATTCTTAGTTTTCCAATACCAACTCTTTTCAAACGAACAACATTGTTTCCAATCGACAAAAACATGAGCTTCACTTGTCTTTTCTTTCCCTCGTCTATAATCAATTCAGCTGTTCTATCTGAAAATTTTTGTGTTTTGACTGCCTTGACAAAAGCTTCTCCTTCTTCTGTTCTTATTTTTACTCCAGACTCCAATTTTTTCAAATCTAATTCAGAAATTGATTTTTGGGTTTCAACAAAATAAGTTTTTTGTATGTGTTTTTCTGGCCTCATCAATTCATTGGATAATTTTCCATCATTTGTGAAAATTAGCAGGCCTTCTGTGTCTTTGTCTAAACGACCAACAGCAAATAAAGTTTTTTTTGTCTCAATATCTAGCTCAGGTATTTTGTAGATCAATTCGTACACAGACTTTTCATTATTATTTTCTATATTAGTTTCTTTGGGATACCTTACACCTTTCTTTTCTAAAGAAAGGGGTAGTTTTTGGGATACATATCCTGTAGGCTTGTTCAAAATAAGGTAAACAAAAGATTTTGTTTTAAATGTTTTCAAACCTTGACCGTCTTTCATCTCGATTAAATCTTTTTTGTTTATGTGGAATTCTGGGTTTGTGACAATCTTTCCATTAACCAAAATTTTTCCAGACTCTACTAGCCTAATCACATCAAAAGATTTTTTGAATTCTCCTGTCAGCATCAAATAGGCCCTAAGCCGTATTCCTCTTCTCATAGAGATATATTCTACTCTGTCAATTAATAAGATGGGTTATAAGTTTTTCGACCACACAGCAGATGTTTTGTTTGAAGCAAAGGGGAAAAGTTTAGATGAACTTTTTGAAGCAGCAGGACTGGCTACAGAAGAGACGCAAGTTGATTTGAAGGGGATAAAAACAAAAGTGAAAAAGGAAATTGTTTTGGAAAAAGACAATATAGAAATGCTGTTTTTTGATTTTCTCCAAGAGTTGATTTTTTTGAAAGACGCTGAATTACTTCTGTTTTCAAAAATCAAAGTTTCTATTTCTGAAGGAAAGCCAAACAGACTAAAAGCTGTTTTGGAAGGGGAAAAAATAGATCCAAAAAAACACGAACTTAAAGTTGATGTAAAAGCTGTCACTCTGCATCGATTTGAAGTGAAAAAAACAAAAACAGGATGGTTTGCTAGGGTTATTTTGGATATTTAGACTGCTTCTTCGACAACAGAATTTTGGTGAATGTCCTGAACTTTTATTTGCACATTTATTACAAGCTTCCTTTCTGGTCTTCTGCCTTCCCTTTGGACAAGCTCTTTAAGTCCGCCATAAAATTTGTCTTTGGCTTCTTCCTTTACTTCTTTTTTCTTTCTCATATAATCCAAATATTCAGCAACACAACCTATTCTAAATTCTCTTGATCTTAATCCACGGGATCTCAAATATTTAAGAAGTTGGCTAGGATCTCTCCCAGTTAATTCTCTAACAGAACTAGGAAGAAGTACATTTTCTCCTGGATTAAATTCTAATTCTATTCCTGGGCTTTTGTAAGGTTTCCTTTCTATTTGTTGAACCGTTTCAGGAGTTTTTGTCTCCGGTGACATTGCTTTTACAAATGGCATGTTCAAAAGGTCTTGCATGTGCATGTCTATATATTCTAAAATTTCTCTTTTGGAAAACAAGCCAACTCCGAGCCTCTGAGACCTGCTTGCATAAAGGTGGTTTTGTGTGGATCGCCATGTATCAAAACCAAACATATCACAAATTTCAGATATATCCAAAACATCTCTTTCTCTCATTGGGATTGCAAGTATTTCTTCCCTTTTGGCTAGGTATTCATCTACATCTTTTTTAGAATATTTGCTGTGCCCAGATATTGATATGCCTACAGCGACAGAAAATGGGCGAACTTCATGTACTGATATATCTAAAAGATTAGAAACGTCTGACGCAGAATAAGATCTTCTATTCACTTTTGCTCTTTCATGTGGAGTTGTGTCATCTGTTTCTGTGTTTTCGAAAACTATTCTTGCTTTGTGATTTGTGCCGTCATGTAGTGTGTGGGTTTTCACTCTTCTTTCATCTCTCTCTCTTATTGTTGCAAGAATTTCTTTTGGATATCTGCCTCTTGCTGTATTTTGGATATTATTGGCTTTAATTGCATTGTATACAGCTGCTTCAGATTTCCCTGAAATTTTCCTAATATCTTTAAAAGAAAGATCAGCTATTTGAGGGTCAGAAAGTACTTCATCTATAGTTATTCCTTGTCTCACATCTGTCATTGTTTCAGCGTGTTTCAATGGCATATTTAGAAGGTCTTTCATGTGCCAATCTATGTACGCAAGGATTTCTGCTTTTGTGTATTTGTCGTGATCTACTTTTCTTGAGCCACTCAATCTTATGTGTCTGTAGTTTGACTCTGCGTTTGGATAGCCAAACAGTTCTTTTATTTCAGCAAATGTAAGCCAATCCCTTTCTTCAACTGGTATTGTTTCATCTAAAATAGATTGCTGTTTAATAACCGGTTCTTCACCAAAAAGACCAAAGCTTGCAGTGTACTTATCTATGTCTTCTTTTGAGTATCTTCCCCAACCCACCTTTCTTGCAGCGCTTAATCTTATGTGTCTTGATGTTGCACTATGTGATCCAAATCCCCACATTCCATGTATTTCTGAGACAGAATAGGAGCTTGAATCAGATACTTCTGTTCTCTCTGCTGGATAATTTGGGCGATTCAGTCTTTTGCTTTGTTGAGCTACCTGTTTATCGCTTTCAATATTACTTTTGATGACACTAGTAGCACGAATACTTTTAGCTGCCTGTTTAAGCTTCTCCATTGACTTGATTTCTATTTGTCTTACTCTTTCCCTTGTCACATCTAATTCCAATCCAAGTTCCTCAAGTGTTTTTTGACTTTTTCCGTTCAATCCTTTTCGGCTTTCTATAACATATCTTTCTCTTACTGTTAGGCGGTCCATTAGTGTATTGAGCAGAACTGCCGAGTCTAATTGACTCATTTGATCATCTGGTCTATCTGCTGTTCTGTCCTCTATACTTTTATACATGCTTTCATCTTCATCATCGCCCTTCATTCTATCTAGACTTAAAAGTTTTCTAGATTTGGTTACCTTTGCATCCTGTATCAAAATAACCTGGGAGGGTTTCAAGCCCATTTTTTGTGCAATCTCTTCTGTGCTAGGAGGCCTCTGTAACTCGCTTTGGAGAGTTCTATATACTTCATTAAAACGTGGAAGAATTTCAAAAATATGAATCGGTATATGAATTTGCCGCGTTTTTTCAAGTGCTCTTTTTACCGATTGTTTTATCCACCAAGTTGCATATGTTGAAAACTTGAATCCTTTTTGAGGCTCGTATTTTTGCACAGCTTTAACAAGGCCAACTTCACCTTCTGCAAGAAGATCGAGGAAATCCAAACCTCGGTTTCTATATCTTTTTGCTATACTAATAACAAGTCTTCTATTTCCCCTACTCATCAAATCAGCTGCTTCTGTAGGTGACATTTCAGAATAAGCTTTTCCATTTCTATAGGTACTGAATGGATGATTTTTGTTTTGGTAAATGCTAGATCCTATAAGAGGTCCAACGCCTCTATATACACAAGCTAAATTGTACTCCTGTTCTTTTGTTAGAAGAGGTATTGATCTTGCCTCTCGCATGTATAGGTCAACATCTCTATCAGAACCTATAAATACCATATTATAGTTAGAAAAAGGAGCTTATATTACTGAATTTTTACTTCAACCTCAAATTAGAAACACCCAAATGCCGGATTGCAAATTCTTTTATTGCCTTGATGTTTTTTCCTTCTCTTCCAATCACAGCAGACCTTTCTTTTGAAGGCACAGAAATGTCAACATTGCCGTTGTCTATTTTCACTTCTTCTGCAGAAGGGATCATATTTTTGATAAATGTTTGTGGATCTTCAGAATATTCAAAAAGTTTCACAGGCTTGCCCAAATGTTTGCTGACATCCTTTATTGTGGAACCACCTTTTCCAATAGCTAGGCTTATTTTTTTGCCTTCAACCAAAAAATAGATCACATCATCTGTTATCAAGCAGTCTTTTGGATAGACTTTGGTTATTCTTTCAAATGTGCTTATAACTCTAAAGTCCTCTGTTGAAATCTTAATAGTCATAATTTGTTTCTCTGTATATAGGTTTCTGTTTAGAGATTAATACCTATTTCTTTATGCCAATAACTAGTGTATTGAACGGTTTACCACAAACCTCGCCAAGTTGTTTTGATGTCCCCTCAAATTCTTGGATCTCTATGTTGCTTAATTTGTGATAATACTCTAAATCTTTTTTTGTTTCTCCAGGGCAGTTTGAACTGTAAATCACTGTTTTCAGCTCGCCGCCTTTTAGTTTTTTCAGAACTATGTTTGTTCCTAAAAGTAATTTATTCTCCTTCTTCGCTTTTTCTATGTCTTTTTTTGCTGATACCATATTAATAGATAAACCCTAAAAGTTTGCCGCCAACTTTTTCTTTTTTAGCTGTGTGATGATCAAAAACTCCTTTTGAAGTTGTTACAAAAAGTAACCCAACTTTATCTGCAGGCAAATATCTTTTCTCATATTTTATGAATTCATCTTTTTTCACAGAAAATCTTGGCTTAACCGAATTGCAGTTGTTTATTCTACCTAAAAGTTGGATTTTGAACTGGCCGCCCTTACCATCATCTATGAACTCGAAATCACCTATATATTTGTGTTTTTGTGCTGTTTTTAATATGTCCTTTGTCAAGTTTGAAGCTTTGACTACACATTCTTTCTTTCCAACATTCTCTGCGTTCTTCAATATTGTGAAGACGTCTGATATTAGGTCATGTCGCATATTTTCCTCGTCAATTGATTTTGTATACTGTTTCTCTGGGTTCCCAAATTTGTATATTTTTGATTTTTGGGTACGGTAGCTTTGTTGAACTCAGCTGTAGTTTCTTTGGGTGAACCTTAACCTTTTCCTAAAAGGTTAGGATCAGGAAAATTTGTTGAAACCAAGCCTCTGTGCTTGCTCTCTGAAACATTGCCTGCAATATTGCAAGCCATACTTCATTATTACTCCCCTTGTCCTACCACATCTTCTGCAGGGATGAGAATTTTTTCCAAATTTTCTTTTTTTGGGTGAACTAAATTTAAGTACCCTTTTCATTTTTTCTGGTTTATTCTTCACCTGTTTCAATGAATTTTCAAAGCTCATAAGCTTTTAGTCAAAAGCTTAAGCAAAAACGGAGGCTATTTTTTGCTTCGCTGTTGCTTGCAAAAAATTACGCCTTCCACGCTTAAACTTTTTTTATATTTCTAGACCCTCCATGATTTTATTTTTGATCCTCAGATATTTGTATTCCAAATTGTTTTTTTACAAATTCAATTGAATCTTCTTTTTTTAGCAAATGATTTTTACCTATTTTTGCCGGCCTTATCATCCTTTTCTTAACCCTATATCCAGGTCTTTGGAGTGTAACACATACATCCATTCCCATCATACCAACTTCCGGATCATATTTTATACCGGGGATGTTTATGTATTCCTCTATTCCAAATGAAAAGTTTCCTGAAGCATCAAACTGTGAAGCCTTTAGCTTGTTTCCAACAGACTTGAAAGCACTTTTTAAAAATTCTGCTGCAGGCTTTCCTCTCAATGTGACTTTAACACCTATTTGCTTTCCTTTGACTGTTCCGAAAGTTGTTCTCTTTTTAGCCTTTGTAATAACTGCCTTTCTTTGACTTATTTTTTCAACTATTTTTCTTGCTTTTTCTAATTTAGGTCCAGGTTCTCCTGTGCCTACATTAATCGTAACCTTTTCCAATTTAACATCTCGCATGCTCAACATATCTATTCACTTTCTTTTTTCTTTTTCTTTTCAACTTTTTGTTCGCCTGTTAACTCACCAACCAAAATGTAATCTTTCAGAGTTTCTATCCTGTCTTTGTCTTTTTCCAAAACAACTTTACTACTTTCTCTCATATACTTTCTTTGTTTTATTTCTTTTATTGAGCCTTTGAATCCAATATTTTTTCCTGAAATAACATAAGCATGTTCGCCCTGTTTTAGTGAATAATGTTTTACAATTTCCTGTCCTGGTAAACTAATCAGAATAGAATCGCCTGGCTTGTATGTGTTTTCACTTGTGATAAGATTTCTTCCGTCATGAAGATTTAATTGGAAAACATTTTTCTTCAATGTTCTTTTGTCGTTTATTCTGCAAAGTTTTGCGTTTTCACTTTGGCTAGCTTCGAGAACCTCAAGTCCTTTTTTGGATGGGAAAACTCTATATGATTTTTGGATAGATGGTATATCTATCAAATCCATTAAACCGACAGGATATTTTGGATCTTTCCTTTCTTTTTTGTCAACTAAAATTTTTCCAGAATGGATTATTTTTTTTGCTTCTGCTGCCGTGTCTGCGAATTTGAAAACGTCCCTAACAAGAATTTGAAGGGGAATAGATTTTTTCAGCGGATGAGGTCCAGGAGATGGTTTAACTACCCATGTGTATGCTTTTTTTCCAATCTTCCATTGCTCTGGAGCTGAATATCTTTTTAGGTACATTATTTAGCCTCCTCTTTGATCATTTTCTTTTCCAAGACTTTTTTCCTCATTTTGTCTTCGAGGACCAGGTTTGTTATTAGGAGATTTGAAGGCTCTAAAGGTTTTAAAACTTCTGTGCCGTTGACTTTTTTTACTTTTATGTTTTCAACATAAACTTTGGAGTGTTTAAGATCTACTCTTTCAACCTTGCCTTTTTGGCCACTGAAATTTCCTCTCATGACCTCGACTTCATCACCTTTTCTCAAAGGGACTGCCCTTCTGTTGAATCTTTTTCTAAGAACTTTTGATAAGTGTGCTGAAACAAATTTTCTTCTGACATGAAGAGGAGCATTGTATCTATATTTTCTTTGCTTCCTTGGCTGCTTGCTGCTTATCCAGCTTGTTGACCACTGTGTTTTCATAAATTTCTAATTCCTCTATCCTTCAAAAAATTACTAAGCACATCAACTGCAACAGTTGCACCTGATCGCATGGCCGCATATACTTGGTTACGGAAAGCGTGATAATCATCACCATCAATCTCTGCAACTCTTCCCGAAGGCATCACAACATGAATCTCTTCACTATCTTCTCTTACTGTGTATCCACCTATTCTTGTTACGTTGACCATATCAAATTATTATTGATGCCAACTTTCCAACTGTTGGGAATCTTTCCACAGCTTCTTTTGCAATTGGGCCTTTCAAAAGGGTTCCTGTTGGCTCACCCATTTCATTGATTATTACACCTGCATTGTCTTCAAAGCTTATTCTTGTTCCATCAAACCTTCTGTATTCTTTTGTTTGCCTAACAATCACAACTTTGAACATTTCGTGCCTGACTTTTTCAACTCCCCTTTTCACTCTGCATGTGACTTGGTCACCGACGCCTGCTCTTGGTTTTGTCCTTCTTTTACCCTTGAATCCTCGGACAGATATTATTTCCAATTCTTTTGCACCTGTATTGTCTATACATGTGAGTATGGATTTTGTTCCAAGTCCTTTTGTGATGTTAGCTGAAAGTCCCTTCATATAAGCTTTTGTCCCAAAAGCTTAAGCAAAACAGGAGGCTAAATTTTTCTTCGCTGTTGCTCGGAAAAATTTTACGCCTTCCGCGACGCTTAAACCTTTTGAATAGGTATATTGATCACCGATCTTATAAATGTTCGTCATCTCCACATCAGACGAACTTGTTGATAGGAAGGCAAAAAGTTTCCTATCAAAGCTTTCCAACAACTACGAAGCTTTTTGTTTTTGAAAGAGGCTTGCACTCTGCTATCCTTACTTTGTCGCCTTCCTTTGCCCTCAAACAAGAAGGATTGTATGCAGATAACCTGCTTTTTCTTCTTTCAAACCTTTCGTATTTTTGCAAATATAGATTGTAATCCCAGCCGACAATTGCTGTTTTGTTTGGTTTTGTGCTTTTTATCACTACATCGAAGACCCTGCCTCTAACAGAAAGCTGGCCATGCCATGGGCATTTCTTATCTTCGCACTTTTCTTTTGGTGGGTTGGCTTCAACGCCTATGTTTGTTTTCATATTATCTTAGTATATAGAAATGAGGTATTTATAAATGTGAATTATAGTTTTCTTGGGTACGGTAGCCTTCTTTTTCTAAAAGAAGGCTAGCTGGTGTTTATAAAGGCTTAAGTGAGCCCCAACATTTCCTTTACTTCATCTGAAGGCTGCCAAGGGGGAGAGAAAACAAGTTCTATTTCAACTGAATTTATACCTGGAAGGGTTTTGAGTGTGCTTTCAACTTCTTGTATTAAAGCAGGCCCATATGGACAAGCAGGTGTTGTCAGGGTCATTTTAATTTTTACCCTTTCATTTTCAATTACAATATCCCTCACCAATTCCAGTGTCCAGATATCAATATGAATTTCAGGATCTTCTATTTTCTTCAGGACCTCTATCACTTCTTCTTTTGTTGGCATGGTTCTAATTGGATTTTGTTTTTAAATGTGCAGTTTCAATCATAGAACATGATTAAAGGAATAATTTTTGATTATAATAGGACTCTGTTTGACCCAGAAAAATGGGACTTAATAGACGAAGTTCCAGGACTTTTAGAGGAACTTTCTAAGAAATACAAACTTTGCCTAATCACAACAGGCGAGGGGCATAGATTGGAAAGTTTGGAAGAAAAGGGGTTGGATAAAAAATTCACAAAAATAATCGTTGTTGAAGGCGAGCACAAGGATAAAAAACATTTTTTGGAATGTGCAGCTGAAATGGGATTGAAACCAGAAGAGGTGTTGGTTGTTGGTGACAAAATTCAGGCTGAAATAAAAGCTGGAAATAAGGCTGGCATGAAAACTGTTTGGTTCAAATTTGGGAAATACTCTAAAATTCTTCCTCAAACAAAGGAGGAGGAACCAACATACACAATAAGATATTTAGTCGATCTTCTGAATATTCTAAACAAAGAAAAATAAGAAATAGAAAAAATTAAGTGGCCCAAAATTATTTTGATTGACCACCACATGCTGCACATTTTCCGCCAAATGCTCCTTTAAGGAGAAGCATTAAGCCTCCAAGGACGATGACCAAAGACCATTTGTCAACCATTTTTGTTGCTGATCCAAGGTCACCCATGACTGCATACAAACCCACTAACAAAAATAGCAGGCCAAATACAGCCAAAGCAGCCCTACAACCTTTTGAATGTTCTGCCATAATACCTAAATTGGTACTCCCGAGTATATAAATAATTCAAATATAATTAGGATTCTGCTCTATCAGTTTGCTTTTTCATCTTCCTCGGATCAAGGCTTTCAAGTATATCACCTGTTATAGCTAAACTTCTTTCAAGCTCTATTTGTTTATCTGCAAGAGCTCTTCTTAATTCAGCTCTAGAAACATAGTGAGCACTATCTACAGCTCTATTCGGGAAATCGAGTCTATAGGGCACTGATCCAATATATTGTAGACCAGCTATTCCATGTCTTGGTTCTGCTACGACAAATACATCGTCCTCTGGACGTCTAAAAATTTGATCTATGTAACCCATAAGCAGAATAGCATGATTAGATTTAAATCTCTTCACGTGATCATCTTGAACCTAGGCACTTCTTTTCCATCCACAACAACATTTTCCAGAAACATTTTCTTTGGCCTTACCCAAAGCGCATTTTTGCCAAACTCTTTTGAATCATAAAGCGCTTGATAGACAACTAGATCTTCCATTGTCTCGCTGTGTTTTGCTACTCCAAGGACTTTGTATTCTTTTCCCTTGTAATGCAAGTATTTTCCCTTTTTCACTTCCATACTACCACACTCTCAGTTTTTTCTTTATCCTATCTTCTGGTCTAGAAACAAGTACTTTTCCATCAACCCGGACTTTTTTTTCAGAAGGAAGAGAAAAAACAAAAACACACTGATCCTTCAAAACCTGTTTTTCTCCGGCAGAATCTCTGAGGGTAAGCGTTTGCCTTGTTTCGTCAACTATTGTTCCAGACAGGCCTTGCTGCAACTTGTTTGTTGATTTTTCAACTAGGACTTTCAGGCCTATTAGTTCGTGTCTGACTAAATTTTCAGGAGTGATCATAATTTAAAACTATCTTATATACTTTTTGAATGACAGACCTATATATGATACCCGGATTCGTACAGCAGATGAGAGCACTTGGTTTTCATATCAGAGAACCAACTGAACAAAAAAGGTGTAGAAGATTTTTTGGAAATTATGAATACACCCTATGGAGATTTACAATAAACGGCATAGGTGCTTGGGTTGAGGAAAAGTTTGGTCCACATAGGATAGAGTATGGTGGACCTATTCCATTAGAACACGATCCGAAAAAGCTAACTTTTTTCAATAGAAGATTAGTGGCATATGAAACAAGTGAGGGTGATTGGACAAGGGTTGACAAATCAAGACACATTATTTTCCCTTAACTATAAAAAAATTGTAGAAACCACTATCGAAAAACCTGTTAGAAACGAAATTATTATCACATATCTATTCATATTTTATCTTTTTTTGTAAGAACAAATGACTATGCAAACTATTCGGCAGAAACCGAATAATATCAGGTCATATTTAAACAAGACAAAATAAACACTAAATATGGAGCTTGATAGGACTACGATAAAATCGCTCTCATCAGAGACAAGAATAGATATACTGAAAAGTTTAGCCAGGAGAAGGAAAATGCCGACTGAGTTAGCCAAAGAATTTGGAATGGCAGCCTCCACAATTTCTGAACACTTGAAAAATTTAGAAGACTCTAGACTAATTCAAAGAAAGGAAACTGGACATAAATGGATTTACTATGAACTAACTGAAAAAGGAAATACTTTAGTGAAACCGCAATACACACCGCAATTTGTTGTTATTTTGGTTTTAGGTGGATTGATATTTTTGGGAGCCTTTGCAACATTTTTTCAGCCTTATTCATCTCAGTTTTCTAGTCAATATGAAATAAATAGTTTGGCAGATGCTGCTTTAACAAGTCCTTCAGTTATCAGTCAAGAAAAAGTCACAGGAGCTCTCAAAGCAGCTAGTTCCTTTAATGAGACTGAAAATAAAGAAAGAGAAGATACTTCTATTATACAAACAGTTGAAACTGAACAAGAACCTGAATTCAGCTTGTATACAATAGTTTTTCTTGTGATCGGTGCAGTCATGATGGTGGCGTCATTTGGTTTGCCGAAGAAGTATAGGATGGAAATAAATTAATAGAGTATCTAGTTGTATATTTTTTTGAAGTCAATCGCTTGTTTTCTTTAGTGCAGGTCAGCATCTCACTGTGAAATAGATGCTGAGATGTCATGTGCAACAGCACATGAGCAGTGAGCACATCTTGAGTGAGACAAGCTCACTCAATCTCGTGTCACAATATAACCAAAGAGACACGATTTCTTTTTTCAAAACTGAGCAGAAAAAGAAAAGTGCTAAAAGTCTTCTATCTGTTCCTTTTGGAAACCGAGTTTGAGCAAAAGTTGTTTGACTTTTTCAACATGCTCGCCTTGCAGCTCGATTTCATTGTTTTTTATTGTTCCACCACAAGCCAAGCGGGTTTTTAACTCTTTCAAAATACCTTTGCTATCAGCACTCTTGCTCAAACCATGGATTATTGTGATAGGACGTGAGTATCTTCTTTTTTCAGAAAAAACTTTTATCTTTTCCTCTTCGCGTGCTATGCTTTCACATGCACAAATTTCTTTTGGTAAGCCACAATTAGGACAAACTGCCATTTACTTATTTCCCCTCTTTATCAGCCTTTGGAGCTGACTTACTTATTTCTTGATTCTTAGCCTTTAATAGCTTTTCCTTTTTGAGTGTCTCAACTCTTGCTATTGTCTTCTTTATCTGTTTTAGTCTTCCAGGAGAAGACACAGAAGCGCCTATTCTTATATTGGCTTTTTCCTTAGCAAGCTCAATTCTCAACTCTGTTATTTTTGAATTTAGGTCTTTTTCTTCCATTTTTCTCATTTCATCCAATCTTAAAATTGCCATATCTATTCCTTAGGTTTTTCCTCTTTTAGGACCTCATCTTTCTTTTTAGGAACCCTCGGTTTTCTTGGTTTTTTTTCTTTTACAGGCTTTATTTTTTCTGTTGCGGGTGGAATTTCTGTCTTCCCCATTCTCTCTTCGTTTTCAATAGATTCTTTTGTTGCTTCAGATTCTATAAACCTTCTTTGGAGCATTTCCTTGAGCTTTTCCTTTTCTTCCTGAAGTTGGGCTTTTGTTTTTCTGACACCTGTGATATCCTGAAATTCTTCTAGGATTTTAACTGTAATTCCTATTATTCCTCTTTTTGTTTGGGCCTGGAATCGTGCTGTGTGAACAAGTTCTTTTGCTGGCTGTCCACAATGTTTGAAATATCCTGAGATAAATTTACCCATTCTTGCCATGTTTCCGCCCAAGCTTCCTTTGATTATTATTTCACATCCAATTGCGCCTGCGTCTATTATTCTTTTCAAGAAAACATTACCAATTTTTTTGTAATTGTATCCTCTTTCAAGAGCAGAGGCAATTTGTTTTGCGACAATTTTTGGATCAAGGTCCGGGTGCCTAACAGACTTAATGTCTATTTGCGGGTTTTCAAGGCCGAATTTTTCTTTCAAAGACTCACCGATTTTTTCTATGTTTTTCCCACTTTTTCCAATTATCCTTCCTGGTTTGTTTGTGTAGATGATTATTTTCAAACCAAGCGGTGTCCTTTGGATGAGTATATCTGAATAATCGCCTGAAGGAAAGTTTGTTTTAATGTAATCTTCAAGTTCTACTTCCCTTATTGATTGTTTAACAAAGTAATCGTTTAGCATTTTACCTCTGCTCCAATACTATTTGTAAATTTGAGACCTTTCTTTGCTGTCCTCGCATTTTCATTCTCCTAGGTCTGTAAAACCTGTAACCTGCTTGTGCAGCTGCGTGGACAAAAAGTCTGTCTGTGTCCAAACCCTTGAATTCTGCGTTTTTTTCTGCTGACAAGATCATATCCAGGACAGTTGATGTTGTTTTTGTGTAGTATCGGCCGTTTATTTCACTTTTTTCTTCCAAAACTCTCAACAAAAATTTTTTTGCTTTTTGAAGTTGCATGCCGTTTATTGATCTGCAAACAATTGCTGAATTTTTTGTTGAGATTCTCAAGCCTGAACCGTAAACTTTTGCCGACTTCTCTGGCTTTAGATTCAAGGAATACTTTAACATATTTATCAACCTGTATACCGTTTTCTTTGGGTACGGTAGACTTTCTTTTCTGAAAAGAAAGGCTAGCTATTTCAATGGCACGAACTTTGATGATTTTGTAGCACCGAAACCAGGAGCTGAGTGCTTGACTGATTTTCTTGTTAGGGCAAACTCGCCGAGCCTGTGTCCAATCATTTCTGGTCTTATATCCACAGCAACAAATTCTTTGCCGTTGTGGATTCCTATTCTTTGTCCTACAAATTCTGGTATGATTATCATTTCCCTTGCTTGTGTTTTGTGGAATTTTTTAGGGTTTTTTCTGACGCTTTTTAGAAGTTTTTTCTCAGCGTCTGTGAAACCTCTTCTAAGAGCTCTTCTGTCCCTTGATGGAAGAAGGTTGCTAAATTCTTCTAATGAAAGCTTTTTTACTTGCTCAAATTCCAGTCCACGAAATTTTATTTCATTCATAGCGATATCTTAACTTTCTCCTTTATTTACTTATTCTTCCTACCCGTCCTTCTAGCTGCAACAGATCCAACTTTTGCACCAGGAGGAGCATGCCTGCTGATTGTCATTGGTGTACCAACAGATGTTGCACCACCAAAAGGATGGTCTATAGCATTCATCTTCACTGGAGATGTACGAGGATATAGTTTTCCTCTTGCTCTCATGAAATAATGTTTGACACCTGCTTTTGTAAATGGCTGGTCTTTTCTACCATCGCCTGCAGGGACACCTAAACTAGCCCTACAAGATAAACTAAATGTTTTTTCTTTTCTTGAAGGCATTTTCACTAAACATGCGTTTGCTGTTTTTGAGACAACTGTTGCAAATGATCCTGGAGACATGCAAAGCTTTGGGCCTGAATTTGGATAGGTTTCCAAACCGAAAATCTGTGATCCTTCTTGGACAGATGAAAGCGGAACGCCTAAATTTTCAGCAATATCGCCTACTTTTATTCCCTTTGGAGCTATCATATAATTTACAGTTCCATCCTCGTTTTGGATTTCAATTATTGGAGCATCTCTTCCTCTATCATGTAAAATATCTTTAACAACTCCTTTCTTACCGCTATATAGAGGGTTGTATCTTTTCCCGCTTCTTGGGACTAAGTATGTGAATGAACCTCTTCCCCTTCTTTGTTGGATCAAATTCTTACCCATAACCTAAACTCATGGTTTCTACAATGTACCTAATTTTGTTGCAACTTCTGTTGCTGGTGTTGATGAATGAAGTCTGATGTATGCTTTTTTCTCGCCGTATGTTGTGTTTTCTATGTTTACATCGACGACTTTTACGCCGAATGCTGATTCAACTGCTTTCTTGACATCTTCTTTTGTTGAATTTGGATTTACGACAAACACAATTTTGTTTTGTGTGTCAACAAGAGCTGCTGATTTTTCTGCAAGATGAGGATACAATAAAACTTTGAAAGGATCAAAATTCTGGGCCTTCTGTTTATTGGTTTTCTTTTCTAATTTAGGCTTTTCTTTTTTTGCTGGTTTTTCAGCCTTTGGTTTTTTTGTTTCTTTTTTAGGTTTTTTTTCAACCATATTTATCCTCCAATCACAACTTGTTCAACTCTTCTATCGCAGCTTCTGAAAATATTGTTAATCTTCCAGCTTGTCCACCTGGAGCAAGCAAAGTCATTGTGAGTTCTTTTGTTGTTGCAACATCAACGCCTAAAATGTTTTTTGCAGCTTGTTTCAAGGCAGGCTTTGTGACAACTAAAAGCGGGCCTTTTTTTACTTTGTATCTCCTTCCTCTCATTTTTCCTCTCCCTGCCCTTATTTTAACTTCAGATGTTCTGTCAAGCTCGTGTCCTAAACCAATAGCAATCAAAGCCTCAACAACTGTTTTTGTTGATTTTAATTCCTCAAATTTATTTTCAAGAATCAAAGGTACATGGATGTTTTCAACTTTGTGTCCTCTAAGAAGTACCAAATCTTTCAAAACAGAAGCTGAAAGCGCTGATTTCAAAGCCAAAACTCTTTCTTTCTTATTCACCTTTTGCGTCCAAACTCTCTCGATTTTTGGTGGATGAGCTGTCCTTCCTTTTGCTGCATAAGGGACAACCCTTGCTGTATAATTCAAATAACCTTGGTTGTGGATTCTTTTCATCCTTGCCATTTCCCTGTTCATCATTGTCCATTTGACATGTCTGCTTCCATGGTAGTGTGCAGATGAACGATCTCCAGCAAGCGGATCTGTGCCATATGGTTGTCTTTTGGCAGCTTGCTCAGAAACAAAAACTCTTTGAATTATGTCTTTCCTTACAGCGGTTTTGAAAGCTGTGCCTAGGTTTGTTTCTCCCTTTGGCTTTCCGCTAAGATCTAAAACTTGAGCCTTTGACATAAAGATAAACAACAGAGAACTAGAATAAAAACTAATCCCAGTTCTCGGTTGGGTAACCATAATTATCTAAATAAGTGTGCATTAGAGTATATAAACCTTTTGAGCCGGCTCATCTTGTTTTTATTGGAACCAATTCGCCACCTTTGAACAAAGGAACCGTGGTGCATGTGTTTAGCTTGAAACAAGAATTTGTGTGTTGCCCTAAGAAAATTAGTCGAATTATGTTTCTCCAATTTTTGAATATTTTATTTTTGCAACCATCGAAATCCATTTCTTTTCCTTCCAAAAAGTTTTTGAAATATTCTGCAAAAAGCTCGTCCTCTATTGCCTGTTTTCTGTGTCTGCCAACTGGAATCAGGTCAACTGATTTTGGATTTTTGGATTTTACATATTCCAAAAGCGCTCTTGCATTTAGAAAACAACCTATCAAAATTTCAGACGCATTCTTTGCTGCCAAAACTGCTTTTGTCCCATTATCTGTTTTTATCACAGCTTTTTTGCCTTTCAAATCCAAAGTTTCTGCGACAAGAGGCGAGTTTAGGTATTCTGATTTTTTGAAAGCTGTGGAAAACCTTTCACCAAAAACCAAGTAGCCTTGTTCTTTGAAGGGTTGTATATCTTGGTTTTCTGCGAGGGGTATAAGCTTTTCTATCCCCGAATCAAGCAATTGGACAATTGTTGAACTGGAATGTATCACATCTATAAGGACTGTCAAACCTTCTGCTTCTTCTGGTTTGCAGGATTTTATCCTAATTTCCATACAATAGTGGGAGGAGAAAGATTTATAAACCATGGCTGTACTATTTGTATAGATTTCCTATTGTATGGTACTAAAAGTAGAAGTAAAAGCGAAGCCCGAAGGCACACCGCCGACATTCATGGATAGCTTGAGCAATAGCATAATTACAGGAGAACCTGTTGGAAATAATTTTTCAAGTGGGGCATCTGTTGTTGGTGGAGAACCTCTTAGAATTTCTGTATCTGAATATCCTGTGAGATTTGGAAATGAAAAAGGTGAAGTTGTTGGAATTGAATACAGACCAACTCATCTGATTTTGGATTTCAACTCGAAAAAACCACTGTTAGCCAAAGTTGTTGATGGAAGATATTCAGATGAGCCTGCAAGTTTTTCTGGACAGAAGGAAATAGAAAAAGTCATTAAGGGAAAAGATTTGAGAGTTGTTTTTAGTTTGTCTCCAGAAAGAGTCAGAGGAATCTCTTCTTCTGAAGGATTGGTTGACTTTTTGTATGAAGAAAGTGTTGGAGCTGTAGAACCAAGAAAACCAGCAGACACAGCACATGTGGCAACAAAAGAGCATCCTAAAACTGATCCTAAACAGAGAATAACTGCAAGAGATTTAGCTGAAATTACAGGAAGGAACATTAATACGATTTTAGGTGTTTTTGAAAACAAAGGAATAGAGTCGTCGGAAATAACAGTAGGTGATGCAAGAGATTATGTTTTAAATGACATGAGGAGAGTTTCTCCCACTCAAAGAGAGGCTATATTGGGTAGACTTAATCAATACACACCTAGATCACCAAAAAGCGCTGTAGCTAGCGCCATAGTGGAAGAACCAAAAATTGAACCACAAAGAATAACAATTACAGCTTTGTCTGAAATAACAGGAAGAGAATATGGATGCATATATCAAGTTCTAAGTAAAAGAGGAGTAAAAGCAGGCAATCTGACTGTAGAACATGCAAAAAATTATGTTACATCAATGAGAGGTATATCAGATGCAAAGAGAAGGAAATTTTTAGCAGAGATTGATAAATATGCAAAACCAAAGACTCCGGCAAAATCGGTTTCTGACTCAGATTCTAAGACAGTAAGGTTCTCAGATATATACGAAGGAATGAAAAGAATTGATCCAGACTTATCATATCATGATGCATACTCCATATTTAGGGGCTCTAAAACACCTAGAACTGGCAGAGGGTTGTATATTCAAGATAAAGCAGATACATGGCTAATTGAATTTGCTAGGAAAAAAGGAGTTGATCCAAAAGTTTTGGCTGTAGAACAAAAACCAGCAGAAGTCAAGGACGGAAAACCTGTAGTACAAACGCCTGCTCCTCCGGCTGTCAAAGTTGCTGTTCCGCAGGCTCAAGTAGTTGATTCAAGCAGATATGGAAATGACAGACTCAGACAAGCTTTTGGTGTGGAAGATGATGGAGCACTTAGAAAAGAATTAGCTGCAATTGGCATTACATTAGGCGAAAACGGTGTACCAAAGGATCTACTTGAACAAAGAGTTATTGAAAAGATGGACTTAAACAGAGCTGAGAAAGTTTTGGGCCATTTTGGATATGATTCAGATTATGTTTTAGGACTTCACTATGCACACGAAGAAGCTGTAAAACAAGCGGCAGAACCGAAGATTGTTGATTTGGGTGGAACCTTAGATCATAATGGTATGAACAGGCTTTACAGGTCACTGCCTGCTATGGCCGGAATAAAACCTCTTATCAATAATGGCAGAGCTAGAAAAACAGATCTTGCACAGTTTGCGCTTGGAAGTCAAAACCCCAAAATCAGGGATGCTATTTTATCTGGACTTGGTCTGCCAACAGATCCTGAGAAAGCAAAAATAGAATTGGGAAGATATCTGGCAACAAGACCAAGCACAAATGGATATGTTCCATTTTCTGCATCTGATACTTACACAAGGGACCAGATTAGCAAACTAAGATTAGTCAATGGGGATAGCAAATATGTTTTGTCTAGGATGCCAGAAGACAGATTAACAGGATATCAGATAGCTAGAATTCTTTACGACTTGGGCTTGCATTCATCTTTAAGAAATCTTGGATATGAAGGAGATAGAAAGAGGATCGGAGAGTCAATAAAAAAGCAGGAAAGGGAAGGCAGAAAATCATAGAGATTGTTTTTGTAAATTAGTTTTTTGGGTACTCTAGCCTTCTTTGGTTTATTGTATATTGTTTCTCTTTGGTATATTACAATTTTGTTTGATGTGTGTTTGTATTGTAGTTTCTTTCTGGACGGTGCTCTTTCTTTTCTAAAGAAAGAGTAGCACGCTGAGACAGAGATTCGAACTCTGGAGCCACAAGGGCACACGCTTTCTATAACCCTTTTTGAGAAAAGGGTTAATCCAAAAAGGAGGCTAAAATTTTCTTCGTCTCAACTCGAAAATTTTTACGCCTTCCATGTTTGTAAATCGTTTTCTTTTGGATACGGTAGACCTTTCTTTTTGAAAAGAAAAGGCTAGCTTTCCAGGCGTGCGCGTTACCAATACGTACAAAACTGAAACTCAATTAAGTACTCCGCCATCTCAGCTTATCTAAGTTATTAATATCAAAACATTAATAATAATATGGCCCAAGGCAAAGAGTTATTTGGCTCACAAAAAGCAAAACTTTGCGCAGCTTGCAATAGGGTAACTGAGAAGTTTAATTCGTGCAATGTGTGCGATGCAAATGTTTGCGTGAGCTGCTTTCACCATACATTGAGACTTTGCAAAAACTGTTTAGGTAAACAATACGATAAGAGAGGTGGAACTGTTTTATGAGAACAAGCGACAGAAACATCAAAAGATATAGGAAGAAAAAGAACAAAAAATAATGTATGATATCAGGACTGTGTTCGGTCTGTGGAAAGAGGGCAAATTTATCCTGCTCTCTCTGTGGGTCTTTAGTTTGTCAGAAACATTTTTCTGGGAAAGTTTGCTCTAATTGTTTAGGAAAATCTATTTAGTTTGTCCTGGCTGATCAAAATCAGAACAATCTAGTTTTGCTCCACAATATGGGCAGACATCTTTGCATTGGTAGTGAATCATTTTCTTTCCGCATTGGATACATTCTATAGAATTAGTCATTTTATTCTTTTTTCTTTGGTGCAGGTGCAGCTGCTTCTTTCTTTTTGCCAGAAATCCTGTTTTGCATTTTTTCGAGCTTGTCTTTTGGAACAGATTCTTTTTTCTGGTATACCAAAACTCTGCCTATTGTTTGAGCCTGACCTTTGTTGGTTTTTATTGTTTCCAAAATCAGAAGTTCTTGTTCTGTTTTTAGTTTGCTTGCTAATTCGACTAGAAGATCTGCTCTCTTAGGAGTAGAAGCAGAGTCATGTTTAACTAAAACTTCAACTTCCTGCCTTTCTAGCAAAGGGTTTTCCTTTGTGTGTACAATTTCTATATTCATAACCTTTTATCCTAAAAGCTTAACCAAAACAGGAGGCTAAATTTTTTCTCACTGCTGTTCGAAAAAATTTTAAACGCCTTCCACAATATCATGTTTTGATAGTTTATATGTTTGTAAAGTAGTTCTTTTGAACCCGAGGGCCTTTTCTTTCTAAGAAAAGGGGCTCATCTTACCCAGATGCAATATTTCCCAGGTGATTTGGCTCCAACTGTTTGGCCAATTTCTGAGTTTATATCATTGACTATGACGACGCCTTTCCATGATCTTGAGAAAGCTTTGTCTCTGCAAATTGGGCACTCATCGCCCTGTACAAACCTTTTGCAAATTTTACAAACCTTTTCGCTTTTCATAACCTTTTAGTCCAAAAGGTTAATCAAAAACGGAGCCTATTTTTTCTTCGCCTGCAAGCTCGAAAAAATTACGGCTTCCACGATTAACCCTACTTTTTCTTGGCTTCTTTTTTCTCTTCCTTCTTAGGAGCCTCTTTCTTTTCTTTTACATCGCCTTTCTTCTTGTCTTCGCCAGCCCATTCTAAGTTTCCTAAACCAGGCTGCCTTGCTGTCAAACCAATTTTATATTGGTCGCCTTCCATTGAAACTGAAATGACCCTTGCCTTGAACTTGTCGCCTTCTTTGACTTTTCTTTTAGAATCCCTTCCAAGGAAAACATTGCTTTTGTTGTCAAAGCTCACGAAATCGTTCATTAGTTGGCTCACATGAACCATACCATCAACTGGTCCAAATCTCAAAAACGCACCAAACTCAGTGACCTCAATTATTTCACCTTGTACAAGCTCATGCATTTCTGGCTGGTAAACAACAACTTTAAATTTGGCTGGATAGTGGATTGCTCCATCCTCTGGGAAAATTTTTCCCTCGCCAACATCTTCAACTGAGATAACAGATAAAACAATTCCCATTCTCTTATTTACTGTTCCTTCTAACTTTTCCTCAAGAGCTGCTCGTATAGCTTCTTTTAATTCCAAATTAAACTTAGCAGGAGGAACACGGATTTTATCCTCAACGTCTAGAACCTTATACATTAAAAACCTCCATTAGAAACATTATAGAATATGTTTAATTGCTAATATATAAGCTTCCTATTAATATGCTTTTCCTATATAGACCATATGCGCTGCTTTTGAGCCACAGACCACACATTTATTCGCTTCTGGCCTTGCCTTTTCAACTATCCACTCTCCTCTGATATCTGCGTGGAGCTTTTCCTTAATTGCTTCTCCACATTTTTGGCCTGATTTTTGAGTTGAACAAAAAGGCACTCGTACAAGACCACCCTTTGCAAGCTCTTTTTCCAGGTCCTCCATTTCATAGGCATCCCTCAAATTTTCCTTGAAAAATTTGTCTGCCTTTTCAACAAGCTCTTTCGTGATTTCTTTTCCAAATTTTTCTATTTCGCCAAAAATTTCTGATTCTTTTACTTGGACCTTTTTTCCAGAATGTCTGAAAGCTAGAGTTAGTGTGCCCGCGTCTACTTCTTTTGACCCCAATTCTATCCTTATTGGAACACCTTTCATTTCCCATTGATTGAATTTCCATCCTGGAGTATTTTCTGAAAGGTCAATTTCTGTTCTATACTTTTCAGCAAGATTGCAAGCGAGTTCTTTGGCTGTTTTCAAAACTTTTTCATCACCTTCTCTTGAAATTGGCACAACAATTATTTGCACAGGGGCAATGTCAAATGGAAAAACCAAACCTTTGTCATCCCCATGTAAAGCTACAACAGATGCAAAAATCCTGGAAATCGCAGGACCGTAGCATGTTTGCCATCCAAACTCGTCTTCTTCTTTTTGAGTTTTGAATTTTATTCCAAATGGTTTTGAGAAATTTTGGCCCAACAAATGTGTGGAAGGCTGCTGCAAAATTTTCCCGTCTGGCATAATTGTGTCTGCTGCAAATGTATGGACAGCTCCTGGAAATTTGTCCCACTCTGGGCGCTTCATAAACAGGAAAGGGATGCCAAATATTTTGTGCATTACAGATTCTGTTGTTTCCATGTCCTCCTTCACTTGGTTTTCAGCTTCTTCTTTTGTTGCAAAAACATCATGTGTTTCTATCCAATGGAATTCCCTGCCTCGGATAAATGGTCTAGTTGCCTTTGTTTCATGTCGCCAAACTTGACAAGATTGGTAAAGTTTCAAAGGAAGGTCTTTCCAAGAACGAATCCACAAAGAATACATTTTGTACATTGCTGTTTCTGATGTTGGTCTCAATGCGATTTTTTCCTCTAGTGGAGAGTCGCCTCCATGTGTGATCCACAAAACCTCTGGCGTGAAACCAGCAACATGCGAAGCCTCTAAATGGAAGTTCTCTTCAGGAATAACAGAAGGGAAGATCACTGGTTTATGTCCTTTTTTCTCCAATTCTTTTTCATACAAAGCATACATTTTTTTGATTGCTATTGTAGCCCAAGGCCTATAGACAATAAAACCTTTTACATTGTATCTGATGTCTGACAGTTCCCCATCTTGCAAAATTTCAGTAAACCATTCAGAGAAGTTTGTTTTTTTATTTTTCATAATAGCTTTTTGGATTCCCTTATTAAATAATCAAATATCTCAGCCGAAATGAAATATCCTGATTTACTGAGATCAATTAACAAGGATTTGAACTCATCTGGTTTGATGACTTTTAGTTTTAATAAACCCAATAAAATTGCAGTTGTTCTCCATGGATTCAGCCCAACAATTTTTGAGACTTCAACACCTTCTTTGTCGTCAATAAGTATGTTTTGTATTTTTTTCTCTTGTGCCAAACTTATAGCTTCCAATTCTCCAATATGCAAAGTTTTTATTTCGAGTTTTGGATTTGTTTTTTCAACAATTATAAATTTTTCGCTCATTAATTTTTCAATCACAATAACTTCTAGTTTGTTCAACTCCTTTCCTTTTATGACAACTTCCCTATACACTGCTTCTGGAATATAAATTTTCTCAAAAAATTTTTGCAATTCTTCTAGTTTGTTCAACTTTGACAAATATATCAGGGGAGTTGAATTGCTAACAGCATTCATAAATTGTCCAGAACGATTTTAATATCGTGTTTGGCATCTTCTATATCATAAATAAGAGGGATTTTCTTTTCTTTCACTTTTTCCAAAATTTCCCAGAGAGACAGACCAGCCAATCCTGCGGCTTTCCACAAAGTTACCCTTCCCTGCGAATAAAGTTTAAGTGCGTGTTCTTCTTTCAAATCCTGCAAACCTCTTGTCAAAAGCTCCCTCATCAAAACTGTTTTCTGGACATTTTCTTCCTTGGCTAGCCTATCTATATCCTTTTCCATTTCTTCTGACATCCTGGTTGTAAGCAATTTTGTCTTCATATTTCATTATTGTACACACTTCTATATAAATGTTTACACTTTAGGTTCCTTTCAAAACATTTAAGCTTTCGTACACTACCTTTTAGTATATACATTTAGAGGAAGCTATGGACTCCAGGCTAGATATTTATCAAAAGGAAGGAACAGTACTAAAGTTAGACATGAGTGGATTCTCCACTTTTTCTGAAGGTGCAGAAACGCATCAAATGAGGGAAGTTCCTTATCAAATTTTAGGGGCAGCAAATGCAGTTGCTATGAGACATGGCGGAGTTGCATTGAAAAGGGACGGGGATGCAACAACTGTGTCATTTAATGTCGAACAGCCTCTCAAAGATCTGAAAGAAGGAGCAGTTGCTGCTACACGATCAAGCCTGAAGATGCAGGAAAAAATAGAGGAAAAGAGAAAGGAACTAGGATTAGGGGGCGATACATTGAGAGCTAGGATAGGTATATCAACAGGACGCGTAGAATTTGGTGGATACTATGAAGGAGATAGGTTTCTTCCAGACATAAACGGCTTCCCTATGTCTGTTGCCACAAGATTGGAAAGCTCGGCTGAATTGGGGACAGTTAGAGTCGATCAAAGAACAAGGGAACTTGCAGACAGGCTTTTTGAGTGGGAGGATCTTGGTGAGGTTCCAGTAAAAGGATTAACACATCCTATTCATGTTTACAGACCAGTAAGGGAAATACACACAGCTTTTGATGTCCAGTCTTTAAAGGATAGTTTTTTTGGAAGAGCAGAAACAATAAGCAGGATAAGACAATATTTGAAAACAAGCAAAGATCTGCCTGTTGTTCTAATTGGAGAGCCTGGAATTGGAAAAACAGCAACTGCGAAAAAGGCACTTGGACCACATACTCTTTTGAAATTTAGTCCACCGGACAGGACAGATCCAAATTCTGGTTTGAGGAATTTCTATAGGACAGTTTTCGGAGACGACCTAACTGTAGAAAAGCTTACAAGGCTTGGACTGAAAGAAGAATATCCATTTATCGCTTTGCCGCTTGGGATAAGTGTTTCTGGATATGATATACCTACTGATCCCGATGTAAGAAGAATGAAAACAATGGAAGCTTATTACAAGGTTAGAGGAATTATCAATACTGTCCTTTCAGACGATGTTCAATGGGCTCCACCTTTCTGGCTTGACCTTGTGCGGTCTTCACCAACTGGTATAGTCAATGTTTTGACAGCAAGGCCTGAATTTGAGCCTGATTTTCCAGTTGAAAAAATAGAAATTGGTCCACTTGAGAGAAAAGACCTTGAAAGCATTTTGAAAGAAATTCTTGGAGACCATTTTTCAAAACTAGATGGGGAAACAGTTTGCGAGATTGTTGAAAGGACAAAAGGAAACCCATTTTATACAAAACAAATTGGAATTGCTTTAAGGCAGAAGATTGAAACAGGAGCAGATTATAGGGCAGCATTGACTGAAATACCAAATGAGCTCGGCTCGCTTATAGTTGGAAGAATACAGGAATATGGGCCTTCTGCTTTCAGGTTTTTGAGGGTCGGTTCGCATGTGAGAAGACAGTGGGTCTATTTGAGTGATATAGAGGAAGTTTCAGGCGAGAGTTTGGACCCAGAAACAATTGAAAAAATGAGTAAGGCCGGACTGATAACCAAACCACCAAAAGAAAAGGGAAAAGAGGAAACAATACAAGCAGTTGATGAAAAGATTTTTGACATTTTGTATGAAACAACTCCACCAGATGAGAAGAAAAAAATACACAGAGAGCTTGGAGAACTGTTTGAAAGGAAGTGGAAGGAAAGAAAAACAAAGGCCTTGCTTTTGAACACAGCAAACCAGTATGTGCTTTCAGATTCACCTGAAAGGGCTGTCGCTTATTTGGTTGAGCTTGGAAAGATGGAAAGAGAGGATGGAAAGACTGAGACGAGCGAAGAACATTTGAGGACGGCGTTGGAGATATTAAAAATCGGAAAGGATGATCTAAACACAAAAGGACAAAGACTCGAAGTTCTCAGAGAACTTGGAAACACATACAGGGATATGGGCTTACACGAGGAGAGGCGAAGTTCGCAAGAGGAAAGATTGGGAATTGTCGCTGATTTGAGGGAATTGACCCAAATAAACGAGTATCAGGCTTTGATTGGATTTGGTGCAGCAGTAATGAGAACAAATCCAGATGAAGCCATTCAAATGTTTGAAAAGGGTAAGCTATTAGCAGAACAAGTTGGAGACGAGGATTTTGTTTTGCATGCGCTAGTCGGATTAGGAACGTGTTATTTAAATAAATCAGAATATGAAAAGGCTAGAAGTTTTTATAATAATATTATCAACAGAGTTCCAGCAATCGATTCTGTTCATCTTGCCAATGCTCAACATAGAACAGCATTGACATATAGTAATGAGACTAATTATGAACAAGCAGAGAAACATTATCAACTAGCATTTTCTATAGCAGAACGTTTAGAAAAGAGAGTAGTCATGGCAATTATCAAAAACGACTGGGCATTTTTAGAATCTCAAAGGGGTAACTTGAACGGTTTATTAGAACATTCCCAAGACGCTCTTCGGTTTTCTAGAGAGTCTGGAACAGAAGAAGTTCAGATAGCAGCTCTTGCTAACATAGCATACGTGCATCTAGAAAGAGGAGAAATAGATTTAGCTAGAACGTATCTAGATGAAGGACATCAGCTGGCCTTTAGAAGACCATCATTAAAACAAACATCCGGAGGAAGATATATAGAAGAACAGATAGGAAAACCAAAAGTCCTAACTTAGTAATAAACTACTACCCTACTCCTGTTCCACTTCCCCCAATAGTTCCACCCGGTGCAGTTGAAGCAACCTCAACACCCTCTTCTCCATTGGTTACAAACTCTCCGTCTTGATATTCTTCGTATGCTAAAAGATTACCCTCTTCGTCTGTTGCTATAAATTTCAAAGAACCTACTTTCCAATCATCTGTTGCCTCAAAAGTTTCACCGTTTTCTGGGCTGCATCCTGTTTCATCCCTGCACGTTTGTTCAGCAGATCCTTGAATTAAATAAGACCAGACAATCGCATTTCTAAGAAGTATTCTGACATTTATAGGCAAAAATTTAGGGACATTGAAATTTTTCCCATCGCCTGCAACTATTAGATGAAGTTTGACTCCAAAAGCAAAAGCAGTTGGCTCCCATGTATCTCCATTGACAAAATCAAAATGTCCCTTTGGAACAACTTTTTTCGGCTCAACCTTTGGTTCTTCTTTGATTTCTGGTTGAGTTATTTCAGGAGGATTCTCATCTACTGGATTCGATTCATCAGAAGGTTGTGTTAGAGGTTCAGCTGTGTTTTGTGGTTGATCTGTTGTTTGATTAGTTGGGGGTTGAGAGCAACCTGAGACTAAAACTATTCCCATGACAAGAATTATTATTGGGAGATATTTTTTGGTGATCATACTATAATTTGTTTAAACTAGAATATATATTAACCAACGGCAGTTCCACCACTACCTACTGTTCCGCCAGGTGCTAGGGATGCCATCAAACACTCTTTTACTTCATCGAAGTTTTCGTCGTCAACCAAAATTATAAAGGCCAAATTTCTGTTTGGGTTTTCTATAGGATCAGTTGGATCATTTGGGTTAGTATTGAAAATACGTTCTTCAAAATCCTTTAAGCCATCGTTATCCGAATCCCTATTTATATTCAAATTACCTTCTTCTAAATCAATAAAAGGTACTAGAGGGCACTGAGCCTGATCTTTTGGTACACAACTGCAGCTTTGATAGTATTTAAATTTTCCTTGAGGTCTTTCGTCTGCTTCAATAGGTTCACCGTTCCCTACACATACACCATTTTCAGGGGGTGAGCAAGAATCACCAGAGTATGCATTAGATAAAAACGCTCCTCTG
Organism: uncultured archaeon; assembly: GCA_964410585.1. Taxonomy (GTDB): domain Archaea; phylum Aenigmatarchaeota; class Aenigmatarchaeia; order QMZP01; family JACQNV01; genus CAYPFW01. The sequence continues at coordinate 99,248 of CAYPFW010000001.1, read as the reverse complement.
CGCACCATAGTGCATGGCTTTGTTGAGTCTTGAGTGGCTTTGTTAGGATGCCCGCAACTATAATATCCAACATCGTCTTTTGGTTTTTGATTTGTTGACCAATCTATCTGCATCCCAGTCAAAAATCCTGAAATTGGTGTTTTTGAAATCAAGTTACCAACCAAACCAGAAGATTCTTTTTTAGAGTTCAATATAAACTGAGACATTTTTTCTGGATCATATACAGCCCAGCCTGCCCATTTGTTTTCATTTGAACCAACTATAGCTGCTGTTAAACCACCAATAGGAGGATCTCCACAAACTGTTCTCAATTTTTCAGCTAAATCAGATTTTGAGGAAATTTTCAAAAGCCTGCCCATTTCTGCTGCTTTGGAAAGATCTGCAAGATTGTCAACTAAATTTTCTTCTGCTTCTGTTGGCTGTTCCCCAGTATCAATGGATAAAGAAAATCCAGCAGATGTAGTTGGACCAGTTGTTGTAGTTGTTGATTGGGGTGTACCCAATGTTACAGAAGATACACTAACTGCCCCAGTATATGGATTTGATGAAGAATATCCAGGAGTTGGTGTAATTGTTACTCTTGGTGTTGATCCCATGAAGAATTTCACTGTTGCGACAACTGTACCACCACTATTTTTCAATTCTGCTGTGATTGGTGTAGCTGGATCTGTTACAAATGTGTTGGCAAAAGACAATACATAACCATCAGCCAAATTAATATTGTTTTGGGGATTTTGTGTCAAAATTGTGAATGCACTCGATGATGGATAAACCATTACAGAATAGCTGGCACCACCTACTTGTATTGTTCCAACTCTCCAATTTCCAGAAGCACTAAGACTAGTAGAGCTTGTTGTTTGGCCTGTTAGTTTGTTTGTTAAAACAAAAGATTTAGATGAATCATCATATGTTGCTGTGAAAAACTGGCTTCCATCAAGATTCAATATACCAAGACTTAGCGGAGCGAGAGTTGGACTTTGTTCGCCTTGAGATACTGCTCTTACAGGATTAAGATACATTGTTGATAAGCCGGTTGATGGGTTTGGTGCCTGAGTCACAAGAGGTAAATTAGATAAACTTTCTAGTTGATATGTATATTCGCTGCCAGATTGAGATTGTTTAAATTTGAAAATTTGTTTTGCAGTTATCAGGCCTATTTGGGCTGAAATTGTAATCAGAGAAGGAGGGCTTTTTCCAGGGGTTCCAACCTTTAATGAATTACTAACCTGCTTTCCGTCTTTAGAAGCCCAATATAACCATCCATCCCCCGAGACACCATTTGTATCAGTTGATGTATCACCACAATTATCCCCGCTTCTAGTTTGTTGTTTGCAAAACAATGTTGGATCATTTGCATCGTAAACTAGAATCTCACCACCATCCTTATAGAATACAAAGTAGCCCGGTGGGTATTTGTTATTTCCAAAGCTTATGTGGAAGTGATTGCCTTCTGCGGATGAACTTAGGGAAGCTGACTGTTGACTATTTTGTGTCGTGGTTGATATAACATCCCAATTAGGAAGATTATAAATATTCCACGTACCCTGGACTTGCATTGGTTCTACTGGTGCCGAAGATGATTCTGATTGTTTGTAAACAACCTTTACTTTTATTAATTCTTCTGTACCAGATGGTATGTTGAGGGTTGTTGAAATTGGTGTTTGATCAGAAGAATCTGGTACCGAGGATCCTATACTATTTCCATCCTTATCTATAAGTATTATATTGGAAATGTCAAGAGTAGTAGAAGAATCTGTGGATACAGTTATATCTTTTACTGAAACATCTTCATTATCGGCTTTAATTTTGTATTGTACAAGGCTTTCGACTGCCGTACCCTTTATTGTGGAATCTGTGGATGTTTTCCCTGTCAGAGTTACAGTAGGCGTACTTGTAGAGTCCTCAACTGTGTCCACTATCACATCAATTTTGCTACTAGTAGAATCAGAGCCAATTGTGAAGTCAGTTGAAATTGTTGTTTTACCACTAGAATCTAGTTTTGATGAACCTAAAAGCTTTCCGCTTTTGTCTGTAAGTCTTATATCAGCCAAATCTACATTAATTCCATCTACAGTCACATCTATTTTCTTTATATTCACAAGACTACTTCCAGAAGCAAGGCTAAATGTAGTTGTTGAAGAAGATGTATCTATTTCAAGTGTAGAGTCAGAAGCTATTTTGGCATCATCAGAAATTCTAAGTAAATCAAGTATTTTAGGTGTAGAGAAACCTTCTGCGTAGTCTGCTTCATTGGCTACTTGATCTGTTGTCGGATTAGGGCAAGTTGATGTGAAATAAGATTTAATCACTTTATCTGATGATTTCTTATCATCTTTATTCTCCAAATCCGCTTTCTTATCACCTTGTTCATCATGAGGAGCTGTTTGTGGAGGTCTTGATTTAAACCAATCTGTAAGGAAAGAAAATATTCCTGTACTATCACCAGGTTCTTTCATTGTTGGCTCAGATGTTTGGGTTTGTGTAGTTGGTGATCCACCAAGCAAACTGGTGAATAAACCACTAATAAATTTGAAAAATGAGTCAATTGGAGATTGTGTACGTACAAAGTCGCTTTTTGTTTCTTGTTGGTCTATTGTTGTCTCTTGATCGACTGTTTGCTCTTCAATTTCTCCTTCTTTGACTGTGACTGAATCTATTGATTTTGCTTCATTGTTACGTGATGGAAATAGATAACCATCTGTATAAAAAAACAATTTCATCCAATTATCAGTGTCTCTTGGGACAAGTGGGAAAAAAGTTTTGAACCAGGTTGTATCTAAATCAAATTGTCCACCATCAAATGTTACACGAACCCAAACATGAGTAGTGTCCTGACCTACTACCTCTGCATTATAATTAGCTTTTCCTCCTAATTTTTTATCCAATGCCCATTTGAGCAAGGCTGCTTGTTCACGACAAATTCCTTTTCCATCCTTAATAGCGGCGCCTATACTATTTGTAGCTATATCTTCTTTATCTTCCTGTGGGAGATATCCAGGAACATATTTACCCACAAGATTATGAACCTGTTTTATTGTTTCTAATTGTGTATCTGCTTCAATTGCGTCTAATTCTTGAAGGAATTTTGTAACTCTTTCATTTTTTTCACCAATCTTGTAAATATCAGAACTAGTAAAGGCCCAGGAAATATAACTAAGGGCCGAATTAGGGCTATTATATATTGATTTTACCACATCAAGAGCCAGGCCTTTGGCATTTTTGCTTCTTTCCAAACCAGGTACATCCTTGCGCTCACCCTTTTCATCAAATTCTATGGGTTTACCGTTCTCAAATACACGGGCATTTAGTTTCTCAAGATTAAGTGTTCTTTCTAAATTAGCATCAAAATTTGATTTTCCTTTGGCACCGCCAATTGTCACAGTTTTTATGTCTTTTTGAAGATTTTGAATAAATTCATTATTTGTGTCTGTGTCGATCTCTGGAGAAAATTGTATAGCATTTTTGGTTTCTATACTATCTTCTGCTAAAAGCAGCGATAAACCAACATCCCCAAAATTAATGCTTTCTATTAGAGATTTCCAAACAGTTCTATCGGCTTCTTTTATACCTGTACTACTTATAATTGTTATAAAATATTCTTTTTCTTTATAATCAAATACAAAACCTTCCGCTTCAATTTTTTCCTCTGGATCACTATATACAAACTTTAAACCTTCAATTTTGCCTATAGATAATGTTCTAGGGCTTTTATCTAAAAGCAGTACATTTCCACCATTTGTAACAAATATAATAGCACCATCCTTCTCATACATAACCTCTTGAGAATGCGAAATTTCCCCACCAATAAATGTTCCTATAAAAGGAAATGTCTTTTCCCAGCCCAACGGTTCTTGGAAAGTTATGCCATAATATGTATACGTTCCCTGTGCATCAGCTCTAACAATAAGAACTGAAGAAACTACAATAATTGTAAATAAGAATGAAAAAACTATTTTCTTCTGCAGAAAACATTGAAGCATAACATTATTTATCAAGTGAAGTATTTATATTTGAACCTGCCTTCTCGGGATGCTGCAACAAATACTCCTTCATTTTTTGGTCTGTTTTGTAGATGACTAAACCTAGGATAACTAAAAAGCCGATAAGGGCTATCAGACCGATTAAAGTTGTTTGGTTCATACTCTATTTAAAATTGGCACGAGAATGTTTCCTATAGCCAAGGCAAAATATATGCTGATAAAACCAGTAGCAGGGAAAGCCAAAAGAAGTGGAACCAAAACACCAACAACTGAACCAAAAACTATCCTACCATATTTTTTCCTTGGTGTTGTCATTGGTTCTTGGAGCATGATGAACATGAAGAATAGTGTGGAGCCTCCTGTTGCTTCTGCTAAAAGTATGTCAGTTGTCAGTTGCCTTTGGATGAAGACTGATGTAATTGAAGTTGAAAGGAGGAAAAACAAAAAGAATGGGACAACTATTGAAATTTTCCTAAGCCTCCATAAGATGAACAAACCGAGGATAGCAACAAGAATAGAATTTGTACCAATCCACCAAGCATCTTTTCCTATTCCAAAACCAACCAATACAAGCAGCGCGAAGTTTGCTGGGTTAAAAACATGGTTCCAGAAATTGTTTAGCTTAACTTTGAAAACATGTTTGGACAAGATTGCAATTGCTGCACCAGCCACAGGGACATACCAAACAGAGCCAGGAGCAAGTATTGTTGAGACAATTAAACCTGAAATTATTCCGGAAGTTGGGACAAAATATGTCGGGCCTTTTTTCAGTTTGTTAACTAGGAGATCTAAACCAGCAGCCACAAGGACTGCCAAAACCATTTGGGGAACTGTGTTTTGGTATCCAAACTGTAGGATCCCCGGGATTGACATTATTAGAACTGCTATAAGGACGTATGTTTTCACTGGATATTTTTTAAATGGATCTTTCATTTATGCCTCACTCTAAAATACAGATTATACTTAGAATTAGCACAGAATAAGTTATATACTTTTCAAGTGACCTAATACACTACACGCGAAAAACAAGAACTAAAATCCCGTCATTTTTCTTTCTGAGTTTAGCCTTGAAGCATCTGTGACTTGTTTCTGTTGTTCGGCTATTTGTTCTGGTGTTTCATTTCCATATGTGATCAAAATTTTGTCTAAGTCTTTGAAAACATAGCTCTCGAAATCTGTGTTTTGTTCCCACTGGCCACCCTCATGTTTAACAAGCATTTTTAGGTTCTTTGTTTCATCTGAACAGTATCTTTGGCCCTCAAATTGGAAACACTTTGAATCAAAACTCATTCCTAAACTATTGAAAAACATTTTCAAAGGCACACCAGTTGAGTGCATGTGCATTACTGTACCTACTCCAGGACCCCCTTCCATGTGAACTTCGCTAATTCTGACAAAATATTTTTCTGGAAGTGGTGTGATTTCTTTTCCATCTAAAAACAGGCCTAAATCAGCATGTATATGTGTTGATCCAACAGGACCTATTGAAGGCATTGGTCCTTGTGGAGAAGAAGTAGACCAAACATAAACTATGGCAAAAACAACAATAAACACTGCAACATATTTTAGATATTTGCTGTATTTACCAATTGAGAATTTTTGCGACTCAGAATTCTGCTTTTCTCTTTCTTCCTTAGACTCTTTCCTTCTCAATTCTCTGAGCTCGTGCTTTGTCAGCTTTTCATCTTCAGATGACTGAGCTTTCTGCTCCCCAGATTCAGAGTTTGGTTTTTCGTCGCTCATATTTTTAGATTAAACTACAATTTCTATACTGGATATTGAAATTTGAATGTATATTATATACATAAGTAGTTTAAAAGAGTTTTGTATGCAGAAATAACAGTTTAGCATTTGAACTATTCTTCAACAACAAGTGTGCCTTTCATCGATGCATGACCAGAACCACAGAACACAGAACAGAAAAATGTGAATGTGCCTGTCTTATCTGCATCAAATTCTACAACTATTTCTTTATTCGGCTCCAAGTTTTCGCTCACTCCAAAATCAGGGATAGCAAATCCGTGTGTTACATCTATGCTTTTTATTGTTAGTTTGACATGATCTCCTTTCTTGACTGTAATTGTTTCAGGGTCAAAAGACCATTGCTTGGCTGTCATTGAAAATTCTTTGATAGTTTGTGATTGCTCGGTAGGCTCGTTATTTGCTGGTTTTGAAGATTCATCTGGAATTGTATTAGGCGTTTCTTCTTTGTTTTCAGGCATACAGCCTGAATCTGTTTTTACCTGTCCTTGAGGGCATTCTGTTAGCTGATTTGAATTGACTGAATCAGATGGACTTGAGCCATTTGCCACAGACTGTTCTGTGCAGCCAGAAATTAAAACAACTGAAACTAATAGAAGAACAAAAACAAGTTTGGCTGATTTTGATATCATATAGGATATTATATTTACAGAATATATAAAGTTTAGATTGAATTTAGATTCATATGAAAATCGGCTTGTTCTCAGATATACACTTGGGTTTTGGTCAGGGTACAGAAAGGGAAAAAGATGCTTTTGAAAACTTAGAAGAAGCAATGGAGATTTGCAAAGACTGTGATCTGATTTTGATTGCTGGTGATATTTTTGATTACAAGACACCAAACACAGAAATTTTTACAAAAACAATGGAGAACCTGTTGTCTGCTTTTGGGAAAAAATCTGAGACAAAAATTGTTGAGGGGATAAACAAGGACTTATCAAAAAATCTAAAATTTGGATATGGGATTCCTGTGATTTCAATTTTTGGAAACCACGAAAGGAGAAGTAAAGGCCTGTTAAATCCAGTAGAGGCTTTGGAGCGCGCTGGCTTTTTGGTCCAACTTCACTGTAACGGAATTGTGCTGGAAAAAAATGGGGAGAAAATTGCTGTCCAAGGAATGGGTGGTGTACCAGACCAATTTGCAGAAAATATTTTGAAACAGTGGAATCCAAAAACAATAGACGGAACATATAATATTTTGATGTTGCATCAATCAATTTCAGGCTTTGTTTTCGCTGAGCATTTGCTTCCTCAGGAATCAATACCAAAAGGCTTTGATTTGTACATAAATGGTCATATACATGAACCGAAAGAAAGTATGTACGACAACAAACCATTCATACATCCTGGCTCTCTAGTTGTCACACAAATCACAAGTCAAACAAAACCTATTAGAGTTTACAAAATCGATATACAGAGAAGCATTGAAGGTATTTTATCAAATGAAATAAAATTCGAGGAACTCAAAACTCAGAGAAAGGTTTTTTATTTGAATTTTGAAAACTCTTCTCAGGAGGAAATTGAAAGCAAGTTAAAAGAAATTTTTTCAGAGAATTTTTTGAAGCCGCCGCTTGTGAAAATAAAACTTAGGGACGGAAAGTTTGCAGATGAGTTGAAAATAAAATATGGAGACAAGGGCCTCCTTTATTTCGGTTTTGAAAAACAAGATGAAAAGCTAAGTGGAGTTAGTATACAGGAACAAGAATTATCTGTCCAAGAACTTGGAAAAAAACTTCTTAGGGAAAACTTGGAGAAAGAAGGCCTAGATGTGCAAAAATATGAGAACGTTTTCGAGCTTTTAATAAACAAAAAACAAGATAAGGTTGTAGAAATATTTGAGGAGTAGCTAGCCTTTTCTTAAAATGAAAGGACCTTATGTTATAAGGCCGAAATCTGAGAAAAGTCTACAGTACCCAAAAGAACTATAGTTGTAATATGATAAATAAAGAAACTGTGAAAAAAGTTGCAGATATTGCAAGGCTAAATTTGGAAGAAAAAGAAGTTGATAAGTTTTCAAAAGACTTAACAAATATTTTAGGTGCCTTTGAGGATTTGAAAAAAGTTGATACGAAAAATATTGAGCCAACTTTCCAGCCAGTTGAAGTAAAAAATGTTATACGGGAAGACCAAACTGGGGAAAGCTTTTCTTCAGAAAAAGCTTTGAGCCAAACAAAAAACAAAGAAGGAAAACACTTCAAGGGCCCCAAGGTTGTTTAGTTTGTTAAATTGGTTTTTAGCATCAAATTTTGGATGTTATTTCTTTTTTGTCATCTTTTTCAGATCTTCTTTTAATTTGGAATGCATATGGTGTACTACAAAAATCACTACACACAAAACAACCAAACCAACTAAACCTAAAAATGCTAAAAGAGCTAAAGGCATATCCTCGCCTAAAGGGAAGTTTGTTTTTTCATTCTCATTGTTTAGTTGGACACATTTTCCTGCCAAACATTTCTCATTTGTTTGTTTGCAGTCGAGGGTCATTGTTGCTAATTGATTATCCTCTGTGCATCCATACTGAAGAGCTGACGTTAAATATCCAAGTTCTGGATTAAAGTTTTCACATGTGTCTGTGTATAAATTTTTGTTAAACAAGGTTACTGAACCAACCTTTTGGCAAAATAGATTATCATCAAAAATAGATTCATCCAATCCTACTGAAGCAAACTCACCAGCCCCCGGAGAAATACATTGAGGCTCGCCAGATGCATCAGAACAAATTTTGTCGCCACACGATTCTATTTTAGAACCAGCTGAATTTTGTTCACATGAATATTTCAAAGCTGAGTCTGGGAACGTGGAATCTTTTTCTGACTTAATACATTTACTTGTATATATTTTTCCATCTACGGAGACTTGAGGGCCTTGCTGTTTACATGTTTGGGTTTGGGGAGAAAATTTACAAGCCCCATCTGAACAGCCATTTTGACATTCAAAAAGAAGGTAGGTTTGTTTGTTGTTTGCACAAACAGATTCGGCTAAAAAATTAGAAAGACACACATCTTCGAAAATATAGGCCTCCTGTCCAGCTGTTCTACCCTTGGAATAAATATCTGCACCATCTGAATCTGAACAAAGGGCTGTCTCTTGAGCTACTGAAATTTGGACAAGGAACAAAACTGCAATTATTGAAATTAAAAATATTTTTTTCATTTAGCGTCTCCTTTGCTTTGTACGTACTTCTCCCATAGGAACTCATGCCCCAGCAGTTTTTTGTTTCTGTAGTACATGTAAAACAACAAAAAACCAACTGCACCTATTGGTATTAAGATCAGCATCAGTAATAAAGCTAGCGGCGTTTGCGGTGTGCAACCGCTTGTTGCTTTTTCAACTGCTTGATAACCACTAAACTTCGGCGCCTTGAAAGTTAGAAGACCTGTGTCTGGATTCCATCGTATAACCTGGACTTGTATGCACTGGTTGTCCCATGTTTTTACAATTGGGTCTTTGATGTCTTTTGTGAACAAGCTAACTACAGCCTGTTGGTTAAATGTTGGATAGGTTTTTGTATCAACGAAAACTTTGTTTCTTTCTATTTTGAATACATTATTTAGTTTTGAACAATCTATTGAAGACAAGTCAGATTTTCCTAAAAACTCAATTTGACCGAATTGGTTCCCTATTTTGAATCCTTCAACACTGTTTAAGTTTGCTAGAGATGTGAAATCAGTTGATAAACGTGTGTCAAAACCTGAGGCTATCAAAGACTGTTGACACAAATCTCTTGGACCAGGACCTGCCTGAGGCGAACATGATCTTACAGCGCCTGGCCTTTGATCTGGTGGAAGCTGGGTGCATGCAACATTGAGATTTCCTTTAACTACATTTCTGATTTGGTAGAAACCTACTTTATTATTGATACTGTGTTTTTCGCATGGTGACCAGTCTGTTTGCAAACACTGGCCCACAGGCGGTTGTTTTTTAGTTGTTGGCAAATAGCAGCTTCCAGCAAAACAGACACCTGCCTGGTTTGATCCACAAGATACTCCGTTCAAATAAGGAAGGATTTGACAACCATTTGAACCACCGCACTGGTTTGGTGTTGGCACACATGCAGCTAAGTTAACACAAGACCTTTGTGTTGCTGGACGCGGGTTCACAGGTGTTGGGTTATTGCAGCTATTTGTATCTCTGACAATTCGTGTTTGCTGTCCGCCTTTGCATGCAGACCAAGGCGAGGTTATCCAATTTTCTTGACAACCACCACAAGGTGCACAGTTTGTACCGCCACAATCTACAGCTGTTTCACCCTGATTCTGAATTCCATCAGAACATGTTGGTGTGCGGCAAATGCCGTCGCCGTATGTTGGTTGTGGTTTTGGCGGAAGATTTGATCCTGAGTAGCACCAGCCAGATTGGCAGTCTGAATCTAGGTTGCATCTTTGGCCATCTAAGCAAGTAGGGCAAGTTTGGCCACCACAGTCCAAATCTGTTTCACCTGAAGATGCATCGTGTTTTTGGTTTGCACAAATTGGTGGAACTATTTCGAAAAGGATTTTTACAGAATCGAAATTGCTAAACTCATCTGCAAAACCAATAAACAGAGGATATGGATCACCTGGATTTAGAGATGTTGTTCCAACAAGAGGTGCACGATATGTTAAAGGAATTTCATAGACAAATTCTATTTCTTTTTCTTGTGTTACGCCTCCTAGGTTTTGGTGGAGAGGGCCTGTCAAGGTTACATTGTTGAAATTCACATCACCTTGCAAACATGTTGAAGAGTCAATGAAATCGCATCCAAAAATAGGGACTTGTCCGCCTTGCGTTGGTCCAAACATTCCCCATCCAAAGTTTGTTGACTGGAAAACAAAGATAGATGTATTGTGACTGTCTAATTCTTTTACTTTAGCTTTTATTTTTATTTTTTGGCCAACCTCAACACCATACAAAGTCACTGTTGTGTTTTGGAGCTGTTGTTGCTTTGGAGCTAAGATGTTTCCTTGAAGATCTGTGACTTCAATTGAAGTTAAAACAGGTAGATGGAACTGAATTTTCCTATATTTGCTTGGGCCAGAAAAATATTCCTGGTTCAACCGATCTGTTTGTTCGAAAAAAGGCCTGACTGTATTGTTCAAAAATTGGACACCGGGATCTGTTTTTGTTTTGCTTGGCTCGAAAATATATGAACCACTCCTTTCAGCATCTTCATAATCTGGGTTATTGAACAAAATTGGCTTCTTGCACATGATGTCTGCTGCATCTCTTCTGTATGAAGCAGGATCATTGAAGCCTGCTTTACCACCACCTTGTTGTCGCTGTCTCAGAGAATCGAAAACCCCGCAGCTACCTGGATTGAAAATATATGGGAAATTCCAAACAAGGATTTTTGAAAGTTGTTTTATGCTTACAGAGTCTCCTGGTCCTGGCCAAAGGAAACATCTTGGAGAATCGCTTGCGCCAAATATGTAGCTCACTAAGTTTCCGGCCGAATCATGGACATCTTCATACTCCATGTCAAAGGCCTCGCAGAAGGAATACTGGTTTGTGGCGCTGTATGTTGATCCTGGCCGAGGCCTTTGAGGGAAATAAGTTGGCCAACCCCATTGGCCTGTTTGTTCATAATCTCTTGAAAGCAAGGGTCTGTATCCCGAATCTGGTTCACACATAGCAATGTATGGAAAAGGAATTGGCTCTGGACCAGTTGATGCATAAAACTGATTGTAGTGCGAGCCACCTTGTTTGCATTCTACGTTTTGCTTCTCGTAGTTAAAACCGCGTTGGTGAACTTGCACATGATATTTTAGTTTTTGTCCAACTAAACCTGTGCAGGAATTTTCAACTATTTCAAAACCATTTTTTGCTGCTGTCTGCTTGTCCATTCTGTAAAAATCATTTGTAAATTGCTCGCTGAGATCGCCAACGCAAGAATCATTCCAAGCAATTGTATTGTCGTATTTTCTGACTGCCTCTTCTGGTTTTATCACTACTAAACCATTTGGCTCTGCCAACACTTGAACAGTTGAATATAATGGAGGAATAGATTTTGTGAAAACAAAAGGATCTAAATTGTTTGGGAAACCTGTGCTTAGAATATCATGGAGAATGTATTGGATCGGACCTTTGAGTTGGTCACTTTTGTATGTGAGAACCCTGCTAATCGGATCTATCTTATCGATGAATTTATCTGAGTTGATTCCAGATATATCGCAACTGTATTGATAACTTTGAGTGCCATCTGACTTTGTACAAAGTGTCCTGTCGACACCTAGACCAGATTGTTTTCCAGGACCTTCAGGAAGAGTAAAACCAAGATCTGTACAGACTTTGGGTAAATCACCACCACACTCACCTATAAAATTTGTTGGATCAACACCTGTTGATGGGTCGCCGGTATAGGGATCACCAAACAAAAAGCTAACGTTCATTATCCTAAAAGTTGTCTGCGATTGGCTAGGAAGAGCAATAAAACTGATAATTAGCAAAAATACTGGAAGGAAAAGTATTTTTCTCATGGCGCTCCTTGAATATTGTATATTATCTTATGAAGAATAAATAGAATGTGAGTAGATATAACACTGTTATATGACTTTTGAACATAACCTGTTTAAATACAAACATCCAATAATATAGTAAACTTAGGGAGGCAAACTCAAAAAAGCAAAAACAGACTTTTTTTGTTAAAAAGAATCCAATATGCCAACTACTCGCGAAAAGCTCAAAAATATTGAAAGATTAGCTGAACAATACGAATACCAATTAGCTTTGGATGAAATAAATCAAATTTTAGCCCTAGAACCTCTAAACCGGGAAGCTAAAAAGTGGAAAGATATTTGCGAGTTCATGTTGAAGCCAACAAAGATTTATTATCCAGAAACTTTGCTTTCAGCTGCCAAAAGGAAGAGACTTGGCAATGTTTATTCTGTCAGCAGTGAGGGAATTGTTCTAGGAAAGCTGCCTCCAAAATATTTGGAATTACAGAGAAAGCTCAAGCTCGCAAAAACTGCATGGGATGAAAAAAGAACAGAACACGAGATGGCTGAACTAGTTGAACAGATGCAGTCAAAATATTTTAACACACTTGAAAAAAGCGCAGAAGACGAGGTGACAAAAATTTTACAATCCGCTGCACGAAAATCAAAGGGCAAAAAAGACAAATCAGGAATTCTAAAAGAAACAATCCAAACACTGAGAAGTGTTGTCTATCCACATACATACATCAATGAAGTTGTTGACAATTTACATAGCCCGCCAAAAGAAACTTTAGATAAGGTTGTGCAGATTTTAAGTGCTGAAAAAACAATAAAGAAAAATTTAGAACCAGTTAACAGAAAGGCCAAAAGACTTTTGGACAAATTCAAGAAAGCAAAAATGGTCAATGATGGTGTTATAAGAAGTCTAAAGTTTGAACTTGATTTACTTGAGAGAAAATTCTCAGATGAATGGATACCCACATATGGTGAATTTGGGAAAAAATGGGATACAGAAATAAACAAAATAATAAAAATTAAAAAACAACAGGGCCGAAAACCAAAACACAAGAAAGAAGCAAAGGAAGACAATTAAAGCTACTATTTATTTCTAATAACTTAGATATTCTATGAATTATAAAATAAGTGTTAAAGATTATCTAGAATTGTCGCAGTCTCGAAAATTGGATTACGCGGATTTTTGCAAAAATTTTTCAGACGAAGTTGAAAAACTGAACAAAAAATTTGGCTTCCTCAACACAATTTGCTCACTCGAAAATAAGCAACCAGAGACAGGCTTTTTTGGCTTGCCATTTTCTGTGAAAGACTGCATCTGTGTAAAAGATATCCAGTCAGCAGCAGGCTCAAAGATTTTGGAAGGATACAAACCCCCCTTTGATGCGACTTGCATTGGTTCGATTAAAAAAAATGGTGGCGCCATTATCGGAAAAACAAACCAAGACGAATTTGGTTTTGGCACATTTTCTACAAACTCTGGTTTTCAAATTCCAAAAAATCCTTTAGATCCAACAAGAACTTGTGGGGGCTCTTCAGGCGGAGCTGCTGGTTTGACAGCGGCATTGGAATATCCTCATATAGCAATTGCAGAATCAACTGGAGGAAGTATTTCATGTCCAGCTGCTTACTGTGGTGTGTATGGCCTAACACCAACATATGGTCTGGTCTCCAGATATGGTCTGATAGATTATGCAAACAGTTTGGACAAAATTGGACCAATTGGAAAATCAATGTATGACATCGCGCTTTCACTTTCAACAATTGCTTCACACGATCCAAAAGATTCAACAAGCATCAATCGCAAACAGGAAATTTACACAAAATACTTAGGTGAGGATATTTCTAAATACAAAATCGGAATACCTAAAGAGTATTTTTCAGAAGGTGTGAACAAGAAAGTTGAGAAACAAATTTGGGAAAGGATAAAAAAATTAGAAAGTTTAGGATGCAAATACGAGGAAATATCACTCCCACACACAAAATATGCTCTTTCTGCATACTACATAATCGCAACATCAGAGGCTTCTACAAACTTAGCAAAATATTGTGGAATGAGGTATGGTGCTTCTGCTGATGTGCAAGGGAATATGAATGAATATTTTTCAAAAGTCAGGACAAAATATTTTGGCGAAGAAGCTAAGAGAAGGATACTTTTAGGCACATTTGCAAGAATGGCTGGCTATAGAGACCAATACTATTTGAAAGCAATGAAGTTGAGGACTTTAATCATCGAAGATTTCAAAAAAGCTTTCAAAAAATTTGATGTTTTGATTTCACCAACAATGCCAAACATTGCGCCAAAATTTTCTGAAATTGAAAAGCTTTCTCCATTGGAAAATTACATGATGGACATACTTACTGTTGCGCCAAATTTAGCAGGCATACCAATGCTCTCTGTTCCTTGCGGAAAAGTTGATGGGATGCCTGTCGGCATGCATATTTTAGGAGATCATTTGCAAGAGAGGAAACTGGTTGCGTTGGGGAGTGCAAGTGAGAAATTAAAATGAAATTTAAACAAGGAGAAGTCATTCGAGAGTTTCAGGTAGAAGGAAAGAAGGTCAAATTTAGATATCCGAAAATGGAAGATCTAAAAGACCTTCAAGTTCTGATAAATTCTCTTGTTGATGAAGGCGCGAGGGTGAGCTCTGTCAAAAAAGCAGACCACAAACAAGAAATAAAATGGCTCAAAACAACTTTGAAAAGAATGAAACAAGGATTGGAGATAAATTTGTTTGTTGAAATTGATGGAAAGGTTGTTGGAAATTGTTCAGTTGCTAAAAATTTAGAGCCACCGAGCCCAATAGACCATGTTGTCACATTTGGAATAATTTTGAAAAAAGAGTACAGGGAACTTGGATTGGGAACGCAAATGGCAGAAACCCTTTTTGGTTTGGCAAAAGAAATGGACGCAAAAATTATCCGCTCATCTTATTTTTCAGATAACCTAGCTTCTGCTAAATTACATGAAAAACTTGGCTTTAAAAATTGCGGCAAAATACCAAATGGAGGAAAGTTTGGTGATCTATATTTGGATGAGATTTTGGTTTACAAAGAAATGTCTTAGGCCAACAAACAGCCTTGCAGTTCCTTTTGCAAGGTGCATTCGTTAGCCTTTGACGCTATAAATTTTGTTTCTAGAATAAAAAGCTTACCATGAGCATGAAAACAATCATGCTTCCAAAATCTGCTATAGATGTGGTTATTGGGATCAAAAAGTTATTTGGGTCTTCTTGTTTTTTGTAGAAATGCCAACCCAAAGCAACAGAAACCAAAAAAATAATTCCAACCAATAGCATGGTTGCTACAAAAGATATTTTCAGGATATTGAAAACCAAATCAAATGTCAATCCAAATCCTTTAATATATGCAATTCCAGATGACAGTAGGCTTATGTAAATTGTGGAAAATATAGAAATTAAAAAAATTGAAACAAAAAGTTTATGCGTGTATTCAGACCTCCACCAATTTGTCCCTACTTTTCCTGTATAGAGACCTATAGTAAATTTTGAAGAAATTATTGTACCGTAGCTTCCTATCATGTTGTTTAGGGCTGGTAGCAAGATTAGGAGAGGAATAATTGAAACAATTTTTGATCCAATTAATTGAAGGGAAAATCCGCCTATAGATGATATCAAGGATGCCAAGATAAGCACTCTCAGGCTTTCTTTAACAATTACATGGTAGACATGTGATTTTGGCCCGTACTCTTTCATGTACAAAAGTGTTTTATGGGAGATCCCGTGCTTTCTATGAACATGGTGTGTCAGTGGGTGGTGCTTTTTTCTTTCCAAACCTACAATTTTCTTCCTTATTTTATCTGAAATTTTAGGGAATTTTTTCATACCAAAAATATTGCTACCAAAAGGGAAGCTATACTAATTATGTCGCCTGTTGTTGTTATGTAAGGTCCCATTATATTGTTTGGATCATGCCCTTTTTTGAAAATCCAAAAAGTTGTAGCAATTGAAAGCGGTATCTGAATAACACTTGATAAAACAGCTGCAATAAAGGAAATCAAAATTATTTGAGGGAAATTTAAGCCAAAAATAAAATAAGTAACAAGGTAGCTTACTGCCCCAAGTAGAAGAGAGACAAGAACAACCAAAACAATTGAAGCAAGGACATTGCCTTTTAGTACTCTGTTATTTTTTATAGAAGGCTTAACCACATTGAGGAAAAGTCCTGAACTCAGCCTTGCTGAAATTGTTCCACTTATGTTTCCTCTCATTTCCAAAAATCCTGGGAGGAGGATGAAAATTCCTGGAACAAGATATATTTTGTCAACATAAAAAGCCAAAAGTAAACCAGCTAACAGGCCGCCTGTTATTGAAATAATTTCTGCAGAAAAAATCTCCTTAAAATCTTTTGTTACTATTTCCATTATTATATTTGTTTGGATCCAATTAAAAACTAGTTGTGTGTTTCAGTTTTGCTCTTTTCGTATTTCTTTCTCATCTTTTCGTCGTATTCATTGACATTTTTTGCGTAGTTGATTATGTGTTTATTGAAATCTTTAGGACTTTCTTGAACCAAATGATCTATGCAAAAATTAGATTTCAAAGGCTTTTCATTCTGGAGGTCTGTATCTCCATACCAGCCTTCTATTTTGTGGACTGCCTTATCACACTTGGCACACTTTTCTTCTTTTTTCTTTTTCAGGAAATTAAACATTACAACTTCTTCCCCTGCTAGCCTTTTAAAGGCTCCCGCCTTTTGCAAAAGGCTACCGTATCCAAAACCGCCTACAACTTCTTCCCTTCTTCGCCCAGATAGTCATATTCTGACCTGTCCAATCTTCTGAAAGGAGGTTCTGTTGTCCATTCTTCGTGCAAGTGTGCAATTATCCCAACTGTTCTCCCAATGATGAAAAATCCTTTCCCCAATCTCCAATCAAAACCCATGTCAGACATAATTGCAGCAATGGCACCGTCAACATTCAAACAAAGTTTTCTGCCCAAATCTTTTTCCAAAGATTTTTCGACCTCTTGTGCAAACCTGCAGTGGTGGCCGAAAATTCCCAGCTCTTCAGCCACTTGGAACATTTTCACTGTTCTTGGATCAATTGTGTAAATTTTGTGACCATATCCAGGAAGTCTCATTCTCTTTGTTCTATAATCTTTGACAACTTCATCTGCTGATTTCAAAAGGTTCTCTTGGTAAACTTTTGCGGCTTGTTCAATTGCTCCACCATGATGTTCACCAATTGCCAAAACACCTGCTGCGACGCCTGCTGAAATCGGATTTCCTCCAGAAAAGGCTGTCCTAGCTGCTGTGATAGATGGAGGCGCTATACCATGCTCTACAGTTGAGACAAGAATTGCGTCCATCATTTTCCTCTCTTTTTCATTTGGAAGTTTTCCTCTCAATTCTAAAAAAATCATTTCTGAAAATGAAAGGCGACCAATCAAATCCATCAAATTGTATCCTCTTACAACTGTCCTTTCATCAGACGAATCTGCAATCCTAGTCTTCCATTTCTTGTCTGTCATATCACACTAATTAGATCTGACGGTTTTAAAAGCATATTCTCAGAATATACGGCAATCGCTAATTTTCTTTTAAAGTGGTTGCAGCTGTTCCAGCCATATAGGAGAAGAAAGCAGGAAGCAGAGGAAGAATACATGGAGAAATAAAAGTTACAACGCCTGCTAAAAACGCAATTAAAAAATTCAATTGCCCTGAAACTACAATACCTTCCCCTCCAACAAAAAATGCAGCCACAATTCCTAAATAATTGAATAAAACAAAGAGTCCAATTAAAATCAAAAGCAGGCCACCAATTATATTGAAATACTTTAAAACTTTTTGGGATTTTTCAACAAACTTTGAGACTTTTGATGTGAATGCGCCTGCAATCAAAAACGGTATACCAATTCCCAATGAATATGTGAACAAAAGAAGGAAGCTAGAACCAGGAGAGGTAGCAGCTAGGGCGTATATTGAACCTAAGATAGCACCGACACATGGAGTCCAACCAACTGCAAAGGCAACACCAAACAAAAAAGAAGAAATATAACTTATTTTGAATTTTTTAATTTTTATCTTATGCTCTGATTGCAGGAAAGGGATTTTATATTTCAGTGAAGCTATCAGAAAAATCCCAAAAAGTATGATCACTGTTCCACCAACCAATCGAAGCAGATTTACAGTTGTGTATGCAACATTTGAAAGAATAGAGTTCACTAAAACACCAACTAAAGAAAAAATAAAAGAAAAACCTAGAACAAAAGCAACTGAGTTCAGGAAAATTACAGTTTGCCTATTCATATTATTCTAAATACTTGTTTATTTCTTCCAACAATCTCTCTTTTGTCCAAGACTCTGGGGTTTTTAAAACAATTTCTTTATTTTTTATAAAAACTCTTGTGTGCTGGTATGGAACTTGATAATCCTCTGCTAGCTTCTGTTCTTCAAAATCAGTTTGATCGTCATTGAAATTAACCCTAAAGCCAACAACATTGTCTGTTTCTAACTCATTAAAACCTGCGAAAAGCTCAGGCTCTTCTGCTTTACATATAGGACACCAATTTGCATAGAATGAAAGGATAATTAGTTTGTCTGATTCCAAAGCAAGCTGAAAGTCTGGACTATTGAATTCGATAAAAGGAGACGATGTTCCAGCTAAAACATTTCCTGAAAATTTTAGAGGCTCACTTGTTGACAAATCTTCTGAGCTTTTTGTTTCTTTGTCAGAGGGAACTGTTTTAGTTTGCTCAGAAGGGGTTTCTGTTTTCTGCTGATCACTTTCCACTTGTGATGTTAAATCAGTGTCTGTTGTTTTTTCAATTTTTAGTTTTTGTTGATCTTGGGGCACTGTACATCCAGAGATTAAAACAATCGAAATAAGCATGAGCACAAAAATAGTTTTCAGCTGCATAAAATTAATTGTTGACCGATATATAAAAAGGTATCAAATTAATCCTTTGATCAATTCCCCGAGTTCGCCTGGAACTTTTGCAACTTTTACACCAGCTTCTTGGAGCGCCTTTTTCTTGTTTTGAGGCAAGCCCGTTTTTCCTTCTATCAAAGCACCAGCATGTCCTAAAGATTGTCCTTCTGGCAAATTGACTGCAAATTCACCACCAATGAAAGCAGCAACAGGTTTTGTGAATTTTTTCGCTTTGATAAATTCTGCAAGCTGCTCTTCATATGTTCCACCAAGCTCGCCAAAAACAACAACTCCTTTTGTCTCTGAATCTTTTTCAAAAAGTTCTAGGAACTCGTGGAATGTTGAACCTGCGACAACATCACCACCCATACCAACCACAGTAGATTGGCCCAAACCTGCTTTTTTTATTATCAAAGAAATTTCAGAAGACATTCCACCTGATTTTGAAATTACTCCAATATTTCCTGGGACAAACTGAATTGAAGGATCTATTCCGCCAATTGAACCAAGCCTACATTTTCCAGGAGAAATTATTCCAACAGAAGACGGGCCAACAATACTTGCTTTTTTCTTTTTTGCATATGCATAGATGTATGCTGAATCTTGGATAGGTACATGCTCTGTAATTATGTTCAAAAGAGGAATGCCAGCATCTATGGCCTCGATGGCCGCTGCTTTCAAACCAGCAGGTGGCACATATAAAACAGTTGCATTTATTTCTGGATGTTTTTGCACAGCATCTTTTACTGTGTTGTAAACAGGAAGCCCCTCAACTTGTTGGCCACCTTTTCCTGGAGTGACACCTGCAACAACTTTTGTCCCGTATTCTATCATTTCTTTTGTTGATTTTGAACCTTCTTTTCCTGTGATTCCCTGAACCAATACTTTTGTATTTTTGTCGATTAGGATTGACATACTAGTACTTTCCCCCATTCACTTTGCGAATTTCATCCAACAAAATTTTCGCAGTTTCTGTCATTGGTGTTTCATCACCGAAAGCAAGCAAATTCCATCCATGCTTTTTTGCTTTTTCTTTTAGCATTTCAAATGCTTCTTTGTCTCTTGGTCCTGCTCTTCTGACAATTATAGGATATTTTGGATTTAGTTCTTCCAAAGCCTCTACAATACCTTTCAGGGTTTCATATATATCTGTGAAATTGGCTCTGCCACCAACTATCCAACAGCCTTTCAAATTTGGTTTAGACAAAGTGACTTCTGTGAGCCTTTTCACCTTTGCTTTTGGCGGATTTCCAGAATATTCAACATAGTTTGCTGGGCGACCGCCATATGCAATCAAAGCATCTACACATGTTATTGAAGCCCCTCCACCTGAAGCAAGAATTGCTATGTCGCCATCCAATTCTATGAAAGACGAGCCTGCTGTACCACGATAATCTTCTTTATCAACTTGTTTTGCTTCTTCTTCTAATTTTGTGAGCTGTCTTCCCCCTGCTGTTCTTGGTGGGAAAACAAGATCAGTGTGCCTAAACAAAGCATCATCATCTAAAACAATTTTTGAGTCAGCTGCGAAAAAACCAGACGATGTTTCAACTAAAGGGTTTATTTCTGCAATCCTGCAATCGAATTTTTTGAAACAATTGAAAAGGTTCAAAATTATTTCAGCTGATTTTTCTGGGAAGCCCGCTTTTTTAGCAAGCGCCTGCGCTTTTTTCAGATCAAATTCCTCTGTCAAATCAACTGGCTCAATTAAAACTTTTCCTGGATTTTTTTCTTTGTACTCTTCTATATCCATTCCACCAGATGCACAGAGAATGAAAACAGGTGACCGCGCACGCGTGTCATATGTGATTGACAAGTAATATTCTTTTTTGACATCGAGTTTTTCTTCGAGCAGAATTTTTTTAATTTCTTCATTGTTGACTTTTTTCCCCAAAAATTCTTTTACAGATTTTTCTACGTCCTCTTGCGAAGAGCAAACTTTTATCACACCAGCCTTTCCTCTTTTTCCTGACAGAAGTTGGGATTTTACAACCAGAAGGTTCTTTGGTAAGTTTTCAGGGCTTCCAACAAGTATAGATTTTGGCACAGCTATCCCTGACTTTTTAAAAAGTTCTTTACCTTCAAACTCATAGAGTTTCATAGCCAAATAAATAAAAGTATCTAACTAATACGAATGTTGAATATTTAAACCAACGTTTGGGGATTCGACAATTTTGTAAAATCAGCCTCTTCTCCAAGCTTCCCTCGGATATTGCATCACAACAATGTGGCCACGGGCATCCACATCAGCTGGCCTTGCGTCTGGAATTATTCTTGCTACACAGGCACCGTTATCATAGTGCATACCTAAAACAGGATCTTGAAGTGAACCATTTCTTTTCAAACCAACATACGTCTCTACTGGCATATCTCCGCTTTTTCCAATAAATTTTCTGAAACCAGCTGGTCTAGAATAAGCATACAAAAATTCAGAGCCTCTTTGAGCAGCGAGTCTAGCCTGTGCCTTTACCAAATCTTTCGCTATTCCAAAACCTCTAAAATTTTTATCAACTGTGACAGTTGGACAGACTAAAGTATTTCCATCTGGAACATGATTTCTCAAATATCCTCTATCTGTCATCTCACAATATGTTGGCGGGAGATCGGCAACTGTTTGTGTTCTAACAACAAGGGAGCTTATTGAACCTACCAAAACACCTGAAATAGCAGCTATTTGGCCTTCTGGAAAAACTTCTCTTCTAGAATTGTATTGATTTCTAACCGCTGATAAAATTGCGTCCTGGTCTTCTGTTTGTAGCTCCCTTTGAAGAATAGGAAGCCAAGAAAAAGCATGTATTCTCACAACTTCCTCAAAATTTGCATCTGATAATCTATCTACTGTAACAAATTCAACTGCCATAAAATAATCAAAGAGTTAGCTTTTTAACCTTATCTATTTGAGGCCTAATTCTATAATAAGTTGACTTTTTGACAAATGTAGAACAGAAAACGTTTTATATTTAGAATTTCAATATTTGTTGATATGGATCTTAGACAACTAGACAATGTTTTGAAGGAGATGCTCCAACCATCAGATGCTCACAGAACAATGGACAGAATTTCTCACTGGATAGACAAACTAAAATTCGAAAAAAAATATGAGACAGCAATTGCTTCTGAGATAAAGGCGCTGAGGAATTTAGAAAATTTGGGTTTGGTGAAAATTTCTGAAAAGGGTTTGGCTATAGAAGCTGAGCTTACTGATGCTGCTTTGGAAGTTCACAAAGAAATGGTTTCTAGGGGATTTTTCTTGAAGAAAGGGAAGGTTTAGAATCAACAATTTTAGGAATTATTTAAACATCTTTCTCCACCCCAGCATTTATCTGGCCCACAGTCGCAGCCATCTGTAAGAGCCTGTGTACACATTTCATATCTGCGGCATGAATCTACACATCCATTGTTGAAAGTTTTCCACTCGCCGCCTGCTTGTTGGCACAGTTTTTCTTCTGATAACTCGACATCATTAGAATTATAAGTTTGCGAAAATTTCTGTGTATTTATTTTTTTGTTACAATCATCTTCTGTTTTGTAATAATTCAATTCTACTGTAACAGGCTGTTTTATTGGCAATGTAGTGTATTCTGGTACTCCTTCTTTTGTGCCAATTTGTTCATACGATACAAGCTCAACATCAATCGGATATTCTGAAACACTTTGACACACAGCATAATCACACATTGTAGGATATTCTCTATATTCTCCATTTAGATAAATCGGAGCTGTATCCCAGAGATAGTTTTTGACTTCTGTTCTTTTTCCATTCTTTTCAACAAGCAGTTTTGGCTCATCTGTACAAGACTCTCTATATCCATCAAAATTCAAGACAATTGTTTCTGATGTAGTTGATACACACCCACCTTCAAAACATGCTTGTCCTTCAGGGCATTTGACGTCATCACAGAGTGTTGCTGGATCTACTTCTGCAGGCACGCAGCTATAATATAGATCATTACAATCTCCAGCAAAACCGCAAACTTTTTCAAAGTATGGTTCACATCCTACAGTTGATTCACACTCAGATTGAGTCAAGGGTAAACATTTGTCTTTAGGATCTATTTTTCCTGTACAAGACGATTGGCACTCATATAAGTCTTGGAATGGGGGACCGCTGCATCCACTTCTCGGAGAGGGCTCACAGTTGCCTGTTTCAGAATTGAAAAAATATCCTTTGCCAATAATTGCATCACATGGTCCAGCATCCCAATTGCATGAATTTTCTGGGGGTGTCGGAGGAACTGTAGGGGGAACAGAAATACAACCAGAAACAATAACTATCGCGACTAAAAGCAGAATAGGGATTAGTTTGTACATATGGATAATTGGCTCAACTGCTTATATATTTTAGATTTTTCAATTAATTAGATGAAATCAGATACAGTGATTGCTGGATTCCTTAAAATCTGCATCTCTAAAAATGGATGCAGAGATGTCTCGCGTCTCCTTCACAGGAGACACGACCCGCTGGAGGTTTTAAGATGAAGATAAAAATTGGTCTGGAAACACATGTCCAACTGAACTCGAAGAGCAAACTTTTTTGCAGTTGTAAAAATCCTGTGAATTTGAAAGAAGATGCTGAACCAAACTCTTTAACTTGCGAAATTTGTTTGGGTTTTCCAGGATCAAAACCAGTATTAAACAAAAGAGTTGTTGAGTTGGCAACAAAAGCTGCATTGGCTCTTGGATGCAAAATTCCTAAAGAAATGTTCTTCTCAAGGAAAACTTATTTTTATCCAGACATGTCAAAAGACTATCAAATCACACAATACGAAGTCCCTCTTGGATTGGAAGGAAAAATTAGTTTTGATTTGAATGGGAAAAAGAAAACAATCAGGATAAAAAGAATACATATAGAGGAAGATCCTGCTCAGGTCATACACGTTGGTGGAATTGGCGGAAAATATGTTTTAGTAGATTACAACAGAGCAGGCACACCACTTGTGGAAATAGTTACAGAGCCTGATTTTGAAAGCCCAGAAGAAGCAAGACTTTACTTGACAAAGCTTACAATGATACTCGAATATATGGGAATGTATGATTCAACTACACAAGCTGTTCTAAAATCCGATGCAAACATTTCTTTGAATCCAGAAGGTATGGAAGGCACAAGAGTTGAAATAAAAAATATCACAGGGACAAAGGAAGTTGAGGATGCTTTGAAATTTGAAATCATCAGGCAAAAAAATTTGCTAACAAAAGACGCGCAGATAAAAAGGGAAACAAGGACATGGAACCCCGATATTGGGACAACACATGAGATGAGAGGAAAAGAAGAAGAAGCTGAGTATGGATATATTTTCGAGCCAGATTTGACAAAAATAGAACTGACAAAACAATTTTTAGATTCAATAAAAAAAGAAATCCCAGAACTTCCAGATGAGAAATTTGACAGGTTTGTCAAACAATACAAAATTCACCAAAAGCTCGCAGAGTCTTTGATTTCTGAAAAAGACGTTGCTGACCTTTTTGAGAAAATTTCAAAAAAACTAAAACCAGATATAGCAGCAGGATTTTTGGCAGGCGATTTGAAAAAGACATTGAATTGGAACAACTTAAAATACAAAAATTCTGGTTTGAAAGATGAGTGGATTTTTGAACTTCTAGAAGAATTTGAGAAAGGAAAGATCACAGACAGGAATGCTGAGCAGACAATTAGAAAAATGGTTGAGGAGAAAAAATCAGCAAAGGAGATAATCAAAAAATACAATTTGGGGAAAACTGAAATAGATTTGGAAAGTGTTTTGAAAAAAGTTTTGGATGCAAACAAGAAGGCTGTCACCGATTTCAAAAACGGCGAGAAAAAATCCTTGGAGTTTTTGGTCGGCCAAGTAATGAGAGAAACAAGAGGACAAGTTGATGCTGTTGAAATAAGGAAGGGATTGGAGAAGAAACTGGGGTCAGTTTAACATTTAAAACCTATATTCAATTTCTGAGATGAGTAAATTACTTCCACAAAGACTAATAAACAGATATGCTGAAGACGGATCTAAATATGTAGGCTGGGTCACAGCGATACGATTTGAGGGATCAGACATTCGTGGATTAACTGGTCTGTCTCTTTATCGCGGCGATCCTAAAAAACCACTTGTTAGATCAAGATCTGAATACCCAGAAACAATTATAATGCGCGGCGAAGTAAGAAACTCCAGAGATTCAGGATATAGAGAAGATATAGTTGGCGATTTTGCAAACAGTGATATAATTCTTCCAGACTCAATTTTGGATCAAGTTTTTTCTCCTATAGAAAAAAGATTGCTAAAAGTTTACAATGAAGTTTTTGTAGATCAAGGGAGCAAAACCCCAATAAAAACACAACAAGTTGAAGGTGTCATTGTAGAAGTTGAGCATACATTCAATGGTATAGGTCAAAGTCTGACATTATATGATGTGAGAGATCCAAAGGGTTTTATACATAGACTTGGTGTTGGAACCCACACAAGCCTTTTGGGTGAAGGTGATCTTGCAAGATTTGATTTTATCAACGAGGTTGCTGGAAGACGAGAGGTAGAACAACCATTTGAAGTGGGTACTAATGTTATTCAAGTATTAAAAAGAGAAACTAAATATTTAAAAATAGTTGGCTGGACAAAACTTGAGCCGACTAAGACTAACTAAAATTTCTCCAACACATTTATTTCCCTAATTAACTTGTGTCTTTCTTCGAAGTCTAACATAGGCACAGTATGCTGGATTTTGTATGGTTTCAAAATATCTACTGTTCTCAAACCAAACTTTGCGCCAAGCCTTTCTATATCTAGTTTGAATGTCCCGACTTGTGTTTGGAAGCGCGGGGACACAATGCAAATTCTTCCTCCCTGCTTCAAAATTTGAGAAGCCTCTCTGAAAAAAGCTTCGTACATCGGACTCAACTCTTGGAGAATTTTTTTGGACAAATAGGCATCTGGTTTTGCTTTCAGGGCTGGGCCCAAATATGGTTCTGCTGCAATTCCATCTATTGATTCTTTTTCAAAATAATTTGAAAGCCTTTTTGCATTTCCCTGAATCACCTTCCTCGAAATTCCTGGAATTTGGATTTTGTATTCTTTTTCCATCCACTGCAAATTTTCAACAGACGCATCGACACAATTTTTTTCTATATCCAAACCGCGAACATCAAAACCAGAAAGCACAGCTTCTTGGAGGATTGCACCAAAACCACAAAACGGATCAAGTACTGTTCCCTTTTCAATTCCCAAAAAATTTATCATTATTTTTGCAAGCCTTGGCGGAATTGAATACATTGCCCTTTGCGAAGCTTTGAAAACATCCCTTTTCTGGAATTCAAATGGATTGTGTATTTGCAAAGTTTTTCCTACATAGTATTTGTCCCCAAACCTACAGAAAACCAAGTCAGCTGTTTGCAAAAGGTTTTTGTTTATGACTTCAACATGTGTTGTTGATGTTCTCGGAGGTTCTAAATGGAAATAACTGGATTTTATTCCCATTTCCTTCAAAGCTTTTTTGACTCCAAGGGAAATTGCCTTGAATTTCTTGTAGGAATCCCCATAAAGGCTCACACCAAAGTCCAGTGTTGTTTCTTTTTTAGGGAAAAATTTGGAAAAATTTAGGTTGTCAAAATTTTCATATTGTTCAAAATAGGATATAGAAGCTATTTTCAAGGTCCCGCCAAAGTCCTGGATTTTGATTTTTGAAATATCATCTATCTTTACAATCAGAAAATCTTTTGTGAAATTGAGGATCTCGAAATTTACCCTTCTTGAAGAAAGATAGGAGACAATTTCAGCTATTGAAAGCTCCTGGTTTTTCCCCAAAATAAATCCGTATGCGTTTTGCAATTCCATATGATTTATTAGTCGGTGAAATAATAATATATAGGGGGATAAAGCCGCTTTGAGGCGTATTTTATGGCAACTAAAAAGAAAGCTAAGAAGAGCTCTAAAAAACCAGCAAAAAAGAGCTCAAAAAACGTTTGTGAATATTGTTAATTTTTTCCAATTTTCTATTTTTTCAAAACATATATAGATGCAAGAATAGATATCAAATATGGTACTGGAACAAGTTATAGTTGCGGCTCCAGAGGCTACAATCCCTGTTGTTCTCGGAGGCGCCCTCATTGATTCTATAAATCCGTGTGTGATTGGTGTTTTGATTCTTCTTTTGAGTGTTTTGGTTAAATCGAAAAATAGAAAGGGGATCTTGGTTAATGGGTTTGTATATACACTCGGTGTCTATGTCACTTATTTGCTTGGTGGAATCACACTTCTAGGAGTTTTCAATGCTGTGAGAGAAGTTGCCTTGGTGAGCCAAATGTTCTACATGGTAATTGGAAGTTTTGTTATCCTTGCAGGTTTTTTGGAAATTAAAGATTTCTTTTGGTATGGTCACGGATTTTCTTTGGCAATGCCAAAAAGGTTTGTATCAACTGTTGAAACAAGGGCGCGCGGAACGCACAGAAGCCTGATCTCTGCGTTCATGTTTGGAGTTATTGTCACTCTAATTGAACTTCCTTGCACAGGCGCTCCATACTTGGCTGTCCTTAGTTACATGTCACAGAGCGGTATGTCATATTTAACTGCTATGCCGCTTTTGCTTTTGTATAACCTGGTTTTCATTGCACCTTTGTTAGCTATAATCTACATGGCGTACTCTGGTGTTGGTTTGAAAAACTTGGAGAAGTGGAGAAAGGAGAATAGAGGATTAATGAGGTTGCTCGTTGGCCTATTCTTGGCTGGCTTAGGTGTGTGGATAATTTCAACAGTTGCTTCATATTTGCTTCTACATTTAATAGGAGGAATAGCTCTAGTAATAATTATAATGGCTACACTGAAGTATTTGGTTGGCTATCATCGTGATTAGTATGATAAAAAAGATAAGAAAAAGAGACGGAACAATTGAGAAATTTGAGAAGAAAAAACTAACCAAAAGCATAGCTAAGGCGTGCCATCAAGCGAATTTCAAACTTTGCCCGCCAGAAGTTTTGGCAGACGATGTTTTGAAGGCTCTGGAGAAAAAGAAGAAAGATTTGGTCTCTGTAGAAGATGTGAGATCATCTGTTTGCTCTGTTTTCAAAGAAAACAATATGATCAGGGTTTGTGACACATACATGTTTGTTTGGCTCCATTCAAAAAAATCAAAAATTAAAAAAGTTGAAAAAAGGGACGGAACAACAGAAGATTTCAACTCAGAGAAAATTTTCAAATCAATCCAAAAAAGCTTGCACCAATCCCATATAAAAGATGGAAATTTTGCAGAGAAAATGACAAAGGAAGTAATTTTAATTTTAGACAAAAGATTTGGAAAATCCAAGAAACCTGTGCCTGTTTGGGATATAAAAGAAGTCATTGAGTTTGTTTTTGTCAAAAACAAATTGCCTGGAGTTGCAAAGAAGTATATACTTTATCGATACATGTAAACCGTTTTCCTGAAAAGCCTAGCCAGTCCCCAACACAGGAAATTCAATACTCTTTCTGTTCAATTCTTCCAAGGCTTCTTGTTCTGTTTTTTCGTCAAAAACAATTGCAACAATACTCCGATCTCTCCAAACAAGTTCTCTTGGATCACCTTCGAATTTTTTGAACTGTTCGCCTTTCTTTTTGTGGAAGAGTTTGAAGGTGCCTTGCTTTCCTGAACAAAGATCGCCATTTTTCTTTCCCAAGAAATTTTCAGATGTGAAGTCTATTTTAATTGCATCAAAAAATGCTCCCAAAGAAAGAGGTGTTGCATCTTTCAGGGCTCCTGTTGATTTGTCTATTGGTATCCTATCGTGCCAATGGATTAGATTTTTCTCTTCGTGTGTATGGGGTCCTGTGAGCGCTCCTTTTTCTACCTCAAGCCTCTGCTCCTCGCCACACAATTCAGGGACAATGAACGCATGCCAATGAGCTTGCCAAAAACACTCATTTGGTTTTGAAGAATCTGGGCATGTCACCACGCCTTCAGATGCAGCACCAGTTGAAAAGTAAATTGAAAGCGAATAACCTAAGCCAACCAAAGCCAAAACAACAATTGTGGCTATAGAAGACCTTCTAAAATGTTTTTGCTTTCCTCTTAAACCTGTTAGCCATATGAAAGCAAGTAAAACAACAACAGTTGCAATTATAAGCATTCTGGAATCAACCCCAAAAAAATAGTTTGAAGACTCTTCTACGTCAAAGGTAAAAGTTTTCCTTATTTCCTTTCCATCAGACTCGAACTCAACATGAACTTCCCATAAGCCGGCTTTAGGGAAGACATACTTTGCAAAATATGTTCCAGGTTCCCTCTCCACTGTTGCTGTTTTGTCAGACACACCTATATCGTGCCTGTCAACGGTGAATGTTATATTCAGGTTTTCAACTGCTAAACCTTCCTCGTCTACATGCAATTCGAGAAAGGCCTCTGAATTGACATATGGTTTGGGTATTGTTTTGAATGAAAGGGAAAGATCATCTAGGGGTTCATCGCCACCTTCATGTGCCGAAACAAATGGGAGTATGGCAACCAAGAAAACCAAAAGTGCAAATTTCATCTTAATTATTGGCCCAACCATTATAAAAATATATAATTGTCAAAGACCATTTAATGTATGAAACAGTCAAAACCACAAGTAGATAAACAAAAAGCACTATATGCATGCATGGTCTGCAAAGGCATGTTTAAGGATCCTGGAATGTGTCCAGATTGCGATGGTGTGTTAAAGAAATCAGCGGGATAATTTTTTATGTCTAAGTATAACATTAAGGGAAAAACATGCTCTTTCAACATCAAAATTCCTGATTACGTAGACGAAAATACAAAAAATATTTTGATTAACATATTTGGATATTGTCTAGATGAGGACTCAAAAGACAAAGTTTTAGAAGCAATTGAGGTTCTGTTTTCTCAAACAAACGGTCTTATAAACTCATTAAAAGAATCGAAGAAGCATGATAAAGAGGTTGAAAAAGGAATAAGAGAATTTATTGGCTTACACTTAAAACATGGATATGACATAGGAACATTTTATATGCCAGGAGAGGATGGGCCTGAATTGGTAGATATAATAGCTGACCAGTTTGAATACGCTCCAATTTTGGAAAATTTACCAAAGGCAAAACTTGGGGTCTCTGAAATTGTTTTCTATTGTCTGGATTTATCTCGATTGGCCATAGAAACAGGCCTTATGCTTGCCTATTATTTGTCCGAAGAGCTTGTAGAGCAGCATCAAACAGAGATAAAGAAGGCAGTTTCTTATATTGGCTAGCTATGAAATTCAATAAACTAATTCCTGAATTAACTGTTTCTAAGCTGGAAAAAAGTCTAAATTTTTACACAAAAATTCTTGGATTTAAAGTTGAATATTCCAGAATAGAGGAAGGTTTTGCATTTCTATCTTTGGGAAAATCGCAGATTATGATTGATGAAGGCACAAAATGGAAAACAGATAAACTTGAATATCCTCTAGGGAGAGGAATAAATTTTCAGATAGAAGTGAATAAAATAGATCCATTAATTAGAAGGCTGAGAAAAAACAAAATTAACCTTTTTCTTGAACCTGAAGAAAAATGGTACAAGGTGAAAAATGTTGAAATGGGAAACAGACAATTTTTAGTTCAGGATCCTGATGGTTACTTACTTAGGTTTTTTGAAGATCTGGGGAGCAAAAAAATATGAATACTGTTGAAAATCTTTTCCAAACTTTGGACAGTAGAGGAATAGAATACAAAAGGTTCGAACACGAACCTGTCAAAACAAGTGAAGAAGCATCTAGGATAAGGGGAGTTGAGCTCAAAACAGGCGTCAAAGCAATGCTCCTTAAAACCAGGCAAGGGAAGTTCATTTTAGTTCTTCTTCCAGCTGACAAAAAAATAGATTTCAAAAAAATCGAGCAAATGGAAAACACAAAAGACTTGAAATTTGCTTCTCAAGAAGAGGTTTTGGAAGAGACTGGATGCGAAATAGGCGGTGTTCCACCATTTGGCCACACAAAAAGAAAACAAGAGCACAGAATAAAAACTTATATGGATAAAAGTATTTTTGAAAACAATATAGTTAATTTTAATGCAGGAGACAGATCAGTTTCCGTTTCTATGAAATCCATGGATTTGCCGAAGGTTGTCGAGGCTTTGGTTTTTTAGATTTAAGTCCAATTAATCACTATTCTATTCATGGGCCTGTAGTATAATGGACAGTACAGCCGGCTTCGGACCGGCTAATCGAGGTTCGAATCCTCGCAGGCTCACTGATTTCTATGGAAAATTTATTGAAATTTTATAATATATTTTTGAAAGATTATGGTCCTCAGAACTGGTGGCCAACTACCCAAGAAGGCGATCTAAAACCAAAATATACAGGCGGACCTAAAAATGATAAACAGAGATTTGAGGTAGCCATCGGTGCGATTTTGTCCCAAAATACTTCTTGGAAAAATGTTGAAAAAGCGATTCTGAACTTGAACAGAGAAAATTTAATCGATATACAAAAGCTCAGGAAAATTCCGCAGAAAGATTTGGAAAAAGTAATTCGGCCCTCTGGTTTTTTTGTGCAGAAAGCTGAGAAGCTGAAAACTTTTTCAGAATTTATCCAGAATAAAAAATTTGAAAATTTGACAAGGGAACAACTTCTAAGCCTCAAGGGGATAGGCCCAGAAACAGCTGACTCCATTCTTCTGTATGCATGCGGAAAGCCTGAGTTTGTTGTGGATGCATATACTAGGAGAATTTTTGGTCGTCTATTTTCTGAAAGAGAACAAAAAGGAAAAAGTTTTTCAGCATCAGAAGAAAAATCACCAAAAACCAATTGGAACAAATACGAAGAAGTAAAAGATTTTTTTGAAACCAATTTACCAAAAGACGTAAAACTATACCAAGAATACCACGCCCTTCTTGTTGAGCACGCAAAAAGGTTTTGCAAAAAAGAGCCCGAATGCAGAGGGTGTCCGCTTCTGGAAAATTGCGGGTTTGGGAAAAATTTATTTCTCACCAAAAACAGAAACAAACCTGCCTTCTGAAAGCTGTTTGACTATTTCATCTGGGGAGAAAACCCTGCCATTCATGCAGACATAAATTCCGGGACCCAGATCCTGAACTTTTGCAATTGAGAAACCTATGCTGAAAGGTCCATCAGAAGGGGAAAAACCAAGAATAGGTATCATCGAGCCTGTGAAAATTATTGTCTGGTCTTTGCGTTTTAGGTTTGCTTTAAGATATTTCGCGGTGTCCGGCATTGTGTAGGTTCCGTGTGTGATTATTATTTTTTTATGTGGACTGCTTTCAGCTGCTTTCAGAACATTTTTCAAGTCTTGTTGATTGAGGCTTCTACTATCCTTCATACAGACTTCTGTAAATTCTGATTCAGAATAAAGCTTCAAACTTTTGATAAATCTGGGAATAATAGAGTGCTCGCTTGGCACAGCTGTGTCTTTTGTGCCGTCGTAGAAAGAATCAATTGTCCCACCTGTGATTACAAAGTGTATCGTTGTTTTTTTTTGTGTTGGCATAATATAAGAAATTGGATATAACTCTTTATAAAATTAATAATGGAAGCCGTAAATTTTTTGCGAAGCGAACTGAGCAAAAAATTAGGCTCCTATTTTTGGCTTAAGCCTTTTTCCCAGAAAAAGCTTAAATTACTGGCAATAAAGTGTATGCAGCTATCAATGTTGCGAACAAAATAGCCACTGTATTCAACACCTTTATCAGTGGGTTCAAAGCTGGGCCTGATGTGTCTTTGAATGGATCACCAACTGTATCACCTACTACAGCAGCCTTGTGAGCATCTGATCCTTTGCCACCTAAGTTGCCGACTTCTATGTATTTCTTTGCATTATCCCAAGCTGCACCACCTGTTGTCATTGTGATTGCTAAAAGCAAACCTGTGACTATCGAACCGCCTAAAAGGCCACCAAGTGCTTCTACACCTAAGACAAAGCCAACAAGCAGAGGGGCTACAATTGCAATCAAACCAGGAAGCAAAAGTTCTTTTTGAGCAGCTGCTGTGACAATTTCAACACATTTAGCATAGTCTGGCTTTGCTGTGCCTTTCATTATGCCCTTTATTTCTTTGAATTGTCTTCTGACTTCTGTAACAATTGAGAAAGCTGATCTACCAACTGCACCCATTGTCAAAGCTGAGAATAGGAAAGGAAGCATACCACCAATGAACAAACCGATAACAACAGTTGGCTTCATCATATCAATAGATGTTAAACCAACTTCTGCTGAATATGCTGCAAACAAGGAGAGAGCAGCCAAAGCTGCAGATCCTATAGCCACACCTTTTGTGACTGCTTTTGTTGTATTTCCAACAGCATCCAAAGCATCTGTGACTTTCCTGACTTT
Organism: uncultured archaeon; assembly: GCA_964410585.1. Classification (GTDB taxonomy): domain Archaea; phylum Aenigmatarchaeota; class Aenigmatarchaeia; order QMZP01; family JACQNV01; genus CAYPFW01. Next base: position 65,935 of record CAYPFW010000001.1, on the reverse strand, counting down.
TTCAGGAAGGTTTGACATTTCTGCAATTCCACCCGCATTGTCTGTGATTGGACCAAATGAATCAACTGAAACTATTACAGCTGTCAGTGAAAGCATTGCCATTGCTGCAATCGCTATTCCATAAACACCGCCGAAATAGAATGATAGGTAAATTGCTGCAACTATTACAATAACTGGAAGAAGGGTTGACATCATGCCTGTTGACAAGCCACGGATCAAATTTGTAGCAGCGCCTGTTTTTGATGCTTCTGCTATTTCTTTCACTGGTCTTCTATCCCTTCCTGTGTAGTATTCTGTGATCTGGCCAATCAAAACAGTTGTTACTAAACCTGTCAAAGCTGCGTAAAATAATTTTAAATCGCTGAACAGTGAAGTTGTTAAAAAGTAAAACGCTACTGCTGAAATAATTGCTGTGACTATTACGCTTCTGTTTAAAACAGACCATATTTTATTTTCATTATTTGTCCTTACGAAAAATGTTCCGATGATTGATGCGATGATTGCAACACCACCCATTAGAAGTGGGTATAAAACGCCTGAAGCGCCTAAACTTAAGCCAAGTATCATTGCCGCAAGGGCTGTTACAACATAAGATTCGAACAAGTCAGCTGCCATGCCTGCGCAGTCGCCTACATTGTCACCGACATTGTCTGCAATAACTGCTGGATTCCTTGGATCATCTTCTGGTATGCCTGCTTCTACTTTTCCAACCAAATCAGCGCCGACATCAGCACCCTTTGTGTAAATTCCGCCACCAACTCTAGCAAATAAACTTATCAAAGAAGCACCAAAAGTGAAACCTATGATCAATTTTGGATCACCATATACTATGTATAATAAGACGCTGCCTAGAAGGGCTAAACCTGCAACTGAGAAACCAGTTACTGCGCCTCCTCTGTATGACAAGGTCAAAGCGCTTTTCAAACCTTTGCTAGCTGCCTGCGCTGTTCTAACATTTGCGCGCACAGAAATGTTCATTCCTAAAAATCCTGCAACAGCTGAAAGAATTGCACCAAAAACAAATGATATCGCAGTTGCCAAACCAAAGACAAGACCAAAAACAACAGCAAGGACAATCACAATTACGAAAACAATTTTGTATTGCCTTTTCAAATAAGCTGAAGCGCCTTCTTGGATCGCTTTTGCGATCTCAAGCATTTTTGGGGTTCCTTTATCGCTTTTCAAAACACTTAAAGCAGAAATTGCAGCAAAAACAAGGGCTAGAATTGATGTCCCTAAAACAATTAGTATGTTGTTGTCGATTACAACCATATAGAGCCCCACTGAAAAGTTCGAATTATTTTATATGCAAGACCTATTTATAAAGATTTCGTTATACCCTCTTCTTTTAGAAAAAGAAGAGTCATCATCTCCCATTATACTGTTGATGAGATGTCTCGTGTCTTTATTGAACAAGCGAGACACGACCTTATAACCCAGAAGAAAACTAATATATGTTTTAGGAAATCAAAATTCTTCAACCAGAAACTTCTTTTGTTTGAGGAACAGGACTCTTCTTCTATTTTCTGTAAGCCTTCTTATCAAGTCTTTGTCCTGTGTGCAAATTGCATATTCTTCTGAAAGGCTGAAAAGCGATTTATCAACATGTCCAGAAGATTCTAGAATCCTGACATCATATTTTTCAATTAGTATGAGGCCTATCTTTGCTGCCTTTGCACTTTTTCCTCCTTTCTCGGATATTTTTTTCAACTCTTCTAAAACCTTGGAAAGAGTGTAAATTTTCAAATAGCCAAGGTTTCTCAACTGAGAAAAAATATCAGCCTTGAATTTTTCTGGGGCCAAAAACATGTTAGTATCTATCAAAACTTTCATAACTTTCTTCACTTTTATACTTAATTATCCATATAATATAAAGAGGTTTATCAACAGTATGACTCAGTTGGATAGCTTAAAGGGGCTTGTTAAAGATTTTGTTTCTTTTTCTGCAAACTTTCTAACTCTTGATTTTTTAGAGGCTCTTTCAGATGAAAGGTTAAAAAGGGTTCAGCAATTCTCAGATAGGTTGCTAGCAATATTCAATAATTTTAAATCAGAAAAAGATTTCCAAACTTTTAGGCAAGTTTATGAAAAACTGGGAATAAATGAGAAGCGTATAGTTTTAGAGATCATTGGATATACAAAAGATGTTAGGTTCTCAGATTTCTTGTTTGAAATTGCCAAATCAAGTTCCTTTTACTCTATTGACTCTATCATTTCGCTTGGGCAAATTGGAGGTGTTGAAAACCTATCTAGGCTTGAAGGTCTTGTTGAATATTCAAGCGATGAGGTTTATTCTAAGGTTTTGAAATCAGTTATACATAATTTAAAAAAAGAACTTCCAGAACCAGCATAACGAGAGCCAATTAATTCTAGGAGGTTATTTTATTGAAGTTTAAGCGTGGAAGGCGTTTAGAAAAATTGCGAATCGCAATGAGCAATTTTTTAGCCTCCTGTCAACCTTTTAAGAAAAGGTTGATCAAAAGTTTACAACGTGGAAGTTACCCCGAGCAACAGCGAGTGGGTAACTCCTTTGGGAGTTCGGCCCTTTTTTGAAAAGGGCTGATTTTGGGACAAAAGCATATATGTGGGGAATTGAGGACCAAAAAAAGATTGTTCAAAATTTCAAAAAGGATAAAGATATCTACAAATTTCTAGAACTTGTAAGTCTTGTTCACGAAGAAGTTGCTGGAAACCTTAAACACAAAAAAATTCTGAATCTTAAGGAAGATTTAAAATTCATAGAGGATACTATGGAAATTGTAAAACCCAAAAAATCAAAAACCGAAAAAGTAATAAAAGAAAACCTCAGCTTTGACGAAAATATATTTTATTCCCTAGAAGGAATTTCACTTGGATTGAAAGAGTATATCAACAATAAACCGAAGGATGAGATAATAGAAAAGTTGAAAGAAAGTGACCTGAAGGAGCTTTTAGAAGAGTCTCAAAGATTACTAGTAAGAGCAAAAACACAACAAGATTTTGAAGACTCAAAAAGACATTTTTCAAAAGCTGCATGTTTGATGATTTCCGGTGTTAATGTAAGCAATGGGTTTATTTCTCAAATACCAAAGGACGATGATAGAATAATTTTATGGACAGAATCAATAATCCAGACTATAGAACATTCCAGGGATTATCCAATAACTCTGCCCTCTGATTTTCAATCAACAATAAACTCCATTTGGAAAAATTTGAAAAAACATCAAGTTGATATGGATCTCGCATCTTATGAAAACACCAAAGAAAAAAATAAAAAAATAAACATATGGGTGAAAAAATTCATTAAAGAATTTTTGAAAAATAAAACAGAAATAGAAAAAGCGAGGAGTGTTTTAGCACCGATGTATAGCGATTATATAAACTCACTGTCTAACCCAAAAATTAAGGAAAAAACAGCTATTATAACGGCCAGAAGTTTTTTTGGACCGTCTAAGATTCTATGGTCTGAAATCAAAAACATAGACTCTGATGTTTTGAATGGTAAAATACAAGAATATAACAAAAAATTCTCGAAAAATGTGGAAACGATAAAGGAGGATTATTTAACTATTTGGAAAATTTGTTTGGAAAAAAAGAGGCTTTTAAAAAAGCAGAGGATTGTAGTGCTTATTGATTCTAAAAAAGGAGATATTGTTGGCAGTTATGCCTAGCTAGCCTTTTCGAGGTCTACATCTCCTGAGAGATGGATGCAGAGATGTCTCGTGAACAATTAACTGTTCACACAGCTAATTGGAGACACGACTTCCGCCTTCGAACGGATACCGAAGCTGACTTTGTCAGATTCCAATTCTGGGCGGCTACCGTACCCAAAACCTGCGTATTCATTTATAATATCTTTGGTAAAGCTGGTCCACTGTTCGCCTGTTTACAAAATCATGGTGCCTGAAGCCGCCTCCTAAAGATTTTGGGATGTGGAGAAGCTCGTGTATGAGGGTTTTGGTTTTTTCTTCTTCTGAAAGTTTGTCGAAATTTTCTGAAATCACTTCAATAACATAATGCGATTTTGTGTTCAGTGCAATTTGAAAAATCCTTGACATCGCGTGGCAGCGTGCTATTGTTCTCCTGCTTTTCGAACCAATGCTTCGAATGCAAGAAACCCTTTCAAAATCAATGTGCAGAAGGCTTAATTTTCCTGTGACTTCTTTTATTTTGTCTTCTATGTCTGGGGCACCGTAGTACTTAATCATATCTTAATGAACTCAAGTTCGTTGTTATGAATTCGTATTCATACAAATACTATTTATCTTCTTTCCTCTAATACTTATCTATGCAATTCGTCAAGCAAGAAATCGAAAAAGAGTTAGAAAAAGTTGGTATCAAAAATCCAAAAATAGAAAAACCGCCGGAAAATATAAATGCAGATTTGTCTTTTCCTTGTTTTGATTTAGCAAAAGAACTCAAAAAAAGTCCAGTTGAAATTGCAAAAGATTTTTCCTCTAAACTAAAACCAAAATACGTGAAAGAAATCAAACCTCTTGGTCCATACTTAAATTTCTACATAGACTGGGGACACTTTGGAGAACAAGTCCTACAGGATGTTTTGAAAAAGAAAGAAAAGTATGGAAAGGGGAAGAGTAAAGGGAAATATCTTGTTGAATTTGCACATCCAAACACGCATAAAGCCTTTCATATAGGGCATGTGAGGAATATTGCTCTAGGCGAATCGCTTTGTAGAATTTTAGAGTTTTCCGGAATGAGAGTTGTGCGTGTAAATTATCAAGGCGATATAGGACCACATGTTGCAAAGTGTTTGTGGGGATTGAAAAATTTGAAACTAAAAGGGTCTGGAGGTAAATGGCTTGGACAAGTATATTCAGAAGCAAGCAAGGCTATAAAAGGAAATGAAAAATTGGAGGATGAAGTAAGGCAAATTAACAAAGATTTGTATGCTGGAAAACCAGAGCTTCTAAAAATTTGGAAAGAAACAAGGCAATGGAGCTTGGATTATTTTGATGAAATATACAAGGATTTTGGTGTAAAATATGATAGGTTTTATTTTGAGTCAGAGGTTGAGGGTCCTGGGATAAAACTGGCAAAAGAATTGGAGAAAAAAGGTATTGCTCAGAAAAGCGAAGGCGCAATTGTGATTGACTTGAAAAATCATAATCTTGGTGTGTATGTTTTGCTCACAAAGGACGAGACACCTCTCTATTCTATAAAAGATTTTGTGCTTGCTGAAGTTCAGAATAAGGAATACAAACCAGATAAAATAGTTCATGTTGTTGGGGCTGAACAAACTCTACACTTTCAACAACTTTTCAAATGTTTAGAAATGACAAAACCAGAAATTGCAAAGAAAGAATATCACCTTTCTTACAATCTTGTGAATTTGCCAACAGGAAAAATGTCTTCGAGGGAGGGCAATGTTATTCTGTATGAGGATTTGAAAGAAAAAATGTATGAACTTGCTTTGGAAGAGGCAAAAAAATCTGAGAGAAAAAATGTTGAAAAAATAGCTAAAGCAGTTGCACTCGGCGCAATAAAATATACAATGATTTCTCAGTCTCCAGACAAGCTGATTATTTTTGATTGGGACAAATCACTGGATTTTCACGGGGATACTTCACCATATATTCAATATGCATATGCTAGGGCTCAATCTATTTTGAAAAAATCTGTCGCAGGTGAGAAAAAGTTTTCAGCTCAAGACTTGAAAGAGGAAAAAGAGAAAAAACTTTTGAAAAAAATATCAGAGTTCCCAGAACTTGTTGAAAAGTCTGCTGAAAACCTACAGCCACATTTGGTGGCAAACTTTGTTTTTGATTTGGCTACTCTATTCAATGAATTTTATCAAAGTGTCCCTGTTTTGAAAGCCGAGGGCCGGGTTTTGAATTCAAGACTTGCTTTGGTGGATGCTGTTTCTGTTGTTTTGAAGACATGCTTGGGTTTGGTGGGGATTGAGGCATTGGAAGAGATGTAAATAAGATTTTTAAGCAACATCATAACACTTAAGTTATATCTATAACATTTTTGTTATTAGACAATATGTACCCAAAAAACTACTTTACCATATTGTTTATAGCTACACTCAAAGTTAGGTTGCTGTCATAAGAATAGCCACCAGAATAAGATGGGCCAACCATATCAATGTCACCGTCACCATCGATGTCGCCTATTTCATAAGGATAGAAAGAATAGTAGGTCTTTGTCTCATAATTATTTTTGTAAAGGTCACCCAAACCACACCTGAAGAAAGTTGCATCTCCATTGTTCAGCATCACTGTTGGGAAATAATCAAGCATGAAATCTGCACCATTTTTTTTGTCTAAATCTCCAACAGCTAGATAGTAGTATGGATCATAGTATTGTTGAGAATAGTATGGAGTTCCGGGAGAAGCCTGTGGAGTAAAGTTTCCACTTCCATTGTTTTTGAAAAGAGAGCTTGCCATGAAATCCATGTCTCCATCCCTGTCAAAGTCTGCTGGACCAACTGCACCACCAACATCTTTCATGTCTTGTGAAACTGTAAATTGTGCCTTGCCATTGTTTTTCAATATTCTAGTATTCATTGTTGAACCATTCCAAGACACTTCTACAATATCATTGTCGTTGTCTTTGTCAACATCGAAAACAGCATAACCAGAGTATACTCCCCAACCTGGTATATTTAATCCAGATTCTTTGTATTCTGTGAAAATTCCTTTACCATCGTTCAAAAATATGTGGCTTTGGGGACTGCGAGAAGGCCATAATGGAGAATAGATATCTAAATCCTCATCACTGTCTAAATCAACAAGCTTTGGGAAATACTCAACATAGTTGTAACCAAGTTTCTGGCCTGAATCAGTGAAAAATCCCTTCCCATCGTTTAGGAAGACTCTCATTCCAATATCTCCACCCCAATCACCTGTAAGGATATCTTTGTCTCCGTCTGCATCAACATCACCAACAGAAGACCAGGCAACACCTCTTCCTAAAAACTGACCAGAGTCAGCAAAATTTCCTTTCCCATCGCCAAACAAAACTTTAGCCTTCATATAGAAATATCCTGGGAGCCAAGGATATGACTCATTGCTTGTGATAGCTCCCTGAACTATGTCTAAGTAAGTATCATTATTAAAATCAGCTAAAACTGTAGTACCCTTCCATGCAGGATAATTGTTTCCGAAAATTATTTTTTGGTCTATAGGAGTGAAGCTGAGGTTTGAACAAGATGCTTGAGTTTCTGAAACACAGTTGCCTCCTCTGCATATAAGACCTGTCCCACAACTTGTTCCGTCTGGTTCTGGTTTGTATCCACAAAATCCTGCATCACAGGAGTCTGTTGTACACGGATTTGAATCATCGCAAGATACAGATCTGCCTGCACAAAGATCTTCCTTAAACTCGCTCAAAGCACGAACTTTTATCACAGGCTGCAAGATGTATTGCTTGCCTGCTTTTATCACACTCTCTGGTTTGAAATCAAGATACAGATAAGTTGTTTTTCCTGCTTCAACATCAAATTCGCTCACCAATTTTATTTCATTGCTTGGAACTTTTACAGAAGAAGTTGTTCCGTCATACAGTTTTAAATCAGAAGATACAACCTGGAATCTTATTTGTGTGTATTTTCCAGGCTCTAAATTTTTGTTTCCAATAACCTCAGCTGCATCAGCTAGGCTTAGAAGCTCGAATTTCTTTTTTGCTGGTTCAAAACTAATCCACTTTCCATCTTTGTGGATTTCTACATTTTCTATTTCTACATTTAATTCAGACAGCCCTTCTACTTTATCATCTGTGATTGAAAGGACAAGGCTTCCTTCCGTTGGTTGATTACTTTGTGTTTCACCTTGACTACCACCTGGAGTTAGCGTTGTAACTTGAGAATAATTTAGTGAAGGACTTGGAGGATTAGAAGCGTTTTGAAGGAAGATTGGTGTAAGAACAACTACAAGAACAAGCACAAATGCTACAACAAGAAGATATTCCAGAGCAGCGTTTCCCTTGATTACCCCCATATAATTAGAAGTATGTGCTTGCTTATAAAAATTCTTCTGATAATATTTTTTTCAAATTCTACGTTTTTGTCAATTTTGCCTCAAACTATTTTTATTTTTGGCTATTTTTTCTAAATGCTTATCCGAATGTATGTTTTTTCTCCAAAAACCTTACAAAACACTAAAGTATTTAAAGCCTAGGCACCAATTGCATAAGCATAGCGAGGATACCTTATGCCAAGAATAATATACCAAATGACTGAAAGAGCAAACGAAAGATTTAAAGGAATTACTGGATTTGATTTTGGTAAAATTGAAGATCAGCAAAGAGAAAGGAACGGAAGACATATTAGACGACTTTTATCTAGCGCTTATGGAATGGAAACCTCAGTTTCTGTTCCATCTGGCCACGGTCCTGATGTACGTGTTTATATTATTGATTTGAGAAGGCCGGGACCAGTTGAAGGCGAGCCTAGATCTGCTAAAGGATATAAACCATCAAATGGTTCTGTTGTCACACAAAGATATTTGAGAGTTGAAGATGGCGTTAAGACAGTTGATAAAGCAAGAGATAGAAAATTAAGGCAAGAAGCAATTTTTTCTGACGTAGCAAAAGCTGCTGAAGATCCAGTAGAAGATCCAGTTTACAATTAATAGCTTTTAAATAACCTTATTCTATAGTTACTATTCGTCTCTAATAGAGGCGTTTATTTACCCGGCTGCTATCCTTTCTTTTTCAAAAAAGAAAGTATACCGTACCCAAAGAAAAACGATATACAAGGGAAATCGGTGAATATAAAGAACTGGGTGGAGGAAAATTTATGGCATTTAAGTTAGTGGTTTCAGACCCGAAAACTAGAAGAGCATACCAGAAAGAAGTGGACGAAAAGGCTTCTGGTTTAATTGGAAAAAAATTAGGCGACAAAGTTCCTGGAGAACCTCTGGGGCTTGCTGGTTTTGAATTGGAATTAACAGGCGGCTCAGACAAAGATGGATTTCCAATGCGAAGTGATATTGATGGTGTAAACAGGAAGAGAGCCTTGGTTATCAGAGGCCTTGGAATGAAAGACAAGGTCAAAGGATTAAGAAAAAGAAAATCAGTCAGAGGAAATACAATATCAACTGCAGTTTCTCAGATAAATGCAAAGGTCATAAAATACGGACCAAAATCAGTTGAAGAAACTTTGGGCGTAACACCAAAAGAGCCTAAGAAAAAAGAAGAGAAGACTGAAAAACCCGCAGCTGAAACAAAAGAATAGTGATATATAGATTTCCTGAATATTGCATATTATAGGTGATTATCATACCAAAAAAAGTTGCGATTAAAGCAGAGAAGGTTGCAGAAGCAGATGATTCTGTAAAAAAACAACGACCAAAAAGCTCCAAGCCCACTGTTAAAGATGAAAAACCTGTCCAAAAAAATATAGATGATTCAAAACTAATTCCTGAAATAAGCATCGTAACAACAGGACACGTAGACCACGGAAAAACCACATTAACGCAGGCTCTTACAGGCAAGTGGACAGACACACATTCTGAGGAAATGAAGAGAGGCATTACAATCAAACTAGGATATGCAGATATCTCCTTCTACAAATGCACAAAATGCGGCTTGTCAGGAACAACTCAAAAATGTTCAAAGTGTTTTTCAGACTGTGAAATTTTAAGAACAATTTCTCTTGTAGACGCTCCAGGACACGAGACGCTGATGGCTACTGTTTTGTCAGGCGTATCAATTGTCGATGGCGCGCTTTTGGTGATTGCTGCAAATGAAGAATGCCCACAACCACAAACAGCCGAGCATTTATCTGTTTTAGATATTTCTGGAATAAGAAAAATTGTTGTTGTCCAAAACAAAATAGACTTAGTCACACCAGAAAAAGCAATGGAAAATTACCAAAAAATAAAAAACTTTTTGAAAGGGTCTGTTGCTGAAAATGCTCCAATTGTTCCTGTCTCTGCTCAACAAAGAGTTAACATAGACCTTCTTATTGATACAATAAACCAAACAATACCAACTCCGCAGAGGGATCCATCAAAAGACCCAAAAATGTTGGTTGCTAGATCGTTTGATATAAACAAGCCCGGCACAGAAATATCAAAATTATCTGGCGGTATTTTGGGAGGTTCATTGGTTCAAGGAGAGTTCAAGGATGGGGATGAAATTGAAATAAGGCCTGGTATTGATATAAAGGGAAAGTATGAGCCAATAAAAACAAAAATAATTGCTTTACATAAAGGTGGGAAAATTCTTGAAAAAGCAGGACCAGGTGGCTTGCTTGGAATACAAACAGAGTTAGATCCATCTTTAACAAAAGCAGACAGGCTTTCTGGAAATGTTGTTGGGCATGTTGGTAAGCTTCCTCCTGTTTTAGATCAAATTGTTTTGAAAACAAGCATACTGAAAAGGATTGTTGGAACAAAGGAAGAATTAAACATAACACCAATTATACCAGGCGAGTCGTTGATGCTTACAGTTGGAACTTCGAGGACAGTTGGTGTTGTATATTCTGTTAAAAATAAAATAGATTTAGATTTGAAGCTCCCTGTTTGCGCAGATAAAGGTGATAGAGTAGCTATTTCTAGACAGATAAACGGGAGATGGAGACTCATTGGTTGGGGAGAAATTGTTTAATCTATTCATAAGCTTTATCATCAATATATTATTTATGGAAAGAGAGGCTCTATTTTTTTCGGTTTTAGGTATTCTTATTTTATCATTTATAGCCACCTTTGGATTCCAGTTGACTGGTTTTTTAGTGTCTGGAGAATCTATAGGATACAAAAATTGGACATTTTCTAATTCCTCCGAATACATATATGATTCAAATCTAATCTCATTTTCACAAACCAATGTTTCCTTGAAACCAAACACCACAACAACACAATATACAAATATTTCTTTCAAACACCCCAACTTGACAAGAGGACTTCATGATCCTGAAAATAAGCTAGACAAAATTCAAAGCTTTGACAACAATAGGCTTGACTTGGAAAAAGAAAAATATTTAGATTTGGTTTTCAGCGGAAACATAGCAAACGGGGATAGTATATCAATATACATAAAATCGGGGTCTGCATCAAACATATCTTTGTGTGAATCGGGATCATACTGCACAAGCTCTGAGTATGGAAGCACAACATATTCAGGAAGCGGTGAAGGATACCACAACATAACAATACAAAACCTTCCAGAGCCGACAAAGTTCCTAACAATTGTTTCATCAAAAGAAATAAACATAGACCATGTGAACAGCTCGCAAACTCTTGTAGGTGCATATTATAATCCGTCTGACAAAACAGAGAAAATAGGAATATTTGACTCTGATAAATTTGAGATACAGAAAAATAAGTTTTTCAACATTTTCTTTAATGGGAGTTTGGAAAATGATTATACACTTAATTTTTATTTGGAAGGTAACACAGCATCTAATGTTTCTGTTTGCAGGTTTTATGACTGTTCAAAATCATATGGCACAATACAATATACAGGATCAGAAGGTTGGTTCTCTTTGAATTTGTCTGGAGTGGAAGCTCCAAGAAAACAATTTAGCCTAAACTCAACAAAAGATGTTAAAATCAACTACATCAATGCGAGCTTTCAAAATATTTCCTACTACAATTTGACCAACACAACATATCCGTCTTCTGGTTTTTTGGAGACAAAAGATTTGGAAATTCAGAATTTGAAATCTTGGGATAAGTTTGTTTTTGGTCAAGAACTACATGAACAAAATATATTCTATTCATATTCAATTGATTCTGGGTCAACTTGGACAAGTTTGAACAGTTTTGATCTTTCAAAAACAGCTTCCAAAAAAATAAGGTTTGGTGCCAACCTAACATCAAATACAACCAACACACCTTTGCTGAAATTTATTTTTGTTAATTACACCAAACTTGCCCCTACTTTAAGTCAGATAGACAAAACACAAAAAGCTTCTCCTGGAGATTTGGTAAACATCACACTTAATTTGACAAACCCCTCGCTTGTTTCCAATGCAACAGCTTATGTGAAATACTATAATTCAACCACAATTTCAACAATCAATCTGAGCTTGGATAATTCAACAGGCCTGTTTAGTGGGAAATGGAATAGCTCTGGTATAGGGTCGGGACTGTACTATATTGATGTAGAAATACAGAGCCCATACGGCGAAAACTTGAACCAAAGGCAACTTATCTCACTTATTGATTCTACAAAAGGCTCTTTCCTTAATTCAAGTTTGAAGTTTGTCAAGAACGAGACTTTAAGGATAGATGCAAAAAATTCCTCTAGCTCTGTTCTAGATATAAAAACAAAAGAAAACTTGGAAAATATTTCTGTTTCAATTGTTGAATACACTCAGAATATCAAAAACCAAAACACCAAAACAGAGCTCGGAAAATACATAGACATAGTTTCTGATTCTTCCCTGAACAACAACATTAGCTCGGCGACGATAACAATATACTACAATGATACTGAGATAGCAAATTCGGGTTTAGATGAAAGCACTTTGAAAATACATTTCTTCAATGAGACATCAAACACGTGGACAGAGATCCCATCAACTGTAAACACAACTGGAAACTATGTTACTGGAAACACAACACATTTCAGTACATATGGTGTTTTTGGCGATTCAACGCCCTCGAGCAGCTCTTCGGGCGGAGGCTCTTCTGGCAGTGGAGGAGTATCCTCTTCCAGTGGCTCTTCATCAACCAAAAAACCAATAAGTATAGTCATCCCTATATCCACCTTCGAATCATCAGAGGAATCAACAAACCAAAAATCAAACATCACAGAAAACAAAACATGCAAATATCAAATTTCAGTTGATATAGATAAAGGCGAGATAAAAAACACAGGGACCTGCACCATAGATGATGTAAAAATAGAAGTAAGCGAAAGCCTTAGGGGCTTCCTAACAATCTCAAATTCACAAATATCCAATCTTGATGTGAACCAAATTTCTTCTTTTGGTTTTGAAAATATACAAGATACCTTGATATTGAGTCCTATATCTGGTTTGTCAGTTGGTTCAGATGAAAAAGTTTTGTACGGAGGTATATTGAAGTTTAGTATAATTGATGAAAATCAAGTAGTAGACACTGTAGAGGTACCTGTGAATGTAAAAAAGAATGAAATACAAGGTGCCAAAAAACCATATGAATTTTTGCCTGTTCTGGGATTGATAGCTGTTGTTTTAGCTGCCTTTTACTTGGGGAAATCAATATACAAAAAGCTTAAATAGACTATTTTTCTATTTTTGGATTAGTGTAAGGCAAGTATAGATTGTTTAATGCCTTACAGCTCTAAATCCACAGTATGTGGATTAGATGGATTTAGATTATGGGCAGAATAGTTGTTATTAACTGGGAATACTTAGAAAAGCTTAGAAGAAATTTTGAAGTTGTTAAAAGAGATCTTAGACTAAACACATATCCTCCTGTACAAAAAGCAATAAAAGACTATATTAGGAAGTGTGAGGATATGATAGGAAGAGCAGAGGAATTAATCGGTGACCAACTTATTTTTCCAGATGTTTTGTACCATCATACAGCATCAGATAAATCACAAAGAATAGCTGCTGAAGGTGTAAGAATGTCGACAGACCCAAGTGTGAAAAGAGTGTGGGAGAAAGCAGGAAAGAGTTTGGTTCCTGGTGTATATTTAACAAGACATGTAGACCATGATAGAGGTCGAGAAGGATATGAAAGAAGAATTGAAATTAGAACAGATGAAATGGACATAAAAAGGCTTATGTTTGATGAGGATAATGTTTTCCGAACACCATTACATAGTTTGTTAAATGTCAATGGAACAGTGGCATACTTAGGTGCGATTCCAAGAGAATGGGTTTTAGGATCTGAGGAAAATGAGTCTGCAGCAGCCTAAAGCAAATCTACTTTTATTCTTTTGGCCTTTGGTATCATGGTTTTCACTTGGCAGTTTTTAAGAAGACCACAACCCAAGAAAAAGTTCTTGTATTTCAAAATCACATAACCATCAGAACACTCTGAATTTTTTATTTCAAAGTCAAAGCCACTGATTGCTTTTTGAGCATCTTCTTTTTTTAATTCCAAAACATTTTTTGTGGCAAATTTACCAAAAATTTGGATCATGTTTGTTGAAGGTTTTACAGTTGCATCTAAACGGCAGAACAATTGGCCCAATGTTTGTATGTAATATCCAAGCGATTCTTGGGGAATTTTCGATGTTATAAAAATCCTGCCTTTTGTTCCTTTGAAAAGGAAGAAATCTTCGAAAACATTTTTGCTAATTCCAAACCTTGACTCTATGTCTCCTAATATTTCTTCCCTTTGTCTTTTTGATACTAATTCAAACATATTACTTCCTTATTTTGGCCAAAAAGAACCCATCTGTATCGTTGTTTTGTGGCCAAACTCTTGAACAGTTTTTTACTTCTGATGAAAACTTCTTATTTTCCCATTCCTCTATTCCTTCAGACAATTTGAAATTCTCTATGTTTATTTTCTCCAACTTTGCATCTGTGTTTTGCAAAAGGAAATCAACAACTTCCTCGTTTTCCTCTGGCGCAAAAGTACATGTGGAATAAACAAGACAACCTCCTGGTTTTAGCAGATTGAAACCTTTTAGCAACATTTTCTTTTGGAGCTTAGAGTTTTCCAAAACCCTTTTTATTGACCAAGTAGAAATTATGTTTGGATCCTTCCTCAAAGTGCCCTCAGATGAACAAGGCGCATCTACAAGTATGCAATCAAATTGGACTTTTTCCGGGAAACTTTTGAAATTGTAGTTTGTCAAAACTGTGTTCAAAACACCCATTTTTTCCAGGTTAAATTTGAGTGCCTTTGTTCTACTATAGCTTATTTCATTGGCTAGGAGGAAGCCTTTATTGTTCATCAAGTCAGCCAACTGCGTTGTTTTTGAGCCAGGAGCAGCTGCCGCATCTAACACATAGCTGTTTTCACCTAGAAAGTTTTTTAGCATAAGCGGGGGCAGCATCGATGTTGCTTCCTGTATGTATATCCAACCATTGAAATGTTCTATTGTGTTTCCTATTCTTAGATCATTTGTCTTGAAAGCATCTGTATACCATGGATATTGTTCGAACTCAATACCATATTCTTTGAAATTTTCCAAAACTTCTTTTTTGTTTGCCTTGAGGCTATTTATTCTAAAAGATCTTGGAAGCCTCTTTTCTAAAAATTCAAAAAGCTTTTCTGAATCTGGAAGATTGGAGTATCTTTGTTTAAACAAATTTGGAAATGAAATCATATTGTGGCGCTTGACACATTTTTCAAACAGGAATTAATCTGACAGTATTCCAAAAAAGTGTCTAATTCTATAGATATGCACACAAGGAATATAAAGTGGTTTAGCGAAATATAATTGTGAGTCCTCAAGATTCACAAATTGGAGGGTGAAAAATTAATATGCCAAACTTAAGGAAAAGAAGACGAAAAAAAATGAAACATCACAAGCAAAAGAAAAGGAAGAAAAAACAAAGGCACCGAAAGTAACCTTTTAGCCAAAAGGTTAATCAAAAACGGAGGCTAAAAATTTCCTCAGTTCACTTCGGAAATTTTTTACGCCTTCCATTTAAATTTAATTTTTTATACCGATTTTAAGATTTGGAAATCGAAAATGGTTTCCGAGTCTTTGGTATGTTTTCCATTATTTGTTAACAAGTTTTATTTTTTTAATAACCAAGTGGCCTGTACACTCATTTTCTATTATTTTTTCTGAATCTACAATTTCTATTTTCTTTTTGAACAGGGGACAATCTAAAACAAAACTTTCGCCTTCGCCACCTTCCAAGCCCATATGGATTTTATATTTTTGTTTTAATTTTTTCAATTCTTCAAGGGCGTTTTCATCTATTTTCCTTCCTAGCCATTTACTACTAAAACCTTCTGCTGCGACGCCTGTTATAATAACCTCAAAATCTGCATCTAAAATTTCTTCCCAATGTTTTTCATCATCTTCTTGCCAACATGGTGTATAGGTTTTTAGTCCAAGATCTGAGCAAATTTTTCCAACTCTATCATATTGGTACTTGCTCGCAAGTGCGCCTGCACCGATTCCTTCTATCCCTTTCACAGAAGAAATAACTTCTTTCAAATCAACAAGCTCTTTTTCTTTCTCTCCCTTTGTTTTTTTTGTTATCAGGGGAATTCCAGCTAAATCTGCCTGAACATTTGTGAGATTGATATTTGGATAGTGGAACATGTAGGAGGCTTGGTTTTCTGAAATTAGGGAAATTAGGTATTTCACTTCATGGCCTTCTTTGAGTGCTTTGTATACAGTCATCATCGAGTCTTTTCCACCGGAAAATAGTATTGCCAATTTCATAGTCTATTATGAAAGATGTTTTTATATAGGCAAATTAATTATAGTAATCGTGATGCAAAAGGTTTTGGGTACAGTAGCCTTTTGCAGACGCGGAAGCTCTAAAAGGCTACTATGGAAACAGAAAGAAAACAGTCATTGACTTCAGTACTTGTCCATACTATAATTGGAATCATAATTGGATATGCGTCTATTTTTCTACCCGGAGTTTGGACATCTTTAGGATTAGCAATAGTTGTTTTGGTTGCTCTGATTTTTGGCCTCAAAAAAGTTTTGAAAATTCAAAAAGACAAAAAATGGTGGATTGGAAATGGAATTATAGTTTACATATTTTTCTGGCTGGTTAGTTGGATTTTGTTTTTTAACTTAGTACAAATATAAGCAAGCTCAACCAAAACTTTTTATGAAGATTTTTTCTTTAGCTGTTTTGTTAATCAGTTTAATCTTAGTTAGTGGCTGCACATCAAATGAACCAACAAACCAAGAAGAGCCAGACGAACAAATACAAGACCAGACAAAAAAGGAGCCTACAAATAATATTGAAGCAATTAGCGGAACAACTGTGGTTCCTGATATTGAGGAACAAATTGTCAAATACTCATGGAGAACAAGAGCATCTAACAGTATAAGGATAATTTTTACAAAAGGTTTTTTGGGCAATAAATGGGAATATAAATCCTCTGTGTCCTCTACTGGATCATGGGAGTTAGCTGATTTAACACAGGAAGATGTTCAAAAACTAATGGAAACAGGTTTTGTTTTGGATATTTCAGCTCTTGCAAGCAAAAAAATAGTCCTACACGGTTGGCATTCTGATGGAGAAGATATAGATGCAGAAACAGTAATAGAGGTTTATACAAACCCAGAAACAAATGCACCCGAACTGTATAGGATCCTTCTTCCTTCTGGAGAATATATAAGAGATTTTAAAAATCCACTCACTTAAATCCTCCGACAATCTGAACTATTTTGTGGTAATATTCTTTCTGGCCCAACTTGTCTTAGGAAAAAATCAGGATGTTCTGGCATATCGCCTGAATTGTATAGGCTCATTAAATCGGCTTTTGGATCTACGTACATTTCAGATGCTCGAATTTTTGTATAATTCATATTTCTCCTATACTGGTGACATCCCAAATTCTTTCACTAAACGGTTCAAAGTTGGTTTATGGGAAGGTTCAAAAGTTCCAGGTTCTATGAAAAGCCTATTATCATTTGTAGGGCTAAATCTTGCTCCATTAAGTGGGTAAACATTTGTTGTTCTTCCTGTGTCTTGGGCAAGATAGTTTCTGCCCTCTACTTCGAAAAACCTACCTTTAGGTTTTAGTGTTCTTCCGCCGTCCAATACTTCAACTTCAAGTTCGTATACAAATGGCATATTTGACTGTGTTTTTACTATAAGATAGTTAAACTTTTATGCTTATAAAGCTAGCGGTTCTTATAGCTTTGCACATAAACTTAATTTTGCACAAAAACTAACCAACTTCACTAACAAACCAAGAACTGTATTAATTTAGAAATAGTTACTTTTACATTTAATGAATGTTTATATATCCCTTAAATCAAATAGTAAACATAATCTTCCCTATCGTTCTGGAGAAATCCACGAGCGATAGGAATAATATGTCATTAGAAAAGTGTGCTATTTTTATCGATGGGGGATATTTAAACAGGATTCTAAAATCTAATTTTAGATCTCCAAATATAGATCTACTAAAATTGTGCAATAAAATAGCAGACGATACAAACACTACCAGATTAAGAACTTATTATTATCACTGTTTGCCGTATACAAAGGAAGGTGATGTGGAGAATGCCGAAAGACGGTCAAAAATGCAGAGCTTTCTAACCAAAATTAAAAGACTTCCTAGATTTGAGGTTAAATTAGGTCGTCTCCAGTGTATAGGTGGCGAATTTAAACAAAAAATGGTTGATGTTCTTATGTCGTTGGATATCGTTGATATGTGTTTTGAGAGGCAAATAGATCATGCTATACTAATAGCAGGCGACTCAGATTTTGTTCCAGCTATACAGAGAGCCCGAGATACAGGAACCATAATTCATCTTTATTATCATCCTGGAACTGTTCACATTCAATTGCTAGATGTTATAGACGAGCTACATGAAATAAATGGTGATTTTCTAGAACAGTGTATCCTCAAATAAATATGAAAATATCAGAAATTATTGTAGGAGCAATTGGATCCATAGTACTTTTGTATATTTTTATAGCTTACATACTTCCTGCTCTTTTAGCAACTCTAGCAAAATAGATCTGCTACCTCTTCTTCCAGAAAAATCCAGCATCAGCTTCCAACCTTTCTATCTTACCTTTTCTCTCCAGTTCAGAAAGAGCACGATAAAGCAGGTGCCAATTGATAGTCTTGTTAACCTTGTTTTGGAGTTCGTTTAGCACTTGGTTTGTTGATTTTATCTTGTCTTTGGAGAGTATCTCTAGCACATCCTTATCGTACTTGCTCATGTATAAACGTTTGTACCAATAGGTTGTAAACTAGGATCCAAATGTTTGATACAAAAGTTTATATGTTAAATATGTTAATTTCTTCTTATTATGGGGAAAAAAGAAGATCATGACGACCCAGCTAAAACTGGAAAAAGACCGAGATCGAGGGTTACTGATGAACTTGTTGTTTGTGATAAGTGTGGTAAATCTGTACATGCTACAAAAATAAAAGGAACATGCAAATCCTGCAACTCTGATTTTATTTGTAGTTCGTGTACTCGTGGATCCTGTTCTGAATGTAAACAACTTCTTTGTGATAATCATGCTGAAAAATGCTATTTTTGTAAAAGGGATTTTTGTAGCAATGGTAAGGAATGTGGAAGCAAATGTGTAATTTGCCAAAACCTTCTTTGCAAGACGTGCTCAAAAGGAAAATGTATAAAAAGTGGATGTGATCTTGTATGCAAGAATTGTTCTGCAAACTGCAAAAAATGTAATTTAATAGTTTGTAAGGCTCACTTAAGAAAAAACGGGAAGTGTGTTGTTTGTTGGTGGAAATTAATACAGAGAATTATTTTCGCTTGTATTGTAACTATAATTATTGTATTTTTTGGTGCACTTATGCTTAGGAGATAAATTCAATTACACCAACGCCCAATATGTCACACCGCCCACTGTTCTTCCTCTTTTAACATAGCCTCTATCAAATAATTTTTTGAGCGCTTTATCTGCAGTTTGCCACACCATACCAGATTTTTCAGCAATTTGATTTGTTGTTAATGGTCTTTGAGTCCTTCTCATAACGTTAATGACTGCTAATTCCCTGGAATTGAATTTGAGAATATCTATTACCATTTTAACCACGTCTTATCAGCTTAAACGAAATTTTTATTTCATTTTTATCCTTTATGGGTATCGGTTTTTCTACCGTGTATTCAATCAGATCACCTTGTAATATTTGGGCATCCTCCGATATTTCTTTTGGAAACCTGACTAAAAATATTCCACGGGCATCCTGCCCTATGGTTGCTGTTTTTGTTATAATTTCCTTATCATATGGCAATTTTGTGTCTATTGACCTCTTCTTCACAGGTTCCTCCCATTGTATATGTTTTTTCTTCATATTTGTATATATAACATATGTTATTTATAAAGATTACGACAGATTTGTAATTTTTTGTATGTAAAATAAAAATCTTTATAAAGCCTTGATTCTAAAATACATATGTAAATTACAAACATTAAAGGAGGTGGTGGGGAGGGGGCGAGGTATACTGTCCCCAATCCAATATGAAAATTAAAATCAAAAGGGACTGGTCGATGTATAACCTGGCACAGACATCGGAGAAACAGATTGCATTCAAAATATTGAGCGATGCAGTTGATGCAATGCAAGTCCCCTATTTTTATCCTGGAAACGGACGCCCAGCAGTTGGAATGGACACACTGATAAAATGCTGCACAATAAAAGTCTTCAACCTTTTCAGCTCAAGGAGGACAATACCTGACATCCATTTTGCATACAGGATGGGGTACATACCAGAGCCTGTACACTTCAACACTATGTTGATGTATATGAGGTCACCTGCAATAGAACCATATATCCACCAGTTGTATAAAACTCTCGCCATTCCGTTGAAGGAAATCGAAATCAATTTTAGTGTTGACAGCACTGGTTTTGGGACATTCAAAAAAGTCTGGGTTAATGACAGACTGGACACAAAACAGGTATCAGACTACAAAAAACTTCATGTTGTTTCTGGGAATTTGACACATATAATAACAGCAGCAAAAGCGACTGACGGGAACTGCAATGATTCCCCATATTTCAAAGGGCTTGTTGACGAAACTGGAAAAAATTTCTATGTCGGCGATGTATGTGCTGACAAGGGCTATATCAGCAGGGAAAACTGTAATGCAGTAGAGATGGTAGGCGGGACGCCGTATATCATGCCCAAAATAAATGTAAGACCAATAGCAAGGGGGTCTATTGCATGGAGGCGTATGGTCAACATGTTCTTGGAAAATGAGGATTTGTTCTTGGAACATTACCACCAAAGGAGCAATGTTGAAAGTGTGTTTTCTGCAATGAAAAGGAAATTCCTCCCATATGTGAGGTGTAGGACACCTTCAGGGCAGCGTAATGAACTATTGTTCAAGGTTGTTTGCCACAATTTATCTGTCCTTGTGAATTCTATATTTGAGCTCAACATAAAGCCTAAGTTCTAGGGGTTTATGTGCAAAGCTGGTTCTTATATTTACTCATGAGAACAAGAACACCTTTAATCTATCATGGAACAACTAAACACTACTACAGAGAGCAGTTGAGGACATTTGGTAGATATCAGCACGTACCACTAGAAATTTTGAAAACTACTGAAAATAGGAAGAGAATCTATTTGGAAAATGATCCACTTATAGCAATGGGTTTTGCTGCAGAAAGGTCAATGGATCATGGGAGCCATCCAATTCTACTTATTGTCAAAACAGAATTGATAACACCGGATACAAGGCTTGTTTGGGAGCCTGACTTGACATGTGATTTTTTAGAGCAGAAATGGTATAGAATTTTCAATGTTAAAACAACAAGGGGGAAAGTCACTGAGAGATCTTTAGTAGGACTTGAAGAAGCGGAGAAAGAAGTTCTCAGCCTCTAAATATTCAAAACAAACCAACTTTGGGAAATATTCACAATTTTTGTTTCTCCAACAATTGCTGTATCTTTACCTTCATGTATATGGCCACAAATCACAACACGCGGCTTCTTTTTCTTGATATATTCTAGGACTAGTTTAGAGCCTGCGTGCTTCCCATTCCAGGATTTTGGGACAATTGGATTGTCGACCAAATCAAGGTAGTTGTATGGTGGGTTATGGGTTAGAAGAATATCGACTTTTTCTAGATTTGAGAGGAATTTTTTGGCTGCTTCCTCTCCTTCTTTTTCTTCTTGGGTTCTATGTTTTGGTTTTCCTAGGAAGTTTTCGTTCCAAGAGGTTTCAACAAAATAGCTGAGACCAGCTATTTTTAATTTTCCGATTTTGGCAATTTTATTTTCTATATTCTGGACATTTAGATTTTTGATCCTGTCTTCCAAAGAAACTATTTTTGTCCCATACTTTTTGTTTTTCTTTTCAATTGCTTCTTTTGTTTGTTCGACATTTCCAAAAACAAAGTAGGTCGGTTTTTTGGAAAAATAGGCTAGCAGTTTTTCTGCGCTTTCTATTGGCTCTTCTGTCATTTCAACAAGCTCTTCTTTTGTGACTTTTTCAGAAAGTGAAGGCGCATCTGGATATTTCATCCTGAGAGCCCTGAGTTTGTCTGCTTTTCCTAAATCGCCTGCAATCAAAACAGCATCTATTCCATCTAAAGGAATTTTCAAGAATTTGTCATCGCCATGTGGACAGGCTAAACATAAGAGTTTCATTGGGATAATTAGAATTGGATTTTATATTCGTCTTTCTTATTACAAAACACTCAAACTGAATTATTTCAATTTTTCAAAGTCCTCTAAATCAAAAACAAAAAACCCCTCTTTTCTCAGAGCTTCTTTTCCTAAAATCTTCTTTCCAACCAATCCAAAATATTCTTTTTTCCTTTCCCATTCCATAAATTTGGATTTTTCTTTCAGTTCTTCCAAGATCTGTCTGGCTTCTTTTTCCTTTAAATCAGACCATTTGCATTCGCAAAAAAATATTTCTTTTGCCTGGTCATTGAGCCCCACAATATCTATTTCATATTCATTCTCGCCCTTTGGTGCATTTGGAATTTTTCCCCATTGCCTTCCGATATCTGTAAACTTAAAAGGCACCAATCCAGATTTTATGAAATCTTCTGCAAATCCCTCAAACTTTCTTCCAACATAGGAATTGAAATTGACTTTAAAATTTTCGTTTATGATTTCAAACTTGCCTTGATCATAATCATCATGATATTTGTGGACAAAGTTGAACCAAAAATCGAAGAAGTTTGCCTTGTTGAAGTATGTACCAATCTTCGAGCCTCTGCCTATTACAGGAACGCTTCTTCTAACAAGATCATATTCCTTTATCAGGAGATCAAGGTACCTGTTTGTACTGTTCACGTTGTTGCCAAAAAAAACCGCAATTTCGCTTATTTTTGTTTTCGAGTTCGCTATTGCATCCATTGCAGTAAAATATGTTTTATAGTCGCCGCCCAGCTCGCTTACTAATATTGACTTACCTTCTTCAAGGAGGGACTTAAAGTTCTGGATGTAGAAAATCTCGGCAAACTCGCCGAAGGATTTTATCCGCATGTTTTCAAGAAGCTCATAAAATTTTGGCACACCACCGAAAATAGACCAAAATTTTACAGCGTCTTCAACATTTTTTATTCCAATATCTTTCAGTATTGTAGAAACAGTCGGGGAATCAAACTCAAAAACTGGTATTTCAAAATCCTTCCTTCCGTACAATGCTTTTGCATAATCAAAGAATATTTTTTTAATCATGGAGTAGCTGGACCCTGAAATAAGCAAGCAGAGTCCCTTGTCTGATGTTTTATATCTGTCTATCAGGTCTTGAAGGTCTGAGAAAACAGACTTATCCATATATTCAAAATTCTGGAATTCATCAAGAAAAACAAACTCATATTTTTCAAAAATATACATGAGGAAATCCCTGAGCTTTGTAAAAACAGGTATATTGTGCTCTTTTGCAATATCTGCAAGAAAGCTTTCTGGTGTTTTGTCCTTTGGTATGAAAATCCTTATGTGCTCAACTCCTTTGAGGCTCTCCAGAACAAGCCTTGTTTTGCCTATCCTCCTCAACCCCCTTATTACAATTACCCTTGTCCCCTTTCCTTTAACAGCCTTTTCCAAAATCTTCAGCTCGTTTTCACGGTCATAGAATTTCATATACATCCCATGTAATATACATATTATGTATATAACTTATATTTAAAGATTTTCTAAAGACCTTTCCAAGTTTTATTATTCACTATAAAGTAGTAACAAATCAAAGCTTTATAAATCCCCAATACAATAAAATATCGATTAAGATGGAAAATAATTCATGTAATTATGGTGTAGACAGTCCAACAACCAGCAGATTAACTACTCTTCAATATATGCAGCCTGGCGCTAAAATTCGTGTTTATGATCCACAAACCGAAGATTATAGGCCGATTGAAAAACTGGTACCAGATCAGGATACCCCTGCTAGAACACCTGGTGTATTAGACGCTCTAGACAATCTGTCCAATGTATTGGGTTCTCATCAAGACCATTTAGATAATTTTAAAAGAGCAATGCAAGAAATGCAATCATATCGTGAAAGAAACAGAAAAGCAAGAAGGGGATATGGAAGAAATATTTCTGTCTCAAGAGAACTTGTTGATTCGTTACCATTGGTTCACCTTTCGTCTTATAAGCATGTTGATGGGGCAAGAGATGGTATCAAACCTGGTAGACTATTACCTCATGGCAATAGACAGATGTTGGAGTATGAAATAGAGATGGGTCTTGATAACTTTGTTTTTGCTTCTTTTGGAAATCAAATGGCAGGATACGAAGGAATTCCCATCCGTTTAAGTAGCTCATTATTGGAAAGAGATGGTACGTTGTTTAGTTTAGAAGATCCTGCGATAGCTGTCTTTAGATCTGCTTCATGTCCTACTGGATCAGAAGATGATAAGCGTGTAAGAGGCATAGCTAATTATCTAAAAATGTTAATCCCTGGTTCAAAATTTAGGGAATTTATGGCTGGATTTATTGCCACATATTATAATCACCCATCAGATTACATGATACACAGAGGCAGACAAGATAGAGTTCATACTATTGAAAATGATGATCTTTGGAGAACCCCAGAAATATTGATTTATGGAGAGGTAGGAAAATCACATATCCTAGACCAAAATCAAAGACCGCATTTGCCACAAAGAAAACTATCAACAATGCAAAAAGTGATGAGAAGCTTAGCTTTACCGTTTCTTATAGGGGACCTTAACTAATTTTGCTTTACACCACAACACCCTTCTTCTTCATCGCTTCTAGAACTCTTTCCTTGGCCAATTCCATTGCCGCGTCTCTTGGTTTTGTGGCAGAAGACTTTGATTTTTTCAAAACAAGGTCTGTGTTTACCCTGATTTTTTTCTCGACAAGTTTGAACATTTCTTCTTTGCTTCTCCCTGTATATTCTGCATAAGAGGATATCACACCGCCTGCGTTTGCGACAAAATCAGGTATTACCAAAACGCCCTTTTTGTGGAAGTCTTCTTCTGTTTCAGCTGACATTGGTATATTTGAGCCTTGGACAATTAATTTGAATTTCATTTTTACAACATCCTCTTTGTGGACCAAATCTGGGATTGCTGCTGTGATCAAAATATCTGCATCTACTGAAAGTATTTCTTTTGGTGGTAGAACAGAACCTTCTCCATATGCTATTACGCTGCCTTTTTCTTTTTTTGTTTTGTCAAGTTTTTTGAAATCTAAACCTTCTTTTTTGTAGATGACGCCTTTAGAATCTGAAACAGCTACAACCTTTGAACCAAGTTCAGAAAAATATTTTGCTGCAAACCAGCCGACGTTGCCAAAGCCTTCTATTGCAACTGTCGCCTTTTTTAGGTCGAGTTTCAAATGTTTTGCTGCGACTTGTGTTGAAACAAAAACACCATAGCCTGTGGAACCATATTCGTGTGGTATGCCGCACTTTTTTCCTTCACACATATTTGCAGGTTTTCCTGTACACGCTTTCCAAGAACCATTTGCCTCTGAAAACCACTGCATTTCTTCTTCAGATGTGTTCATGTCTGGGCCAGCGACATAAAGTTTTGGGCAAATTGCTTTGATAGCTTTGGAAAAGGCTTGAACAATTGCTTTTTTTTGTTCTTTGGAAAGCTTCCTATCATCTGCGACTATTCCTGCTTTTGCGCCGCCAAATGGAAGACCAGCAAGCGCATTTTTCCAAGTCATTGCACGAGCGAGCCTTGAAACTTCGTCTACAGAAACTGTCGGTGTCATTCTGATTCCACCTTTGCCCACACCGCGAGCGAGGCTGTCGATAACTACGAAACCGTGCATCCCCGTTTTCGGATCCCAAACTTCAAAAATTTTTTCTGGACCGAATTCATCGAACTGAACCATAGAATATTTGATACATTCCTATATTTAAACTGAAAACAAGAAAAAAACACTAAAGAAGAAAGGTCAGTAGATCGTCACAGTTTTATTGAATACATTATTGTTTTCATTTGATTCTCTAACTTGTCTACTTGGATCAACTGTGAATGGCCATGTCCATGTGCCTACCCTCAAATATCCTGCATTTGGATTTTTCTGGAAAGTTACTGATTGCCCTGGTGCTAAAACCCATTGGCCATTGTATGGAGGATAAACATATTCCATGTAGGTACTGTCGACAACTAAATTAGGATACCTTATACTTGCGTTTGCAGTTCCTTGGTTTCTCACTGTTACATTTATTTTAAAGTCGTTCTGGAGTGTTGGTCTAGATTCTGTGAGTTGGACATCTGTAATAACTAGGTCAGCAAAATTTGTTTCTGCTGTTAAAGTTACAGGACATGTGAATTCGTTGTTGCTTTCACTTGATTCGCCTATTCTGTTGTCAGGATCTATGATAAATACTGGATTGTGAGTTCCTGCTGTCCATTCAAACGGATCCCAGCTTATTGAACAGTTAACTGTTTGGCCAGCTGGGACATTGTAGCAAATTGGTGAGTAACCGCCGCCTGCTCTTTCAACATCCAATTTCCATGCACCTCCAGGGAAATTGGCGTCTCTATTACCTGTATTTTGGACTTGAATTGTGACTCGGGTCCTATCAGAATCTTTTGGGTTTGTTGGAGAAATTGAACAGCTGTTTATTCTAAGATCAGGAGCTGGACCAGTAACTGCTTCTGGCGGGAAAATTGTTACCTGCTTTGTATAAGCATTGTTTGTTTCGTCTGACTCTGTAACCTGCCTGCTTGGATCAACTGTAAATGTCCAATTAAATGTACCTTCTCTCAAATAACCAGCATTTGGATTTTTCTCAAATGTTACAGATTGTCCGGGTGCTAAAACCCATTGGCCATTGTATGGAGGATAAACATATTCCATGTAGGTACTGTCTACAACTAAATTAGGATACCTTATACTTGCGTTGACAGATCCTCTGTTTTGGACAGTAACTCTAACTTTAAAATTATTTTGGATTGTTGGCCTGGCTTCTGTAAGCTCAACATTAGTTATCACCAAATCTGCAAAAATGGTTTCCTGTGATATTGTTACAGGACATGTAAACTCATTGTTGTCTTCATTTGTTTCTCCCACTCTGTTATCTGGATCTATGATGAATGTTGGGCTATAAGTACCTGCTGACCAATCAAAAGGATCCCAATCAATGTAGCAGTTGACTGTTTGGCCGGCTGGGACATTGTAGCAAATTGGTGAGTAACCGCCGCCTGCTCTTTCAACATCCAATTTCCATGCACCTCCAGGGAAATTGGCGTCTCTATTTCCTGCATTCTGAACTCGTAGGGTTATCCTAGCATCGTCAGATTCTCTTGGAGTTTCAGGTGAAACAGAACAGCTATCTATTCTTAAGTCAGGACCATCTGCTGCAACTTCTTGAGACTCCTCAGGAATTTCCTCTGGTTCTTCTATTGTTTGGTTTTCATCTGTTGTTTCAGGCCCCACAGGCTGCTGGTTTTCATCTGTTTCTTCTGGTTCTATTGGTTGTTGATCTGGCACCTCAGTTGATTCTTGTTGATCTGTATCTTCTGGAACTTTATCTCCAGATCCCGATCGACCAAAAAATCTGAACAAGCCATCTAAAAATGATTCAATTGTTCCTTTTGACTTTCCTGTTTTTGGTTCAATCAGTTTTCCTTCTTTTTTCAAAATTTTTTCTAATTCACAATAATTTTCAAAACCTTCTTTTTGCTGGGTGCTCCATCTCCCATCTTCCCCGCATAAAATATAGAAGCCTTCTTTGCTGCACACAACTTTGTTTTTTTGGCATTTTACTTCTGTGAAAGCTGAAGTTGGAACCAATTTAGAAATGTATTCTTTCAAATTAAATGGGTTCCATTTGTTGTTTTCGCATCTGGCTACTTCGCCTTCTGAACAATAAGTTTGCTCTTTTTCGGGCTTTTCCTCAACTTCCTTTGACTGCTCTTCTTTTGATTCTTCTGACTCAGCTTCTTTTGGTTTAAGGACAGACAGCTTTACATATTCCATTGACTTTTGGCCATATGTGTCCTGTGTTGTGATTTTGAAAACAAATATTCCAGGCTCATCTGTTGATATTTCCAACTCTGTTGAACAGCCTAGCTCTTTGTAGCACTCTTCAACTGTTTCCTCGTTGTAGTAGGAGTCTGGGGTGTTGTCGCCTTGTATTGTGATTGAGATCAAGCCTTTATCATCTGAGGCTTTTGCGAAAATTGTTGCTGAATCATCTGTTGTTATTTCTGTTTTGTCAATTGAAGCAGAAAGTTTTGGCGGAGTGTCAGTAAACGTGCGTGTGATGTTTGATGTTGGAACCACAACTTTTCTTGTGGTTGTAGATGTGCTTGATGTTTGATTTGAGGTTGTTTGCGTTGCTGTAGATGTAGAACCAGAAGTTGTTGAAGTGGATGTACTTGTCGATGTGCTTGTTGATGATGTTGAGTCGACTACAGTTATTGAGATTTTTTCTGTTGTTTCTTGGCCTTTTGTGTCAACTGCGCGGCCTACAAAATTGTAGGTGCCTGATTTTTGAGGCTTGAAGCCATTTGTAAGCGTGCATGTGCTTGATTTTGAGCAGTCTATTGAATTTTCGTAATTGTAAGTTGAGTCTGGTGTGTTGTCGCCTCTCCAGGTGACTTTTGCAAGACCATAATCATCTGATGCAGAGACTTTTAGTGTGAAAGATTCGCCAACAGTCAATTTTGTCTTGTCAGAGGAGATTGAAACTTTTGGAGGATAGTCTGTTGAAGTTGTCGTGGTAGAACCAGTAGACGTAGAAGTTGAAGTAGAACCAGTTGATGTGGAAGTTGATGATGTAGAGTCTGTAGAAGTTGTTGGCTTGTTGACTGTTAAATAAAATATAGCAGAGTCCAAAGCGCTGGTTGAAGTTTTTCCAGAAATTTTTACTTGATATGTGCCTGGTGGAGCAGATGAAGAAGCAGAAATTGATAAAAGAGATGAACATTTTGGAGTGCAAGAAGATTGTGCAAGCGAGCACTTAATATAGGTTGAAATAGGAGAACATGTAAGGCCGACTGATTCTGGTTTTAGGGAAGATGTTGTCACAGTAAGCAAGACTGAAGTTGCTTTTCCTGGATCCACAGAACCCTTTGTTTGGTCCAGATTGAGGGAATAAGAAGTTGTTTGGGCTAAAGCAGTTGCCGATAAAATAAGAAGACTAATAAGAACAAAAATTGCCCCTCTCATCATATTATTTGGCTTCCAGCTTATATAACTTACTGCTAATATTTTTCCGGGTACTGTTTATGAAAAAAATAGCTGGGTTGTCTGCTTTGATTTCTGGTTTGCTTCCTTTAATTGTTATTCTATCCCTTTCACTTGCGACAAAAGATTATATGCTATTCAGGGACTACATAAGCGTTTTAGGTGTCAAAGAATTTGCAGTAAATTTTAATGCAGCCCTTGTTGTATCAGGAATTTTGATCATTCCTTTTGGTGTATACATATACAAAGTAATTAGAAAGTTCTACATTGGCATTTTGTTTGTCGCTGTTGTTGCTTCCCTAATTGGAATAGGGATTTTCCCAATGTATGTGGAGCCGTGGCATTTTGTTTTTAGCACTGCCTTTTTTGGTCTTGTTTTTATTTTGATTGCTGCAATTGGCTTGAAAACAAATATTAGACATTTTTCAGCAACAGCAGAAGCAATTGGAATTTTGGGATTAATCGGAGATATTGCACACATTGTTTTGGATTTCAATCCAACTATAGAAGCCGTACAAGTTTTTATGATAGTTTTGTGGCTTGTTTATTCTGGGATAGATTCTCTCAAAGGATATTTTGAGGAGCCTGAAAAAAAGGTTTAGGTACTAGTTCAAGAACTAATTATAAAATTTCTTTTTGCTCTTTTTGAGAGAATCACTTAATATTATTCTTTTATCTCAAACCAATTTTTCCATTTCTCTATAAGAATTTCGTGAGGAGGTAGGAATTTGTCATACCCTTCCATAGCTTCTCTTGCCCAACCTTCAGTTTCTGACCAATCTGAATCAGATGGATCAAGGAATTCACCTTTAGATGAACTACCATGAATTTTCCCACCATTGCTAGGTTCGGAGACATTTATGTACACACTTTTAATATTGTTGTCCTTGTCAATATCAATTGAAATAGATTTCTGTCTACCCTTTCCAGAACCCACTTCTATCCATAACTCTCTATCTCTTCCTTTACCATCATTAAAATATACTCTCCTTACTGATTCTACCTTTCCTTCAAAATCTACTCCTCTTATATCCCTTATTTCTGAATCCTCGACAATTCCTGAATTATTTGCCTTATACCCATCTGTTCCCATTTCAATTTTCGCCTTCCCTATTTTTTCAATTCTTGTGTGGAGTCTTTCAAACATATTGATTTCGCCTACTTCTTCTTCTGTGGATTCTATGCCATCTGTATCGAGAACCAGATCTTCCTTACCCAATCTTACAATTCCATATTTTGCCCTGTTGGATGATGGTATATTTCCCCCCGAAAGGCAAAAAGTAAAGGCAATGTCCTCAAGATTGTCGAAAATTGCTGGATAGTAATCAGCACTGCTTATTCCAGCTGTACCATATCTTCCATCTTTTCCTTTATACAAAAAAACAACATGGCCATCTCCTTTTGGTTCAACAGGCCTTATAAAAAAACCAGTTGGTTCAAAATCATCATCTTCGAGAATTGCCGCAATTGCTGAAAAACCTTCCATGCAGTTTCCTTTGCCTGTTTCAAGAATTCTACCCAAAGAAACATATCTTCTTCCACTTCTTTTTTCCGGATAATTTTCCTCCGAGTCTTTTTTATATTCTATGTTTTCAACAACGTATTTCGCAGCCTGTAAAGGAATTGATAATTGGGTTGCAGTTTCTATCTTTTCCCTCAATTCTGGACTGGGTTCTTTTGGTTTTGGAGGTTCTGATCTCGCGCTCACCTGACTTACTGTTTCCCTTTCTCTAGGCACTTGGATATCTGACTTTCTATCTAACAAATAGCCCGCACCTATAGCCAGTCCAGCTAACAAAACACCTGCGGCTAAAGGTCTTCCAACAAAATATAAAGTCTCTTTGTCAAGAAGGCACCTTCCAACCTCAGATAAAACCTCTCTATAACTTCTCATAAAAAATATTAGGCTCTCCTATTTATAAAGCTTTGTCTTTTGTTACCATTAAATAGTATATTATAAGAACTAAAAGATTTCTTTTTGCTCTTTCTGTTTTTTCCCTTGGAGGATAGACGATTTGTATTTTTCTGGAAAATAGGGCTTCAGTCGCTTGATTTTTGTTTTAAGACCGCGGTCTTCTAGAAGTTTTTTTAGCTTGTTTTCATCGACTTTTTGGTCGTAGCCGAGGCAGATTAAATCTGGTTTTTCTTCTAAAACTTTTTTCAATTTGTCGTGTGGATCGCCGACCAAAACTTTGTTTGGGATGCCTGTTTTCACCAAGGCTTCTGCGCGCTGTTCCTGGGAATTTTCAGGCACGCATCCTTTGATTTCTTTTATGCTTTTATCTGTCGCAACAATCACTACAAGAAAATCGCCTTCTGCTTTTGCTTGTTTTAGGAAATTTAGGTGACCTTCGTGTAGGTAGTCGAAACTGCCGGTGGCTAAAATTTTCATATGAATATTTGATTTTTTGAAGTTATAATCTTTAAAGCAGTAGCTCGAAAAAGGAAAATAAAAGAAATAGAAAAACAAACTAAACTACAGCCTTTTGGGCGTAGCACAAATTCCATTTGAAAAAGAACTATTAAGCTCCCTTTCTTTTTTGGAAACAATCTCTGCAATAAACAGGTCTATCTCCAGATGGTTTGAATGGTACTTGTGTTTGTTGACCACAGTCTGAGCAAACAGCGTCGTGCATTTCTCTTGGTCCGCCGAAGCTTCTTCTTGGGCCGCCACCGCCACCTCTGAAGTTACCTTCTCTAAAACCCATTGTCTTTAACTCCTATATTTATACCAAAATTAGTCGATGCCTCATCAATTTCTTGATGAAACAAGATTTATTTTTTGGATGTTGTATCCCTCGTGTATGTTGTTTTCTTTGGGATACCTTACCCCTACATTTGTTGTAGACTTTTTGATTAACCTTTTTCTTAAAAAGGTTAAGGGGTAGACAAGACTAGAATTAGAATTACTAACCGCCTCTTGTTGTAAGATATATGTGTGTCCTATTTATAAAGATATGTATAACAGTGTTATATGTTCCCAGTCGCCCTGTTTTCACCAAACAGTGGGTTTTATAAATCCATTTGTTAACTACTCTATAGTGAAAAATATAGTAGGTGATAGGTATGAGTTATAGAGGAACTGACCAAGGAACAAAAGCAACGCTTCCATCAGGTGAAACAGTAAGACTATACGGAGACGGACAAACATTAGTAGGGTACAGAGGAAAAGGACAACAGCCAATAGTTTTCGAAAGAGTTGGAACACCACACCAAACTTGGGGATGGAGAGAAGTTACTGAGAGAAAGGTTTAATATGCCAATCTGCGAAGCACAAAGACCAGAAGTTTTGGAAACTAAACCAGACGAAGCTTTATACAGAGAATTGATAAAAGCAAAAGATGTAAGAGGTCTCAGGAGATACTTTCCACAATATTTTACAGGCAGACCAGAAGCAGGTGAAGCATTTGCTTTAGAACACGTTACAAGGGGGGATTTAGCAAACATGATGAGAGGATTATACTTCAAACAAGGATCAAACTTCGAACATTTATGACAAGCTGGAAAGGTTACCTAAAAGGTGAATGCGGGCCATCTGAGTTTATTAGAGATGTTTCTAATGCAGCCGGTCCTGTCAGGGCAACTTCATATAAACCACACGAAGAGTTGGTTTTGAGAGGCTCTAGAGGAGAAGTTTTTATTCCTCTAAACGGTGAGGATCCAGCAAAAGTAAAAGCAGTTATTTACGCTGCAAAAGTGCTAAATAGGAACATATAAGTTTAATTTGATAATTATGAATATGAAATACTTCGGTATTTTGGTTTCAGTCCTAGTTTTTGTTAGTTTAAGTTTCATTGTTTTCGGGCAGCAAAGTTGTTTTTCAAATTCAGATTGTGCATCGGGCTTGTGTGAAAAATCGCCACAATCAGAAACAGGCACATGTGTACCTGTAGAAACTCCAGAAGATGATACAGAACCAGACTTCACAGTCACACGCCCACAACCAACATATTCATGCAATGAAGGATATGAACTGAAAATTGAAAGTGGACAAGCATATTGTTTGCCGATTGTGAAAGAAACAGGATCAACAGGCACAGAGACAAGTATTGAGTCTGGAATATCAAAATTAGCAGACCCACTGACTGAAGGATTTATTGAAGTTTTAGGAAATTTATTTTCTGATTTTTGCGAAAATGAAAAAACTTTGAAAGAATATTTCACTGAAACAGGAAACTTGAAATGGAAAACATATGACTGCAGCTGTGTGAACGGAGCATGTTCGCAGGAAAAAACTGAGCCAATAAAATTGGAACTAACTGCACTCATTACACCGCCAACTTTTCCAGAATTTGTTGAAGAACCCGAAACACAAGAAACAGGCGACATGACAAGCATATTCACAAAACTATTCAATACAATTTTCAAAGAAACAGGAGATATTACAGGTTTTTTCAGCATTTTAACCCAACCATTTGCGCTTGTTGATAACTTATTTGGTGGACTTTTTCCGCCTATTTTAGCTCAAGTTAGTCCAGAAATAGGAGGACGATTGGGCGAAGGGGATGCTGCAAGAGGTATTCAATGTACACCACCATCTATTAGAAGTTGTAAAAATAATTTTGGTAGTATTTGGGACTCTTGTACATATACATACTGTGAAAGCAGCGGTGTGTGGGCAAGACGATGGAGGACCAGAACAACTTTATGGGGAGATTGTAGCACAGTAAATGAAGGGGGAGCAACATGCCCATCTACATCAACTGGTGGAGGAACAATAGTTCCTGGTGGAGAGGTCACCGGACCAACATCTGGCACAGAAACCCCAAAAAATTTGACCTGTTATATTTGTGCATCTGAAAGACAAATTTTATATAGTCAACCAAGAAACGGTAAATTGAGCAGTGATTTTTCATATAAAATAATAAGAGGCACAGAATCAGATTCCCTACCTAACCCATCAACAGGTTGGTGCAAATATCCTGCAGTAACACAACAAAAAATATCAGGAGTCACAGTATTTGATTATCCAACTATTTTTGTTTCTAATGGAGCATGTCCAGCCGGAACTCCAAGAGAAATAACATTCCCAACATACCAAGAATACCACTCACCTAACGGGCCTTTCTCAGCAGTAGAGGTGCCAACTGGATACACAAAAACTCCACCACCAGGCGAAAGAATACCAGGAAGCATAGGTCGAAGCCAGTATGTGGGTGAAGGTGATTCACAAATACTTGTTTACTATTGGAGCTCAGAACAATAAGATGCTGATGGCGAGAATCGAACTCGCGGCCTCCAGATATCTCTTTTTCATTGCAATTTCTTGCTCAATACTCACATATTTGTAATTGTTTTATGGAGTTTTCCAAGACCTCTCTTTCAAGGGATTGGATATATGAGTCTGGCGATCTAAACCACTGAGCTACATCAGCACACATTCATATTTTATTATTTGTATATTAGTTTCTTTTAGAATACCTTACTACTTTTCTTTTCTAAAGAAAAGGAGTAGCACTGAGCTACATCAGCAAATAAGAATTCTATAATTTGGTTTTGCTATTTTAAATCCCTAAGAGTCTCTATTAACTGCTCCATTGTCTTCACAGTCATATCAGCATGCGGTTCTCCAGGTATCCTATTCTTGATATCAATATACAACGTCTTCATGTTTAGCTTTTTTGCAGGAACTATATCATTGAACAAATTGTCCCCAACCATCAAACATTCTTCTGGGCATACTTTGAATTTTTCCAACATTAGATAGAAGGCTTTCTTGTCTGGTTTTATTATTCCAATTTCATAGGATGCAAGCATCTGGTCAAAATATTTTGCTATCTCAAATTTTGTTTTTGCATAAGTGTAGGAAAAAATATCGGTGTTTGTGAGCAGGCCCATTTTGAATTTTTTTCCAAGATGTTCCAAAACTCCTGGAATTTGTTCGGGCATCCAAAGCCTGTTCATTGTTTTTGTCCAAACATCTGATATTTGTAATATAATTTCATCTGTTGGCTCAACACAAAACTCCTCCAAAAGCTCACCAAATGCCTCCTTCATGCTCCCAAAAGGCTTTGACATTAGAGCTCTCTCAAATTCAAGGGAAAATGTGTACAAATCCATGTTTGTCTTTCCCATTATTTCCCAAATAAGCCTCACAGGATGCGGGTCTTGAACATGAACAATTGTATCCCAAAGATCAAATATCAACAATTTTGTTTGCATTGGTTAATTTGTAGCTGGGCTTTAAAGGCTTTGGAAGGTATAAATATCTTCCTGGGCAATTATCTACATGAAACTGTTTATTTTAGGCTTGCTTACTGTTGTTTTAGTTTTGAGCTCATTTAATTCTAGTGTTGATGCTGCTATATCATGCGAGTTTGCTGGTCAGTGTCCTTTTCCTAATTTAGCTACATGTACAAACCAAGAATGTACATATGCTCAGGGAAATTGTGGTGATGCATCTTACTGCAACCAACCACCATCAAGCCCAACATGTGCAGATGCAGGTACAAGAAGGACATATCCTTCACAAGGAACTTGTCCAACTGGAACATGCGTATACACACCAACAGATACACCATGCAACACACCACCTGCCCAAAGCTGTACAGCAGACGACAAGGTTCAAACATACTCTTCTTCAGGTACATGTTCAAGTGGAGCTTGTTCCTATCAACCAAATGAAGCAACCTCGTGTCCATCAGGACAAGCATGTCAAAACGGTGCATGTGTAGCTCAACAAGTAAATACATGTGCAGGTGTGACTTGTTCGCCAACAGTCAAAACATGTCCTGATGGAGAACAGGTTTCATGCGGCAACACGTGTTCAAATGGAGCTTGTTCACAGTGTACACCAAGTTGTACAGGCCATGATGCACCAACTCAAGTCGAATCATGTATAAAAACAAATACAGAAACAGTATATTCAATAAAGGGAGAAAGCTTGGTTCTAAAAGATGGTTGCAAATTAAGTTTTTTGGACAATGATGTTTTCGTCTCCTTGCCTCAAATAGGCACTCATACATGCGAAAGCCAGACTTCACTAAAAACATCCTCAGAGTTTTGCACAGAAGGCAAACCCTATTGCGATCCAAACACAAATACATGTGTTCAAGCATCAGAGCTTTCAAGCTATCAATTAGACACCGATTTGTTTTATCCAAAAGCAGCTAAGACAGGGAGTGTTTTCTACACGCAAACTGAACCAGGCTTCCAACAAGAGACAAATCTTCTATCACTTGACTGTGTAGAACAAGAGGGAAAATTCAAGTTTGTTATAGGTGAAGAACTTGTTGATGTACCTACTGGAATTTCTTGCAGTGAAGGACAGGCCTTTATTGAACAAAAATGCAAATCCTTGTCTAATGGGGCATCTTTGTTTGCTGTTGGTTCTGGAAAATACGAAGATATGTTAGACTATGTTGAAGGTGATGAAAAAATTACTTTCACTTGTGTAGGCGGAGACGAATTAAGTGTATCAAAAACCAAACTCGCTGATCTCGGTGGAGAAACTGTACAAAAACCATTTGATATTTTCGGGATATTTAGACCTCTGTTTGATTTTTTCACTGGATTTGGAAATTTCTTTGGACTATTTTCAGTAGCACCTGCTACAGATCAAAACACATGTTCAGAAGATAAAAGCGAAGAAGTACCATTTGATGTGATTGCAACTGTTCAAACAGGTCTTAATACGATACCAGAAGATGTCTCAACAATACTTATTGCCTTTAATCCCCAACAAGAATGTCAGAAATCATGGGGTGCTGGAAACGACGCATCCAAAGCAATTGACGAGTGTCAAAGTAAAATTAATTGTAATCCAGAAACATGCTTTGAGGCGGACACAGAAAAATACAATCGAGAAGCAACTGAAACCAATTCAAAGAACGGACAATATGTTCAAACTGAAAATGGAGTAGTTTACAAATACACATGTAAATTTAGTTTACCTTGTTATTGCAGTTCTGAAGAAACAAACACTGACACAGATCCTGATACATAGTAATTTATTAAATGTTGTCTCATTTTCCTAAACACTTTTTCTTCCAATCATCTTCTAAAATCAGCTTACAGAAGCTCTGATATTCTTCTAATGATCTTGCATATACACCCATTGAACCAAACAATCCTCTATAGCATACTTCTTTTGCAGATTTGTCTATGCTAGCACAAAGTTCAAAAGATAGTCTTCTTCCTCCAACTGAAAAGTCTGAAATGGAAATTGTTTGTATGCAATAATTTTGCCAATCTCTTGGAAGGAAAGAACACAGGCTAAACGTTGCTTTTGCATCTCCCTTTGTCAGTGGATGTATTTGTCTAGATAAACCATTGAAACAAGTTGTTTGATGTGTTTTGTTCTCAACTTTCAAACACTGTTCTCCAACTTTTGTCAAATTTCCCTTTGTCTGTTGATACATCAAAGAAGGTTGATTTGACCAACAACCATCTAAATCATTTGAATTAAATACAGTATCATTGCAAGGATAGAAAAGATTATTTTCTTTTACCCACCTATCTTCTGAAGGTTTTCCTTCATGCACACCCCAAATGTTTTCCATAAACACGCCATCGCGGCAATTGTATCCTGCAAAGTTTGGATATTTCTTAGCCATATCATTGCACATCTGGACTGCTTCTGGAAGTTTTGAATATCCAAGATAAGTTAAAAACCCATGACCTAGAGCATGTGAGCATTGAGATGTGACACTCGGTCCGAACTTTTCACACTGAGTCCAAACAGAATCTATTCCTGTTGCTCCCTCTACTGATATAGAATGCAAAATCAGACCGTGATAGCAAGAAGCCAAGAAATATTCTTTACACCTGACTATTCCAGCCGCACCCTCTGTTTCATATAAATAATCACCAGAAAGATGGTTCAGTAGGTGTGTTTGTCCTGTAAATGGTAAGCCAGACAGAAATAAAAATTCCTGTGCCTGCTCCACACCAACTCTTTTAATCAGCTGTAGATAGAATTTTTCTTGCTCATCCAAATCCTCTGTGGCTTTTATCTGTTTTATTTCATCTGGTTCAATTGTTCTGTTATAGGATAGAATAACCTGGTGTGTCCTGGCTTCACACTCACTTTTTGCATCTTTTTCCAACGTATCGCATAACAGTTTAGATGTTAATTGCCAACCTCTGTATTCCTGGAAAGCCACTTCAATTGCTGCATTTATTATGCACTGATTACTTCCTTTTGAAAGACCACAAAAATATTTTATTTGGTTATAATCACCTTTTCCAAAATAAGTGGATAAATATCCTAAACCAGAATAGCAGCTATCGCCCAACACTTTGTTTGGTGCTTGATCGCATATTTTTGAGAGTTTTAAAAAGTCCCATTTCACACTTTCGCCAAAAAGATAAATTTGATATCTGGCACACTGATTGTGGTATTGGCTCTCAAAACCTGAACAGAAATCCCAAGGCTTTTCCAAATCTATTTTTTTCTCCCCAAAACTATTTTCCATGAACACACCATCGTAGCAATATGACCTATATTGCTCGCTTATTGTATCACAATCTTTGAGAGCTTTTCCAACATTCAAATTTTCCCAAGATAGTAAGCCATGACCTGTTCCATGTATACAGCTGGCTATTAGTTCATTTTTCCCAGAGAAAATTTCTAAACAACTTTTCTCAGCTTCTTTTATTCCAATAAACCCTTTGTCCAGAAGCATTTTTTCAGTGACTCCGTGGTAGCAGCCAAAAGCAAAGGTAGGGTCACATATTGAAATTCCTTCAAATCCTCTTTGATTATAAATCTCATTTCCAACTGTATGTGCCAACTGATGCGGGTTTTCAACTATTTGCCCATTTACAAAAAATGTTTTTTTCAAAAATTCCCAGCCATCTTTTGGATCTTTTTTGCTCAAAGTTTGTATTTTCTCTTTTTGTTCTGGATAAGAAAGATTTAAAAATTCTTCAGGTGTTGGAAACTTTTCATTTATCAGAAAACCCGTTGGTGATGTATTTGTTTTCCCCAAAAAACTCAAAATAAAATTTATAACTTGATCAAGGATACTTTGTTTTGGTTCATCGACTTCTTTGACTTCAACTGTCATTGAAAGCCCTGGAGCTAAGTGATCGTGTATTCCCCATTTTCCAATTTTATCAAAAACAAAAGAAAAACTTCCTGATTTTTCCAAGCCCTTGCACGCATCTAAAATATTTTCCTTTGTTTCACACATGTTTATGTCAGAGCCTGGATATAAAGTGTGCCAAGGGTGTACATCAGAAGCAGGCCAATGCGGCTTCTGTCCTTCGTTTACCCAAGCAACCATTGAACCAGGATGTATTGTAACAAAATTAGGATCGAAACCACTATCCGTTATTATCACTTTTACAATATCATCTTCGTCTGTTAGGTGAGCGAAGACTGACGGAACCAGTAAGGAGAAAACCAAAACAACAAGACCTAGTTTTATATACATATATAATATGACATCGGTAAATTATTTTTGATAAACACAGTACCTTTTTTTATACTATATTTTATTTAAGTGTGTATCTTTATATCTTAAAAAAATATGGTTTCTACTTCAACTTCATCAAGGCTGAAGAAAAATTTCACTTTACTTTTGTCATTCTTCTTATTTCTAGGCATGTTTGTTCCGGGGGTTTATGGACAAACAACAGATTCAACTGCAGCAACCACAGCAGCTACAGCTTCTGTTGGAACAGTTGTTATTGTTAATGGCGGTGATGTGAGCACAATAGATGCTGCAATAGCTGCCTGGATTGCCGCAGTGACAGGTGTCCATGTTTTATACACAAAACATGATGATGTTTCAACTGACTTGTTGAATGAATTAAAAAAATTAGACCCAAATGAGGTTGTTATTTTGGGTGGTGATGCTGTTGTATCTGATAAGGCTCAAACATCCTTAGAACAGTTTGGGAAAACAGTAGGTTATGATGTGGTTAGGCTTGCTGGAACAACAGCAACAGGGACATCAACTGAATCAATTGATTATTTCTTGGGACCAACTGCAACTGAGATTGCACTAGTTTCATTCAATGGTGATGATCCTCAAGCACAGGCCGAATATCAAAAATCAATGTATATGGCAGCCCAATTGGGTATTCCAGTAGTACCAATACTTTCAGGCTCAGGCGGTCTTCCAGCTGATGTTTTAGAAGCATTGGAGATAAACAACATTGAAAAAGTAAGACTTATTGGAGACTTCCAACAAGATGCTGAAATAAAATCTGATCTTCAAGAAGCTGAAGTAAAAGTTGAAGCTGAAATTAAAGGGACAATAGAAGAAGTTGAAGTCCAACTAGAAGAGAAGGTAATAGAAAAAATAAGCGACACACCGCTAACAGAAAAAGTCGATATAGTTTTAGTGAAAGAAGGCGAAGTCCCACCTGTTCTTCCAGATACTCTTATTCATTTCTACAAGAATGAAAACAATGACAACTTGGATGATGATACAGGATCTGTGTTGGATGCTATAGGAAGAGGCCTGGTAGACCAATTGGAAAAGGACGTTATTATCGATGGAATAAAATATGTAGGCGATGATGACGGTGTGTTAAAGAAGATTGAAGAGGGAATAAAACCTGATTTACCAAAAGACATTGAACTTAGCTTCGGTGCTCCAGGAGATCCTATTAAAACTGCAATAAAATTCACAGATGAAGAGGCCACAAAAATAACAGATCACTATAAAGAGAGAATGGAGGAAATGGAAAAATCATTTGAGGAGCATAAGGCAGAATTTGCAGCTCAAGTTCCTCAAATGACAGACAATTTTAGAGCTATGTATGAAGGGGAAAAAGATAAATGGTCACCAGAGCTTATGGCAAAAGCGACGACTGTATTCACAGAGATTGGAAAGGGTGAACCTATTTCTGTTTTCAGAGCAATGACAGCATTTGGCAACATGTACATGCATGAAAATTATGTAAACAGTTGTGATTCTACATGCCGATCAGGGCAAGTTGAATTGGAGAAAGCGACAACTGAACAAAAAATAGAGAAGGTATATGGGACAGAAAGGGCACAGCAAGTTGCTAATTTAGATGTTGGAAAGAAAGTAGGTTTGTTGGGACTGACAAATTTTGTGGCTCCTGGAAAAGAGCAAGTGTTTAGAGAAGGATTTGATAGAGTTGTGTCTCAAGGAGCCCCTACAGATGAATTTATTGGAATGTATCTTCAGGCTGGAAATAAAGAAGCAGCAGAAAAAATGTGGGAAAGCTCTAAGAAAGAGTTTAATGCGCTTTCACCAGAACACCAAAAAGCATACGAAGCTGTTCAAGGAAATCCAAACAACTGGAAGGCTGAGGATCTAAAAACAAAATATGAAAAAAGAGCTCAGATGGAAGCAATTGCATGGCAAACAGGAGAATTTACAAAAGATGTTTTATCAAATGATGCAAAAAGAGGAGAAATGATGCAGAAATATGTTGGCATGGATACAGAGTTTGCGAAGACAGGAATAAATGGAAGGTATCTTTCATCAACTGAATGGAAAAGCGCAGTTGAAACATATGCAAAAGAGGGGAAGCTTTCAGCTGAAGAAATAAAACAATATGAGGCTGCTGTAACTGCTTACAAAGCATATGAAGAAAGAAATCCTGGTGTAACATATTCTCCAACAGGTGGATATTATGATCAAAGCACAGGACACTTCAGCTATGTTGATGGTCAGGGGAAGCTAACAACAGGAGTTTATGATAGTGTAGGACGCAAATTTATATACAACGACAATGGTAAGCTTGTACAAAGCACAGCTACAGCAATGACAGAGTTTAAAGAAGGAGATGTTGTAAATGGGTGGACATATACACAAGGCACATGGAAGGATTCTAGTGGTAATTTTTATACACCTCAAGTTACTGGAGATTATAGATATGATTCATCAAAAGGAACATATTCGGGCGGATCCTGGGAATACAGGGATAACACAGGACAAATATATGAATACAAACAAGATCCTGGAGGAGCATACACATGGACACCTCCCGCAGATCAAGGATGGACAAAGAGTGCAGATGGTTCTTGGGTGAGTCCAACAGGACAAGCATATTCAAGTCAAACATATTATAGTTCAAGTGGTGGATCTGGATCTTATTCAGCTGTCCAAAACCAATGGACATATGATACATCAACTGGCACGTGGACCAATCCAACAACAGGACAAACTGCATCTTCGTATTCATATTCGGGTAGTGGAGCAGCATGGGATCCAAAATCAGGACAGTACGTAAGCGGTGGTACATGGACATACAATTCACAAACTGGAATGTACGAAAACCAAGGTGGAACACCAACTGGTGCACCAACAGGCTCAAGCGGTTCATATTCTGGTAGTACTGGATCCAGCAGTGGAACTTGGACACAAAACTCAGATGGAACCTGGACAAGCTCAACAGGCCAAACAGCACCAGCATCTGGTAGTGGATATTATTCTAGTAGTTCAGGGTCTTACTCAGGTAGTGGAAGCTACTCTGGAGGATCTTACAGTGGCAGTGGTTCTTATTCAGGAAGTTCCGGTGGATCTACTCCAAGTGGTGGAGATTCAGGCGGAAGTGCACCTTCTAGTGGTGGAAGTCCGCCTCCTGCTTAATTTTAATTCTGTTTTATCAATCGAAAGCCTCTAAAAACAAGAAGAGTTGCTGATTTGGTCTTTAAATTATTCAACATCAATTTATTCTATGAGTGAACTAAGAATTGACATACTCAAACAAGAATTGCAAAAAGAACTAGAGCTAGCTAAAAAGCTAGACGCAGAAGGTAAACAAGGCAAGGCAGCAGAGCACTATAAAAGGGCTGCAAACTTGTCTAGAAAACTTGGCTTCCTTCAACCTCCTTCAAAAGCAAAAGAAACCTTTTCATCTGCCCAACAATATGAAAGGGTTGCTGGAACAATCGCTTCAGCCCCAAATGCAGACAAAGCAGAAGAAATGGGCGTTATAGATAATCTTATTGTTTCTGAAAAACCAGATACAGAATGGGAAGATATTGGAAATTTAGAAGAAGCTAAAATCAGCATAAAGGAGGCTATTATTCTTCCTTTTATCAAACAGAAACCGGGATTTGTGACATCAACAAAATCTATACTTTTGTACGGTCCACCAGGAACAGGGAAAACTTTGCTAGCAAAAGCATCTTCTAACACTTTGAAGGCAACATTTTTTGAAGCAAAGGCCTCTGCTCTTTTGAGCAAATATTATGGCGAATCTGGAAAGTTGATAAACGCGCTTTTCAGCAAGGCCAAAGAAATGCAGCCTTCTTTGATTTTCATGGATGAAATAGATTCAATAGCTTTGAGCAGGGATGATGATATACACGAAGCAACAAGAAGGGTTGTTGGAGAACTTCTTACACAACTTGAAGGGTTCTCATCAAAAAAAGAAGACAAGCTGATTTTCATTGGCGCAACAAATAAGCCTTGGTCTCTGGACGATGCAATGCTTTCAAGATTCCAAAGAAAGGTATATGTCCCTCTTCCAGATTCGCATGCTAGAAGGCTTATTTTCAACATACATTTGAAAAACGCAGAGTTAGATATTTCAATGGACGAACTTGCAGCAAAAACAGAAAGATTTTCAGGTAGGGATATAGCAAACCTTTGTAGGGAAGCAATTGCAAACATGATAAGAGAGCAGAATCCAAACCTGCAGGATTTGTCACAAGGACAGATTGAAAAATATTCTTTAAAATATAGAAAGCTAACACAATCTGATTTTGAAAAGGCTTTAGGAAAAATTAAGCCTATTGTGACTGAAAAAGATTTGCAAAAGTTTGATGTGTGGGCTAAAGAATTTGGAAGCTAATTTTCAGAATTAATCTAGAGTAAATTTATTTTGAAATTTTTAATCAATTGAAAGTTAGTTTTTGGACTAAATATCAATTTTCTAAAATTAGGAAAATTTAAACCAAGTAAAATTTAGAAAAAATTAGGCAGGGGTCCCATATGGTGATCCGTAGGGGCTTGAGTAGGAATCTGGTGTTCCGTATGGTGAACCATAAGGTGATGGATATGAATAACCTCCACCATCAGACGGAGTAGGGTAAGCATATCCACCAGAAGGTGTTGGATATGAATAGCCTGGAGTAGGATAGACATAGCCTCCTGAAGGTGTTACATATGACGGAGTGCCATATGAAGGGCTTGGGTAACTATAAACTCCTGTTGGAGAAGGATATGAGTAAGCCGGTGATGGGTAAGTATATCCAGGAGATGGGTAGCTGTATGTCCCAGATGGCGATGGGTAAGAATAGGCTGGTGATGGGTATGAATAGCCTACTGGAGTTGCATATGGAGATGGGTAAACATAGCTGCCTGTTGGTGTTGGGTATGTATATCCACCTGTAGGGGATGGGTAAACATAGCTGCCCGGTGTTGGATATGAATAAGGTGTTGGATATGAATAACCTTCGCCAGGGGTTGGATAAGGATATGGAGTTGGATAACCTTCGCCAGGGGTTGGATAAGGATATGGAGTTGGATAAGGATATATTGGAGTCTGATAACCAGATAAAGGTGTTGGGTAAGGGGTTAGATAACCGCCAACAGGGGAAGGATACTGACCAGGCGTTTGATATGTTCGATCAGCTGGGGTTGGATAAATGCCAGGGGTTGGATATCCAAATGGTGTTGTATATCTTTGGTCAGGTGTTAAATAAGATAAAGGTGTTTGATATTGACCAGGGGTTATGTAAGCTATCCCTGTTTGGAAACCTTTATCTTCATTTTTCCATGTGTTTGTTGATGAATCATATTTCCAGCCTTGTGCTTCTGTCTGTTCAGGTGCCACCCTTTGTAGTTGAC
Organism: uncultured archaeon; assembly: GCA_964410585.1. Lineage (GTDB taxonomy): Archaea > Aenigmatarchaeota > Aenigmatarchaeia > QMZP01 > JACQNV01 > CAYPFW01. The sequence continues at coordinate 21,090 of CAYPFW010000001.1, read as the reverse complement.
CATTTACAGAATTATAAACCACAACACTACCTGTTTTTGTATCTGTAACAACGACCTCACCTGCTTTTACAGTGCCTGAAACAAATGCTCTAGCAGTCGGATCATAAACATTGGCTTGTCCTGTTGTAATATCATAAGTAAATTGCTTTGGATCCATGAAATTTCCTGTATGAGTTTGATCCCAAGTCTTGTAAAAATTGGCGCCTGCTTCGTATGCTTTTATTGCATCTGATGTAAACTTGCCTGCTGATTCATATGTCTGATAAGCGCTATTCCACTGTTCTGGTGGCATATATTGACTTTGTATCCCTAATGTATTAAATTGATTATTCATGTTACCCATTGTAGTGAAAACTTGTCCTCTTGTAGCTACATCATCTTGTGGATTGTATAAACCTGCTTGATAAGCTTGAGCCATCAAGGCTGATCTGGTTTCAGCATGCGCTTTTACTTGTTCAGGCGTCCACTCTGTTGGTTTAGCTTTGCCCCAAGCATTTTCAAATGCAGCTTTCTGAGCAGCTGGGAGAGCATCATATTCTTTTTTGAAATTTTCATGAGCTGCTTTCTGTGCTTCTTGGTTTCTTGCTTCAGTATATCTTGTTGCAATCTCTGTTACAGGTGCACCGCTATCTAAAAATCCCTTAACAACTGTACTTACTTCACCAATTTGCGCAGGCTGTGTGAACTGTGTAATACCAACAAGACCTATTTTTTGTCCTGCATCCAAATTAGCGACCTCTGTTGCTTTTTCTGTGCCTACAACTTTTTCCACTCTTTTGTCTAAAGTTTCTTTTTGCTCACTCTCAACAAATTCCTGTTTACAACCAGTATTACCACAAGCTTCGAAATGTAATTGCATATCTCTGCTACCAAATTCAGCCATCAAAGCCCATTGAGCTGGGGCATCTCCTTTGTTTGCTTCATCTATTATCTCTGAGCCAAGTTCAAGAAGTTGGGGATCTGTTATTTTTCCGCTTTCAACACTTTCTAAATAGAATGCCTTAAATCCCTCAATCATTGATGGTAGTGCCTTTTCAAAATCTTCTTTGTGCTCTTCTTTCAACTCATCCCATTTTTCTCCCATTGATTTTGAGTGGTCAACTATTTCACTTTTTTCTGTCTCTGCGAACTTTATTGAACTCTCTACAGAATTTTCTTCTCCTAACTCAACTTTTACATCTGGTTTATCTTTTTTTACTTCTTCCTGTATTCTGTCCATCACTGTTTTATCATCAGCAATTATTCTTAATGCTTCTATTCTGGCCTGTGCATCTATTATTTCCTGCATATCGAAGTAACCCACTCCAATTTCGCCTATAAATATTCCAGTTTCATCATCCATAGCATCATTATTTTCATCCTTGAAGAAAACAAAAAGATCACCCGGAAGCGGTGAAGGAGGAACTTGTCCTCTTTCAACCATAACTATACTTGGATTTGGCCCGCCCTCCTTTACTTCGCTTATAACATGATCAACTACGGCATCTTCCAAATTTGTCGTTAGTTCTTGTTCTGTTGAGCCACTAAACTCTGCTGCAACTCTGGCACCAACATCTTGAAGATCGGCCTTTACATCAGTTTCTGCTTTGAAATCACCAACTAAAGTTATTTGTTCAGAACCAAGGTCGTGGATAGCCTCAGCAACATCAGCCGGAAGACCTTCAACATCTTCTGGTATTGGAATCACAGGATGACCCAATTGAGCTGCTAAATACATTCTCTCTTGCAAGCCCTGATCTGCATCCCCCCTGTATGAAACCAAACTAATTTGATCTGTCATCTCTGGACCATAAAAATAATTTATAGCGCTAACAGCTGTACCTGTTCCACTTGTTCCAGAAATTCTATTTACACTATATCCAAATTGATCTAATGAATCCTCTGCTCTAGGACCAACTACTGCTTCACCACCCAATATGATAACATTTGTTACACCCAGGCTTTGGAGGGTTTCATGCAAATCAACTGAAATATCACTTTTGTCTGTGTAAAAAACAGGTATACCAGTATCAGCTGAAATTGAAGCAGCTATTGCAGCATCTATTGTGCTCACATCACCACCATTAACAAGAATAACAGTTGGAACAACATTAGAAGTAGCTACAGATTCTGTTGTTTGAGCCAATCCAGTTGGGACAAAAAATCCTAGAAACAAGAAGAATGTAAATAAGGTTGAGAAACTTTTTTTCAGTCTATACGAATAATCTATGTCAGACATAAGCCCCTAATAACATTTATTGTCAGAACTTGTTTAAATATCTTTTTGGGTAGTAACCCTTTTCTCAAAAAGGGTTAATCGAAAACAGGAGGCTAATTTTTTCTCTCGCTGCTACTCGGAAAAAATTTACACCTTCCATTAAGCTGACTTATGCAAAAATAGGAGGCTCGTAAGAGTTGGAAGCTGATCTCAATTAGCTTCGGTATCTGACACTCATCGTTGAGGCTCTTCGTTCGATTACACCTTCCACTGCGAATTGCCGAAAATCGAATTTGGTGCTTGAAAACCAATTAACAACGCCCCGAAAATTAGCTTATAAATAATCTTAGACTAATTTAGAATTAGAGTTTAAGCATCAGCTGAATCATCAGAATTTCGACCCTCAACTTTATCAACCATATTGCCTATTCTCCCTCTTATTTTTGTTGCTCGGTCTCTTAGTTTTTCTGTGCCCTCTTTTCTAATTTCTCTAATCTTCTCAACTCTTGTTTCATTTCCGCTTGCTGCTTCTACAACAGCTTTCACTCTCTCTATTCTTAGAAGATGAAGCTCTTTTATTGTTTTCAATTTTTCCTCAACTGAAAGATCTTTTAATTTGTCTGAAAATTCCCTGTTAAATTCTTTCAGGGCATCTACTCTTGCTTTCAGGTTTTCCCTTTCTTTTTTTATCTCTTCTCTTAGCTCATCTACTTTATCTTTCAGGGCCTCGAAATTTGATTTCTTAACAAGATGAACAGCTAATCTAAGTTTAACCCAAGCCTCAACTGGTTTGTCTGCATCCAAAAGGTTTTTAGCTTCAGCCAAAAGTGCTTCGACTCCTTCTGGTTTTGTTTCCAAATTATTCAACCTTTCCCAAAGTGCTGTTGCTTTTTCTTTCATTTTAGCTTTTGCTGCATCTCTTCTTTCTTTCAATTTCTCTTTTCTTTCCTTGAACTTTTCTTTTATCTTTTCCTTTTTTTCTTTGACCAATTCTGAAACTGCTTTAGCTGCTTCTCCTGTGTGCAAATCAACTTCAGCTTGCGTAGAAGCCTTTAGTGCAGCTTCGATTTTTGCACCAAGCTCTGGGTTTCCAACAACCTTGACTTCTTTTATCCCCTTAGCGTTTACTAAATCAACAACTTCTTGTATTTGCGCTTCTTCTCCAACATGGAAGACGCCGTGGCCAACTAAAACAGGCGCAGCTAGCCTATGTTTGAAATTTGCAGCTGCAACAACTAAAAGAGTATCAGAAGCGTTGAGTCTAGCCTCGAATTTTGCTTTCAACCTTGCTCTTATCTCTGCTTTTTTGCCAAGAACTTTTTCTTTTATTTTTAATTTTAATTCACCTAAATCTGCTTCTAATTTTGTTTGAGCATCTGCAGACAAATCACCGACAACTGTGACCTCTTCTACACCAAGTTCTGTCAGCGCGTCTGCTGTGACAGCTGGCACACCATCTGAAGAGACAAGAAGAATTGGATCGCCTTCTGTTTGTGCTGTGACTTCTGCTAAAACTTCTCCTGTCTCTGAATTTGGATCATCTACAGAGTCTTCAACAACTAAAGTAGCTGAATCAGTGCCTTCTGGATTTGAGTATGTGGCAAGCTCTGCTGCTGTACCTGTTGCTGTTGTCCCCCATACTCTGACAACTGCATAGCCTTCTGTTTCCAGCTCTGAAACAACTGCATCAGAAATAACTTCAGGACCACCTACAACGACGACTGTTGTTGGCTTTAAATCAACCAAAGAAGCTTTTGTGTCTGCTGAAAGCGAGGCCTTTTCAGTGAGAAGAATTGGAGTGCCTTCGTTGTAAGAAGATGCCTTTGCAAGCTCTGCATCTGCGAAATTTTCAGTTGAAGCTAGAAGAACTGTATCAACTGTAGCTTCTTGTGCAGTTGCTAGTGAAACTAAAAAAAGCGCAATTAAAACTGGAAGCAATAGTTTTTTCATATCCCCTATAAAGTCTATATGTTTATTGTATATAAATAGTTTTTGTTTTTGGAAGGTTTTCCCAAATGTTTCCCAAGTTTTGTAATTAAACTGGAACCGGACATTATTGTATATCCATCTATCAACCTATAATACATTTGTAAAACCCTGACATTGTCTCCCTTGACTCTTCACAATCCTTGACTTTTTCAACAACTTCGGCAGCTTCTAGGTATTCTGAATACGGTGTTATGGCAATCCTACTGTTTGTGCCATTTAATTTTCCATAGGCGTTTATGCTATTCTTTATTTGTGGATAAACTCTGTCCAAATAAAACTTAATGTCTATATCTCCAGTCTTAACATAATTGTATGAAATCTGGTCAAATGGGCCATCATACCAGTTGTTAGATGCAGCATTGTTTTTGTTAACACCAACCAAAATATTTCTTCCACTTTCACTATAGAAAATAAATTGCGTTCTCCTATCTACAAATGTACTATTGTATATCTTAGAAAACGAAACCTTGGAAGCTTCAGACAAAATCCAATAAAACCTGTTTATCTTACTGTTGTATATTAGATAGAACAATAACCCAGATTCATCAAAAACAGGGGCTACAAATTTCTCATCCTCAAATACTGCCAAGCTTGAAGGCTGTCTTATATCCAACTGATTAAAATTGAAGACAACATCTTTTCCTTTATGGGATACTTTGTACCTGAAATCATTTATTTTCTCAACACCCAAATCATCTGAGGCGTTTAAGTAAATTGTGTAACTGTTCTCCTGTGTTTGGTTTTCTAATTCCCTTTCAGCATACGCGAGCATGATTTTGTCATCATCTATTATATCTGCAAAAAGTCCAATTGCTCCATGGAAAGCTCTTCCATTTGCTAAAAATTCAAAATAATAATAGTTTTCAGATGGATAAACTACGACTTCAGGATCCAGTTTTGAAAAAACAAAACCAAACACAGCCTTGGGGTCTGTATAATCTAGATTTGTATCAAGGGCTTCAATAAACTTTTGGTTGAATAAAAAATATCCCTTGTCTTGCGATTTGTTCAGGAAAAAGAAGCTCGATAAAAAAAGAACCAATATCACAATTAAAGCAGCAATTTTCATGTTATGTATACCTACTGCTACGCTCTGTGTGTTTTATCAAACTGGAATCTGCGAAATGTGTTCCAACAGGAGCAGCCGCCAATTCATCATATTCTTTTTGGCTTAAACCGCCACACATTTTCCCTATTGCAGAATCTATTTTGCTTGCTAACTCTTTAGCTTGTGCAACAATTTCTTGTTCACCATGGTCGAATTCTGGATGTGCATTAACCTTTTTTTTCTGCTCATCATCGTATGGGTGATAATCATTATATTTGTCATTTCCAAAGGCGCCAAGTTTAATGTACACTAGACAGTGATTTTTTTTGAAAAACAAGTATAGTTTTGTGTCAGATATTTCATACCAATGATCTTCATTTGTATATTTTCCTGGATTAACAACTAGACTATAGACACCACCTTCGCCATGGGGTATACTGTCAGAAACAGCAGATTGTTGTTGTTGACTTACTTTATTATTATAGTCAATTGTATTGGGGTTTGCCAATACTTCTTTTATTACATCTTCATACTTGATGCCTCTGTGTTCATAATCAGCAAAAAGAGTGTAAATAATAAATCCAAGATCTCTGAATTTATCTGCATCATCGAATGTTAGTGATACAGCCAAAGTATCTAAGTATATATCTATATCCTCTATGGATTTAATTATTTGGTCATTGCTGTTGAGAGTCCAAGAGCAACCCAATTCCTTGTTTAATCTAACTTGTTTTGTATTTGGCGGCATATAACTACTATCAGGAATGTTTTCAACATTAAGACTATATACGTCATCGCCTTCGACCACTACAGCCACTTTTTCGTTTCCATAATAAATATCACCTAAATTCAAACCAGTTGCTGCTGCAACATTGCCACAATCTAGAGTTAGCCTACTCCACCAAGGAGCTACTAGTTTTGGTTTATTTGGGTCTGTTTTAGAATCATCATCATTTTTTTGGTCATTATCAGGAACAGACGGTTCTGTTCCCCCCAATTTTCCTGATCCACCCTTACATGTTGATTGACAATCTTCTAATTTTTCAAATGGCGGATCACTGCAACCACTTGAACCGGCAGGCATTTGGACACACTTTCCCTGATCTTTATCAAAATAGTAATTGTCTTCTATCAAGGCGTCACATGTCCCTTGTTTCCATGAGCATCTATCATCTTTAATTTCCGGCGGAGAAACACAACCACTGACAATAACTACAAAAACTAGCAAAAAAATTGGTATTAAATTTTTCAATTTCATATACATTAATACAATTTCTTTGGATATAGTATTTTTTAACTAATCAATTGAATTTGTATTTGGTTTTCTTTTTCGGTACGGTAGCGTTTCGTGTCTCCTATTAACTGAGTGAACAGTTAATAGTTCACGAGACATCTCAGCATCATCACATAGTGAGATGCTGATTTCTTTTCTCAAAAGAAAAAGGCTAGCTACTCTTCCTCTTCTTTTTCTTTGCCTTTTGGCTCGGCGATTTCTTTTGATTTTTCCCTTGCTTTTTCAATTGCAGTGCTTTCGTCAACATCTTCAAGGTCTTCTATTGCCTTCAGAAGCTCCTGGCTCTCTGCATCAACAAGCATATCTTCCTTTCCAAAAATAGCCGAAAGCCTTTCTTTTACTTCGTCTATCTTGCCTTCTTCCAAAGCTTTGATCACATCTGTATCTGTAAGGATATTTTGGAGCTGGTCCAAATCTGTGGACAAAATTTTGTCAACAAGCTTGCTCTTTTCCTTGTTTTTCTGCCTTTGTTTCATTGCCTCAATCAAAAATATGATAGACATCTGCTGCAAGTAGCGGCTTGCCTCTTGCTGTTTTGTGTTTGCTTGGAGTCTGACTGCTTTTATTTTCTGGACGTTCAAAAGTTTGAGCGTCTTAGGCTGTCCTTTGCTTTCTAGAAGAAGTTTTTGGATTTTTTCCTGAAGGCCTTTTAGGTCGCCTGAAATCCTCTCAACATTTTTCTCAATTTTTATCCTTTCCTTTAGAAGATCATCATCTTTAATTGAAAACAAGTCTTTTCCAAATGTTTTTTTCAAAAAACTCTTTAAGTCCATATTCGCCCAATTGAATCAATATAATATTTTACATTAATAGATATATTAATATAGTAGCGCCTCTTCGGGCTCCTCCACATCGCCCAGATCGAAAATAGGAATTTGATCATGCTCCCCTCTCATATTCCCAAAATACGCTTTTCTGAGGATTTTTTCAGCTAGAGGTAAATTCTCTTCGGCAACATCTCTGAAAAAACTTCGCGCAGCCTCATATGAAAAACCAGACATTCTTAATACATTCCTTACATCATCTAAAATACGTGGACTCTCTATATAGTCAGATTGTACTTTTATTCGCTCAAAAATTTGGCCAACTTCCCTGAGGGTTTTTTGTTCTTGCCAAAGAAAAAACCTTTCTAATCTCGGGCTCACATCTCTCCAAGTATAGAAATCGCTCATCTTTAGTTTTGCTTTAACCTGTTTATATTACTTAAACCAAATATCCATATGGAAAAGAGAATCGAAGAAAACAAGCTTCTTTTTTGTGTTAGAGAGCTCCTTCCAAATTTTTCTGGTAGGGAGGTTATTGAAAGATTAAAATCCCAAGGATATTCTGAAAATCAAATAAGGGAAGCTATAGAGCTCTTAAAAAGTCAAAAACCAGATCTTTCTGACTTGAATACAATTTACTATGGAAATCTTTTGCTTGAAAAAGTAATCCAGAAATCTGAAAAATTGGCTAGTTTGAAAGAGCTTGTTCTGAGGAAAAGAGCAGATGAAATTTATTTGGAAAAATATCTCCAGGGTAATTTTGTTTTGGGTTTTGAACCTGACATAAATTTGATTCCAATTTTAATAGATTGTTTGAATGAAAAGGACCCAAGGATAGTTGGGAGCGCTGCTTTTTTGATTGGGAAAATTGGAAACATAAAAAGTGTTGACAAACTTTGCGAGGCATTGGAAAAAATAAAATCTGAGATAAATACTCAAGAAGATTTTGAGCCATCTGACCAAGAGCTTGCAGAATCGTTGTTGGGAGACGCCATAGTTTCAATTTGCTCAAACACAAAGATCCCGAAAGACGGAGAAATAGAGTTCACTAAGATCAGGCCTAAACACCTAGAACATGGATGGAAAGTCGCCAAAGTAAAGTTTGATATGAGAACAAAGGATTCTATTCTACTTTAAGCTTCTTTCCAAACGTCTTTTTCAATACTTTTTCTGCGTTTTCATAATCTGTAACTGTCGTGAGTTCGAATTTTTTATCATTTATTACCACATAGCCAAAAGACACTAGTCCAAGCATTGATCTTTTTAATTGAATGTTAGAAACCTTTTTATATGGAATTTCAAAATTTTCTTCATTTAATTTTAGAAGGTCCCGAACAGTTGCCTTTTTGACTATTTTATCAAAACCTTCCTCTTTCTTTTTGTTTTTCTTGTGTACATAGTAATAGTAACCAAGAACTGCAAGCCCAATGGCGATACCTATAGGACTGGATCTAATTGCTGGACCACTTACACCCCGTCCTCTTGTGCTAGATACTAGACAAACAACCAATCTATCTTTTAAGAAAATTAGAACGTAATTGATAGGCCCACCAGAGTATCTCTTAGCTTTTAAACAGTATTTAATATCTACCATGTTGAATATAGTATATCAGCGATTATAAAATTATGGCATTTGCAGTGATCCATGTTTTGGCATCAATAATTATTGTAGATTTGTACAGAGATTATTTTACACACCACAAAAAATATTTCACATTGCACACACTTTTTATAGCCGGTATAGGAGGCTTGCTTCCTGATATTGATATCCCTTTAAATTGGGTTTTTTCTAAAATTGGATTTGAAATTGCACACAGAACATTCACTCACACTCCTTTGTTTGGCTTGGTTTTTTTGGTTCCTGGGTTAATTTTGTGGAAATACAAGCACCATAAAAAAGCAGTTTACTTTTTCGTATTATGTTTGGGTGTTTTGCTTCACCTGCTTTTGGATGGGTTTTTCATTTCAAACATAGAAACAGAAGGCATAATGTTGTTCTATCCTTTTTCAGAACAAGTTTTTGGTTTCAACATTTTTTACAATGAGCTCTTGGTAAGCTATGGAGCTGCTATTGATGCATTTATATTGATATTTTGGCTTTGGTGGGAGGAGAGAAGACACAAGATAAAAGATTTTTTATGACACTACCCCTTCTCTTTAGAAAAGAGAAGTGGTAAGGTATCCCAAGAGAAACTAGTGTACAAAAACGCTGGTGAAAAAATATGGTAATGAAGCAAGTGATTGTTGTTCGGAATGACTTGAAGTTAGGGAAGGGAAAGATTGCAGCGCAAGCCTGCCACGCAAGCCTTGAATCATATAAAAAAGCGAACAGCGACGCTATTTTGTCTTGGGAAAATTCTGGAGTGAAAAAAATTGTTTTGAAAGTTGAGAGTGAAAAGGAGCTTCTAGAAATTTTCGAACAACTAAAAGCAGCAAAGATGAAGCCTGCGCTGATAAAAGATGCAGGGCTCACAGAAGTTGAGCCTGGGACAATAACATGTTTGGGCGTCGGTCCTGTTCAAGAAAAAGATGTTGATAAAATTACTGGGAAATTAAAAATGCTATGATTGCTTCTGAGATATCTTTATAAAGATATATTTACCACTTAATAGTGGTATGGAAATTCTAACACGACCAAGAGATTTTATTAGGAGAGGACTAAGAGTAGACGAGACACTGATATATGGGGATTTGCAAGATGGACAAGTAGTTCTTGCATCTACAAAACAGCTTCCAGGATATGTCCAAGAAGGCGAAGTTTATGTAAGAAGGTTTGGATTAGACGAACCAGAAATAACTTTATCAATAAACAGGTGGGGATTAAGTAAATGTTTTGCAGCACACGAAGATGATGGTAAGATTATAGCCCTTCATAATGATGATCCAGAACCCAGTCTTCTTTCAGAACATAGACCATATGCTTATGCATGTTCTCCAGAACTTGTTAGAGAACTTAATCCTGAGAGGGCTCAACTATATGACGAAGAGAATCCATTTTTCCTTAAACTCCCGCGTGATGCCGTTCTTGCACATGAGGGTTCTCATCTTTCGCTCAACTCAAAACCTCACCAAAAACATGCAAAGTGTGTGTTTTTTGATAAATTTTATACATCATTATTAAGACTTGGGCTTGACCAAAAAATAAGTCAAGACGAAGTCATGGACGAAACAATTGGAATTTTCATGGAACTGAAATATATCCAACAATTTTATCCAAAACTAGAACAATCTTATCGCGATTGGCGAGCACGTGAAACCAAAGATCCGCATAGAACAGCATATAGGCTCATATCCAACGAACCAAAAGAAGTTGCTAGATTTATTTCTGCATTATGGTTAGCTAAAACATGGCCAATGAAAAAAATTGTAGAGTTTGCATACAGCTAATTATTCGCTCAAATAATTTGGCTCTTCCCTAAACCTTTGTATAAGTTCTCTTACAGCTCCTCTGTCTCCTGATTTTAATTTGTTTCTTAATTCTAAAGCTTCCCTAGAAACAATTGGATCAAAACCTAAAAGTGTGTATCTTGGAACTTCTTCGTCTGTCAAACGTTTCCCATATTTTTGGCCAAACCAGCCAGAAGTCAGAATACAAGCCAATCTATGAGACCTGTCAATATGCCTTCTCTTTGCTTGTTCTGGTTCTATTCCAGATTCTATGTCATCCAAGATAAAATCAGAAACAAATGTTGAAAACTGAGAAATCAAAACAGTTGCAACTGGTGACTGTATGACTGCAGCTTCATTGTCTTTTTGTCCCATAATTCGCGTTGAACACACACTTCCCCCTCTAACTTGTCTTACAATTGATGTAGAGTCTGTTTTCAAAACAAGATAGTCTATTCTGGGATCAAAGTATTCAGAAAGCATCAATGTCGCAGAATTTCCTAAAATAAGACCTCTGTCGGTTTTAAAATTAACATCAATTGAAAATTTGTGCCTGATGTCTGGAACAATATAAAGAACAACCCTTTCATCAAAATCAAATGACTGAAGCCTCGAAGAATATATTTCATCTGTTGTTCTGGGAATGAGAATTTCAACATCTGCCTCTGGAAGCAAGTCACATGCAAAAAACTTTTGTGAATCTTCTATCTCTTTTCTTATAGCCCCGGCATATTTTTCGCCGTCTTCTGGATCTTGGAAAATGTCTATATCTTTTCTGTGGTCAGTGTATCTTACTTGTATATCCAGCAACTTACCTAATTTTTTTGCTTCACAATCTCTTTTTGTGATTTCAACTATCCCATTTTCTTGTGTATCCAAACCATATCTTACAATTCTACTAAGAGAAGCTTCGTCTATTCTACTTCTGTCAAAACTTTTTGTAAGAGTTTGCTGAGATTGAGGTGTTTGGTTTGGTGATTCCTGTTCAACAACCTGCGCTGATTCTGGCTTTTGGTAATTTATGCACCTATACCCACCCAAAACAAGCAAGGGTAAACCTAAAAGTACGAGCGGTCTTATAATTAATGCTCTGTAGAAAGTTCTCTCATTCATCGGAAAAGTAAGCAGATAAAATATAAAAAACCACTGTATTCAAGCATTTATATTCACATACCAATTTACTGGATATGACAAACGATTCTCAAAATAAGCAAGAAGAACTCCAACACAAATTTATTTTGTACCAGCTTTTGCAGCAAAGAGTAGAGGAATTGAAACAGCAAATTGAAATGCTCCAACAAAAAAACATGGAAATGGAAACAACCAAATTTGCTTTGGGAGAAATTAATTCAATGAAAGAAGGAAATGAAGTTCTTGTTCCTATTGGCTCTGGTTGTTATGTTTATGGAAAATCGACAAACAGCAAAAAGATCTTAGTTGACATTGGATCTGGTGTAATGACAAACAAAACATCTGAGGAAGCACAAAATCTTGTTGAAGAAAAAAGAGAAGAAATTGAAAAACTTGTTTTGAATTTGCAAAGCGAGCTTATTGAGGCTGTAAATAAAATAAATGAAATTGCTCCTGAACTGCAAAAAGCAGCCGAAGAGCAAAAGGAATAATTATTCGAAAACCACTAGTGTTCTAACTTTGTCTCCATTTAGTTTTTGTCTAGCTCCACAATACGCTAGCTCAACAGCCATAATAGAGGCACCCAACATTGCATCTCTTTCTTGAATAAGCTTTTTCACACCAGCACGTGTTTCACCTGTAGCTAGAACATCATCTATAACTAGTATATTTTGATTTGGTGTGATGTCATCTGGACCGATTTCTAGCCTATCACTACCATATTCTTTCTCATAGCTTACTCCAATTACTGGAGGAGGTAGCTTTCCTGGTTTTCTTGAAACAGCTAGAGGGAGATTTAATTCATAGGCCACAACAGGCCCAAATAGATACCCTCTCAATTCAATTGGCAACACAGCATCAAACCTTCTTCCATTTTCTCTTTCTAGATCCTGGGCTTCCTCAACCATCCACCTAATAACTCGACGATAAATTCCTACATTTCTTACAACAGGTCTGATGTCTCTAAAAAGAATTCCAGGTTTTGGAAAATCGGGTATTGTTGGCATTGCTGCCATTATATCTCGCCTTAGAGGTTCGACAAAGTATGTTTCACGCTTTTGATCGTAAATAACCATAACTGCCTCCATGAGTGAAAAGAGCTTATGTTGAGCTTCGCTCAACAGCTATTGAAAGCCTAAGCTTTCAACATTATGATATAAGCTCCAACTCTAAAAGAATTTAGAAAATATGTTGTTAAGTTTTAAATTCTTTATTTTACTCGGTGCTCTGTCAGTCTATAAATTGTATCATGAATGAGAACAGATCCGCCTATGAAATTTCCTAACCCGAATATTTTTGTTGCATTGTCACGTTCTATTTGTATATACAAACCAGCGCCAAATGGCCTCACCGCAACAACACCAGAAAATATCCCTGATTTGTGGTATATAATTATTGGATGACCCTCATACGGCCTAAATTCATGAGGGAATATTTCAGACAAAGTTCTATCGTCTTCATGTTTATCAAAAATCCTAATATTCAAATCGTGCTCGACTTCTGCTATTTTATCTCTTTGTTTTTGAGATAAATCACCTTCTCCAAAAATTTTATAATTTCCCCTAGAGATAAGAGATACAAAGCATCTATATGGCTCATTAAGTACGAACAATGTTCTAAAATCTCCGTCTGCTGAATGTGGATCCTCCATCACACCCAGACGATGAGGTGGTATTTTCCTTTGTTCAAAATTTTCAATGCCTGTTACAGTTAGAATTTCGCTTGTAACAACATAAAGTCTTCCAAGTTCCCTGAACCTTCGAGTAATTAGTCTTTGTATACCCTTAACTGTTTGATCCATTGAATGTATTCATAGAAAGAAATAAATTGATTACTTTGTGTGCTTCTCAACAAGCTTTTGAATTTTGTTCAAAAATTCCTTCTCAGGTTTTTGGACATTTTCTGTGAGCTTCCAGTATTTTCCACCAGACAAAACTAGGGGAGGTTTATCAGAAGAAGAAACTTGAACAGCCTCACCAACAAACATTATGTGATCGCCTAGCTCGATTTCCTTGACAAGTCTACACTCAGCATTCATAGATGCTCCCTTAACCATCAAAACATCAATCTTTTTTGCTTTGTAAAACTCAAAACCTAAATCTTCCAAAACCTTTATCTTATCAACTTCTTTTCCTGTATTGTTCCCAGAAACACTTGACAAAACATTTTGATCAAAAGCACAAATGTTGACACCAAAAGTTTTCGTTTTCCTAATATTAGCCGTTGTTGCATGGTTAGGATTTAAACAAACAGTTATCAATGGTGGATTATAAGAAACATGGTGCGTCCACTCTGTAGCCATTATATTGTAGCCATGTGGACCGTTGCTTGTAGTCAGGCCTACATTTGTCGCAAACTTCCTTGTTGCATCAGAACCCCATTCTAATCCCATATCGTATATGCGATATATTGAATTAGTAATATATAAAGTTAACGATTGGTAAGTTTAGTACCTATTATTTGATACAAAATCTGGACAAAAAGATTCAAAAAAAGCTTACCCAAGATAAGATGTCTCCTCTTTCTTTCCCTCGTCTATTCCAGTCCTCATTTTTTCTGCTGTTTTTTTGTAGAAATCTATGACTTTAGGTTCAATAGAAGGCTTTACATTTTTTGAAGCTTTGTTGAAATCTTCTTTTGTGACCTTTGCTGCTTTCATGTCGCCTCTGAGGGCTGTCAAACCAGCTTCCCTTGTAAGCGCTTCCAAATCTGCGCCTGTGAAACCTTCTGTTTCCTTTGCTATTTTATCCAAATCAACATCCTTTTCCAAAGGCATACTTTTTGTATGTATTTTCAAAATCTCTAATCTAGCCTTTTCATCTGGTGCACCGACAAGTATTTGTTTTTCAAATCTTCCTGGCCTTAACAAAGCCTGGTCAATCATATCTGGTCTGTTTGTGGCTGCAATGACAACAACATTGTGCAGGTCTTCCAATCCTGACATCTCAACAAGTATTTGGGATACAATGTTTTCATAAGCTCTGCTTCCTGCATCTCCGCCTCTTTTAGAAGCTATTGAATCTATTTCATCAAAAAATATGACAGATGGTGCGACCTGTTTTGCCCTTTTGAAAAGGTCTCTTATCAACCTTTCAGATTCACCAACCCACATTGAAAGGATTTCAGGTCCTCTAACTGAAATAAAATTTGCTCCAGACTCTGTTGCAACTGCTTTTGCAAGCATTGTTTTTCCAGTTCCTGGTGGACCATAAAATAGCACACCTGTTGGTGGTTTTATTCCAAGCCTTTTGAAGGCTTCTGGGTTTTCCAAAGGCCACTGTATTATTTCTTTCAGTGTACTTTTCACTTCTTCTAATCCACCAACCTGATCCCATTTTGTGTTTGGAATTTCAATCATTACCTCTCTCATTGCAGAAGGCTCAACCATTTTCAGAGCATTTTCAAAATCTTGTTTTGAAACTTTTAGTTTTTCTAAAACAGATTCAGGAATTTCATCCTGCTTTTTCCAGCTTATTTCTGGTAAAACTCTTCTCAAAGCAGACATAGCAGCTTCTTTACATAGGGCCTCTAAGTCTGCACCAACAAAACCATAAGTTACACTTGATAACCAATTAAGGTCGACGCTTTTTGTCAGAGGCATGTTTCTTGTGTGGATTTGTAAAACTTCTTTTCTACCTTTTTGATCTGGGACACCTATCTCTATTTCCCTATCAAATCTTCCACCTCTTCTCAAAGCAGGGTCCAATGCATTTGGTCTGTTTGTTGCTGCTATAACTATAACCCTTCCTCTAGATTTCAACCCATCCATCAAAGTAAGAAGCTGAGAAACAATTCTCTTTTCAACCTCGCCGCGGACCTCTTCTCTTTTAGGTGCGACTGCATCTATTTCATCAATAAAAATAATTGAAGGCGCATCCCTTTCTGCATCCTTGAAAATCTTCCTCAAATTTGCTTCTGACTGACCATACCACTTTGAAACAAATTCAGGACCTGAAATTGATTTAAATGTTGCGCCTGCCTCATTTGCAACTGCTTTTGCTAAAAGAGTTTTTCCAGTTCCAGGTGGACCATATAATAGGACGCCCTTTGGTGGATCGATTCCAAGCCTTGTGAAAAGTTCTGGGTGCCTCAAAGGAAGTTCAACCATTTCCCTTATTTTTAAAATCGAATCACCCAGGCCACCGATATCTTCGTATGTTACTGTTGGTATGGCTTCTAACTCTAAATCAACTGCTTCTTTTCTTAATTGTAAATCTGTTTTTTCTGTTATCCTCACGACACCTGCTGGTTTTGTTGCAACAACAACAAGTTTTGTTTCGCCTGGAACAGGAGTGAAAAACATTTCCTCAATATCTATACCAAAGAAATCGCCAAAGGGAGAGTCTCTCCTCTGTTTAACAACAGGGAATGGTGTGATAATGTCTTTTTCAACAAAGGGTCGCATGAAAAGATTCTTCTTCAAAAGATCTGGATTCATTTGCATGACAACGCCTTTTTGAGCTGGCGCTAGGATGACTTTTTCAGCTTCCTGGACTTTTGCTTTTCCTATTTTTACTGTTTCGCCAACACCCACTCCAGCATTTCTTCTTGTGATTCCATCCATTCTAATTATATTAAAACCAACATCAGCTGGGTATGCGCGGACAGCTAAGCCTGCTGAGAGCCTTTGGCCATGGATTTCGATTATATCGCCTTCTTTCAAACCCAATGTAGACATTGTTTTTGCATCAACGCGAACAATACCTCTGCCTGACTCTGACCTATTTGTCAACTCTCCAACGCTCAAAGACATCAATTGTTCGCCCATATTTTAATATTCTATATTATCATCTGATTTTAAATTCTCAATTCAAGTAATCTGGAATTGTTTCCTGCTCCTGACTGACATTTGATTGTATTTTTTCCAAATCCTGAGTTTCCTCCAAAAGCGAATGCATAAACCAGACCAGTGTATCTATTCTGATTGTTAAATCGGTCTTTATCATATCTACCAGGCTTTCGTCTCCCTGTATGGAATTCCTTAATTCCAGGCTTGCTTTTGCAATATCTGCTATTTCCTTTTTGTGTGGAAATGCACCGATAAGCGCAAGACGCCTTAGCTTTGTTGATATTTTTTCCAAAGCAACTCCGTATCTGAGTTCCTTGTATTTGTCTGCTTCTTTTGTTTCCGTCATATTTTTGCCTCCTGATTTTGAATATTTTCCTATCTATAACCACTATCGTTTTTGCGTATCTGTATTTTGCTTGGATATGGTGACCTTTCCCTTCTATATTCTCTGAACATACTTGCCTCGCTATATACTCTCTTGCCGTCTTATCCTCATGATAACAGAGTTTTTGGTTTTGATTATTTCGATTTCAGGCTCCCTTTTTACAACCTGAATTATTTGGACATATTTCCTAACTGTGATGTTGTGTATGCCTGTTTTCTGGGCAATTTGGTTAACTGAAAGCGCATCCCTTTCCTCTTCTAAAGCACGCATTATCTCTTCGACTATTACTAAAGGGTCCCTTTTCATGTAATATATTAGGTTGAAGAGGTTTATATATCTTACTGTATGCTTTTTGATATTGAAGTATTAATTGTTGTATATTATAGTATCAAGAGATATATAAGCTTATCGGTTTATATAACAATGTTATACAAATCTTTATAAATCTATGTACCAATATATGTACATGGCGTCTATAAACATCTCGCTAAAAAAAGAAGCATATGAAAGTCTCCTAGCTCTAAAAAAACCAGACGAAAGTTTCTCAGACGAGGTCTTAAGGATCACTAAAAAATCAACTGGAGCTGATCTGCTAAAATGCTTTGATCTTATGAGCAGTATTTCTAAAAAAAGCGAGCTTGAATTTGAAGAAGGAGCAAAAAAAGCGAGGATGGACATGTCTTCTATTTTAAAGAAGTGGGAAGAATGAAACTTGTTGATACGACATTTTTAATTGATTTTTTAAGAAAAAAAGAAAATGTAAAAGAAAAATTAGAAGAAATGCTATTTGAACCAGTCTATACAGCTAGAGTAAATATTTTTGAGACACTTATTGGCATTTATTCAATAAAATCTGAAATCGATAGAAGTAAAAAACTAGAAGACGCCAATATTCTATTTAATAGACTATTCATCCTTGAACTAAGTCCAGATTCCACAATTAAAGCAGCAGAACTAGGAGGCAAACTAAACAGAGAGGGCAAAACAATAAATCCAAGTGACTGCTTAGTAGCTGGCATCGCACTCTCAAATGGAATCACCACATTAATCACAAAAAACACAAAACATTTCCAAGATATAGGAGGCCTAAAAGTTGAAGGATATTAATCCCACCCTTTGCTGTTTGGATCTCCCATAAACCTTAGGTTTTCATTCAAGCTATCCAGCTTTTGCATATCTTCTTTTCCCAGGAAAAAATCAAAAACATCCAAATTTTCTTTTATCCTCTCTTCTGTTTTTGACTTTGGCAAAACAACAAGACCGTGTTGGATTCCCCAGCGAAGCAAGACCTGTGCACTTGTTTTAGAATACTTTTTGGCAATTTCCAAAAGTTTGGGATCAGAAAGTTTTTGTCCTCTTGTCAAAGGGCTGTATGCTTCAACAACAATATTTTTTGATTTACAAAATTCCAAAAGATCTTTTTGGTAAAGCCAAGGATGAAACTCAACTTGGTTGACTACAGGCTGAACAGAGCAGTTGTTTAGAATTTCCTGAATGTGTTTTATTGTACAATTAGAAACACCAATTGCTCGGCACTTTCTTTGCTCTAAAAGATTTTCCAAAACTTTCCAAGCCTTTAGTCTCTTCCCAGGAACAGGCCAGTGAAGTAAATACAAATCAACATACTGAAGACCTAGTTTCTCCAAACTCAGATCAAGTGCTTTTTGGGGATCATCAAAATCATCACTCCAAAGTTTTGTTGTCACAAAAATTTCTTTTCTCGGGATTCCAGATTTTCTAATCGCCTTCCCAACATCTTCCTCGTTTTTGTATCTAGAAGCAGTATCTATATGCCTGTATCCAGCCTCCAAGGCCCAAAGAACAGATTGCTCAGACTCTTGTCCAGGCTCTTGTTTATATAGGCCAAAACCAATCTGTGGAATTTCTATCCCATTGTTTAGTTTGATTTTTTCCATGGGGAAATATAGGAAAAACAGATTTATCAATTTATTAGAAACTTACAGAACTAATTTCTTGTTGTTCCCCGCAATCAAATTCCTGTCCAACCAAAGAAGAATCCTCCAAACCAGCATCTATTTGCTCTCCACAATCTTCTGGGCAATTGCATTTTGTTTCCAAATCTTGGTCGCACACGCTATTTCCACAAGGCGCGCAAACAGTTGGAAGAGCCATCTGTTTCACGCTTTCAAAACATTGCTCATTGTATTGGTCTGATCTCAGGATTTTTTTCAGGCCTTGTTTCTCACACTCATCTTGTACAGTTTCAGAGGTGCATAAACCATTTTGACAAGAAGCTTTTTCCCTCACATTGCAGTTAGGAACCTCGTAGCAGCTTGGTTGGTAACACTCCAAATCATTTTTGCAGGGCATACCAATACTTTTTGATAACTGCCATTTCCCACTTTCGTCGCAGTAGAAATCATTATGGTTTGTTTTGTCACCAGGTCTGCAAGGAGTAGGCGCACATGTACCTAATTCTTGTTTATACAAATCGCAAACCCCTGATTTACACTCTGAATTCTGTGTACAATCCTCTCCACCAGACTGGTTTGAAATGCACCCGCTAATTAAAACAACAATCCCAAGAAACAAAATAATTAACCATTTCATTATTTATCAATTAGTTTATTATGAATATAAATCAAATTTTTTTCCTAAATCTCCAAAACAAACCTTTGCCCTTCCAGGGCTTTCTTTTTTCACTTATTTTTTGCTCTAAAGTTTTAACTCTATTTTCAAACCTTATGTGTCCATACTTGAAATATGCATCTGCTATCAGAGTGAGAGAAAATAAAACAAATGAAACTCCTGTGAATACAAAAACAACAGTAAACAGCCTTGAAACATCATGTGTTGGATGCAAATCGCCATAACCAACAATCGTTAAGGTAACAGCTGAAAAATACAGGGACTCAATCCATGTCCAATTTTCCAAATGCTTGTATGTAACTGTTCCTACAGATAACAAAATTATCAAAACTATTATTATTGATGCCAAACGAATGTGTATCTCCATATTATTTTTTGAATGATATCAGGGATTTAGATCTCCAAGGCCTTCTCTTCCTTCCTGAAATTTTATCCCCTATACTCTTTACATTTTCTTCTATTTTAATATGACCGTGCCTGAAATAAATATCTCCTATTGTGGTTAAAAACAATAATAGAACAGAACCCATACTAAGCACATAGACAACTATGAATATTTTGGTAACTTGTTGTGATGGTACCAAATAACCATGTCCAACACTCATTGTAACAACACTAAAATAAAGAGCATCTTCAAATGCCCATTTTTCTATATGCATGAAAACCGAAACACCTACACTTAACAAAACTATCAAAACTACAAATATTGTTGTTACCCTTATTTTAACCTCCATAAATTTCCTAGGAAAAGCATGTTTTCCTATTATTCACACTTATAATTCTTTAATTCTACTCACACTTTCAACTAAAGATACTCACGTCTGCCGTAAGAAAAATAAAAATAAAAAAAGAAAAGAGGGGGGTTGGGCCCAAACCTCTTTTTATAATAGGAGTTCTATTCCTAGGTCGTTGGTTGTTTTTCTTGCTTCTCTAACTTCGTCAACCTTTCCAACGATATATGGCGATTTTACCCCTGTTATAATTGTTATTACTTGTAGTTTTCCTTTGTATTCTGGCAAGATTCTTGCTCCCCACATGACCAATGCATCTGGGCTCATGTTTCTTGCTACTGTTTCACCTACAAGGTTTACTTCCTCAAGTTTCAAGTCTTCTCCACCAATGATTTGGACAAGAGCACCTGAAGCACCTTGGTAGTCAACATCCAATAGAGGGTGTGTCAATGCTGTTCTTACAGCTTCTTCTGCCCTGTTCTTTGTGTCTGACTCACCGATTCCTATTGTTGCAACACCACCTGAATGCATGATTGTCCTAACGTCTGCATAGTCTAGGTTAACCAAAGATGGTTGAGAAATTGTCTCTGTGATACCTTTGATCATTGTTGCGATTAAATTGTCTGCTACACCGAAAGCCTCTTTCAATGGTCTGTTTCCAGCAAGCTCGACTAATTTTTGGTTTTCAATCACAATAACTGTATCGCAGCTGTCTCTTAATCTTAAAAGACCTTCTTCTGCTTTTCTTACTCTTGCACCTTCCAT